>NZ_DASWOT010000045.1:0-36355 GCF_036404235.1 Pseudomonas sp.
GAAGGATTTGGAATAGGAACGGCGCGTTGGCTGCATGAAATACCCGCTTAAAAGGCTAGAACTGGTGCCCACTTAAATTTAAGGGCACACCATGTCTTGGCGTTGCGGGGCTGGGTAGATGACTTGGCCGGACGCATACGCCCCATTCGCTTGTTGGCTGTGTGGTGAGCAACGTTTAGCAGACAAAAATAATCCCCATAACTGGGGATTATTTTATAAGCAGGCTTTAACTGAAGCCTTATTTCTTGGTAATACGATCCGGCAATGCATAAGCAATGATGTAGTCACCTACGTCAGGTGAATGGCTCATGCCTCCCGCGGAGATGACCACGTACTGCTTCCCGGTGGTCGGTGACATATAGATGAGGGGGGCCGCAACCGCACCCACCGGCAAGCGAGCCTTCCAGACCTCTTTACCTGTTGCCGAGTCGAGCGCACGCAAGTAGTAATCCTGGGTACCAGCAAAGAACACCAAGCCAGACGCCGTCGAAGTTGGGCCGCCAAGTGTCGGCATGCCCAGAGGTATCTGCATGTGCGTTTTAATACCCAGAGGGCCGGTATCCTGGACGGTACCCATTGGAACCTGCCAGACCAGTTTCTGAGTATTGAGATCGATAGCACTCATGCTGCCAAAGGGTGGGTTGTTACATGGCACACCCAGTGGAGACTGAAGTATGTCGATTTTCACACCGCCATAGATGCCAGCGACTTGCGGACGAATCGTACCCATGAAGCCAGGAACTTCATCGGTCGACACTTTGAACTTCTTGGTATTTTCCCGAGTAACCAACGACATCCGCAGCGGCATGCGCATGTCATTGACGAACATCATGCCTGTGTTCTCGTCAATGGAGATGCCGCCCCAGTTCATGCCGCCCAACAGACTAGGCCATTCGATATACGGCTTTTCCGTTGGAGGAGTAAACGGCCCGACGTAGACGGAGTCCTTGAACATGATCCGGCAATACATCTGGTCGAAGGTGGTCACACCCCACATGGACTTCTCAGTCAGTGGATCGGCACCAATGATCGGCATGCCCGCCGAGTAGGGTTGCGTAGGCGACAGGTGCTCGCCTTCTGCCGCTGGCGAGGTAGGGACCGGACGCTCCTGAACTTCTGTGACCGGCTTGCCTGTGCGGCGATCCAGCACAAAGATGTGACCGGTCTTGGTGGTCTGAATCAAGACCGGAGTTTTTACGCCCTCGGCATTCTTGATGTCGTAGAGGACTGGCTGTGAAGGCAGGTCATAGTCCCAGACATCATGATGAACCATCTGGTAAACCCATTTGACCTTGCCGGTCGAGGCGTCAACTGCGACGACGGCCGCACCAAACTTTTCTTTAGCCTGATTGCGATCACCGCCCCAATAGTCTGGCGGGCCATTGCCAGTCGGCAGGTAGACCAGGTTCAACTCCTTATCGTAGGTAGGAACAGTCCATACGTTAGGGGTTTCAAGCGCAAACTGATGGTCGGGGGCAGTTGTATCTTCGCCCTCTGGCGCGCCAACGTCCCATGCCCATACCAACGAACCCGTCAGGACATCGAATGCACGCACAGCACCGGAAGGCTCACCTGCGACAATATCTCGTACCCAGCCACCAACCACGGTGAGATGGCCCATGACAACAGGCAGAGAGGTCGGGTGATAGCGCTTGCTGTCTTCCGTCGGGCCCATGCCTTTCTTGAGGTCGACATAGCCGTTGTCGCCGAAATTCGGGCAAATGGCACCCGTATGTGCATCAAGCGCAAATAAACGGGCATCTACCGATGACACCAGAATACGCTGACGGCATTGCTGTTGGCTGCTATATGACGCCTTGACTGTCGCGCTCAGACTGTCGTCTTTATCAATGTCGTAATAGCCCACGCCACGGCAAGTAACGTGCTCTGCGCTTTTGGCATGAGGATCGAATTTCCAAATTGCGTTCCCGGTATCGCCGTCAAGAGCGGTCACCAGGTTCTCCGGCGTGCATGAATACAAAACGTTGCCAATTTGCAGAGGCGTGTTTTCGTCTACGCCCGCACCAGCGCCCGTGGTTCTACGGCCTGTTCTGTAGGTCCAGGCAACTTGCAGATCCTTGACGTTTTCCGGCGTTATTTGCGTATAAGGAGCGAATCGGGTTCCCGACGCATTGCGGCCAAAGAACTCCCAGTTCTCAGGGCCGGTGGAAGGCTCCTTTGACCCGGAAGAGGCAGCAACGGCGACAGGATTCGAGATTGCGCCGTGCGGGTAAAACGCGGCAATAAATGTCGCGATCAGCGCAAGAAATACGGCAAACCCGAATCGGTTAGACAAGCGCCGTGTGCTCAGGGGCGTCGTTGGAAAAGCTGCGCCCACCCACAGACTGAGGGTCAGGATAATGGCCGGAACGACCAGGCGCGGAAGCAGTTCCCAGTAACTGAACTGACCGACTTCGTAAAACGCCCAGACACAGGTCGCCAGGAAGATGATGACGGAGAGGGTAATGCCGATCTGTTTACGGAAAAGAAAAAGTGCCGCCAGAACCAAATAAGCAACACCTGCAATCAAGTAGTAACTTGAACCGCTCAGCGCAACCAGCTTGAACCCACCATAAATCAAAGCCAGCGATACGATAAAAACAAGCAGGGAAAATAGCACCCTCGCGGTATTACTCATTGAACGCCTTCCCGTTAGAGATCGATTGTCATCCGTCATGTGTGTGAATGCTCTGATGGTGAATACGAAACTGCTCGCACTGTGTGCGAACAGCTTGGCCGAATGTTCAGTCCGACCCGTGATTGGCTGGGCGTGACTTGTGTCGGATCCCGACGCACTGTCCTGCTGGTAGCAAGCGAGCACTGGAGATTCGCGGAGCGTATTGCCGTCGATGCATTTTGGGCGCGGGTGTCGGCGCTATCTCGTTTCAATCCAGCAGTCTAACAACGAGTTTTGCTGTTCAAATAGGGTCAATGCTGCAGTTCAGTCTGAGTGGGTATAGCTGAAAACTCTACGAAACGTGGGTGGTTTGTTTGCTTGGACCCTGCTGGCTCTGTTTGGAAAAGCGGAGCTTATTATAGGCCGATGGCTGTTTGGATAAATCCAAAGGTTTGAGAAATATTGTTGGTGAAACAGTAATAATCGGCAGTAACGGTAGTTATTGCCGACCCATTTCCTCTCTTGAACACGATTTTTTGAATAGTATGTGGCTTGCGCAGAGTGTCCTGTTCATCGCAGGCCAGGATTCGTATTGCCGTTAGATTGTTACTGTCTCACTAACAATATTTCTCAAACCTTTGGATTTATCCAAACAGCCATCGGCATACACTTGCGTGTTGCAGCTCACGCTAGGCGACATCTGCCAGTCCAGTTATTTCAGGACGATGTTGGCGGTGTGAGGCGAAAATCCGAACGGCTTCGGGTACTTGCAAATTACGTCGCGATGATTGGGCTGCTCTTCAAAAAAACAGATCATCAGCACCCTTGATACAGCGCGAGGAGAGATCAACTCAACTCGGGATTCTGGTGGGTGATACGTGCTGACGCAGTAGCCATTACGACTGTATTCAATATGACTAAACCTGAAAATCCTGAACTGGCCAGTTCCCACTGGGCAGCAGCGTGTGGTTGAGCTATTCCCCAAAAATTTTTGTAAAGGAACACATCCCAAATGCTTTTTTCTTTCCGCGCCCTGCTGGCTAGCAGCCTGTGCAGCGGGTTGTCGCTGTTGGTCTTGACCCCGTCCTCAGCGCGAGCGGACACCTCCAACCTGATGAGCCGTTCAACACTCAGCGGCGACTGGGGAGGTGAACGGCAAAGGTTGGTCGATGAGGGGGTCAAACTGACAGGTGACTACAGTTCTGAAACGATTTCCAACTTGCATGGTGGGATCAAGCGCGGCACCCGCTATGCGCAACAGATACGGATTGGTGCTCAGTTTGATCTGAGTAAACTGCTCGACACCCCAGACGCTGGTCTGGTGCAAATACTGATTAACGATCGTCGCGGCCACAGTGCCACGGAAGACCTACTCGGCAACCGCCTGCCAGCGCAAGAAAACTACGGCGGCCAATACACCCGACTGACCGAATTCAGCTATCAGCGCACTCTGCTTTCGCCAGACCTGACCACTAAAATCGGTTTTATGACGATGGGCACCGAATTTGGTGGCATGCCAATATTGGCCAACTTTGTGAGTGCCGGCTTTTGTGCGCATCCGTTGACCATGTCCAGCGGCAGTGGCTGGGGCAACTACCCGACGTCACATTGGGGCAGTGAGTTTCGTTACACCGTCAACCCGTCGCTGACGCTGCAAACTGCTGTGTTCCAGGTCAACCCGGAATACAACACTCGCTCCTCCAAGGCATTTTCTATGCCCAGCAACGGCACCACTGGCGCTATTTTGCCTCTGGAAGCGATCTTCAATAACAACGCCTTCCTGAACGGCCAATACAAAGTGGGTTGGTACTACGACACCTCTAACTACCAAAAAATTGGCAGTACAGAAAAAAGCAACAACCGCACTGGCGCTTATGTTTTGATGGATCAGGCAATCTGGAGGGATGAGCAAGACCCTGAAAGCGTGCTACGTCTCTTCGGCCAAGCGGCCACCAGCAACGCGGCGACCTCGCCGATGCGCCGCTGGTACTCGCTTGGGCTGGTCAAACAAAAGCCTTTTGCCAGCCGCCCGAAAGACACCATCGCTTTCGGCTATGGCCGCGCCGTGCTCAACTCGCGGACGCGAGATGTACAAGAAGCTGCCGCGACCAACCCTGGCCAATCCGACATGATCACCAACCTCGACAACGGCGAGCAAATGCTTGAGCTCAACTATGGTGCGCAAGTCACACCATGGCTGCTGCTGCGTCCCGACCTTCAATACTACATAGAGCCTGGCGCGTTCTTCGGCCAAAAAAGGGGTAATGCCCTAGCCGCGGGATTACAAATCAAAGCGACGTTTTAAGCGGCTCGTATGTTTGGGGTGGCATCAACGCGATGCCTCCTTGCGCAAGTTCGGTGCTTACGAGCAAATCGCACGAAAAGTCTAATACGCATCGAGTTTCGATGCTTATCGGTTTCCAGTTGCGGCCATCATCATTTTCGTAGGCGCAGGGCTGGGGCGGGTTTTCGACTTGTGATTATTTCGGTGGCTAAAAAGCCGGCTTGTGGCCGGGTGGCGTTCGCATTTTTTTTGCGCGTCGGACTCGCCCGCAGGGTGCTGAACCAGACCTTGAGCTTGCATCAGCACTTCGGAGGTCTGGTTATTGAACGAGCGGGGGTGCTGGCGGACTAATAAGAATCTAGTATTTTGTTGGAGTAGACGGTAGCGAGCATGGTGCGGCAAGCTCTCGAAGCGGGTCAGTGTTCCGGCAGGTTGGCGAAGATGCTCGCCAAGACCTGGTTGAGTTTGCGCAGTTGAGCTTCGGTTAGACCCTGAAAGCTTTTTTGGAATAACTCGTCGGTGAGTTCGTGCATGTCGAAAAACGCCTGGCGACCTGCTGCGGTCAGGCTGACTTGAGTGACGCGGCCGTCCTGGGTACTCTGGCTGGTTTCCACCAGACCATCATCCTTCATTCGGTAGACGATTTTTGTGATGGTCGAAAGCTTGGCCACGGCGTGCTCGGAAATCTCCGAAATGCTAGAGTCGTCGTTCTCGAAGAGAATGTTCAGCACTCGCCAGCGCGGGATATCCAGGTCGATCCGCTTGAGCAGCTTTTCCATGGCCATGGTGTAGCGCCCGTACACGCGTGCCAGCCAGTAAAAAGGAAACTCTTCCTTGTGAAAGTCTTCGCTGGCAGGGTTGTAGCGGCTACGGCGTTTCTTGGGAATGGACATGAAAGGAACTGCTTTGTGAAAGTCGACGGACAATCATAGACATTTCTACTAAATTTGGCATCCGCCACTATGCCAGCGGAGGGAGCTCAATGGTGCTGCAGGTGTGTGGATCTGTCCGAACAGATGGTCAGCTCTTGTTTTCCAATGCCGGATCGAAGCGTGCCGTAAGCCATGTGGCATCGAGCAGACGAAAGAATTCCTGCGTGCGCTGCGCTTTCTAGGCATCGATATTCTGGCCGGCAAGCAGCGCCGCTTCGGAGCCAGGGAGGCCGGTTTCCACCAGCTTGATGCCCTTGGCTGGATTCTGCCCGTGATGCTTCAGCACCATGGCGATCTGGCCTTAGGAGTCATAGACGTTGACGCCGACGGAATCTTGATACGCGAATCCTCCTGCACGGCTCAGTACAGCGAGAACGGCCCCGGTGCCTCGGCCATGTGCTGGGCAATCGCTAAGCCGGCAGTTCGCTGGACAATGCGCCCTGATCAAGCGAAGGCGGTGCCTGAGATGAACAGTCGAATGTGCCAGCGAGCATCGCCTACACCATTGGCGCGGTGCCTTGGAATTGCGTCCATTCGATACGGTAGGGCTTACCCGGTTCGGGGAAGGCATCTGCGCGTCCCATCAAGCAGTACTTCATTTCTTCCCCGCTAAAGGGAAGCCTGAGCTGGTGTTGGTGTTCACCGAAATGCAGGCCGTGCTCAGCGATCGCCATGATGCTGGCCGTGTCAACCTCCACCAGGCTGCCCCGCACGCCGTCAAGTACCAGAGGTAAAGCGAACAAACAGCCCATGGCTCCGGTGGCGATGATGGCAATATTCAAGGGTGTCCTTGGTTATTGTGCGCGCTGGTTGCGCCTTGGACGTTTGCACGGTAATCCTTGGGCGGCATGCTGTAGTGGCGCTTGAATACCCGGGAAAAGTGCGCGGAGTCGGTAAAGCCCCACTTGTAGGCGATGGTGGTGATTGGTAGGGCATTATCACCGGTCTGAGCCAAATCTCGGGCGGCGCAGTGCAGGCGTTGGCGCTGGATGTAGCGTCCGATGCTGTCACCATCAAGTTCAAACTGGCGGTAGAGCTGGCGTACCGAGATGTTCAACATCGCGGCCAGTTCAGCTGGTGTCGGGGGGGCCAGCAGCGTTTTGTTGATCATCCGCTCAGCGAGTCGCCGTAGGGGGCGGCCGGTGTTCGGCGCATCATCGGGATGTAAGGAGGGCTGCAGCAAGCTGATCAGAGCGTCCTGCAATGCCGCGCCATGAGATTGGCCGGCGCCCAGATTCATCTCCCCGTCACTGATCTGCTGCAACATGCCGTGGAGCAGGCGTCCGCTCAGGCCGCTCTGTTCGATTTTGCCGAAGCGCCAGGCGTGTGTAGGCAGGAGCCGATCCACGGCGTCACGGCAGAGGTGGATCGACAGTTGCGCGATCAACCCATTCGGTTGCATTTCAAAGGACTCGGCCGAGTCCAGCAGGGCCATGTCGCCAGGGTGCAAGGTGAATGTTTGTGCACTACGGTTGATCGCCATGCTGCCTTCACGCTGCAGGACTAGAAAATAGAAGCGATCATCACCACGGCTTGCGCTGCCGCGTTCGCGGCGGATCGACAAGGCGTTAACCTGAATATCCGCCAGATTCAGATCACCCAATTGATGGTGCTGGATATTGCCAATGAAATTGTCCGCACGAGTGGAGCGTTGCGTGATAAAACGGCCACACACGGCATGTACTGCCTGATTCCAGTGGTCGAAATCGTGGAGGTTTTGCACACTCACAAGGCACCTCGAAGGGATTTCTAATAGTTTTGGTGCGCAATTGGATTGATTTTGCACATATGACTAATTACGGGAAAATTCAAGCATTCCTCGTGCCAGAAACGAGTTGAGTGTTGTGAGTTTTCGAGCAGGGAGGGCAGGGCCGGTAAACCGGCCCGAGAGGCGATTCAGTAGCGGATCATCACTGACTTGAGTTCGGTGTAATTGTCAATAAACGCGCTGCCAAATTCGCGGCCCGTGCCCGAGGCTTTAATGCCGCCGAAGGGCACCGAAGGGTCGAGGAAGGTGTGCATGTTGATGTATACCGTGCCGGCCTCAATCTGGGGGATCAGGCGCAGTGCCCTGGACAGGTCGTTGGTCCAGATGCTTGCGGTGAGGCCGAACGGCGAGTCGTTCATCAGGCCGGGAAGTTCTTCGACGTCGTCATAAGGCAGCACGCACATTAACGGGCCGAAGGTTTCTTCGTGCAGGATGCGATCCTTGGCGTTACCCGCGAGTACCAGGGTCGGCTCAACGAAGTAACCGGGACGGGCAATCGCATTACCACCGCAGACGATGCGGCTTTCCTGGCGTGCCAGCTCGAAGAATTGCACCATCTTGTCGAACTGCGGCTTATTGGCCAGGGGCCCGAACTGGACACTCTCATCAAGAGGCGAGCCAATGCTTATGCCTTTTAGTGCCGCGCTGAATTTCTCCAGGGTCTCATCCAGGCGTGAACTCGGTACGTAGAGCCGTTCTGGTGCCGCACAGACCTGACCCTGATGCATATAACCGGTTTGGATCAGCCCACCGATGGCAGCATTGAGGTCGACGTCAGGCAGCAGCGCCGCAGCATTTTTGCCGCCCAGTTCCAGGGTCACTCGGGTGAGGTTGGCGGCCATTGCGGCCTGGCCGACCTTGAGTCCGGTCGGCACCGAACCGGTGAACGATACCTTGGCTACCTGCGGGTGGTTGACCAGTTGTGCACCGACTTCGCCGGTGCCGTTGACGATGTTCAACACGCCCGCTGGCACACCCGCGTCCATTGCCAGTTCGGCCAGGCGCAGCAAGGTCAGTGGGGTGAATTCACTGGGTTTGAGCACCAGCGTACAGCCGGTGACCAGAGCGGCAGCGATTTTCCATACGCCGATCATTACCGAGAAATTCCACGGCACGATACCGGCCACCACGCCCACTGGCTCACGACGGGTGAAGGCGGTGTACTGTTCGCCGGCCATCGACGGGAAGGAGGGGGACATCGTCTCGCCGTTGATCTTGGTCGCCCAGCCGGCGTAGTAGCGTAGGAAAACCGCGCTTTGGCCGACTTCAAACATCCGGGATAGGTGGATAGATTTGCCTGAGCAGAGGGTTTCCAACTGGGCCAGTTCTTCGCTGTTGGCTTCGAGCAGATCGGCCAGTCGATTGAGTATTACGCCACGCTGATAGGGCAAGGTCGTGGCCCAACTGCTTTTAAAGGCGCAGTGTGCTGCACTGACGGCCGCTTCGACGTCAGATGCATCAGCGGCGGTTACTTGGGCGATGGCTTCGCCGTTGGCCGGATTGATGATCGAGATACGCTTGTCGGAGGCGCTAGAGCGGTAAGCGCCATCGACGAAATGGGCGTGCTGGCGTTGTAGGAACGCCTGCACTTCGGGAAGCAATTGAATGTCGCTCATGGGGTGACTCCTGGCAGATAAAATCAAAGAGGGATGGCAATGTTCAGCCAGAACTTATCGCCTTCCGGACGGTTCAATACGTCGAACTCATGTTGGTAGCGGCTCTGGATGTTCAAGCCCGAGGCAGTTGTGTAGCTGAGTTGCGGGCCCAGTGCAGTGGCGCGGCCTTTGAAGTCTCCGAACACCGCACCGTCACCGCTGTCGCCGGTGAGCTGTTTGTAGGTGTAGCCACCGATACCCACACCCCAGTTGCCGAAGTGCTTGGCAGCGACGAAGTCGGCGTGCAGTTCATTGCCTGAGCGGTATTTGGTGTCGTTGTTCTCGTAGTTGTGGTCAAACATGGTCTTCATCGAGAACTCATAACCCTGCGGGTTGCGGTAGGTGAAGGCGAACAGCGGCTCGACGGTGGCGTAGTTACGCCCGATGTTGGCCAGTTCGTTCTTGTCGTAGCGGCCGGTGGGTAGGTACAGGTCGACGGCTGCAATCCAGTGCCAGTTTCCGGCGTGCCAGCCGACCGCCAGCGGACTGAAGATGAGGTCGCCCATGCCGGCGCGATCCTGGCGGCCGCCCGCCCCCATATTGACGTCCACATCGGCTGCAACCAGGAAGGCGTGCATCGCCCAGTCGCCACCGAGGATCTTCTTATCAGTGACATGGATGGCGCGCAGAATGGTAGCGGCGGTACTGACTTTGAAGTGGTCGAACGCCGGGTTCGCATTTGCAAACTTGTCGGCGGTGTAATAGGTGTTGTAGCTGATCAGGTAGCTGCCAGGCGGAGGCAGGGCGCCGGTCATGAAACCTTCGCTGCCATTGGCGTAGGCGCCGCCACCACCCTCGGTGGCTTGGGCATTCTGGCCAAGGACAAGTGCGGAAAGTGCAATAGCGCTGATCAGATGACGCTGCGGGAAGAAGTGCATGGTGTGATCCTCGATCCGGTTTCAGGGCGTAGGAAAGCTCTGGCGCGATATGCGCGCCAGGTCGGGAAAGGTCGATTAGGAGCGGTTGGGGCCGACGAGTGACTGAGGTGTGCCAATCACCGCATCGAGATTCAGCGTTTGCTCATGTGGTGCGCTCAGCGTCAGCGGTGCCTTGCCGAGAATGAAATCGGCACCGCGTTCGCCAAGCATGATCGCCGGCGCGTTGGTGTTGCCGCTGGCTATCTGCGGGCATACGGAGAGGTCGATCACTCGCAGGTTCGGCACGCCATGTACGCGCATCTGCAGGTCGACCACCGAGCTGCCCGGATCAATACCCAGGCAACAGGTACCGCCAGGGTGGTAGACGGTCTTGATCGCCTGGCGTATGAACGTCTCGATGCCGGCAGTGTCCTGCCAGTCGATATTCTCGGGCGCGACGATCTTCTTGATCAGGCTCTTCAACGCTGGTTGTTGCATCAGCTTGAGGCCGGCTTGCACGGCACGTATCTGCCCTTGCAGGTCGTCTTTGTCACCCAGATAGTTGGGGTCGATGAGCAGCATGTCGGCTGGGTCAGTGCTGCGCAGGCGCACTTCGCCACGAGCTTTGGGGCGCAGGTGGCCGACCTTGACCGTGAGACCATGCTCGGCGGCGGGTGGGGCTTCGCCGGGGGTGTTGTCGAAGTTGTCCATTACCGGCAGGAACATGAACTGGATGTCTGGCCGGCCGACGCCCTGGCTGTCGACGAAACCGCCGCCTTCGAGGATGTTGCTGGTCAGCAGGCCGCTACGGAACGTCAGCCACTGGATCATGTGCTTGATGCCGCGCAGGCCCTTGTCTTCGCCGAGGATGCTGTTCTGTTTGCGGGTGGTGGCGTTGAGCGACAGGTGAAGGTGGTCATGAAAGTTCTTGCCCACCGGCAGGTTGACCAAGGTCTCGATGCCGAGACCCGCAAGGTGTTCCTCCGGCCCGATGCCGGAGAGCATGAGAATCTTCGGGCTGCCGAAGGCGCCGGCGCTGAGAATTACTTCCTTGCGGGCGTGGGCGATTATCGGCGCGCCATCCTTCTCGCTGAACTTTACTCCGGTAGCGCGGGCGTTCTCGACGATCACCTTGTGCGCCAGGGCGTCAGTGATCACGGTCAGCTTGCTGTTGTCGCGTACCGATTTCAGATAGGTACGCGCGGTGCTGGCACGGGCGCCATTGTGCGTGGTGGTCTGGTAGAAGCCGACACCTTCCTGGGATGCACCATTGAAATCGTTGACGTAGGGCAGGCCCATCTCTTGGCCAGCGCGCACGAAGGCCATGGTCATTGGGTGGCGATAGCGGTTCTCGCTGACCGGCAACGGGCCTTCCTGTCCGTGGAATTCACCGCTTAGGCTCTCGTTGGCTTCGGCTTTCTTGAAGTAGGGCAGCACATCGCGATAACCCCAGCCCGGGCAGTTCCAGTCTTTTACCCAGTCGTCGTAATCCTCGTGTTGGCCACGGATGTAGATCATCCCATTGACCGAGCTACCGCCGCCGAGCACCTTGCCCTGAGCAATGATCATTTCGCGGTCGTTGCAGTGTTTCTGCGGCACGGTCATGTACGGCCAGGACTTCTGCTGGAAAACCTGAACCACGGTGGCCGGCATGGTATGGAAGGGGCTGCTGTCCTTGCCTCCGGCCTCAAGCAGTAGCACGCTGCCGGCATTCTGCTGGATCAGCCGGGCTGCAACCACGCAGCCTGCCGAGCCGGCGCCTATCACGATGTAATCGTATTCCTGAGTGGACATGGGGGTGGCCTCGCTAATGTCCCGAAGGGATCTTTATGAGGCTCTATTCAAGCCTTTGCCAGCGACAGGAAATTGATCCTGATGGCCAGGTTGTTGTACGTGCTTGCCAGGTTTTACCGATCATCCGGTTGTACGAATCTCAGCCCTTGAGGAAACGCTGCGCCAGACTCAATTGCGATTCGGCCAATTGGTGCAGGGTCTGGCTGATCTCGGTGGTGCGCCCTGCCTGCTGACTGGTGCGCTCGGTGAGGCCGGCAATCTCGGTGATCTGCTGGTTGATCTGCTCGGCGACCTGGCCCTGCTGCTCAATGGCAGCTGCCATCTGCAGGTTCATGCTGCTGATCTGGCCGACTTCCTCGCAGATACGCACCAGTGCCTGGCGGGTTTGCTGCACATCCGCACTGGCACGTAGCGCGGCCTGCTCGCCACGTTTCGCGGTGGTCAGAGCGTTGCTGCTTCCACTACGCAGGCTTTCGATAGAGCGCTGGATTTCATGAGTCGAGTCACGTGTGCGTGAGGCGAGGCTGCGTACTTCGTCGGCGACCACGGCGAAGCCCCGGCCGGATTCGCCAGCGCGGGCGGCTTCGATAGTGGCATTGAGGGCCAGCAGGTTGGTTTGTTCGGCGATGCTCTGGATCACACTAGCGATGCCGCCGATCGACTCGATAGCATCGGCCAGGTTGCAGACGGCGCTGCTGATTTCTTCCACCGAAGAGCGCATGGTCTGAGTGGAGTTCTGGCTGTCGTCCGACAGGCGTTCACCGTCGTGGGCCAACTGGTTGGCGTTCTGCGCGGCCTGGGCGGTGCTCTGCAGGTTGCGTGAAAGCTCCTGGACGGTGGCGCTCATCTGGTTGATGGCCGCGGCGGTCTGTTCGGTCTCGCGTACCTGCCTGTTCAGTTGTTCGGCGGTGTTCTCCACCACTTCGGCTGAAGTATGTGCCTGCTGGCGCAGAACCTCGCTGTTGATGCTGATGCGTGACATCACCGTAGTCATCCGCGCGCGCTGGCTGTTCAGGGCCATCACTAGCAGGGCGCTGCTGTCGGCGTGCCTGCTATGCAGCGGCGCCAGTAGCGGTTCGCTGTATATTTCCCGGCACTGGCCAAGGATCTTGCGGGTCAGTCGGCGCTGGCGCAGGGCCGGTTGCAGCCCGGCCAGCAGCAGCGTGAAGAGGGCCAGCAAACCTGTGGCCAAGGGCAGTTGCGCGGTGATGATTGCGCCCAGAACGAGCAGGCCAAGACCCAGTTGAAGGCCATGGCTGGCGAGCAACGCAGTGTAGCGCTGGCCTGGCGCCCACGGCGATTGACCACGGTCGAGGCGGGCATAGAGCGTACTGGCTGCCAGTATTTCTTCACGGCTGATCGGCTGGTAGACGGTGCCGAGCGCCGAGAGTTCTCCGCCATCGAACAGCGGCACGACATAGAGCGTGTGCCAGTAATGCCCGCCCTGCCTGTGACGGCCCATCACAGGGCCAGTCCAAGGTACGCCGGCACGCAGCGCACGCCACATGCTGTCGATGACCACTGCGGGCATGCGCGGGTCATTGATCTGCTCGTGGGGTTTGCCGATCAGTTCGTCTTCGCGCAGGCCGCACATCCGCAGGTAGGCCGCATTGCAACTGAGCAGCACTCCTTGTGGATCGAGGCGCGATATCGGCGGTTCGTCGAAGTGCAGGAGGTTGGGGTGGATGGCGGCATTCATGGCACGATTCCTCGCGGTTACCAGGGTAGCACGCGCTCGGCGCGCATCTTGCGCACCATGGCGTCGTAGAACTTGGTGGCGAAGCTACTCTCGCGGATCAGCATGGCGGTGAGGTTCGCGCACCTCTCGGCGATACCGGCTTCGAGCGGGTTGTCTTCGCCGCCCAGGGCGCCAGCGGCACACTGGTTCTCGGCGGCGCGTTGCACCGTCCAGAGCAGAAAGAAGGCTTTCTCGATGCTGCTTTCGCCAACTGCGATACCGTGGTTGCGCAGTACCAGGATGTGCTTGTCGCCTAGGCTTTCGATCATCCGGGTCTTCTCGTCTTCAAACAGGGTGATGCCTTCAAAGGTGTGGTAACCGATGCGGCCATAAAGTTGTGCACCGTAGAAGTCGTCATGGGTGAAGCCGCGCTTTTTCTGCACCACGGCGGAGATCGGCGTGGTGTGGGTGTGTAGGATGCACTGGATATCGTCGCGCGCGCCGTGCACAGCACTGTGCAGAGCGAAGCCCGCGGGGTTGCCGTCGTAGGGTGACTCGTCGAGCTTATTACCGTGCAGGTCGACCTTGAGCAGGTTGGCTGGGGTGACTTCGCTGTAGTTCAGGCCGAACGGATTGACCAGATAATGGTGGGCCGGGCCAGACAGGCGTGCGGAAATGTGATTGAAGATGGTCTCGGTCCAGCCGAAGTAATCGACCAAGTGGTAGCAGTGGGCGAGCTTGATGCGCAGCGCCCATTCTTCGTCGCTACAGGTTTCGGGCTTGAGGGTCTGGATCATTGCGGTCATGGTGGATTCTCTAGGGCAGTAGGACGCACCTTTCAGGGCACGATGGCGTTATTTCAGGCGCAAGGAGCCAAGCGCAGGTTGTCATGGAATCCGTTTCGACCCGGAAACTCCGGTGCAAGTGCACGTGCATTGGGGATCTTCAGCCACAGGCGCAGTAAGCGGCGTTTGAGGTCTGGATCGTCGTGATCCTCAAAGTCGCTACGCGAATGCATTACGGCGTAATTGTTGGCGAACTGCATGTCGCCGGGTTCCAGCATCATGTCCAGACGGATCGCTGGGTCAAGAATGATGGCGTCGATCAAATCCAACGCCTGGACTTCTACCTCGGAGAGCTTGACGTTGCTCTGTTCGTGGCCGAGTTCGATATAGGCACGAAGGTAACGACAGCTAAGCTTATCCTCGTGGTAGCTGAAAATCGGAGAGGGGACCGGTAGGTCATTACCCAAGTGTGCGAAATATAGTGGGCGATAGAGCAACGCCAGATAGTGGGGGTTCCTCTCCAGGATCTCGTTGTAGACGGTCGCAGCGCTGACCAGGCTGCTGAGTCCGCCTTGCTTGGCCTTGCGTATGGACAGGAGTCCAACTACATCGGACAGATCTGTGTGGTAGGGCAAGTAGGCGTTAGTTTCGTAGACACGAGTAGTTTTCTCTTTGGAATTGCCTACGGCGGTCACCACGCCCAGCAGGTCGGCGCGTGGATTCTGAGTCACAGGAGTACCCATGTGCAGGCCCAGGCCGTAATAGATAATTGCCATTTCCTCTTCGCCGTAGAACTCGTCTGGCAGACCACGAAGGAGAAGAAAGCCGCGGCCATTCTCCAATTCGTTCGCAAGGTTTTGGATCTCCTTGCCCAGCTCTGGTATCAAGAAATCCTCACGTGTGAAGTTCGGAGCCTTTAGGCCACGATCTCTAACCTGCACCATGGCGCGATCAAGCACAGCAAGCGTGTCAGGGGATAGGTGATATATCCAGGCTTGCTCAGGGTCTTTCAGCAGATCTTCGCCACGCCAGGCGCAGGGTGAATCGATTTTTTGGGTAAGCAGGGGGGTCATGGGTTTTTCCTTTCCTCTGATGGGGTAGATGTGGGAGCGACGACTGAAACGATGTCAGTGCTGCTGGGTGAAGGGTGTCGAGTTAAAAAGCGCGCTAGCGAAAGAATGTCGCGAGTGGTGGGTACGCCGAGGCCGTGGTGCTCTGCAAGTTCGACTACCGCGTCACCGATAGCGGCGAGTTCCAGAGCGCGCCCATGCTGATAGTCCTGCAGCATCGAAGTTCTTACTGCACCCATGCCTGCACCAAGCTTCATGAATGTTGGTGGGTCGAAATCAATGCGTGCGCCATAAGCCGCGGCAGTGAGTAGCCCTTCATGAAGTATTTTCCCCACCAGAGGGGTTAACTCGGGCTCGCTATAGAGCTCTTCGAGTGTTGCTCCAGTGATTACCGACAGGGGGTTGGAGGTCAGATTGGCGAGGATTTTGGTCCACAGCGAGTCTCGGATACGATCACTTGCTCTGGCTTCTATACCCGTGTCCTGAATCAGTTGACGGATCGTTTCGAGTCGTTGGCTTTTGCGGTTGTTAGGCTCGCCAAGAATCATCAGGTGCGGGTTGTGTGAGCGTGCCTGTCCTGGGCCTATAGTTTCTGCGGTGATGAATACTACGCACCCGAGAATATGTGCCGGATCGAGAGATGCCAGCAGGGCTCCGCCTGGATCAACTGCATGCACAGGTTGACCAGCCATACTTCCGGACTCGCCATGGAAGTACCACCATGGCACGCCGTTTACGACCGGAATTACGGTGGTATGTGGGCCGATCAAAGGAGCCAGGCTGGGGACTAGCTTGGGTAAAGCGTGTGCCTTGACGCAGAGAAAAACGACGTCCTGCTCGCTGAGCAAAACGCAGTCGTCGCTGGCGTTTACCTGGGCGTGATGCTCACCATCCAGGTCGGACAGGTGTACGCCGTTTTTGTTTAGTGCGGCGAGTGTGCTGCCACGGGCGAGCATGCTCACCGGTAGGCCTGCACTGGCCAAGCGTGCCGCCAGGGTGCAGCCGATGGCGCCAGCGCCAACAATGCACAGGCGTGGAAATTTCGAGCGAGCCATGGGGCTTCTCCTTGCAAGAGGGCGCGCCCGCAACGCAGGCGCGTGGTGGCTCAGGTCGCGAGCATTTCCTGGTGCTTGCTGGCCATGCCGAGATAGGCCTCGATCACCCGCTGGTCATCGGCCAGTTCGGCGGCCGGGCCCTGCATGGCGATCTGTCCGGTTTCCAGCACGTAGGCATAGTCGGCAACACGCAGTGCGGCACGGGCGTTCTGTTCCACCAGCAGGATCGACACACCCTGGCGCCGCAGGTCGGCGATGATGCGGAAGATCTCGCGAGTGATCAGCGGCGCAAGACCCAGGCTCGGTTCGTCGAGCATCAGCAGTTTTGGCTTGGCCATCAGCGCCCGGCCCACGGCGAGCATTTGTCGCTCGCCGCCGGAAAGGGTGAATGCCTCTTGCTTGCGTCGTTCGAACAGCCGCGGGAACAGGCTATAGACTTCCTGGAGGGTGCCGTCGAGGTACTTGTCGCCCCTGCGGTAGCGCATGAAGCCGCCGAGGCGCAGGTTGTCCTCGACGCTCATGCTGGCGAACAGCTCGCGCTTTTCCGGCACCAGGCCCAGACCGCGCCCGACCAGCACTTCGACTTCCGGTACGGCTTCCAGGGTTCCGTCGAAGTTGACCTGGCCCTTGGATCCAAGCACGCCCATGATCGCCGAGAGTAGGGTGGTCTTGCCGGCGCCGTTGGGGCCGATCACGGTGACGATCTGGCCTTCGCCGACGGTCAGGCTGGCATTGCTTAGCGCTTCGACCTTGCCATAGGCCACGCTCAGGTTTTTCACTTCGAGCAGGGTGTTGCGAGGTTGGTTGCTCATGGTCTTCACTCCGCTGCGCCGAGATAGGCTTCGAGTACCGCCGGGTTTTCCTGCACCTCGTCCGGTAGGCCTTCGGCGATCTTCTGGCCGAATTCCATTACCGTGACGCGGTCCACCAGGCCCATGACGAAGTCCATGTCGTGCTCCACCAGCAGGATCGCCATGCCTTCGCCCCGCAGCTTGCGCAGCAGCTCGCCGAGGGCTTGCTTCTCCTTATGACGCAGGCCGGCGGCGGGCTCGTCGAGCAGCAGCAGGCACGGGTCGGTACACAGTGCGCGGGCGATTTCCAGGATGCGTTGCTGGCCAAGGGCGAGGCTGCCGGCCTCTTCATAGAGGTAGTCGCCGAGGCCGACCCGCTCCAGTTGGCGGCGGGCTTCACGCAGCAAGTCTGCTTCTTCGGCGCGCTCCAGGTGCAGCAGCGACGGTACGATGCCCTTGGTGCCACGCAGGTGGGCGCCGATGGCGACGTTCTCCAGCACGCTCATGGTCGGTAGCAGTTTCACGTGCTGGAAGGTGCGGCTCATGCCCATTTGGGCGATGCGCCGCGAGGGAATGCCGTTGATCTTCTCGCCCAGGAACAGCACCTCGCCCTCGGTGGGGATATCGACCCCGGAGAGCTGGTTGAACATGGTGCTCTTGCCTGCGCCGTTGGGGCCGATCAGGGCGAGGATTTCTCCAGTGTGGATCGACAGGTTCATCTGGTTGTTGGCGACCAGGCCGCCGAAGCGCTTGGTCACGTTACATGCTTTAAGGATCAACTGGCCGCTGGCTGGCAGGTCTCGGCGCGGCAGACCGCTCGGCTGGTCATCAGCCCTGGGCGTGTTATGACCGTGGCGCCAGCGCGCCGGTACCAGGCGCACCAACAGCGGCCACAGGCCATTTGGAGCACGTTGCATTAGCAGCACGATGAGCAGGCCGAAGACGATAGTTTCGTAGTTGCCCTGGCTGCCTATCAGCATCGGCAGCCAGTCCTGCAGCCACTGTTTAAGCATGGTCAGGATGCCGGCGCCGAGCAGCGCGCCCCAAACGCTGGCGACGCCACCGATCAGCGCCATGAACAGGTAGTCGATGCCCATGTTCAGGCCAAACGGCGTCGGGTTCACGAAGCGCTGGGTATGTGCGTAGAGCCATCCCGAGACCGCGGCGAACAGGGCGGAGATGAGGAACACCACCAGCTTGGAGCGGAACGTATTCACGCCCATCGACTCAGCCATCACCTGGCCACCCTTGAGCGCGCGAATGGCTCGGCCTTCGCGGGAGTTGAGCAGGTTACGGGTGATCAGGATGGCGACCAGTAATACGGCCCAGATCAGGTAGTAGATCTTCTCGCCCTTATCCAGCGTTAGACCGAACAATGAGATTGACGGTAGATCGGCGATTCCGCTCTGGCTGCCCAGCCCATCCAAGGTGCCAAACAGGTAGTAGAGCGAAATGCCCCAGGCGATAGTGCCGAGCGGCAGATAGTGCCCGGACAGTTTCAGGGTCATGGCACCGAGCAGCAGGGCTACGCAGGCGGTGAGGGCGATGCCCACCAGCAGAGACAGCCAGGGTGAGCCGGCGGTCCAGGCGAGCCAGACGGGCAGTTGCTCGGCGGTGGTCAGATAAGCGCTGGTATACGCACCGAGGCCGACGAAAGCCGCTTGGCCGAAGCTGGTCATGCCACCGACGCCGGTGAGCAGGACCAGGCCCAGCACTACCAGGGCATACAGGCCTATATAGTTGAGCAGGGTAATCTGGAAGGTCGGCAGTAGCAGCGGCGCGACGCCGAGGAGGATGACCAGCAGGGTGATGAGTAGACGCGGCTTCATTCTTCTTCCTCCACGTGACGGCTAGTCAGCGAGCGCCAGAGCAGGAACGGGATGATTAGGGTAAACACGATGATCTCTTTGTAGTTACTGGCCCAGAACATCGAGAAGGCTTCTACCAGGCCGACCGCCAGCGCGCCCAGGGCGGCGATGGGGTAGCTGACCAGGCCGCCGATGATGGCGCCAACGAAGCCTTTCAGGCTGATGATGAAGCCGGAGTCGAAATACAGGGTGGTGATCGGGGCGATGAGAATCCCCGAAAGGGTGCCGATGAAGGCCGCCATGGCGAAGGTTGTTTTACCCGCCAGGCTCGGCGATATACCCATCAGCCGTGCACCCATGCGGTTCACTGCGGTGGCGCGTAGCGCCTTGCCATACAGGCTGCGTTCGAAGAACAGGAACAGGCCGACGATCAAGCCCAGCGAGACAGCGATGACCCACAGTGTCTGGCTATTCAGTGTCACCGGGCCGAGCTCCAGCCCCGCCTCGGAGAACGGCCGAGTGCGTGCACCTTCGGGGCCGAACAGCAGCAGGCCGACACCGACCATGGCTACGTGCACGGCAATCGAGACGATCAGCAGCACCAGCGAGTGGGCGCCGGCGATGGGCTGGAAGAACAGGCGATACATCTGTGGGCCCATCGGCACCAGTAGGGCCAGGACTAGCAGGGCCTGGATCGCCATGGGCAGTTCTGCCAGTAATAGGTTCTGTACCAGCAACACCATGCACACGGCATAGGCGAGCTTGATCGCCAGCCATTTGGGCAGACGCATGCCGTGGCCTTTGCGCAATTTGCCGAGCAGATCCAAGGCGCAGTCGATCACCGTCAGGAGCAGCAGCAGCCAGACCAGTTTGGTTGGCTGGCCAGCTTGCACCGCCGCCATGGTCAGTGCGCCGAAGGTGACGAACTCACCCAGGGGGATCAACAGAATCCGTGTCACGGTAAAGACTAGGAGAATGGAAAGCGCCAGCAGTGCGTAGATCGCACCGTTGGTCACGCCATCCTGGCCTAGCAGCATGGCTATCTGAAAATTCATTGAGGCAACATCCTTCGATGACAGGATTCGTATCGCGCGCAGCGGGTACCGGCCCTGGGGGGCAGGTAGCGGTCTGGCGTCTAACGTACGGCCGATGCCAGGCACCGGCTAAGGAATAGCTGCGGGGTTACTTGAGCAACACCCATTTACCGTCCTTGACGGTGATCAGCTCGCGGCCGCGTTTATCGAAACCGCTGTGATCTTCGGGGCTCATGTTGTAAACGCCTTGGGTCCCGGCCAGCTCATGGGTCTGTTCCAGTGCATCGCGCAGTGCCGAACGGAACTCGGCGGTACCTGGTTTGCCTTTGTGCAACGCGATTGGAATGGCCTGCTCCAGCAGCAAACCGGCATCGTAGACATTAGCGCCGAAGGTCGCCGGCTCACGGCCATTGAGCTGGGTGTAATCATCGATGTATTTGCGTGCCACGCTTTTGGATGGGTTGTCGTCCGGCACCTCATCAATCACCAGCATCAGGCTGGCAGCAAGGATGGTGCCTTCGACCTTGCGCCCGCCCAGTTGCAGGAACGCTGGCAGGGCTGCGCCGTGGGTCTGGTAGATCTGGCCCTTGTAACCCTGGTCGAACAGCGTGGTCTGCGGCATCACTGCCGAGCTGCCCGGTGCGGCGATCAGTACGGCGTCGGGTTTAGCCATGAGGATTTTCAGGCTCTGGCCGGTGGTGGATGTGTCCTGACGCTGGAAGCGCTCGTTGGCGACGATTTTTATGCCGTTCTTGTCGGCCAGGGCAGTCATGACTTTGCCCCAGTTCTCGCCATAGGGGTCGGCGGTGCCGATCAGGCCGAGTGTCTTCACGCCGCTCTTGACCATGTGCTCGACCAGCGCTTGGGCGATCAGGTCATCGTTCTGGGTTGTCTTGAATACCCATTTTTTCTGCTCAGTCATCGGTAGCACCACGGCCGCACTTCCGGTAGGGGCGAGCATTGGCGTACCCGACTCGGCGGCAAACTGGATCACCCCCATGGCATTGGGTGAGCCACTTGGGCCGATGATTGCGTCGACATGTTCTTCGTCGATCAGTTTCTTGAACGCCTTCACCGAGGCCGTCGGGTCGCTGCCGTCGTCCAGTGAAATGTAAGTGATGTTCTGGTCGCCGACTTTTTTCGGCATGAGCGCCACGCTGTTCTTCTGCGGGATACCGACCAGGGCGATAGGCCCGGTCGAAGAGGTGATGACACCGACTTTCACATCGGCCTGAGCCGCCATCGACGCGCAGAGCGCACTCAACATCAGGGTGGACACAGCTTTCTTGAACAGCATGTCGTGCTCCAGGGTGCAAGGCTAATAAGCGGGCTGAGCTGCGGTACCTAGGGGTATCGGCATAGCCTCTCGTAATGCGCCCGGTGATATTCACCGGTGAAAGCATCACCGCCTGACAGCAGTCGGCGTGCTAACGACGAAATTGCAGATTGCATGCCAGAACTTGAGCTGCACCAGCAGTGCGCGTACCCCGCGCGTCTCCCCCGCGACTGAAAAAAAACGTCAATCGCCAATCGCCTTTGGGCACTCGTATCACCAGTAAAAACAGTGATTTAAGTGATTTTTTTTGTGATTTTTATTGGTTAAACGTCATATAAAAAACACCATTTTTTAAGGTGAAAAATGACAAATATTTCTTTGGAAATAGGTGTTTTTTTGTTCTTTGTTTTTGACTGAAAAATCAATCTGGTAACACTCGTTTGGTTACAGAATCTTAAGATTTATAGACTTATCTATTTGTTTTATATCTATTTTTTTATAAATTTTTACGGGTTTACAGCTTTTTATAAAGCGTTACAAATCTGCACGCTGCCGGTGCATTTCATGGAAATTTGCACCAATTTGGATGGAGATATTTTTACGTATAATTCAATTGACAATTCACGTAATTGTGGCGATTTTAGATTTAGCGAATCGGCGGCCTCGGGCTCGCCACGCCAACAACGTTCGAGAAGGTAGATGGCATGACGATGGTGATCGAGCAAATGCAGGTAGGGGGCACTGGCCTGAAGGTGATGGTGAAGGACACCATCGATATCTCTGGCTATCCGACCCGGGCCTCCAGTAGGGCGCTACAGGATGTCGGCCCGGCTACACAGAACGCCACCGTGGTCGATGCGTTGTTTAACGGTGGTTGCCAGGTTATCGGCAAGACCGTTCTGCACGAGCTTGCCTATGGCACTACCGGCATCAACCATTACGCCGGTACTGCCGAGAATCCGCGATATCCCGGACGTATTCCTGGCGGCTCCTCCAGTGGCTCGGCGGCGGCCGTCGCTGCTGGGCTCTGTGATTTTTCCCTGGGCTCCGATACCGGTGGGTCTGTGCGCATTCCTGCGTGCTGTTGCGGTGTGTTCGGCTTTAAGCCTACGTTCGGCCGCATTGATCGTCGGGGGGTGATGCCCGCGCAGAGCAGCCTGGATTGCGTCGGCCCCTTCGCGAGCCGCTTGTCCCTGCTGGTTGAGTCGATGCGCATCATTGATCCTTCGTTCAAGCCATTACCGGAAGTCGCAGACATTTGTCTCGGTGTGGTCTCGGTGGAGGCATCGAGTGAGGTGCAGCGCGCTATCGACGCCGTGCTTCATGCCACCAACCTCACGCTCGGCAATGTACAGCTCAATAGCATGCAGGCCGCCTATGATGCCGGCATGGTGGTGATCAACCGCGAGACCTGGAATGCCTGCGGGCATCTGCTCGATACCGGCTTGGTCGCCCCGGATGTCGCCGGCCGCCTGCAGGCGGCCGGGCAGACCAGCGATGAAGCGCTGGCCGCCGCCGAGCGAGTGCGCATCACGTTTACCGCCGAGGTGGATGCTGCCCTGGAGCGCTTTGCGGTTTTGGTCCTGCCGACTATGCCTGACTACCCATTGCGTCTCGAGGACGCGGCAGACACCCGTGCGGTGCTGGGGATGACCGCGTTCGTGAGGCCTTTCAATCTTTCTGGTCATCCGGCACTGAGCATTCCCTTTGAAGGGGAATCCGGTTTGCCGGTCGGCCTGCAACTCATCGCCGCCAAAGGCGCTGACGAACTGCTTTTGGCGGTCGCTGGCGAGTTGTTGCGGCGTCTCGATTCCAACCTTCTCTGATCGTGGATCCTGTCATGACTTCGCTCACCCTGGCCGGCAATACGCCGTCTGCCGCTATTACCGACAATCAGGCCTTTGCGGCACTGTTGGTCGATATCAAAAAACGTGCCCGTAGTGGCGAATTCGACCGCCTTGGCTATATCGCCCAAGACGTGATTGACGCCTTCAAGACTCTGGGGGTTTACCGTGCTCTGGTGCCCCGCCGCTTCGGTGGTGACGAGCGCTCGCCAGGCGAGTTCTGCGCCATGGTCGAAGAAATTTCCAGGGCCGACGGTTCTGCCGGCTGGGTCGCCAGCTTCGGTATGAGCCCGGTCTACCTGGCATCGCTGCCTTTGGATACCATCCGGCAGGTCTACGCAAACGGCCCCGACGTAGTCTTCGCCGGTGGCATCTTCCCGCCGCAACCTGCCGAGGCCGTGCCGGGTGGCTTCAAGGTCAACGGCCGCTGGAAGTATTCCAGCGGCTGCATGGGGGCCTCACTGGTGGGCGTCGGTATCGCCCCGAAAAACGGTGACAAACTGGATCTGCCGCGCCTGGCGGTAATGCCACAAAGCAAGGCGCGCATCGAGCAGACTTGGGACACCGTCGGCTTGCTCGGTACCGGTAGTCATGACCTGGTGGTCGAGGATGTGGTGGTTCCAGAGGAGTGGACGTTCGTGCGCGGCGGCGCGGCCAATCTTGAGGAGCCGTTCTTCCGTTACCCCTCGCTGTCCTTCGCCACCCAGGTACTGTCCGTCGTCGGTCTTGGCGTTGCCCGAGCTGCCCTGGACGAGTTGCGCGATATGGCCGCTGGGCGCATCTCGGTAACCGGTGCTCCGGCGGTGGCCGACCGGCCATTGGCCCAGGTCGAGATCGCTAGGGCCGAGGCTGCGCTGCGTGCTGCTAGAGCTTTCTTCTTCGATTCCATCGAGGACGCTTGGCAAACGGTGCTGGCGGGTGACCCGCTGTCGGCCGAGAAAACCAACCTGCTACGCCTGTCTTCGACGCATGCTACCCGCGTCGCCGCCGAGGTGGCGCGCACCGCGCAGATGCTGTCGGGCATGACCGGCGTCTACAACAGCAGCCCGTTGGCGCGGTGCGTGAACGACGCCCAGGTGGTTACCCAGCATGCCTTCATGGGCGATATCACCTACCAGAATGCCGGCGCCATCTTCTTCGGCAAGCAGCCCCTGCCGGGCTATCTCTGACCCTTATCTGGAGCCAATCATGAGCGAAAAAAAACCACTGCGCGTGTTATTTTGCATGGGCATCAACCAGAATTTTTTCGATGCGCTGCGCGAGGAGCAGCTGCAAGTTTGGGGCGCGTTCAGTGCCATGTGGAACGGCATTCACGATCTGCCAGGCGTGACGGTGTTCGGCAACATGGACGACGACCAGAGCATGGTCGGACCGTCCAGCGGATACCCCTGGACCACTTACCTGCTGGCCGATGTGCCGGACATCGAGACTGTGCACGCTGCCTGCAACCTGTTCCGCACCACGCCGGTGGGTGAAGGCACCTACAAGCTGTGGCGTTACGTCAAGGTCGAGGCCCGCACTGGCCGCGAACTGATCATCCAGCGCGCGTGACCGTCATGTTGAACGAAGCCCTAATCGCCAATCTCGAAGCGCGCCTCACGCGCTTCGAGGCCGAGCACGCCATACGCACCTGTATGAATCGCTACATGGTGCTGTGCGATGCCCTCGATGCAAGCACGCAACTGACTGAGCTGGCGGGCCTGTTCACGGCCGATGCGGTCTGGGAAGGCAAGGGCGCCAAGTACGCCAACAGCTTCGGCGGTTACCGTGGTCGCGAGGCAATCGGCGCGATGTTCGCCACCTACATGAAGACCCCGGCGCACTTCGCCCTCAACGTGCACTTCCTCACCAGCGAGCTGATCGAGGTCGACACAGGCGGCGCATCGGGCAGTTGGGTGATGTTGCAGACGTCAACCTTCGCCAGTGGCGCTTCGCACCTCAATGCAGCGCGGCTGACCGTGCGTTTCGCCGAGGAAAACGGGCAATGGCGCATGGCGCATTTCCAGACCGAGAACCTGTTCAGTCGTCCGGTGGATGCCTGGAACAGCGAGGTGGCCTTGCCCGTTCCAGGCCGACCTGTCGCTCAATGACCCAAGACTTTTTGAAGTCGGCCAAGCACGCCGACGAGGAGCCAACCGTGAATAACATGATCGATGTCGTGAACCTCGAATGTGATCCCGCTGAACTGGTGCAGGCCGACCGCGTACACACCTCGCTGTACACCGACGCTAAGCTGTTCGACGCCGAGATGGAAAAGATCTTCTACAGCACCTGGGTATGGGTCGCTCACGAGAGCGAAATTCCTGACTCTGGTAGCTACAAAAGCACCTATATCGGCAAGCAGCCAGTGATCGCCGTGCGTGATCGCAAGAAGCAGATCCATGTGCTGCTCAACCGCTGCCGTCACCGTGGTGCCACCGTCTGCGAGCACAAGAAGGGCAAGACCAACAGCTTCGTCTGCCCCTATCACGGTTGGGGCTACGCCCTGGACGGCTCTCTGCGCGGCATTCCGCACCCTGACAGCTACGGCGATTGCCTGGACAAGAGCGAACTGCCACTGGTCAGCCTGCGTACAGAGAGCTACGCCGGGATGGTCTTTGCCACCTTCAAGGACGACATCGAGCCGCTGGTGGACTTCCTCGGTCCAGCTAAAAAGTGGATGGATCTGTTCATGAAACAGGGTGCTGGCTATGGCATCAAGGTGCCGGGCGAACACCGCTTCCGCTTCCCCGGCAACTGGAAGATTCAACTGGAAAACACCACGGACGCCTACCACTTTCCGCTGGTGCACAAGTCGTTCCTGCACTCGGTGGATCAGCAGACCATGGACATGCTCGATTTCGTTGATGGCTCAGGCTATGTCGAAGACCTCGGCAACGGCCACAGCGTGATGGTCATGATCCCTGACCTGATCGACTTGGAAGCCAACCTTGATGCGCCGATTCCTACCCGCTTTGAAAGCCTGGCCCAGGAGCTGCGTGACGAAGGTATTGAGGAAAATCAGGTCCGCCGCATCGTCCGTGCGGTCGGTGGTTCGGGCTTCAACCTCAATCTGTTCCCTAACGTTGCCTGCTCTATGGCGTTCTTCCGGGTGCTGCAGCCGATCTCGGTCAACGAAACGGAGATCCATCACTCGGCGATCACCATGGATGGTGGCCCGGCAGCCGCCAACCGCTACCGCTTGCGTCTGCATGAGCACTTCCAAGGCCCGATGGGCTTCGGTACGCCGGACGATTCCGAAGCCTGGGAGCGCGTGCAGAAGGGCGCCAGTGCTGGCGAAGATCTATGGATCATGCTCAACCGAGGCCTGCCAGGCGAGAAGCCGAGCGAGGACGGACGGATCAGCGACGTGTCAGCCGAAACCGGTATGCGCGCTGCGTACCAGCAGTGGAAAAAAATGATGTCGGCCTGACCGACCAGACCGACGGAGAACGCGAAAATGAATCTGCAATTGCTTCAGGAAGTCACCGCCTTCATCTGGCAGGAAGGCGACATGCTCGATCATAGCGAATACGACGCTTGGTTGGCGCTGTGGGCGCAGAAGGGCACTTACATCATCCCCATCGACCCGTGCGAAGAGGATTTCGAGAACAGCCTGAACTACGCCTATGACGACGCGCACATGCGTGAGCTGCGTGTGCAGCGGCTGATCGGTGGCGAGTCGATTTCGACTACTCCGCGACCGCGTACTGTACGCACCATTTCGCGTTTTCGCGTTCTGTTCAATGACGGCGAGTTTGTCACTGTGCGCTGTGCGCAAAACCTGCGCGAGTTCCGCAAGGACGTGCTCAAGCACTACAGCTCGGACACGGTGTACGAACTGCAACGCAGCGGCGAGAGCTTCAAGATCCAGCGCAAGCTGATCCGGCTGATCAATTCCGACGATACCCTCGCGGGTATCGGCTACATCCTCTGAGGGCCCGGCTATGAAGCAGATCGCACTGGTCACTGGTGCAGCCCAAGGATTGGGCTACGCCATTGCCGCCCGGCTGTTCGCCGCTGGCTACATAGTGGTTATCAGCGACCTTTCCCTGGAACGCGCCCAGGCTGCTGCCGAGGCACTGGATGCCAGTGGTGAACGGGTGCTGGCGCTCAAACTGGACGTTACCAACAAGGCCGATTTCGAGGCCGCACTGGCCGTTACTCTGGCACGCTTCGGTGCTCTACAGGTACTGGTAAACAATGCGGCAATGACAATGACCACGCCGGTCATGCAGATCAGCCCGGAAGAGTTCGACAGCGTTATGAGCCTCAATACCAGAAGCATCTTTGTCGGCTGCCAGGTATTTGGCACGCACATGGCGGCGGCCGGCTACGGGCGCATCGTCAACATGGCTTCGCTGGCTGGGCAGAACGGTGGCACCGCTACCGGCGCGCACTATGCCGCGTCGAAAGGCGCCATCGTCACCCTGACCAAGATTTTCGCCAAAGAGTTGGCCGCAAGCGGTGTGACGGTCAATGCCGTTGCGCCAGGGCCGATCGACTCGCCCATGGTGCACACAGCGGTATCGCCGGAGCGCATGGGGGGAATGCTCGCCAATATTCCGGTGGGGCGCCTGGGGGATGCGGATTTTCTCGGCGACCTGATCGTGCAACTGGCACGGCCAGAAGCCTATTTCACCACCGGGGCAACCTGGGACGTGAATGGTGGCCTGTTCATGCGCTGAGTTTCAACGAAAACATGATGCGACGGCCGAACCAGCGGCCGCGCTCTTACCTTGACGTCCAATGCGGGTGAGCCCGAGATGATTGAAGAGCTCTTGACGGTGCAGGTGCGCAAGCGCCAGCTCCAGGGCGACGGTGTCGTCGTTCTTGACCTGATTCCGGTTGGTGGCACCAAGCTGCCGGCCTTTGAAGCCGGTGCCCATGTGGATATCCACATCTCCCCCGGTCTGGTGCGCCAGTACTCGCTATGCAGCGACCCGGCGGACAATACTGTATACCGCCTCGGCGTGCTCAGGGACCCCGCCTCGCGCGGCGGTTCCACGAGTGTGCACGACACGTTGCTGGAAGGGGCAGAGGTACAGATCAGTGCGCCGCGCAACCTGTTTCCTCTGGCAAGCGAGGCGCGCCGCTCAATCCTTATCGGTGGCGGCATCGGCATCACCCCGATGATCGCCATGGCCTATGCGCTGCATGCCAAAGGCGAGGATTTTGAACTGCACTACTGTGGCCGCTCGCGCAGTCGCAGTGCTTTTCTCGACGAGTTGCAGGGCGCCGGTTTCGCCGAGCGCGTTCACACCCATTTCGACGATGAGGCACCCGAGCAGAAGCTCGACATGGACCGCGTGCTCGGCCAGGCCGAGACCTGCGTACATGTCTATACCTGCGGCCCGTCCGGATTCATGGACTGGGTGATCGCTGAGTCGGTGAAGCATGGCTATGCCGATGACCATATCCACCGTGAATACTTCCAGATTGAAGTGGACAACAGCGGTGCAAGCTTCGAGGTGGTCGCCGCGCGCAGTGGCAAGACGGTGCAGGTCGCCGAGGGGCAGACGATCCTCGAAGCGCTGGCGGACATCGGCATCCAGATCGAGATCTCCTGCGAGCAGGGCATCTGCGGTACCTGTCTATGTGATGTGCTTGAAGGCGAGCCGGATCATCGCGACGTGTACCTCACCGAGGATGAGAAGCAGGCCAACGACCAGATCTTGGTCTGCTGTTCTCGCGCCAAATCGAAAAAGCTGGTTCTGGATATCTGAGGAGGTAAAGCGATGGTCGATGTAAGCGGATTCCGCAACGCCATGTCCCGACTCGGAGGCGCCGTTTCGGTGATCACCACCGATGGCCCGGCAGGACGTTTTGGCTTCACTGCTTCGGCGGTGTGCAGTGTTACCGATTCACCACCCACTCTGCTGGTGTGTATGAACCGTGCTTCCTCTTCTAACGTGCACTTCAAGAACAACGGCGTGCTTTGCGTGAACGTACTGAGTGCAGATCTGAAGGACATTTCAGGCGTATTCGCCAATCGTGAGCTCGGCTCCGATCAGCGATTTTCCGCGACCGCCTGGACCTCCCTGGAAAGTGGTTCGCCAGTGATGGAGGAAGCCCTGGTCAACTTCGATTGCCGCATCGCTCAAGTTCATGAAGTTGGTTCGCACAGCATTTTTTACTGCGAAGTTCTGCGTATCAAAGAGGGCAGTGCTGAAGAGGGGTTGGTGTACTTCAACCGGGCGTATCACAAGCTCTGTGAGGTATCCAAGGCGCTGTGCTGACGCCGTATTGGTCGTAGCTTCAAAAGCTTCCAACCTATAAAACCCCGACGCTTGCGTGCCGGGGAAGGGCTTTCGTTGCCTGCTTCGCGGATAACAGTGCCGTTCAGAGCACCCCGTGAATTGACTGCCAAGTTATCGATTTTTGTTGATCTGCTCATACCACAACATCCGGCTCGCCGGAAAAAAAGGAGCGTCACGTGTTCCAAAAATCATCACTTGCATGCGTGTTTAAAAGTCTGTGCTTTATCGGTGGGGGCGTTGCACCGATGGCTGCACAGGCAGACCTGGTCGACGACAGCCACCTGAAGGTGGACATGAAGAATCTCTATCTGAACCGTGACTTCACCACCAGCGATGCTGTCCAGTCCAAGGTCGGCAACTGGTCCCAGGGCTTCGACCTGCAATTCACGTCAGGCTACACCAACACGCCGATCCAGTTCGGTATGGACGTGGATGCGCAGTACGCTATTCGCCTGGATTCCCATGGCGACGACGGCTCTTTGCCTATGGATTCCGGCAGCGGCCGCGCCTCGGACAACTATGGCCGCGCTGGTGCCACGTTAAAGATGAAGTACTCCAAGACCGAGCTGAAGGTCGGTGATATGCGACCAGAATTGCCAGTCGCCTGGCACGACCCGAGCCGTCAGCTTGACACTATCTTCCAGGGGGCTGTGGTCGAGTCCAAGGAAATCGACGGTCTTACCCTGACCGGTGGACGTTTCTGGTCAGCTGTTACACGCGAGTCGTCCAACCACGAAAAGTTCTACAAGTACGGCTCCACCGACAACCTCGATAGCGACAAAGGCCTGGACTTCGGCGGTGCTACTTGGAACGTCACCAAGAACTTCCAGGCTAGCTACTTCTATGGCGTGATGCATGACATCTACAAACAGCACTACGTCGGCTTCGCCCACACTGCCGACTTAGGTGGTGACTTCGGTCTGCGTACCGATGTGCGTTACTTCAACAACAAGGAAGACGGTGACGCGTTGAACGGTAAGATCGATAACCGCGCATTCTCCGGCGGCTTCACTCTGACTAAGGGGGGGCACAAGGCGAGCATCGTCTATCAGCGCATGTTCGGCGATAGCATTTTCCCGACACCCAACGGCTACATCCCGCAGTTCTACTTGCTGAACTGGGCCAACCAGCCATTCATGCGTCCACAAGAACGCTCTTGGGGGCTCGGCTACGGCTACAACTTCGCCGGATTGGGCTTGCCGGGCCTGACCTTCAGTAGCCGTTTCATCAAGGGCAGCGACATCGCCCAGGCCGGTCGCCCGGATGGCGCAGAGAATGAGCGCGACCTAGCCGTGAAATACGTGGTGCAGGAGGGGCCGCTAAAAGGCGTAGGCGTGGAGTGGAAGAACTATCTGGTGCAGCAGCACGACTTCGGTAATGACTTCAGCGAGAACCGCGTCTACGTCACCTACACCTGGAACGTTTTCTAAGAGGCTGTCCGCGATCTGTTTCGAGTCGGTCAGATGAGGTGAAGCTACTTTTGTCTGGCCCTGGCTTACGAGGTCGCGAGCAGACTCGACGTCGACCCCTTGCCCGCTTATGGCGAAAACCGTATGCGGGCAGCATCGCTGTGGAGTTTTCTATGCATGCTCACCGTGAACAACCCAGATCGCTGCGCCGCATCGTCGTCGCTTCGGTGTTCGGCAACGCCCTGGAGTGGTACGACTTCTTTCTCTACGGTACCGCCGCTGCTCTGGTGTTCGGTCCGTTGTTCTTCCCGCCCGGCACCGACCCGGTGATCGGCACTCTCGGTGCTTTTGCCGGTTTTGCCGTTGGCTTCGTCGCCAGACCGTTGGGTGGGCTGATATTCGGCCATCTTGGGGACCGCCATGGCCGCAAAAACGCCCTGGTGATCACTCTATCAATGATGGGGGGAGCGACCTTCCTGATGGGCCTGTTGCCGACCTTCGAGCAGGTCGGTTATCTGGCACCGATCTGTTTGGTGATTCTGCGCATCGTTCAGGGCATCGCCTCGGGTGGTGAGTGGGGGGGAGGGGTGCTGATGCTCAGCGAGAACGCCCCAGCCAAACGAGTAGGCTTCTACGCGGCATGGAGCCAGCTGGGTGTTTCGGGCGGCTTCGTACTCTCCGCCGTAGCTTTCTATCTGGTACAGATGCTGCCTGAACCGGACTTCATGAGTTGGGGTTGGCGCCTGCCGTTCCTGCTCAGCATCTTGATCTTTGGTGTCGGCATCTACATTCGCCGGCGCCTGCCGGAAAGTCGCGAGTTCGAGGCGGCGGTCGCGAAGAATGATGTTCAGACGCACCCGCCCGCGCTCCAGGTTCTGCGCGAGCATCCCAAGGCGGTACTGCAGGCTATGGGCCTACGGGTGGCGGAGAATGGTGGTGCCTACATTTTCCTGTCCTTCTCCATGGCCTATGCCAAGTTCACCGGCCTGTCGACTCAGGTGGTGCTGATCGGGGTGATGCTGGCGATGACCGTGGAGGCCTTCAGCATTCTCTTTTGGGGCTGGCTGTCCGATCGTATCGGCCGGCGTGCGGTGTATGCCATCGGCTCGGTGAGCCTCGCGCTATTCGCGTTTCCGTTCTTCTGGCTTATGGACACTCACCAGCCGCTGCTGGTGTACCTGGCCTTGTTGCTCGGCCTGCCGTTTAGCCATGCGGCGATGATAGGCACCCAGCCGGCGCTTATGGGCGAGTTGTTCCCCACCCATGTGCGCTACACCGGCCTGGCCATGGGGCATGAGATCGCCTCGATCTTTGCCGGCGGTCTGGCGCCTCTGGCTGCTACGGCGCTGTTCGCCGTTTACCGCGATGCCTGGCCGGTATCGCTGATGCTGGTGTTCTTCAGCGTGGTCACCACCTTGACTCTGCTCAGCATCAGCCGTAATCGCCCATATGCCATGCAGGAGGCAAGCGCCTAGTGTCCTTTTATGGAGTTCCTGCTCCTTTGCCCGGGTCGCTCTCCCGAGCTTTTTTACAGTTGGACGATACCGTAGGTATCGCTGAGGAACGAAACATGCGTCGTTATTACCGCGGTACCGACTTGAGTCGCGTCCATAGCATTGCTGAGTTGGCAGCACTGGCCCGCCAGCGTCTGCCCCATTTCGTCTGGGAGTACCTGGCCGGCGGCGCCGAGGATGAACTGACCCTGCAGCGCAATCGCCAGGCCTATGCCGAAGTTGGCCTGCAGCAGCGCGCGTTGGTGCCTTGCCATGTACCAAGTACCACCCGCGCGCTCTTCGGCAAGTCGGCTGCATTGCCGCTGCTGATTGGCCCCACTGGCTACAACGGCATGTTGCACCGTGATGCTGATATCCACTTGGCGCGTGCCGCGACCGCGCGAGGCGTGCCTTTCTGTCTGAGTACCGTGGCCAATGCCGCACTGGAGGAGATCGTTCGCCAGGTGCCTGGCGTCGATTTGTGGTTCCAGCTCTACGCCATGCGCGATGCGCGCATTCAGGCTAGCCTCTTGGGCCGTGCTAGGGCGGCCGGTGTCAGTACTCTGTTGTTGACCTGCGATGCCATGGTGCTGGGCAATCGCGAGTGGGACAGGCGCAACTTCGTGCGGCCCCGCCAGCTCAGCCTGCGCAACAAGCTGCAGGTGCTGCGCCACCCACGTTGGTTGCGTCAGGTGATGTGGCCCCATGGCTTGCCATCGATGGGTAACCTCGACCCTTACCTGCCTGAAGACGAACGCACGGCTCTGGGCTCGATGCAGTTTATCGGTGAGCAGATGGATACGCTCCTCGATTGGGACGCTCTGGCTTGCGTACGTGATCAGTGGGCCGGGCAATTGCTGCTCAAGGGAGTCTTGCACCCGGAAGATGCCGAGCGCGCCATTGCACTCGGGCTCGATGGTCTGGTGATCAGCAATCACGGTGGGCGGCAGTTGGACGGCGCGGCGAGCGGACTCGATGCCCTGCGCCTGATCGCGCCGTTGGCCAGTGGCCGGCTGACACTGCTGCTCGATGGCGGCATCCGCCGAGGTAGCGACATCGTCAAGGCTCTGGCTCTGGGGGCCGATGCGGTGCTGCTAGGGCGAGCCAGCCTATATGGCGTCGCGGTCGCGGGAGAGGCTGGCACGGCTCGTGCGCTCGACCTGCTCGCAGAGGAACTGCGGCGTACACTCAACCTGATGGGCTGTCCTGACATAGATGACCTCTCGGCCGAATGGCTGACCTTCAACATGCGGCCCGCCGTTGTTCGGGCCTACTGACCGATTGGAGTACCCATGCGCTTGTATGAACTGATCACCTTCACCGTGCGCGTGCGCACCTCGACCGTCGTCCTGGCACGTATCGAAGCGGCCCTGGCGCAGAGCCTGGATGGCGTGGAGTTGATGGGCTGCTGGCTCTCGGAGATTGGTCCGCAGAATCGCATCGTTCTGCTACGCGGCTTTCCCAGTGAAGCACTGCGCCAGGCCGAACGTGAGCGTTATCTGCTGGCTGACGATGCCTTCGGTATCGGCGAGTTCCTGCTCGACATGCAGGCCGACGACTATTGCCTGTTTCCCTTCCTCAAGCCCCTAGCTCCCGGTGCCCACGGGCCTTTCTACGAATTGCGTGAGTACGATCTGATTCCTTCCGGCCTGCAACCGACTCTCGATGGCTGGGCGAAAGCCGTGTGGGCGCGCACTGGCGCAAACTACTCATCGGTGTATGCGGCTTTTTACGCCACCTCGGGCGGCCTACCTCGCTACCTGCACATCTGGCCCTACACCAACTTGGAGCAACGCCTTGATGTGCGTATGCGCGCAGTGGCTAACGGAGTTTGGCCACCGGAAAACTCAGGGCCGCAACTGCGAACCATGCACTCCATCGCCTACCTGCCCGCGAGCTTTTCGCCGTTGCGCTAAACCTTAACGCCGTCTGTTCAAGTTGCTGGAAATTAGGCTGTCCATGAGCGTATTCGACGAGGCTCTTGGGCACGTTTAATTGCGCTAAACAACATAATGACGTTGAATAGCCTGCCCCATCGCCAGACGGCAAGATACGAGGAGATTACTAGCCTACTCGCGAGTGTAATGTTCCAGGCCAATGTATGGTCAGCCCACCTCCTGCAACCCAGCTTGATGAACGGTAAGGCATACCTGCGCTAATGTGTTCGGCCCCTGATGAGAAGTCGCTCCTAGCTGTCCTTGATAAAGGGATCAGCCTGAAAGGTTCTTCACGGATTGCCGGGAAAGAAGCTCTCGAACTTCATGAAAAAGAATTCGCTGTCCCGGTAACCGTATGCCATTCGCTTGATGACCTTTATTCGATTGTTTATTCCTTCCAGCTGACCGGTGTGCATTGGCCAGCGAGCGCGGCTCACGATGGCTGCATCAGTAACCCTTTAGCCTTTTGGCGAACTGAATCAGGGCCGGTATTTCGCTTTCATGAGCATGGCGCAGCCATTGCTTCCAGGCCGATCTCCAGGCTCAGCCGGCATTCGGCGTCCAGAGCGTTTTAAGTTCAGCCTCCATCAAAAATAGACCGTCATCAACGATTGGTTGGCTGCCAGCAAATCCTTCAAGTGAACCTATTGTTCTGGCCTTTTCAGATTCTCGGGATTGCGCAGCAACAGCCATTGCGCGTGCTTAATGACCTTGCGAGCAGGTCTGTCATGGCGTAGCCGATTAGGTGCCAGGCTCGGTCAGATTTTCTACTTGCTTCGGATTCAGCGTACTCATTTGATTTCCCCTTGCTGTCCGTTTGTCCCCCCATCTGTCCCCCCACTTCATCGTCGGATGAGGTCAAATGGCGTTGAACACCATCGGACAGGGGAACGCTTGAGACGCCCGAAATAGCTAGGCTATCGGCAGGATTCTCGAACGGGACAGGATTATTTCGGACAATTAAAAAGCCGGCTTGTGGCCGGCTTCTCGTGGGCAGGGTTGGTTAGTTTTTGGCTAACCGCACCCGCCTGCAAAGGTGCGCTCTGCAAGGAGCGCTTGTGAAGTAAACGAGGCGGCCGTTGGGGCGTTGCCTTGTTTGTCCCCCGTGCGGGTAGCCAGGGGGGGTAAAACGAAGGCGCACAGGATACTGATGTTTATCGCGCATGCCCAGCATCGATGCTCCTGCGTGAGTTTTCCTTTTGGGTTCAAATCACTGTTGCCGGGTGGCGGCGATTGTTGAGGGTGGACCACCAGAAGATCCAGCCCAGTATCTGGATGTGTTGCCCCTGAATTTGTTCTGCGGTGAAGATTTCGTCGGGGTATTCGTTGGCGTTGTGACTGCGCAGCCGCAGACCGCCCCCAGGAAGGCGATAGAGGTATTTCACGCGGAGCATGCCGTCGTGTTCGAGGGCATAGATTTCGCCGTCGATGACGTGGGTTTTGCCTCGGTCGATACCGATGAGCGAGCCATCCTGTATTTTGTCGGCCATGCTGCTGCCGGTCATGGCAATGCAAATGGCGTTGTGCAGTTCGACCTCCATGGCGTCGAGGACGCGACGAGAGAGCCGGATTTTTTGGTTAGGAACTTCGGCCACAGAGGGGCGCCTGGCGCCTTGGTTGTGCAGTTCGTTATAGATCGGGAGTTCGAGTTGGTCACGGGCGCTGCTGCGTGTTTTGTGAGCGATAGGCTCATGTTCGGCCTTGCCGCGGCGTTCACCGGGGTGTTTGGGACCTTCGCCTGTACGCAGCCAGCGGGCATTGACGCTGAGCAGTTCAGACACCTCTTCCATGCGCGCCATGGGAATGCCACGTTTGAACCAATTGTTCACGTGTTGCGGCGTCACCTTGCGGTTGGCGGCGAAATCTGTCGCAGAGAGATGGCACTCTCGCAATAGCACGCGTAGTCGATCACCTGATGTATTCATGGGATGAAGTTTACGGCGACTTCAAGTTCGTTTACATGAACGAAGTGTTCAAATGAGATGAATGTCGAAAATATGAGTGAGTGATGGGATCGCGGTTACAAGTT
>NZ_DASWOT010000046.1:0-22134 GCF_036404235.1 Pseudomonas sp.
GCGCGCATCTTCGGGTATGACGTCTTCGGCTTCGTTATGGCTAAGGCCGCCGACGCAGGGAATGAACACCATCGTGGTGGGACAATGGCGGGCGAGCAGGATGGCGTCGTGGCCCGCGCCGCTGACGATGTCTTGATGTGGGTACCCCAGAGCTTCGACGGAGCGCCGCACAGCTGCAATGCAATCGCTGTCAAACGGGGTGGCGGCGCTTAGCCAGTGGCGCTTAGTGTTTAGAGTCAAACCGCGTTGATCTGCCACACGCTGGAAGTCCTTGAGCACTCGCTGTTCCATGATCGCAATCTGTGCATCGTCGTGATGGCGCAGGTCGACAGTAAAGGTCACGTTGCCAGCGATGGTGTTACGCGATGAGTTGGCAATATTCACTTGGCCGATAGTCACTAAACCTTTCGGTGCGAAGTCAACGGCCAAGGCTTCCAAATGTGCGGCCATTTCTGTAACGCCGAAGACGGCATCCTTACGCAACGCCATGGGTGTAGTGCCGGCATGGGCACTTTGGCCCTTAACCTCCACATCCAGCCAGCAGATGGCTTGGCCACCGGTGACGACGCCAACTGGCAAGCCGTTGTCTTCGAGGATCGGGCCTTGTTCAATATGGGCTTCGAAGTAGGCGTCGAATGGGCGCTGAAAGGGCAAGTCGCCGACGTGGCCGATACACTCAAGGGATTCCAGGACGCTCATGCCATCTATGTCGCGGGCATTCAAAGCACTCTGAATCGGCAAATTCCCGGTGAACACTGCAGAACCAAACATGGCAGGAGTAAAGCGTGCACCTTCCTCGTTGGTCCATACCGCAATTTCGATGGGGCGCTTGTTCTGCAAGCCTTGTTCTTTGAGGCTGCGTACAACTTCAAGGCCGCATAGCACTCCGTAAATACCGTCGAAGCGTCCGCCCTTGGGCTGTGTGTCAAGGTGGCTGCCCATGACGACCGGGGACAAGCCGTCATCAAGACCAGGCAAGCGCGCGAAAAGGTTGCCGATGGCGTCGAAAGAGACGCTCATGCCGACTTCCTTGCACCAGTCCATGAACAGTTCACGACCGAACTTGTCTTCAATGGACAGCGCTAATCGGCAATTGCCACCTTTATCAGTGGCGCCGACCTTGGCCATGTCCATCAGGCTGCTCCACAGTCGTTCGCCATTGCATTTCAATACGTTCATGCGATACCCCATACGTGTTGCTTAGTAACCCAATGAACGGTTAACCAAGTTGTTCAAAGCTTCACCGCTTAACAGTCGGCGGGTGTTTTCTGCTATCTGGAGTGCAATGCAGTCGTGGGATGCCGCTGATGCCATGTGCGGCGTGACTACCACGCCCGGCATTTGCCAGAGCGGGTGATCGCTGGGTAGCGGTTCGTGCTCGAAGACATCCAGCACGGCGCCGCGTAACTGGCCGTTAGCAAGGGCGATCTGTAGATCGTCGATGATCACGTGCTGACCGCGGCCGCAGTTGACGATAGCTGCGCCGTGCGCGAGCTTGGCAAAGGTGTGGTGGTTGAGGATGCCGCGTGTCGCAGCGGTCAAGGGCAGCAAGTTGACCAGTAGATCCAAACCGTTAAGGAACTGGCTGAATTCTGCGTCGCCATGATGGCAGGTCACACCTTTTAGATGCCGAGGGCTGCGCGACCATCCCCGCACGCTATAGCCGGCGGCCACGAGATCGGCGGCTATTGCGGAGCCTAGCGAACCCAGTCCCATCACGCCGACCTTGAACTTGCCGGCAAAGCGCTGAGGGTGGCGTAACCACAGGTTTTCGCGCTGTTGTGCGGTAACCCGGTCGAAGTCTCGGTGGTAATGCAGCACGGCCCAACGTACGTATTCGGTCATGCCGCGGCGATGATCGGGGTCGACCACGCGGCACACCGGAACGTCAGGGCCACTGCTGTCGGTACTCAAGTGATCAACGCCTGCGGCAACCGAGTGGATCAGGCGCAGGCGCGGCAAGCGATCAAGGCTGCCAGCTTGTGGATACCAGCAGGCGGCCACTTGCGCCTGGGCAGCAGCAGGGTCGTCGGCGAGCACTACGCGCAGGTGAGGAGCATGGGCGGCAAATGCAGCCTGCAGTTGTTCCAGCAGCAATGCATCATTGCTAAGCAGCGCAACGGTAGTCATGAGCAGTAGGACTCGCGTTGATTTTCGATCAGGCTAAGTGCGGCTAGCCAGCCCAGGTTGGTAATTTCATCTGCCTCGTCACGATCAAACTGCGAGGCAACCAATGCGCAGACTTTTTCATTTGGATACACCAGCTTGCTGTTGCCGGATAAAGCCTGAATCTGCGCTTGGCACGCGCGTTCAAGAAAGTGAATCTCTTGAAACGCATGGCCGACAGTACTACCGGCCGCCAGCAGGCCATGGTTACGAAGGATCATCGCCTTGTGTGGACCCAGATCGGCGATTAGTCGCTCTCGTTCATCGAGCGACAGGGCGATACCCTCATAGGTGTGGTATGCGAGTTTTCCGTAATACCTCAGCGCGTGCTGGCTGATTGGCAGAAGCCCTTGTTCTTGGGCTGCCACTGCCATGCCGGCGGCGGTATGGGTGTGGATCACGCAATTGAGATCGGGTCGGGCCATGTGAATGGCAGAGTGAATGACGAAACCTGCTGCGTTGACCCGGCTTGTCGCAGGATCTGCGTTGACCACGTTGCCGTGCTGATCGATGCGGACCAGATCGCTGGCTTTCATGCGGTCGAAGATCACTCCATAGCGGTTAATCAGAAAATGATGCTCTGGGCCGGGGACGCGGAGAGTAATGTGAGTATCGATTAGGTCCGTCATGCGGAAATGTGCGACCAGTCGGTATAGCGCGGCCAGTTCGCAGCGCGCCTGCCATTCCACGGGGTTGATCGTTTCGGGCTTGAACATGTGAGCTCCTTGTTAAAGTGTCGGCTGTGGCTGAGCCATGGTGTCTTCGCGCAGACGAGCCAGACCACAGACGCCCAAGAGTGATAGGCCTGCGAGTAGGCTAAGGAGTTTGGCCAGTGGCAGCCATTGGCCGGCAAATTGCGGGACCAGCATCGTGCTGATGATCGGCGTAGTGCCACCGGCAATGGCGCAGATCAATTGGTAAGCCAAGGAGATGCCGCTATAGCGCAGATGAGTCTGGAACGCGTGAGTCATGTAGCCAGCGATCACCGCATAAAGTCCGCAAAGAGTGACTAAGCCGGCTGAGCCAATAGTCATGGCGCAGGTTACAAACAGGATCTGGCGCCAGTCAGTGTGGATCGCTTCCTGCACCGCATAGCGAAGAGTGGCAGCCGCTGCAGCACGACTTGGTCGGGTCGAAGAGTTATGCATACAAGGCCCTTGGCTATTGGCTTTCTGGCAGGGTTCTAAGGCTGATCAAGGTGCGCTCTGTGGCGCTTGGAAGCTTTATCCCTTAACCTTGATGCTTAATCAATTTGCTAATACTTAATTTAATTATTAGTGTCATTACTAATGGTGGCATATGAGCGATCAGGAAATCCCCGCCAGAGAGCCGAGTTGGCAGAGCAGGCGTCTTTTGAGTGACCGGCTGGATTGGAATCTGTTGCGTACTTTTCTGGTGATTGGTGAGGAAAAAAGCATCAGTCGCGCAGCGGCGCGTTTATTCCTGACTCAATCGGCCGTCAGCCAGTCGCTCAAGCGACTTGAGGAGCAGTTGGAGTGCGCTCTAATCCTGCGCCGAGGGCCGCGCTTCGACCTTTCGCCGGCGGGCGAGGAAGTCTTGCGTCTTGCTGAGGAGATATACGGTAACGTCTCGCGATTGGCGGCGACTGCAAAAAATCCCCAGGACGACGTTGTGGGTAAGGTCAGGATTCTCACGATTAGCCAAGTGCAATCTGATCTGTACGATGATTTTCTAATTCAGCTTCATCGCGACCACCCTCGGGTCGAGCTCGAAATTGAGGTGATGCGAAGCGCGGACATTCAGAGCTCGCTGAATCAAAAAACTGCCACCATTGGATTGGGGTTATGCCGATTTCCTCAAACTAAGCTGGAGCGCCGTCGATTATTACGTCAGCGCTATGCTTTTTTCTGTGGAAAACGCCACCGTCTTTTCGGCCAGCGGCGGTTGCCGTTGGAAGCACTGCAAGGTGAGAATTTCGTCAGTTTCACCAGCGATCAGCTTGGCGGAAACCTTTCGCCGCTGACGATGTTCCGTGACCAGCAGGGATTTACGGGAAAAATCGTTGCTTCATCGTCGAGCTTTGAAGAGATCCGGCGTTTGATCATTGCGGGTTATGGGGTAGGTTGCCTACCGGAGCACTTGGTGGATATCGATCTGCATAATGGACTCATCTGGCGTCTGCCCCCTGCAGAGGGGGTAGTGGATGTCGATGTGTTCCTGATGTGGAATCGCGAGCAGAGAATGAATCATGCCGAGACGGTATTCCTGGATTCTTTTCGGCGACTGCTTGAGGCGGCCGGTGAGGAGTAGGTGTAAGTCGGTTCAAGTTGCTCAAGTCTACTTCTCGGCCTAGGGCCTGGATGGAAAATAACCGCCAAGGGTCGGCATACTTCGCGATCGTGGGCCAGCAACCCTCAGCGCCGTCGCACGTTGGCCACTGTGTGGCGAGCGGGCGAATAGCCAAATTTTGCGACCGAGAGCCCAAGGTCGTATCTGATTTTCGATGTGGTTATTGTCTATGGGCACCGTGCCGTCATTCAGATAACGGCTCAACGCCGCCCAGCGTTTGAGGCTGTAATCCAAGGCTTTGGTAATCCCCAAACCTTCATGCACACGCTCGCGCTGGGCGATCATCCAGGCATGAAACGCGTCCATCAGTGGCGCGGCTTTTTCCTGGCGTATTCGTCGGCGGTGGTCAGGCTCCTGGCCCCGAACTTCAGCGCAGTAGCAGTAGCGGCACAATCGAGCCGAATTCGTATGACGCTATCATCCGTGGCAGGCCCGCGGTTCTTCTGCGCATTCGCGCAACGCCATTATTGCCGCGTCCACCACCTCGAGGTGACGAGCCGCCCGTTAGCAGAGCGCGATCCCGGCCGTCCATACCGACATCCTGTGCGTGGTCCGATAGATGAGTTCGGCGCCCACAATCTTCTCCAGCTTACCGATCGAGACTGACCGTGCCCTTGCTGAGCTAAAGTCGTCCGGATGCCTTGGCTAAGCTGTTCTCTTCGGCCGCTGCAATAAAAGGTGGCAACAAGGTAGTAACTGTTTGGTGTTTCCATAATGAAAAACTGTTTCTTGTTTTTCATGGGAGGTGCAGAAATGAATCAATGCTAGCATCGCTGTAACTTGGTAAATGCCAGACGCCTTCTTGCTGCTTCATGCCCGATGGGCCGTGGCCGGCACAGTGGAACGATCACACCAGCCACCGCAACCAGCGATTAAAAAGAAGATGCCCAGTGCTCAACTTCACGCAACTGCCGATCCGGCATAAATTTCTACTGGTCTCGTGACTAAATGAGACGCTCACAAGGAGATTTATAAGTATGCGATGGCAAGACAAAGTTGTCATTGTCACAGGTTCGGCCAGCGGAATCGGTGCAGCTGCTGCGAAGCTCTTCGCCCTGGAAGGCGCGAAGGTTGTCGCCACTGACATCCAGCTCGCCGGTGTGCAAGCCGTGGTCGAGGATATCGGCAAAAATGGTGGCGAGGCGATTGCCCTCAGTCACAATGTCGCGTCGAACGCCGACTGGAAAGCCGTCATCGACCGCGCAATGGCGGAGTTCGGTAGGATCGACGTGCTGTTGAATAACGCGGGTGTCGCCGATAAGCAGCCGATGCCGGTGAGCACCGCGGAGACGACTGACAACGAAGATTGGGATCGTGTCATTGACATCAACCTCAAGGGAGTTTTTCTCGGAATAAAGCACATATTGCCCGTTCTGAGGACCGGTGGCGGCGGCTCCATCATCAACATATCTTCGATCGCGGCCATGGTGGGCAACGGCGGTCCCTTCGCCTATAGCGCATCGAAGGGTGGTATCCGGTCGCTGACTAAGCATGTGGCCTTTCATTACGGTCGTTTCAACATCCGTGCGAACTCTATCCACCCCGGTGGTGTAAAGACGGCGATGACCGAGGCGGACTTTCAGAACGAGGATCTTGCCAAGCAACTGACTGCGACCATTCCTCTGGGACGACTTTCCGAGCCGCAGGAGATCGCCAATGTCGCGTTGTTTTTGGCGTCCGACGAGTCTAGCTACCTCACTGGCGCCGAATTGGTCGCCGATGGCGGAGCGATCATTGCGTGAGGCCAGATCGACGCGCGGCGTGCGGTGACTGGCTTATTGCATCAATGCCCTGGTACAGCCACCGATCCGGATCAGTTGAGGTCGGGTTTGGCGAGAATATGCCGCCTGCAAAAAATTAACTGTGCTGACCAGGGTCAACGGCGAAGATCAACGAGTCGTGACCGGTGTCCATGGGCTGGCTGCGATGAACTGTGAGCAAAGACTTAGAAAACACGGGAGAAGACAGTGACTTTGCAGATCGCAGTTCTCAAACAGATTCAGTCCGATGAGCGCCGGGTGGCCATGATGCCATCTCCCATGCAGCGGCTGGACAACCTCGGCGTCCAGCTACGGATCGAGGCCGGAGCAGGGCAGGACGCGGACTTCGCGGATGCCGAGTATGTGGGTGCCCAGGTCGAAACCGACCGCACCGCATTGTTGACCAAGCAGGATGAGGCCCACGGCAGCGAGAACATATGACTCTTTCCAACTATGAGGCAATGCCATGAGATTGCACAACAAGGTACTTATCGTCACTGGTGCCGGTAGCGGCATCGGCGCAACCGCCGTGAAGCTCTTCGCCGCAGAGGGCGGAAAGGTAGTTGCGACGGATGTTCAACTCGCCGGCGTTCAAGCTGTAGTCGAAGAAGTTCGCAAGAGTGGAGGCATCGCGATTGCGCTCAGTCATAACGTTTCCTCAGGTGCCGATTGGAAAGTGGTGGTCGACCGGGCGGTCAGCGAGTTCGGGCAGATCGACGTCCTATTGAACAATGCCGGCGTCGGCGACAAGAAGCCGCTGCCTGAAAGCACGCCGGAGACGACTGATGAGGAAGACTGGAGTCGTGTTATCGACGTCAACCTGAAAGGTGTATTCCTTGGAATGAAGTACGTACTTCCGTTCATGAAGAATGCCGGGAAAGGATCCATCATCAATGTGTCCTCGATCGCAGCCATCGTGGGAAGCGCTGGTCCGTTCGCGTATACCGCTTCCAAGGGCGGCGTGCGCTCGATGACTAAGCATGTGGCCTTCCATTACGGTCGCTTCAATATTCGCGCGAACTCGATCCATCCCAGTTTCGTTAAGACGCCTATGGTTGAGGAGGATTTCAAGAACAAGGACACGGCCGAGCGTATATTCGCAAGCGTCCCCCTGAGCCGCTTCTCCGAGACGATTGAAATCGCCAATGTCGCGCTTTTTCTGGCATCGGATGAGTCAAGTTATCTGACGGGGGCCGAACTGGTTGTCGATGGCGGCTTGACTATTGCTTGACCGAAAGTACGTTCGCTGGATGTTCAGTTGCTATTGCACGGATACGCTGGATTGCTGTTTGCTGCCTGAAATTTAACTTCGAGGATAAAGCAATGGGGTTTGTGAAAAAAGATTACAAAAGCGAGGTTTGGCCGGCTTTTCAAGGTGAGGTAAGTCTGTTCCAGGCAGATGTCCTTTCTGTTTTGTACGAAACTAGCAATGAGGCATTGGAGGCAATCATTCCTCCTGGTCTAAAGCTTCGTGGCAGACCCCTAGTCGAAATTGCACTTAATAACTTCCATTACACGAACTTCGACGTCCCGTATAAGGAAGCTGCATTGGCTATCGCCGTAACGGACGAAAGGCTTGGGATCGAAGGGAAGTTGGTTGTTGCCATGACACTTAATACGGACATGGGCTCCTTCCTGGGACGTGAAGCCAATGGCTATCCGAAGAAGGTGGGGGCTATCGATTCCGCGTACAACGGAAAAGAATTTACTGCGTATTGTGCTCGACATGGCGTTTGCTATGCGTCGTACAGCTGCAACACCTCGGAAAAGCCCAACGATCCGGAATATGAAGAACTCAATTCCGAATTCAATAAATTGCTGCCGTTCAAGCCGGATCACCTCGCTGCATTCAATTACATCTGGCCCTATGGAGTACGCACAAGGGTCAAGCCACTCTTGCAGCCGATGTGGTTGAAAATGGATGTGACGGAATCCGTCAAAATCGGCAAGGGCGACGTTCATTTGAACTGGTCGCGTCAGGATCCTTGGGCTTCATTACCAGTGGTGAAAATTCTCGGCGCAAATGTTTCGACCGGTAATATTTCGCTCATCAGCTCCGAAGAAAAGTACTACACGGAAATCGATCCGAAGGCCTATCTTCCCTATTCCTTCTTTGGCTGGGACGAGCCAAACGATAAATAAGTGTGAGCATGAAGATTGAGTTCAAGTACTGACGGGCAGCGAGTCTCCCGTCCAGTTGTGGTTTGGTTAGTAAGCTGCGGTCTAGATGGGAGATCGATGTTACCAGTTGGTCAAATTGCTCGTTTATAGAGGGCAAGCGTTGACATCTACTCAGAGCTTTCTTGCCAGTCGAGCCTCATCTTCCCGTAAGGCGTGATCTCTCTATACGTTGTTCCTCTGGGATATCTCGGGAAGATGGCGGTTACCATTACAAGCCTGCTCCCAACGAGCGCGGATGAACCTACATATAGTCGGTAGCGTGATTTTCCGTATAGTAATAATAGAAAAGTCGTGCACTGTATTCGGTCGCCTGGCCGAAGGATTTTCCGAGGATACTCTGACCCGTGTACATCAACGCGACACTTGGCACGATATCCCAGGAATTGGCGCCAACATTAACGGGGCTGTTCTTGCTGTATTCTCCAATGGGCACCTGTACGCCAATGCTATCCCCGGATAGCCAGACCGTATGGAATTTCCGAAGTGGCCTCCTCCGGCGTTAGATTCCCGCCGGGAAAAAGCCTGGACCAGGCCAAGAGTTCAGAGAACAAATCCGTCAGTCCATTCGAGCAATGTTTGGTCATTTTCCCCCTGATTTTCGTGCGCGCGTCGCTGTACCCAACCTGGCCGGAGGTAGAGATTCGTCCACCCTAAAGTGTTGTGTCGTAGATGTAAGCTGTGGGACGTCGCCTCACGGCATCATCGTGTTTGCCCCTTCTCTGTTAGATACGATAACGTCTATCCATTTACGAATAACTGCTTAAAAATGGAATTTTGTTTTTTACTATGAAAACACCACCCGATTACAGTTTGATAGCGACTTTTGTTGCCGTGGCAGATGAGAACAGCTTTTCCAAGGCTGCTGCCAAGCTCAAAGTCAGTAAAGGTACCGTTAGCCGTGCCATCGCCAAACTTGAGGAGAGTGTCGGTGCCGAGTTGATTCATCGAACCACGCACAGCATGGCGCTTTCAACGGCGGGCATTGCCTTCTATGAGCGTACGGCACACTATCTGAAGGCACTGGACGAGGCGTTGACGACGTTGCCTGAACGTGCCGAGACGCCATCGGGATTGCTGCGGCTGACATCGCCTCGCGACTTCGGTGCCATCGTGTTGCCACAACTCCTCTCTCAGTTCGCGTGGCGCTATCCCGAGATCACTTTCGATCTGCGTATTACGCACGCCTACCCAGATCTCGTCGGGGAGGGCGTCGACGTGGCTATCCACCCCATGGCGGTACCGCTAAAGGATTCAACGCTCAAAATTCGGCATCTTGGAACGCCCAAGGGGGGGTTCTATGCCGCCCCGTCATACCTGGCGAGGCGCGGGAGGCCACGATGGGTCGGCGCCGACGATCACGATTGGGTCTTCCATTCAGCGATCGTCGCACTCTGGCAGTTACAAAAGCTCCCGACTAAGTATCTTGTAGATGACTTCTTCCTGGCTCGTAACCTGCTACGTGACGGTGCGGGCGTCGGACCACTACTCACCTTCATCGCTGAACCTTACGTGCGTGACGGCCTTTTGGAGGCCGTACCCCTCTCTCCTCCATCGGATGTCCGGGGCTCGTATGTTCTCTTGTACCCATCAAGCGGCCAGGTTCCAAAGAAAGTGAGCGTCTTTTGCGACTTTGTCACTAACTGGGTACAGCGCTATCCGCTCTGATTACCAAGCCATTCCCTTACATGGTCATCGGTCAGTGTCGATAACAAGGCCTTTCCGTCGGCTGTGGCGTGCATGGGGCGCGGCATCCCCATCCGAATGACGACTCTGAGATCTCGCTCAGCGACTACTCGATCAATCACTACAACCTGCTGCCCGCTAAGCCAAGCGGGGCATTGCCGCCCTCTGCATCGGTGGGGGCGAGGCCGTTGCCTATGAGGTCGTCTCCTAGCCGTAACCAGTAGCGGCTACCTCCTCCTTAGCAGAATTTCGTGAAAACGGCCTTGAATGAGCACTGGCGGGAGCATAGGCCCCGCGCTGGTTTGGGTCTTCGTATTTAGCCAGCAAGTCCGAGATTGCACCTGAGTAGACAGAAGATGCTTGCTGGGAAATAGATAATATGTTAACTAGTTTCCCACTAAATATAATAAAGCTACAAAGGAGTATCGCTATGCTAGCTGCCTCCAGCGGTTCACAAGTGTTCCTGGACTGGAAAGCCCAGTTGCGCTCAGTCTGCGGTAACTTTGACACCACTCAGGATCCTCGCCACTCACTGTTTATCGGCAATATCCACGGACAGGACTTGGGCGGTCTCGAGGTCGCAAAGGTGCGCACCAATGCCGGTCAGATAACACATTTGCGCAGTCGCTTCTCGGGTGAGAACGACATGCATTGTTTTTTGGTGTTCCAGAAAAGCGGTCGGCAGCATATTCACCAAGCTAACAAATCCATCGAATTGATGCCTGGTGACCTTGCGCTGATAGATGCAGCCGCCTCTTTCCAGATCGAACCTCACGGTCTTATAGAAAACACCTCAATTCATTTGAGTCGCGATGTAGTACGGCAGCACTTGCGGGAGGGCGAACTGTTTGGCCGGTTGGCCCGTAATAGTGCTGCTGGCCGATTGATTCGAACGCTGATCAATTTCATTAATGACAGTGAGCTAAAGGGCCGCTCCGAGTGGGGAGAGGGGGCGGCGTTGCAGAGCGCGTTGCTGGCACTGGTAGCCCCGGCAATTGCTCAGGGTGCCCAAGAGGAGTGGAGTAGTACTTCGCTTGAGGAAGGTGATATTCGCACGCTGGCCGTTCAACTTATTGAGGAGTCGTTGCAGGAATCAGAGTTGAGTCCCGCCACCATTGCCGAGAAGATGCATATTTCCGTGCGCCGCCTGTATCGAATCTTCGAGGAGCAGGGGGACAGCGTTTGCCGTTTCATTTTGCGCCGTCGGCTGGAGCGGGTGGCCCACGATTTAAGTAACCCGCGTCTGCTGGGTGTGTCCATCACTCAAATCGCGTTTAAATGGGGCTTTGTCGAAGCCGCTCACTTTAGCCGTACTTTCAAGCGCCAATATGAGATATCTCCCCGGGATTACCGCAGTGGGGTCTGCGAATAATCCCATGGATCTGATATTGAAGGCTCAGCCATATACCTGAGGCGGGGTTTCAATAACAGTGTCTGACTGGGCAAGCATAAGGCTTGAGGCCTGAAGATCGATGAACAGCGCGCAATCGTCGTCGATTTCGCTCTGCGCCTGCCGTGCTTGCTCATCTCGTTGTGGCAAGCTGAATCCTTGCATATCTTCAAAGCTGATGATGGCTACCCCGTCGAAGGCAGGCAGCGAACCGGACTGCTGCTGGATAGCGTGGGTAATGTTCTGCTCAATCGCTGACATCTGGTGATACCCGCGGATGCCTAACGTATCTGCGTGACGCTTTACCAGGGCAGCGTGGGTGCCTTGCCAGTGGGTGAGGAACTGCGCTTGGGTCAATTGTGGATGGCGCCTTATGCAGAAAATCAGTCTGATCATACGTAACTCCAGAATTACGAAGCGCGCTCAGCGCGCCAGATAGCCGCCATCGACCGGATAGTAGGCCCCCGTTACGAAAGAGGCTTTGTCACTGCTGAGCCAGGCCACGAGTTCGGCAACCTCCTCGGGCCGCCCGAGGCGGCCGATGGGATGCTGTTCTGCCAGTGCTTGTCGCTGCTCTGCCGGGAGGCCAAGCAATAGTGGTGTTTCGATAAAGCCAGGACCGACCGCATTCACTCGGATGCCGCGAGTGGCGTACTCCAGCCCAGCGCTCCGCGTCAGGCCAAGAACGCCATGCTTGGCGGCGGTGTAACCCGCATGCCCGGCAAAACCTGCCTGGCTCATGACCGACGCGATATTGACGATTGCCCCGCCACCCGAAGCGAGCAGGGCCGGTAGTTGTCTGCGCATCGCGTAGAACACGCCTGACAGGTTTATGTCGATGATCCGGTGCCAGTCCTTGAGGCTGAAGTCTGCGACATCCGCTGGAGTTCCGCCGATGCCTGCGTTGTTGCAGGCGATATGCAGGCCGCCATAGTGCTGGGTAGCGATTTCGATCAGCGCCAGGTGATCCTCGTCGCTGGTTGCTTCCGCTTGTTGGAAAATCGCTTCGCCGCCTGCGGCAAGAATCTGCGCGCAGGTTTGCTCGCCGCTAACCAAGTCACGATCGGCAACCACGACCCGGGCTCCTTCCCGGGCATAGAGTAGGGCGATGGCCCGGCCGATGCCGGAACCGGCACCGCTGACCAAGGCGACTTTATCTTGCAGTAGTGCTTTCATTTCAAAACCCCTAGGGTCAGTCGAAGATGAACCCTTGGTAGCCTGACGCAGCAACCTGGTCGCACGTCTTGCGGAAGGTGCCTACGCCGCCGATGTAGGCCATGAATGCACGAGGTTTACCTGGAATGTTGTCACCCATGTACCAAGAAGTGCTTTGTGGGAAGAGGGTCTGCGCAGCCAGCTCGTTGATGTGTTGGAGCCAGGCGCTTTCTGCCTCTTCACTGGTTGCAATGTGAGTCTTGCCCTGCGCGCGCACATAAGCGATGCAGTTGGCGATCCAGTCGACGTGCTGTTCAATGGATACGAACATGTTGCTAAAGACTGCCGGGCTTCCCGGGCCTGTAACGGTGAAAAGGTTCGGGAAACCGGCGATCATGACTCCGAGATTGCTGCGTGGGCCGTCCGCCCACTTCTCGCGCAAGGACAGGCCTTTTTCGCCACGAATATCGACTTTCAGCAAGGCACCCGTGACCGCGTCATAACCTGTGGCAAAAACGATGCAATCAAATTCGTGCAATCGCGCTGATGTTTGAATGCCATTGGCAACGATGCACTCGATTGGCGTGTGCTTGATGCTGATCAGACTGACGTTATCGCGATTGAACGTTTCGTAATACTGGGTATCGATGCACAGCCTGCGCGTAGCAATGTGCTGGCCCGCTGGGATCAGTAGTTCTGCCACCGCAGGGTCCTTGACCTTGAGGCGAATTTTTTCAGCCACGAAATCGACAGCAGTCTGGTTCGCTTCGGCATCGACCAACAGGTCGTTGAAGGCCGATTGAAACGCAAACGGTGCGCCACGATTGTAGAGTTCCTGATAGATTCTCCAACGCTCGGCAGGGCTGACGTCCAGCGCCGATCTGTCGTAGCTGATGAAGGGAATACCGCCAAAGCTGTTCTCACGAGCATGGCGTCGATGGGCTGGATAGTGCGTCTTGAGTACCTGTGCGTATTCGGGATCAATTGGCGCATTGAACGCTGGCAGGCTGAAGCTGGGGGTGCGCTGGAAGACGGTCAGGTGCTCAGCCTGCTCGGCGAGAATTGGAATAACCTGGATGCCGGAAGAGCCGGTACCTACCACTGCGATACGCTTGCCGGTGAAGTCCACGCCTTCCTTGGGCCAGTCGGTCGTGTGGTATATCTGGCCCTGGAAATTTTCCAGTCCAGTAATATCTGGATCCTTGGGTACAGACAGGCAACCAGTGGCCATGACGTAGTTGAGCGTGGTGATGGTCTGGCCATCTTCAGTGTTGATATTCCATAGGCGTGTCTCGTCGTCGAACTGCGCAGATGCAATGCGGGTATTGAATTGGATATCCCGATGCAGGTCGAACTTCTCAGCCACGAAATGCGCGTAACGCAGTATTTCCTCCTGGGTGGAAAAGCGCTCGGTCCAGTTCCATTCCTGCTGTAATTCGTCGGAGAACGAAAAGGAATAGTCCAGGCTTTCGACATCGCAGCGCAGACCCGGATAACGGTTCCAATACCATGTGCCGCCGACTTCAGGGGCCGCCTCGAACACGCGCGCTTTCAAACCGAGGAGCCGCGCCCGGTAAAGCATATACATGCCAGCCCAGCCGGCGCCAATGATGGCGATATCAAGGTGTCCTTCGGTGCTTTGATGGGTTGCTGCATTGATCATGGTGAAAATCCTATTCTTGTTGTTTTCAAGTGCGGTCTGAAAAGCGTTCGCGTAAAAAGCCGCCAGCCTGATCGAGCGCGTCGCGTGACTGCTTGAGGGCAAAGGCGAACATCTGCCATACGTGGAACATCCGTGGCCAAATCTGTAGTTGGGTTTCTACATCGGCTTCTGCAGCCTTTTCTGCCAGACGGATTGAGTCGCTCAGCAGGATTTCGTGAGAGCCGACTTGAATGAGCAGCGGTGGCAAACCATGTAGGTCTGCGTGAATGGGTGAAATCAGAGCCTCGCGGGGTGACTGCCCTGCCACATAGTGCTCGGCCATCAGGGCCAGGCCTTGACGATCGAGCAGGTAATCGGTCGCTGCTCGACTCCCAATGCTGTTCCCTTCAAGTGCCAGATCTACCCAAGGCGAGAAGACTGTTACTGCGGCAGGCATTGGCAGTCCGGCCTCGCGAGCCGCTAACAACAATGCGATTGTCAATCCGCCACCCGCAGAGTCGCCAGCGACCACGATATGCCGGGCCGGATAGCCGGCTTCCAGCAGCCCCCTATAAGCCGCCAGCGCATCATTAACGGCGGCAGGGTGGGGGTGCTCAGGCGCGAGTCGATAGTCCACTGAATACAGTCGGGCACCACACGCTTTGGCGAGGTTGGCGGCCAAGGGCAAATAATCCAGGGCCGAACCGAAAACGTAGGCGCCGCCATGCAAATACAGCAATACCCGCTCCGGATCGCTCCAGGGGCCATAAGCCGAGATGCAGGGCACACCGTTGATAACTTGCGCTTCCTGAACGAGTTCCTGGTCGAGGGGTATATTGCGCATCATCGCAGAGAAGTCATACCTCACAGCCGATGCTTCGCGATTCAGGTCGGGCGCACTAGCCTTGAGCTGTGCGACGAGATTTTCAAGCTCGATAGAGCTCATGATCAGCCTCATTGAATTGTTGTTGTAGTGGCAAATATGTTCGCAAGCCTGTGGGCTCAAGGCGGGCGACTAATGAAATTTAACACCCGTTCGAACCCTGTGTACTTGTCCGAGCGTGCCGCCTTAATTGTCTGGGGCTGCCACTTGATTATCTGGATAGCGCAAGGGGGGCAACTACTGCGCGGTGATGCCACCATCGATCATGTAGGCACTGCCAGTGCAGAAACTGGAGTCGTCACTGGCCAGGAATAACATGGCCTTAGCCACCTCCTCGGGTTCGACGTAGCGTCCAGTAGGGATCGTCGCGAGCACTGCGTGTCGAGCTGCTTCGACATCCTGAGGCGCAAGCCCCAGTTCAATCGAACTCATCATTCGCGAGCGAACCGGAGCGGGGTTCAATGTGTTCACGCGGATGCCGTGGGCGGCATACTCCAAGGCAGCCGTTCGCGCCAGACCCAGTAGCGCATGCTTGCTGGTGGCATAGGCACTGGCGCCGGGAACACCAACCACCGCTGCCACCGATGAGGTCAGGACAACGCTACCGCCGCCGCTGGCGATCATATGGGGTAGCACTGCGCGTAAGGCCAGATAAGCACCCTTAACGTTGACCGCCATGACGCGATCAAAATTGTCCGGTGCGCTTTCATGTAGCTTTGCGCCAATCTGGCCTTCTATCCCTGCGTTAGACAGCAGCACGTCTATGCGGCCGAAATGCCTGATGGCGGCCGCTGCGTAGCGCTCGGCATCTTCCAAGACGCTGACGTCAGCGACTTCATAATGGGCCTTTGCGGCGAATTCGGCGGCCATGGCCTGAAGTGCGTCGGCTTGGCGGTCTACCAAAAACAGTAATGCCCCCTCGCTTGCCATCAGCCTTGCTATAGCGCGGCCGATATCTCCAGCAGCTCCAGTCAGCAGTACTACTTTGCCTTCGAGTCTGTTCATTACTTCTCCTTATTATTCTGTTTAGTCGCTGCGCCTCAGCGCTGGCCATTGGTTCAACGTTGAATCAGATTGATGTCCGTAGACTTGCACGGCAAGCGCAAGCAATTTTTTTGGCAGGCACAGACAAGTGTCGTCAGACTGACAGGCGCCAATATAGGCTACGAAAAAGAACAAGAGACTTAGCAATGGCTGATCAACAGCGTTTCGACTACATCATCATCGGTGCCGGTTCGGCAGGTTGCGTGTTGGCCAACCGGCTTAGTGCCGACCCTAAAAAATCTGTCTGCCTGATAGAGGCCGGACCGAGCGATCGCGGAGTGTTTCCAGGGGTTTATGTCCGGGTGCCAGTGGGCATCATCAAGCTAATTGGTAATGCGAAATGGAACTGGATGCATCAATTCGAACAGTCCGGTATGGATCAGCCGATGCCTTGTCCTCGCGGCCGCCTTTGGGGTGGTTCGAGCGCCATCAACGGCATGATTTATATTCGAGGCAATCGCAATGACTATGACAGCTGGAGCGCTCAAGGCAATCTAGGCTGGAGCTTCGATGATGTCCTGCCGTACTTTAAGAAATCCGAACATTTTGAACCGGGTGCCAGTCAGTGGCACGGCACTGGGGGTGAACTGAATGTCGCCGAGCAGCGTTGCGATAGTCCGGTCAATGCAGTCTTTCTGGAGGGCGCCCGCCAATTGGGCTGGCCTTCCAATAAGGACTTCAATGGCAGCGAGCAAGAAGGGGTTGGGCGTTACCACGTTACTCAGAAAAACGGTGAGCGTTGCAGCGCTGCCCAGGCCTTTCTGCATCCCATACTGGCCCGGCCAAACCTGACTGTTTTAAGCGAAGCACTGACACACAAAGTGTTGCTTGAAGGGACGCGCGCCGTAGGTGTCGAAATTAATTACAGGGGGCGTACCGAGCGCGTATATGCAAGCCGCGAGGTGATCATTAGTGCCGGGGCTATCAATTCTCCGCAGTTGCTGATGCTTTCGGGGATCGGGCCGCGCGAGGAGTTGGAGAAGCACGGTATTGCAGTGCGCCATCACCTGCCAGGCGTTGGGGGTAATCTGCAGGATCACCAGGATGTCTGCATGATGTACAGCTCTTCACCCAAGCTCGGTTACGGTTGGTCACTGCTCGGGTGGATCCCTCTTTTCGCTTCAGTATTGCCTTACATTTTCGGGCGACGTGGCCCCTTGACGTCCAACTCAGTGGAAGCAGGCGGTTTCCTGCGGCTGGACCCAAATGCACCGACACCGGAAATCCAGTTTCACGTCGCTCCGGCATTGAAGAACCAGCCCCATCGTTCAATTCCCGTGGGACATGGCTTTAGCATTAATGTATGTGTGCTCAAGCCAAAGAGCCGTGGCTCGATTCATCTAAACTCGTCCAGCCCGCAGGATAAACCGCGCATAACCCCGAACTTTCTCAGTCATCCCGATGATGTGAAAACCTTAATCGCAGGTATTCGCAAGGTGCGTGAACTGGTGAAAACCCGCGCTTTCTCCCCTTACGTTAAAGACGAGTTAGCGCCGGGATATGAGGAGGTTAGCGATGCTCAACTCGAGCAGTGGGCGCGTGCGAACCTGGGTACCGTCTTTCATCCAGTGGGCACTTGCAAAATGGGGCACGACGATATGGCTGTGGTTGACGATCAACTGCGGGTGCATGGCATAGAAGGGTTGCGGGTCGCTGACGCCTCGATCATGCCTACGCTGATCGCGGGTAACACCAATGCCCCTGCGATCATGATCGGCGAAAAGGTCGCCGATATGATTCTCAATCACTCGGGCAGCTACATTACTCAACCGATAGGGCAGAAATTACCTATCGGTGCCTGAACCTTTAAACGAAAACACATACCCGCGGCACTGAGCCGCATGAACCCAGCCCTTTCGTCAGTGCGTCCGTAGACCATGGCGATCGGGTAGGGCGGGCACTTGCGCGCTTGTCGGGCGCTAGCTCATCTATCACGCCAAGACGTTCAAACAATAATAAGAGGGACAGTCAGCCATGAAATATTCAAATATCTATCCTCCGTGCGCCACTTCGTGGGAGCGTCACCACCGCCTGGCACGCGCAGTTACATTAGCGGTCGGCGGTCTGATACTGCCAGCAGCACAGGCATTCCAGTTCGATACTGGCAACCCGGATCTGCAAACGCGTTGGGATAACACGATCAAATACAGCAATAGCTGGCGTCTGAATAAACTTGATGACAAAGTCGCGGGCCCTTCTGGCAACCCGAACGTCAACGACAGCGATCACAACTTTAGCCGTGGGCTGATTTCCAACCGGCTGGACATACTCTCTGAGTTCGACCTGCGTTATAAGCGAGACTATGGTCTTCGGGTCAGTGGTGCTGGCTGGTATGACGATGTATATAACCACTCCAACGATAATGATGGCAGTACTTTCGTCAACTCGCAGTCTGTCCAGCACGATCACTTCACCCGTGAAACTGAAAAACTTCACGGACGTAAGGCCGAGTTCCTGGACGCCTTTGTCTATGGTCGCTTCGCTGTGGGTGAAACTGACTTGAATCTGAAGGCTGGGCAATTTGCGCAGATCTATGGCGAGAGCTTGTTCTTCGGGACAAACGGCATTGCCGTTGCCCAACTCACCCCTGACGTGATCAAGGCGACTTCGGTGCCGGGGGCGCAGGTTAAGGAAATCATGATGCCGATCAAGCAACTGTCGGCCTCCTGGCAACTGAATCCAGACCTTACCCTGGGAGCTTACTATCAGTTGGAATGGCGTAAGGCACGCCTGCCGGCAGCGGGCAGTTATTTCAGCTTTGCGGATTTCGTCGATCAGGGTGGCGAAAGCCTGTTGACGCCCTACGGCACCTTGACCCGTGGCAAGGATCAACATGCACGTAACTCTGGCCAGGGTGGTATGCAGTTAAAGTACAAGGCTGGCGATTATGAGTTTGGGCTTTATGCCGCTCAGTTTCATGACAAGTTCCCGCAGTTTTATGCCAATGCCTTAGATTACGAACTTGTTTACGGCGAGGACATCAAGACCGTCGGCGCAAGCATTAGCACTCTTATTGGAGAGACCAACGTAGCCGCTGAAGTATCAGTGCGTAACAACATGCCATTAGTGGCGACGGGTAATACGATTTTTCTTCCTCCAGAAAATGCCAACAACAGCAGCCATCCAGCCTACCCGGTCGGCAATACGCTACACGCCAACATATCTGCAATTAATGTGTTGGCTGCCAGCCCATTTTGGCAAGGCGCCACGCTCTTGGGAGAAGTGGCATTCAACCGCAGAATGAGCGTCACCAAGAATGCCGATCAGCTAGACCCCAATGCAACTCGGGACGCGACATCCATGCGAGTAGAGTTTAAGCCGGAGTACTTCCAGGTATTACCTCAAGTAGACCTGCAAGTTCCTATCAATGTTGGTTATGGATTGGCTGGGCGATCGTCGGTTAACGGCGCAGGTTTTCTACCTGACGGCGGCGGCGATATCAGCATCGGCCTGAAGGCGGACTATCAGAAGACGTGGTATGCAGCCGCCAACTACACACACTTTTATGGCAGCGCCAACGGGGTGGTCGACGCCACTGGCACGCTGACCTACGACCAGTACTACCGGGACCGTGATTTTATTTCCTTCTCCATCCAGCGCAGTTTCTAGTTAGGAATTTACCTATGAACCTCAAACTTACTCTCCTGGCGGGCGCTTGCGCTGCATTGCTGGCTAACGGTGCATTGGTCGAGGCTGCGGTCCCGGCGCAGCAGGCCGCGGCGCTGGGCACTACATTGACGCCATTGGGTGCCGAGAAAGGCGCTAATGCCGATGGCAGCATCCCTGAGTGGAAGGGTGGTCTGACGACCGCTGTCCCTGGGAAGCAATTAGGTGATATCCCCGTCGATTTGTTCAGCGACGAAAAACCTAAATTTTCGATCAAAGCCAGTAACCAAGCCCAGTACGCCGACAAGCTCAGTGATGGTACCCGTGCATTGTTACAAAAATATCCGGACTCCTTCCGCGTAGACGTGTATCCGACTCACCGTACCGCCGCGGCACCCGACTGGGTCTACAAAAATACCGCGCAAAACGCCCTGAACTGCAAGTTGAGTGGGGCTCCCGGTGTAGCCATGCAGGGTTGCTATGGCGGTATACCGTTTCCTATTCCGCAAAACGGCCTCGAAGTGATCTGGAACTTCCTGCTGATGACTCAACCAGAGTCCTTGGAGGTGGGCTTCAAAAACCTGGTGCTGACTTCCGATGGAGGACGCACTCTAGCGTCTCGCAATGACGAAACGCTTCAGTTTCCCTACTACTACCACGACGGTGTAGCGCAGAAGTGGACAGGCGAATATTACTTCGGACGCTTTGACACTACCGCGCCTTCGTTCAAGGTGGGTGAGGCACTGGTGATTCGCGACAGTGTCGATTCCAATGTCTCTCGGCAAGCTTGGCAATACTTGGTGGGCCAGCGCCGCGTTCGTCGAGCACCGACCGTGGGTTATGACACGCCGGACTTTGTCGCTTCTGGTGCCAATTACTTCGATGAAGTTCGCGGCTACTTCGGCTATCCAGATCGCTATGACTGGAAACTAGTTGGCAAGCAGGAAATGATCATTCCCTATAACACTAACGGTTGGCACGGCGTCACGGTGGACCAGGCGTTCTCTGCGCATCATCTCAATCCCGATCATCTACGTTGGGAAACCCATCGGGTCTGGGTACTTGAAGCGACCGTTGCAGCGGGCAAGCGTCATGCGGTACCAAAACGTCGCTTTTACATCGACGAAGACAGTTGGGCAGTGGTGCTGATGGATGGCTACGACGCCGAAGGCAAGCTTTGGCGTACTACCCAAGTCCCCAGCTTCAGTGTGCCTAAATTGCCTGGCAATCTGGTGATCACCGCCGGGATTTACAACCTGCAAGCTAACACGCTGAGTGTGGCGCAAGACCTCCACGAAGAGTATTTCCGCGTAGTGCCTCGCAAGCCGGATAACCATTTCACCGGTGACGCTGTCGCTGCTGACGCAACACGCTGACCCCCGACTGGCCGCGCGCGGTATTGCCGCGTGTGGTCAGCCACCTATCGCACTTTACGGTGCGTGGAATCTTTTTATGCAGACTTCAATTTTTATGGGCCTGTCCTTGCGGCTCGGTCTCCTGCTGAGCCTGATAGGCTCGCAAGGGATGGCTTTGGCGCAGAGTGGTGACTCACTCGAGCGAGCGGCGCAACCCTATGTCCGGGCCGAAAAAGCGGTCCTGATGGATGTAGTTCGTAGCGGTGACCGGCTGGTGGCCGTTGGCGAGCAAGGGATCGTATTGCTCTCTGACGATAGCGGGCATCAATGGCGCCAAGCAAAGGTACCCGTTAGCGTGGCGCTGACCCGAGTGGTATTCCCGAGTCCAGAGTTGGGTTGGGCGGTAGGGCACAGCGGAGTCATCCTGCACAGTAATGATCAGGGTGATACCTGGAGCCGACAACTCGACGGCAATCAGACTGCTGAACTCGAGCGCAATAGTGCACAGGCCGAAGATGACGGCTCCGAACAGGCCAAGAGGCGACTACACAATGCCGAGTTTCTGATCAAGGATGGCCCGGACAAGCCCTTTCTGGATGTGCTATTCGTCGACGCCAGCCACGGTTGGGCGGTAGGAGCCTACGGCTTGATCGTTGCGACCGAGGACGGTGGCCGCACTTGGCGCTCGTTGATGGGCAAGACTGATAACCCCAAGGGACTGCACCTTTATCGCATCGCGGCACAAGGTGAGCACCTATTCATCGTCGGTGAGCAGGGTCTGATATTGCGCTCGGACGACCATGGTCAGTCTTTCGTCCAGGTGGCAACGCCTTACAAGGGAAGTCTTTTCGGCATGAGCAATGGCGTGCCGGGCACAGTGCTTACCTATGGACTGCGCGGCCATGCATTTCGCAGCGACGATGCAGGTGTCGATTGGACTCAGGTAAGTCTGGATCAGA
>NZ_DASWOT010000047.1:0-81545 GCF_036404235.1 Pseudomonas sp.
ACCATGCGCGAAAATATTTGCACAAGCATAAGGATGGATTGGCGCGCACGCTGTCTCATCGCCGGGATGAACAATTGGCCAGGCGCGCACTGGCATTAGCGGGTGAGCCAGGCCTGGTGATGGACTTGCCCTGTGGTGCCGGTCGTTTCTGGCCTTTGTTGGCGGAAAAGGCCAATCGAGTGATCATAGGCGCCGATAACTCAGCGGCTATGCTGGAGACGGCATGCAAGTCTCAATCACCGGAGGTGATGAAAAGGGTACAGCCCTTGCAGACGTCCGCTTTTGCGATTGATATGCCTGACAATGCTGTGGACAGCATTTTTTGCATGCGGTTATTGCACCACGTTGGTGATCCGCAGCATCGGGCGATCTTGTTGAAGGAGTTTCATCGAGTTACGCGCGATAGCGTGATTATTTCGTTGTGGGTTGATGGCAATTTCAAAGCCTGGAAGCGCAAGCGCGCCGAGCGTAAGCGCCAGCAGGAAGGCTACCAGAACCGTTTTGTGTTGCCGGTGGGCACAGTAGAAGCAGAATTCGAGCACGCAGGATTTCGCATCCAAGAGCGATTGGATTTCCTGCCGTTGTACGCCATGTGGCGAGTGTATCTATTACGTAAGAGGTAACAGGATGGCCGTTGATTTCGTAGCAGACCTGGCAGTACCGGCCAAGGACCGCTTCGCTTATTTCTGGAACACGCGCGGGGACTGGGTGGAGGAGCCTAATCGTCGTCGTGGTGGAGAAAGTGGTGTACAGCGCGTTGTATCGGAGAATGGTCGGCTGTTGTACGTAAAACGTCAGACTGGGCACATCTATCGTAGTTGGTTACATCCGTTCGGTCGTCCGACAGTGTTGCGTGAGCGCGATGCCCTCGAAGGCCTTCGTCAGCTCAATGTCAACGTGCCGAGAATGGTGTTCTGTGGCGCCGAACGCGACGAGAACAATGAATGGCGCGCGTTGCTGGTAACCGCTTCTCTGGATGGCTTCGAAGAAATCGAAAACTGGTACGCCTCAGGCGGTCGCGAACATTTTGGTGAGGTGCTGCATGACCAAATGCTCAAGGCGCTCGCGGAAAATCTGGCGCGTATGCACAAGGGCAGGTGGCAGCACAGCTGCATCTACATCAAGCACGTTTTTGTGCGAGTGGTAGGCGAGGGGGCTGACGCCAAACCTGAGGTGGCGTTGCTCGATCTTGAGAAATGTCGCCGCCGTCTGACGGCCTACGCGGCTGCACAACACGATATGAAGCAGTTGCGTCGCCATTCGTCGTTCAAATCTGCAGATTGGAGCAAGCTGGTCTACTTTTACGAGGCGGCATTTGGCAGCTCTATCAAAGGTTTAGATCGATGAAGTTAGAAGTGGCACGAGGTTTGTTCCTGGTCTCAGCATTGGGGATTGCCTCTATCGCTCTCGCGGCCTGGGATCAACCTGGGCCGAAGATCCTTGGTGCCGAACATGGCGAAGGAGTCTGCTATCTTCCACGCACAGCGAAGGCAGAGGTCGCTGCCCGGCCTGATCATGATTTGCTGTTATTGATGTATGGTCTAGTCCAGGGGGCAGGGCGACAAAATTGAATCCACCACTTGACTGAAAGGCCCGTTGATCGGGCCTTTTTTGCCTTCTGTGAAGCGTCTCAATCTGCCGATTCGTGTGGCTCCCAATCTCGAGTGCGGTCCACCGCTTTCTTCCAGCCGGCGTAGAGCTTCTCTCTTTCGGCCTCGTTACATTGCGGGTCGAATCTGCGTTCGATCACGGCCTTGTCTTTCAACTCGTCCAGGCTACTCCAGAAGCCAATCGCCAGACCGGCCAGATAGGCTGCGCCCAGCGCCGTGGTTTCGCGCATCTTCGGGCGTTCGACTTGGGTGCCAAGGATGTCCGCCTGGAATTGCATGAGGAAGTTATTCGCCACGGCACCGCCGTCGACGCGCAACGCTTTGAGGCGCTCGCCCGCGTCTTGCTGCATGGCGTCGAGTACGTCCCGGGTTTGATAGGCGATGGATTCCAGCGCAGCACGAATGATGTGATCGACCTTCACACCACGGGTCAGCCCAAACAAAGCACCGCGGGCATAAGGGTCCCAGTAGGGTGCGCCAAGGCCGGTGAAGGCCGGGACCAGGTACACGCCGTTGCTGTCCTTGACCTTGGTGGCGAAGTACTCGGTGTCTATCGAATCGTTGACGATCTTCAGTTCGTCACGTAGCCACTGCACGGTCGAGCCGCCGTTGAACACAGCCCCTTCAAGCGCGTAAGCAACTTCGCCACGCGGGCCGCAACCAATGGTGGTCAGTAAGCCGTGGTTGGATTTAACGGCTTTTTTGCCCGTGTTCATCAGCAAAAAGCAGCCGGTGCCATAGGTGTTTTTTGCCTGACCAGGCTCGACGCACATTTGCCCGAACAGTGCTGATTGCTGGTCGCCCGCGATGCCGGCAATCGGGATGCCGCTCTTGCTGTGGCCATAGACTTCGGACGACGATTTGACCTGCGGGAGCATCTCGCGTGGTATGTCCAGCACGTCTAGCATCCGTTGGTCCCATTCCAGGGTGTGGATGTTGAACATCAGGGTGCGCGAGGCATTGGTGTAGTCCGTGACGTGGGTCGTGCCGCCCGTGAATTTCCAGATCAGCCAGCTATCGACCGTGCCAAACAGCAGTTCACCACGACGCGCGCGTTCACGACTGCCTTCGACGTGGTCGAGGATCCATTTGAGTTTGCTGCCGGAAAAGTACGGATCGATGACCAGGCCGGTGGTTTCCTTAATGTAGTCCTCAAGACCCTCACGCTTGAGTTGCTGACAGATCTCGGTACTGCGTCGGCACTGCCAGACCACTGCGTTGTAAATGGGGCGGCCGGTGTCTTTTTCCCAGACCACTGTGGTTTCGCGCTGATTGGTGATGCCAATGGCGGCGATTTGGTTGTGATGCAGATTGGCCTGAGCCAGAACCTTGGTCATGCACGCGGTCTGGCTGGCGAAAATTTCCATGGGGTCATGTTCTACCCAGCCAGGCTGCGGGTAATGCTGAACGAATTCGCTTTGAGCCGTGCTGACCACATTGGCGTCGCGGTCGAAAACAATGGCGCGGGAGCTGGTCGTACCTTGGTCAAGGGCGATGATGTAGTTCTTATTCTTCGTATCAGTCATGTCGATTGCCTGGTAATAAAAGCCGGTTTCAAGAGCACTCATGAATCTGTAGTGCGACACCTGTGAGCAATGATCTTGTGCAGCCAGCGAAACGTCGCATCAGTTTACGTCCAAACTCCGGCCAGACTCACCGATGCACCAAGTAGCCTCTGAATATTCGTATTCGAAAAAATATAGACATAAACGAATCATGTCAAAGTCAAAAATGAACAGTCTCCTTCGTGTCGAGGGTTGTGGTTTTTATTGACGTCGGGCGCCACGGGGTGAGGCGTTTGCGGAGCAGATGGCCTAAAGTAATGGCACTTCTTTATACATTGCCAGGTACGTCTGGAGTGCCCGCATGACCCCCGCATTGGATTTACTGAAAAAAGTTCGCGCCGAACACCGTATTCACAGCTATGAACATGATCCCAAGGCGGCATCTTATGGCCTTGAGGCGGCTGAGAAACTGAGCTTGCCCCCCGCTCAGGTATTCAAGACATTGCTTGCGAGCACTGAAAAAGGTGAGTTGTTGGTGGCGGTAGTGCCCGTCGTGGGTACCCTTGATCTCAAAGCGCTGGCCCATGTTGCAGGCGCAAAGAAAGCTGAAATGGCCGACCCTGCTGCTGCGCAACGCGCGACCGGTTATTTGTTGGGCGGCATCAGTCCGCTGGGCCAGAAGAAAAGGCTTCGAACATTCATCGATGTATCCGCTCAATCCTTTACAACGATCTTCGTCAGCGCTGGGCGACGTGGGCTTGAAGTCGAGTTGTCAGCGGCTGTGCTTGCTCAACATACTCACGCGACATTTGCGCAGATTGGCCGCGATTGATTCAGGTGCATGGTTAGACTCCCTGAGTCACTGGTGTGTAGGAATGAGGTGTGGCGACCCGCTGGTCGCTGTTGTGATTAATCAATGGGATGTCCTCCATGCAGCTTGAATTTCATCAAGTAGATGCTTTTAGTGACCGGCCTTTCGCTGGCAATCCTGCGATGGTTTACCGACTGGATACCTGGCTCGCCGATGAATTGATGCAACGTATTGCTGCCGAGCACAACCTGGCCGAAACCGCCTTTTTGGTGCGTGAAGCCCAGGGCTGGCATATCCGTTGGTTCACCCCAGCCACTGAGGTGCCGTTGTGCGGTCATGCGACGCTGGCCAGTGCTCATGTGTTGTTCGAGATATACGGCGAGACGTCGGAGCGTATTGAGTTCATCGGTAAGTCAGGCCCGTTGAGCGTCAGTCGTGAGGGGGGGCGGCTGCTTTTGGATTTTCCGGCGATGCCCTCGATTGAGGTTGGCGTCACAATCGATATCGAGCGTGCATTGGGTGTTGAAGTGGTCGATGTATTGGGCGCTGCCGAGTTGATGGTGGTACTGGACTCAGAACAGGCGGTGCGCGACTGCAAACCTGATATGGCAGTTATCGCTCGGCTGCCGTGGCCAGGAGTGATCATCACCGCCAGGGGCGAGCAGTATGATTTCGTCTCGCGCTATTTCGCACCGGGCTTGGGGATCCCCGAGGATCCGGTGACTGGATCGACTCATTGCGCATTGATCCCGTATTGGTCGCGGCGGCTGAATAAGCTCAGTTTGAGCGCGTATCAATGCTCTACACGCGGCGGAGAGTTGTTCTGCCGCCTGGAAGGTGAACGGGTGAAGATTGGCGGATATGCAACGTTGGTGGCGAGTGGAAAGTTGACGGTCGGTTGATGCAGGACTTTGACTGCTCTTACGCAGGTTCTACGCTTGGAGCGTGAGCCGGTACACTCCCTACCGCTGGGAACAACACCAGATGCTCAGCGGTAACGTCTATGCCAACAAGATCACCGGCATTCAAATCGGTATGGCTTGGGAACAGAGCCTCCAGTTGAGTGCCCGTTGGCAACTGCAGACGATACAGGGTTGCGGCGCCCTGAAAGGTCTTGCTCGCCACGCGAGCCTTCAATGCGCTGTCGGGTGCATAAACGATGTCATCGGGGCGCAGCAATACATCCATTGGAGCGCCACTGATACCAGCGTAAGCCCGATTGCCACGCAACACACCCAATTCGGTCTGTACTGACTCAGCGTCGATCAATTGCCCACGAATGAAGTAGCCTTGACCAATGAAACTGGCCACGAATGGCGAGGCTGGCTCGTGGTACAGGTTGTAGGGCGTGTCCCACTGTTCCAGCCGGCCTTCTTTGAAGACCCCCACGTGATCGCTCACCGCGAAGGCCTCTTCCTGATCATGGGTCACCAAAATGGCACTGGTTCCGCGGGCCTTGAGAATGTCGCGCACCTCATGGCTCAGTCGCCGACGCAATTCGCCATCAAGGTTGGAAAACGGCTCGTCCAGCAACAGCAGTTGCGGTTCGGGTGCCAGGGCCCGCGCCAATGCCACGCGCTGTTGTTGGCCACCAGACAGTTCATGAGGATAACGTTTGCCCAGTGCGCTCAGGTTGACCAACTCCAGCATCTCGGTTGTCAGCTGCGCCAGCCGTGGGTGATTGCGAATGCCAAAGGCGATGTTCTGGGCGACAGTCAGGTGTGGGAACAGCGCGTAGTCCTGAAACACCATGCCAATGCGGCGCTTTTCGGGGGCCAACGTAAAACCCGCACGTGAGATGACTTCGCCATCAAGGACGACTTCACCCTCATGGACCGGCTCGAAACCAGCGATGGCGCGTAGCGTCGTGGTCTTGCCGCATCCCGATGACCCCAACAAACATCCGATGTCGCCAGCGTTGAGGTGCAGGTTCAAATCCTGCACCACGCGTTGGTTTTGATAACCACAGACCAGGTTGCGCAGCTTCAACAGCATGGGCGCACTCATGCAGGCCGTAACGCCGGAGCGACGAGGAACTCAAGCAGCGCCTTTTGCGCATGCAAACGGTTTTCCGCCTGATCCCACGCCACTGAGCGGGGGTCGTCCAGTAGGTCCTGGCTGATCTCTTCACCGCGATGGGCGGGCAGACAATGCATGAACAGTACGTCTTCAGCGGCCAGGTCCAGCAACGCACGATTTACCTGGAAGGGTGCGAACAAGGCAACGCGCTTGGCGGTTTCTTCTTCCTGCCCCATTGATGTCCACACGTCAGTGCTGACCAGGTGCGCGCCTTTTACAGCGTCACGGGGATCGCGTGTGAGCGTCACCCGGTTTCCGGCGAGTGCGAGGAAGCGCTGCTCGGGCTCATAGCCTTCGGGACATGCGATACGCAGATTAAAGTCGAACTGGATCGCTGCTTCTATATAGCTGTTACACATGTTATTGCCATCGCCGATCCAAGCCACCGTCTTGCCCTTGATCGAACCGCGATGCTCAAGGAAAGTCTGCATGTCGGCCAGCAACTGGCAGGGGTGCAGATCGTCGGACAGCCCGTTGATCACGGGAACGCGGGAATGGGCAGCGAACTCGGTCAGGTTGCTGTGAGCAAAGGTACGAATCATCACCGCATCAACCATGCGCGACATCACCCGGGCGCCGTCGGCAATAGGTTCGCCCCGACCCAACTGGGTATCCCGAGGGGACAGAAAAATGGCCTGACCGCCGAGCTGGATCATGCCCGCTTCAAAGGAAACCCGGGTACGTGTCGAAGATTTTTCGAAAATCATCGCCAGTACGCGGCCTCTCAGTGGCTCGAAAAGTACGCCGCGGTTACGCAGGTCCTTTAGCTCTATGCCTCGACGAAGCACGCCGACGAGTTCATCTGGCGTGTAGTCCATCATCGAGAGAAAGTGCCTTGCGCTCATCATTAACAACTACCTTTCTGCAACAGACCGCAGATCCTCAAAGCCGGGTTTTATCGGGAAAACGGGCGAGACCTGCGGCGAAAGCCGCACGGGGCGACGAATTAGGGAAGGCGCGATGGTATAAGCAAATGTCGCTTCGTGCCAATGCCCCGCGTCATCGGGATAACTTCCTCAGACGCTCGGTAGCCGGAAAGCGGGGTTTTTAGACGCTTTTTAGTATTTCCGGATGCTACTGTGGCACGAGCGATAAGGCACTTAGCCAGCTTCGCGCGTTTCGAAGGGCTCAGTTGTACACTGCCGATCTCTACGTTGGCAATTACTGCCGATACGGTAACAGTTGCAATCGGTCATGAAGCCTTCTGCGACATGCATCACGCCTCGCAAGCCTGAACGTTTCTTAATTATCCAGCGTGAGTTATAAATAGCGCCTATATGTACCTAGGGGGTGGGGAATGGATTCAAAAGAGAAACAACTGACGGAACTGCTTGGGCTCACTGCCCGCACCCTCACGCACCTCACCGCGTCCATGACCTCGATGTCATTCGAGCTGATGCGCAGCGACGATGAGGTCACGCGTTCTGCCGGTCGCCGCATGATTGATCGTATGGCGACCATCAGCTCCGGTCTGGACGACCACTGGCGCTTGATCGGTGAGTTGACCGGGGTTCAGGTCTCTCAGGAGCAGGTCGAGACAGTTCACGAGATTCAGCTCCAGCGCAAAGTCGTTACCCCAATCGGTGGCTCTGGGTCTTAGTCTGATCTGCATGTTGGTCAGTGCTTGGCTCTTTACTCGTGAGAGTGTCTATCGGCGCGCCTGATGCTGTGCGATTCATATCACGAACCCTTCTGGCGAAGTGCCGAACCAAGCTCCATAGTTTTGTTTCTGCGATCCCATGATTGCCTTACAAAAATATGAGGCTGGCGATGACCAAGACCCTCCACCACCGAGCCTGTCACCTGTGTGAGGCCATTTGCGGCCTGACCATCGAAACCACCCTCGACGATAATGCCGAGCCCCGCATTACCTCGATCAAGGGCGATGCGCTGGATACCTTCAGCCGTGGTCACATTTGCCCCAAGGCGGTGGCGCTACAGGATATCCAGAATGATCCTGATCGCATACGCCAACCGATGCAGCGAGTCGGTACACAATGGCGCGCTATCGGGTGGCAAGAGGCCTTTGACCTAGTGGCGGAGCGCTTGCTTGATATTCAGCAACGGCACGGGCAAAACGCGGTGGCGGTGTATCAGGGTAACCCCAGCGTCCACAACTATGGCCTGATGACCCACAGCAATTACTTTCTGGGTCAGCTGAAAACCCGCAATAGATTCTCCGCCACCTCGGTGGATCAACTTCCGCAGCACCTCACCAGTTACTTGATGTATGGCCACGGCCTGTTGCTGCCGATTGTCGACATCGACCACACCGACTTCATGCTGATCCTGGGCGGCAATCCGTTGGCCTCCAATGGCAGCATCATGACCGTGCCGGATGTGGAGAAGCGCCTGAGGGCGATTCGGGCGCGTGGGGGTAAAGTCGTTGTGGTTGATCCGCGCCGCAGCGAAACCGCCGTGATCGCCGATCAGCATCTGTTCGTGCGCCCTGGTGGCGATGCAGCGCTGCTGTTCGGATTGCTCCATACCTTGTTCGCCGAAGGACTGACCCGCGAAAGCCATCTTGCTGTCGACGGGTTGGATGAGGTACGGCACGCCATCGCTGGGTTGAATGCTGACGCCATGAGCCTGCGCTGTGGTGTGCCAGCTGAACAGATTCGTCAGCTTGCGCGGGATTTCGCTGCTGCCGATAAAGCCGCCTGTTACGGCCGTATGGGGATTTCCACGCAGTCGTTCGGCACGCTCTGCCACTGGCTGGTGCAACTGATCAATTTGGTCACCGGCAACCTTGACCGTGTGGGTGGCGCGTTGTGTACCGAGCCTGCGCTTGATCTGGTGCAATCAACTTCTGGCGGCGGATTCAATCGCTGGCAGAGCCGGGTCTCAGGTCTTCCTGAATACAGTGGAGAGCTGCCCGTCTCGGCGCTAGCCGAAGAGGTGCTCACCGAGGGCGAAGGGCAGGTGAAAGCGTTGATCACCGTAGCGGGCAACCCTGTGCTGTCGACACCCAATGGTCGACGTCTGGAGCAAGCGCTTGACGGACTTGAGTTCATGTTAAGCATCGATCTGTATATCAATGAAACCACTCGCTATGCGGACTTGATTCTGCCGTCGACGTCCGCTCTTGAAAACGATCACTACGACACCACGTTCAATATGCTTGCGGTGCGTAATGTCACGCGGTTCAACCAAGCTATTTTGGGCAAGCCTGAAGGCGCGTTGCATGACTGGGAAATCTTCGTCGGCCTGGCGCAGGCGTTTACAGCGAAGGCTCAACGTGAATTGAAACCCACAGTAGCGCCAATACAGATGATTGACCGAGGTCTTCGAGCAGGGCTGTATGGCGACGCTTCGTCATGGAAGCTTTCTATCGATACGTTGCGCGACTATCCCCACGGCCTGGACCTTGGCGCGCTCAAGCCGAACCTCGCCTCCCGTTTAAAGACCGCCAACCGACGTGTGCAGGCAGCGCCTGAAATCATTTTGGCGGATCTGGCACGCTTCAATGCCGCGCCAGCGCCGCAAACGGGCGAGCTTCTGCTGATTGGTCGTCGCCATGTGCGCAGTAATAATTCGTGGATGCACAATTACCATCGTCTGGTGAAGGGCAAGCCACGGCACCAGTTGCTGATGAATCCCGATGATCTCGCCAGTCGTGGCTTGATCGACGGACAAACAGTGCGGGTCAGCTCGCGTGTCGGCGTGATCGTAGTGCAAGTACTGGGGACCACCGACATGATGCCGGGCGTGGTCAGTCTGCCCCATGGTTGGGGGCATGCACGTCCAGGTGTGCAGATGGATATCGCCAGAGCCCAACCCGGCGTAAGCGCCAACGACCTGACCGACGAACGGCAGCTCGACGCGTTGTCTGGCAATGCCGCGTTAAACGGCGTGCCTGTGCAGGTTGCGGCGGCTTGAGTCGGTCTTATACTTTCGACTAAAGCCAAGACCGAGTGTTACGCTGGGGATTCCGTTACAATGCGCCACCGTGTCGACTCATAGAGTCGTAAAGTTAAGCCGAGGTGTTCCATGGATATCATCGAAACGATTAAAGAGCAGATCGCCAACAACACCGTTCTGCTTTACATGAAAGGCGCTCCGAATGCCCCTCAGTGTGGTTTTTCGGCCAAGGCTTCTCAGGCATTGATGGCGTGTGGCGAAAAGTTCGCGTACGTCGACATCCTGCAGAACCCGGAAATCCGCGCCAACCTGCCAAAATATGCCAACTGGCCAACCTTCCCGCAATTGTGGGTGGGTGGTGAGCTGGTCGGCGGTAGCGACATCATCACTGAGATGCAAGCCGACGGCTCGTTGCAGGCCTTGGTTAAGGAAGCTGTAGCGAAAAACGCAACTGCGTAAATTGCTGCGGTTTCTGTGGGAGCCAACCTGTTGGTGAAAAAGAGTATGCGGTGTGTCAGGCATGCCGTATCGCGAATATCTAGCCTGTACAGAGCGATGTCTGACCCAGGCTAGGTAGGTTTCCTACGAGCGAGCTACAGATCGCAGACGCAAAAAAGCCCCGCTTCTCGCATGAGAGCGGGGCTTTTCGTTGGTGCTAACTTACTCTTCGCCCATCTGCGATTGCAGGTAATTTTCGATACCCACTTTATCGATCAGGCCCAGTTGAGTCTCCAGCCAGTCGATGTGCTCTTCTTCCGATTCAAGGATATCTTCAAGCAATTCACGGCTACCGAAATCGCCGATCACTTCGCAATGAGCAATGGCGGCTTTCAGGTCGGTGTGACCAGTGCGCTCGATTCGCAGGTCGCACTCCAGCATTTCCTTGGTGTGCTCACCAATGAGGATTTTGCCGAGGTCTTGCACGTTAGGCAGGCCTTCGAGAAACAGAATGCGCTTGATCAGCTTGTCGGCGTGTTTCATCTCATCGATGGATTCGTGGTACTCGTGCTTGCCCAGCTTGTTCAGACCCCAATCTTCGTACATACGCGCATGCAGAAAATATTGGTTGATCGCGACCAGCTCGTTTCCGAGGATCTTGTTGAGATGCTGGATGACTGTAATGTCGCCTTTCATGATCGAGGTCCTGTCGATGAAATTGTATATAGGGCGCAAGTTTGAGCCGCTCATATACATCTGTCAAACCTAAGTTATTGAATAATAAGTAAAATTAAATAAGAATAAGAATGTTTGTGTTCCGCATCTTATCGCTAAGCGATTGAATTAATGGCATAAAAAAACCGAACACTAAGTCCGGTTCTTCAACACTGAGGTGATTCAGGCGACTGAAAATTCTGCGGGATAGGCCAGTGCCGCTTGGCTGACTTGCAGCTCAGTCAGGGTTTCACGTACCACTTGCTTCGCCACGCAGGCACATTTCCCACATTTACTGGCGACACTCAAGGTCTCGCGCACTTCACGATAGCTGCAGCATCCGTCCATGATTGCTTCGCGGATTTGTCCGTCGGTAACACCTTGGCAGAGGCAGACATACATAAATAAAAGACCGTCGCTGAGTTATTTGCTCAATGTGATGGATACTAATGTTAATGAGAATGCTTGTCAAAGCTACTTCATGAAGACTTTGTCAGGCGCGATGAGCGGTTGTCCGAGCATGGCCATGCAGGGGAATATCGCCCATAAAAAAACCGGCCAGAGAGGCCGGTTTTGGCATCGCGCGAAGACCTTAATCGTTGAAATCTTCCCAGCCGCCCATTTCTTTCCAGCGGTTGATAATCCCGCAGAACAGCTCAGCGGTCTTCTCGGTGTCGTAACGTGCCGAGTGAGCTTCGCGGCCATCAAAATCGATGTCGGCGGCCTGGCATGCCTTGGCGAGGACTGTTTGACCATAAGCCAAGCCCGCAAGTGTTGCCGTGTCAAAGCTTGAGAACGGGTGGAATGGATTGCGCTTCATGTCCAGGCGCGCCACGGCAGCATTGACGAAGCCGAGGTCGAAACTGGCATTGTGTCCAACCAGTATCGCGCGTTTACAACCGTTGGCTTTCAGGGCTTTACGCACGCCACGGAAAATGTCGGTCAGCGCTGTTTCTTCACTGACAGCCATGCGCAGCGGGTGGTCGAGCTTGATGCCGGTGAATTCCAGTGCGGCTGCTTCAATATTGGCACCTGCAAACGGTTCCACCCGGAAGAAGTAGGTGTGCTCAGGAAACACAAAACCTTTCTCATCCATGCCGATGGTGACAGCGGCAATTTCCAGCAATGCATCGGTAGCCGAGTTGAAACCACCGGTTTCTACATCGACAACGACTGGCAGGTAACCGCGAAAACGCGCTGCCATAGGATGTCTGGAGCCTGTACCGCCGCCAGAACCTTCCTGATCGTCGTCGTATTGGTTTTCACTCACGCGTGTTCCTCCAGCAGGCGCCAGCGCAGTTTTTCACCGGCGCGCAGCGGGATAACAGAAAGCTCGCCGAATGGCAGGCTGGTTGGCGCAGTCCACTCGTCACGAACCAGGGTGATGGTGTCGCTGTTGACCGGCAGACCATAAAACGCCGGCCCATTGCGACTGGCGAAGCCTTCCAGCTTGTCCAGCGCATTGCGTTGTTCGAACGCCTCGGCATACAACTCGATCGCCGCAAAAGCGGTGTAGCAGCCGGCGCATCCGCACGCTGCTTCTTTAGCGTGTTGGGCATGAGGTGCGGAATCGGTACCCAGGAAGAACTTACTGCTGCCACTGGTGGCTGCATCGAGCAGTGCGACCTGGTGCGTGTTGCGCTTGAGAATTGGCAGGCAATAGAAGTGCGGGCGAATACCCCCGACCAGCATGTGATTGCGGTTGTAAAGCAGGTGGTGGGCGGTAATGGTCGCCCCCACATTGGCAGAAGCTTCGTTGACGAACTGCACCGCTTCAGTGGTAGTGATGTGTTCGAACACCACTTTCAGTGTCGGTAGCAGTTCGACGACACGGCGCAAGTGCTCGTCGATGAAAATCTTTTCTCGATCAAACACGTCGATTTCACCGCGCGTGACTTCGCCGTGGACCAACAGCGGCATACCGACTTTGGCCATGGCTTCCAGCGTCGGCAGAATCTTGTCGATACTGGTGACGCCCGAATCAGAGTTGGTGGTGGCGCCCGCCGGGTAAAGCTTGGCGGCATGCACAAAGCCTGTGGCCTTGGCGGCATGGATGTCTTGCGGCTGGGTCAGGTCGGTCAGATAAAGCACCATCAACGGCTCGAAACGGCTACCAGCGGGACGTGCCGCGAGGATGCGCTGACGATAGGCGTCGGCTTCCTGTGCATTACGTACTGGCGGAACCAGGTTCGGCATGATGATGGCACGGTTAAACGTACGCGCAACGTCCGCAACGGTGTGGGGTAAAACAGCGCCATCGCGAAGATGGATGTGCCAGTCGTCGGGGCGCAGGAGGGTCAGGCGGTCGGACATTGGGGATTCCAGGCGGGTCAAACTCGCTGGGAATGCTACCGGAAAAGACTCATCCAGGCACTCGCTATCAAGTTTTGTAGGAAGGAACCGATAGCCACGTGTAAGCGATAAATTTTGTAACGCGGAAAAATTTATGTGGAGCCTCCCGTGCGCCAGCGATATTTAGCCCTGCTCAGCGTGTTTGCCAGCTTGCCGGCCGTGGCTCTCACTTTCCAGACACGTCTGGAGAATATCGAGTGGAAGGTCGAGGGCGATCAGTTTGAATGCCGACTCAGCCAGCCAATCACCGACTTTGGTGCCGGTGAGTTCGTGCGTCGTGCGGGCGAACAGGCGATTTTCCGACTAAAGGCCACGGGCTATGCGCCTGGCGCTGGCTCTGCCACGTTACTTGCCGCTGCGGCACCCTGGCAGCCTGGCCGCGGTGATCTCAACCTCGGTTCGGTGAAGGTCAGCAATGGTCAGATCCCCTTCAACACCTCGCAGGCCCAGGCAGGCAGATTGATCAGTGGCCTGATGGACGGTCGCAGTCCCGTTATCCGGCATGTCGCGCGTGATGGCAGCGGAGCAATGGAGATCCGTTTATTGCCGGTGAAATTCAACAAGGCTTTTGGCGATTTTCAGCTGTGTACTACAAAACTTCTTCCAATGAACTACGAACAAGTCAAGCAGGCGGAAATCGGTTTCCCTGGCGGTGGTATCGATCTTGACGCGGCTGGTAAAGCGAAGCTGGACGTGGCGCTGGCCTATATGAAAGCCGATCCTACGGTTAATCATGTCGAATTGGACGGTCATTCCGACAACAGCGGCAACCGTCTGACCAACCGAGATCTGTCCCGTCGTCGAGCGTTGGCGGTCATGGATTATCTGAAATCAAAAGGCATCCCGGAAGAGCAGATCACTCTGCGTTTCCACGGCGAGAGCTACCCGTTGGTACCCAATACCAATAATGCCAATCGAGCCCGCAACCGCCGGGTGAATATTCATCTGGAACGCGTTGCGCCCAACAATAACCCCGCGCCGGTTGCAGCGGCAGGCAGTGCTGCGTCCACTTCCTGATTTCCGATAGAGAGAGTCGTTCACTCGACATAATTTGTCGCTTCGTCGTCACAAGCTGTCGCGACACTGTAAATCCACGGGGTAGAACGGTAGAATCGTCGGTTTTCCGTACAACGCGTTGGAGTGATGGCATGTCGGACGTAAACAAGGTAGTTCTCGCGTATTCCGGAGGCCTGGATACTTCGGTAATCCTCAAGTGGCTGCAGGATACGTACAACTGCGAAGTGGTGACCTTTACCGCCGACCTCGGTCAAGGCGAAGAAGTCGAGCCAGCACGCGCCAAGGCACAAGCCATGGGCGTCAAAGAAATCTACATCGATGATCTGCGCGAGGAGTTTGTGCGCGATTTCGTGTTCCCTATGTTCCGCGCCAATACCGTCTATGAAGGTGAGTACCTGCTGGGTACGTCCATCGCCCGTCCGCTGATCGCCAAACGTTTGATTGAAATCGCCAACGAAACTGGCGCTGACGCCATTTCCCATGGCGCGACTGGCAAGGGTAACGACCAGGTTCGTTTCGAACTCGGTGCCTACGCGCTCAAGCCAGGCGTGAAAGTCATTGCCCCGTGGCGTGAGTGGGACTTGCTGTCGCGCGAAAAGCTAATGGATTACGCCGAGAAGCATGCGATCCCGATCGAGCGTCACGGTAAGAAAAAATCCCCGTATTCGATGGATGCCAATCTGCTGCACATTTCCTATGAAGGCGGCGTGCTGGAGGATACCTGGACTGAACACGAAGAGGACATGTGGCGTTGGACCAAGTCCCCGGAGGATGCGCCGAACACCCCAACGTATATTGAGCTGACCTACCGCAACGGCGATATTGTCGCGTTGGACGGCGTCGAAATGACCCCCGCTACCGTACTGGCCACGCTCAACCGCATCGGCGGTGAAAACGGTATCGGTCGTCTGGACATTGTTGAAAACCGCTATGTCGGCATGAAATCCCGCGGTTGCTACGAAACACCGGGCGGCACCATCATGCTGCGCGCTCACCGCGCCATTGAGTCGATCACGCTTGACCGAGAAGTTGCTCATCTGAAAGACGAGTTAATGCCTAAGTACGCCAGCATGATCTACACCGGCTACTGGTGGAGCCCTGAACGTCTGATGATGCAACAGATGATCGACGCATCTCAGGCTTATGTGAACGGCGTAGTGCGCCTGAAACTTTACAAAGGTAACGTCATCGTCACCGGTCGCAAGTCCGATGATTCGCTGTTTGATGCCAACATCGCAACTTTTGAAGAGGACGGTGGTGCTTATAACCAGGCGGACGCTGCAGGTTTCATCAAGCTCAATGCGTTACGCATGCGTATCGCCGCGAATAAGAACCGCAAGTTGTTCTGATCGTAAAAAGGCAGATAAAAAATAGCCCCAACTATCTGGGGCTATTTTTTTATCAGGTTAGGAGAGCGCTTCTCCTGATGTGAGTTATATCAATACGTTAGCGCTCTGTTGCGCGCTTCTTTGTCAGTGGTTTGCTACGCACCGTGTAGGTAGACTTTTCCTCATGAATCGTAGTGTTTGATGTATGGGACTGCCACTTGAGCATCGTCATCACATCGTCGATATCTTTGTTGTAGCGCTTCATTAGTGTTGTCAGTTTCTTTTCGAACTCCAGTTCTGTGATCAGTTCTGTCTCATTTTTTAGTGACTCAAGCCGTGCCAATTTTATCTTTAGCGCGTCTTCCAGTTCGTGAAATTCTTTTAGTCGTGACATAGTATTCCCATCATTCGGTATAGGGGGGTAGGTGATGCGTGATACATGTGTAGTCTTGATTTTCATTTTCGGCTTTGCATAATAGATAGCTTTGTATGACTTTAGTCGCTTTCCTTGGTGATTGCCTTCTCGGCTTAATGGTTTAGAGTTGGAAGTTGGGTTTTGTAGAGAAAAATATGTTTATAAAACAAGGGCGTGAAGAATATCTCATTGTGTGCAACGAAGAAGCGCGGTTCAAAGTCGTCGTTTCCCACTTTAAGTGCCGTAATTTCTGAGCGTTATTCTCTAGTTTTAAGGCGTTGAGGATATGATTTCCTACATTTCATTTGGCAAATTATCCGTTGATGTGCGTAAGTTCGTTGTACAAGAAAAAATCGAATTTTCAAGACTGATTTATCATTTCTGTATTTGCGTGTAGTGCCGTAGCGAATTGCATCATATCAAAAGGTATTGGGGCGAAGCTGATAGAGGGAGCTTGAGAGTTTTAAGCATGTTGTTTTTTTAATTTCGTGGCATTGTTTAGAGTGGCATTGTTTAGAATCACTGTAAGAAGAGTATCAATGTCAGGGCGCACAAAAAGTAGAATAAGAAACCACAGATGAAATTGTAGAGGCTTCTCACCCAGGTATGGAGGGGTGGTGGCTACAGATACCTCCGACAATGTGGCAAATATCGTAACGATGCTGAAGGGGGGGTGGCTCGGTTGAGTATCTTCATGTGATATTCCTCACAGGCATAATGGATAGCGGGAGTGACTGCTCCTTGCTTCAATCAGTGAGTGCTCGAACTGCAATAAACATAATGATTGCTGAGTAATAGACTCAACTCTCAAGTGTCAGCGAGATGTTTAGAACACTCGCTGGCGCTACAGCTTCTGCCGAGCCATCTTGACAGGGTGTCAGCCGTCAGCGGCCTTGAGTGTTTATATGCTGGTTGTGTCCATGGGAAGACGAACAACCGGTTCGGTCAATCTTGCGACGCAGACCATTCCTATTCTTTCACTGCTCGTTGCTTGAACTCAATGCGGTAGGCTTTCCCGATATGCCATACGTCCCGGATGCTCAAGCCTAGCAGTTGAGCTATTTCCGGGGCGGTGTAACCCAAGCTTGAATAATGCATTGCGTGACCAGCAACTACGTCGTCTACCGTTGCAATATCCTTCTGCCTTTCAGGTCTGTTACCTCGAACAGGTTGGCTGTACCGGATGGTCAGTCCATTTTCGTAGGCCAGGCGCTTGATATCTTTCCTATTCATTCTCAGGGAGTACTGCAGTGCCGAAACTCCAGCACCTTTGGCGATAAGGCCTTTGAGCAGTTCCACTTTTGCCTGTATCAAGATGTCAGCGTCAGCGTCTGACTCAGGTGTTTCCGTGATAGTGGGTTCTGTACAGGACTCTCCGGATTCGCCATCCTGTACGACGTTGATAACACCACCTTTGGCAACGAATATTTGGACTGCCGTGGCAAGTTTCAGGCTGTCAGTGTCATGTGACGAAGAGGTTTGCATTTTTTTTGTTCATGATATATTCCTCATTGAACATGTTGATATGCATGCTCTTGTATGTTCGGTATCGCTTATGCGTGCGTGAGAAAAATCAAATAATTATGGGGTTTTGTGATGCCCCCGATGACTGCTTAAGTAGGGCGGTAGGCAGTGTTGTATTTGAAAGCATCGGGTCAATAGGGCTAGCTTTAGTTGATGATTTTCCGCTATTAACGACGACCTGTTACTCAAAAAAGTAACGACTGGTAATAAAATTTGCAAGTAAAAAATTAATTTTTCTTGAATTGTTTTTTTTGTTGGGGCTCGGTCTTACATGGGGAAGGTATATGTCTTTTAGTCTTGTAGTATTTTTCTGCTTTGCCGGATTTGCTATGGATTTAAAGCGAGATATAGTATTACGTACCAGTCGAACGAGCACTATTTTCAGCAGGCCAGACTAAAGATACCGTATTGCGATAATGAATAACTATTTAAGTTTTCTATTCTGGATTCATCATTTCCTACGAGGGTTGGGTGGGGCCCCCTGATGAGGGGGTGTGACAGAAAAACCAGACGAGGCATTAGAAATATCCGATTATGGTGTAGGAATATTCCTGAAATAAATAAATATGGAAATTTACGAACACATGTGTGTGATTTTTTAAACGTGGCGGGAGAGTTGTCAGCAGCGTTCCGAAATACTTTATGATTTTTGTTTTTTGGCACGGCTGGTAATTAGGCTTACGCTGACAAGCAATGAAGTTTTCCGAGAGTGGTCCTACGCCCGGAGAAGGCTATAGCGCCTTGTGAGTCAAATGGTCGAGATCTGACCTTGATGCTCCGCTTTTTACGCGCTCCTACCGTGGTTGCTTTCAAAAATTTTACCTGACCAAACGCCTGCATATGCCTTGTTCAGCAGGAGGTCAGGGTAATAAGTCCAATGAGGTATTAGAGATGAACAAATCTACTGGAATAACGGCTGAAAGCGGATTACGGTCGAATGCATGGATAACCCAAATGCTGCGTCTGCGAGCTGATCCCATGGAGGGGAGGGCTGTGAATATATTGAAATCGTCATCGCTTAGGGCAAGTCGTGTAGGACCGTTCTGTTGTGGGCGTGTGAAAGGTCTTTGCCTGTTGATCTGCGGGGGGAGGCTTCATGCAAAGTACTAAACGACTAGGCTATTGTGCGGGCTCTGAAAATTCGAACAGCGAAAAATGGACTGCTCATGAATAAAGTGTTGATCGTCGATGATCACCCTGTCATTCGCCTTGCCGTGCGCATGCTGATGGAACGTCATGGTTATGAGGTCATCGCGGAGACGGATAATGGAGTGGACGCGTTGCAGCTGGCACGCGAGCATCTGCCTGATATCGTCATTCTGGACATTGGTATTCCCAAGCTTGATGGTCTTGAAGTCATTGCACGCCTTTCGGCAATGACCTTGCCCTTCAAGGTGCTGATTCTGACCTCTCAAGCACCAGGGCATTTTTCTATGCGTTGCATGCAGGCGGGGGCTGCCGGTTACGTTTGCAAGCAACAAGACCTTACCGAATTGCTGAGCGCTATCAAGGCTGTCTTGTCGGGTTACAGCTATTTCCCCAATCAGGCGCTGCACACCGTTCGCTCAAGCTTGGGGAACGCCAGTGAGGCAGAAATGGTTGACCGACTTTCTGGCCGCGAAATGATGGTATTGCAGCAACTCGCACGAGGAAAAACCAATAAGGAGATTGCTGACGGCATGTTTTTAAGTAACAAAACAGTCAGCACTTACAAAACCCGCCTTCTTTTGAAACTCAACGCCCATTCACTGGTCGATCTGATCGAGCTCGCTCAACGCAACGGGCTGGTTTAGGTCGTCGAGCTGGCAAAATTAACAGGTCTCATTGTAATCTTGGGGGCGTCCTGTTTGGAATATATGCTTCCGGCGCCATGAAGCCTCTCAGAGTTCGGAGAGGCTTCGATCAGCATCATCCCCTAGGGAAGGGGCCAAGGGTGTAGGAAGTCAAAGATCGAAGTCGTAGTCTGCCAGCTGTTTTTGCAGGCGACGTTCTTCAAGAAGATTATCGATGGTGCGGCGTTTGCTAAGATTGGTTTTGGCGCTTTCGGCGGGTAATTGTGCATTCTCGTCAGACTCGACGGCTACGAAGTCATCTTCCACATCCAGTTGCTCTTTGCCAGTGCTCATAAGTTGACTCCAGGCTGAGGCGGTTCTTGGCGGACCTTATAGCGACAATCCCTCTCCGGGTAAAAAAGATTTTTTCAATCGATTGCCCTATGAAACATCTATTGCTCAATCGTCAGAGGTTTTGTCCTTGTATTCGCAAAGGTCTTCGATTCGGCAACTACCGCACCGAGGCTTTCGCGCCTGACAGACATAGCGGCCATGCAAAATAAGCCAATGGTGGGCGTCTAGCAAAAACTCTTTGGGCACGAATTTCATCAGCTGCTTTTCAACTTCGGCAACGTTCTTTCCTTTGGCGATGCCGGTACGGTTGCTGACTCGAAAAATATGGGTGTCCACCGCCATGGCGATCTGCCGGAACGCGGTATTGAGCACTACATTCGCTGTTTTGCGGCCAACGCCCGGTAAAGCCTCCAGCTCCTCTCTCGTCTGCGGAACCTCACCACCATGCTTCTCGATCAATAGGCGGCAGGTCTCGATAACATTCTTTGCCTTGCTGTTGTACAGGCCAATAGTCTTGATGTACTGCGATAACCCTTCGACCCCCAAGGCGTAGATGGCCTGCGGGGTATTTGCCACAGGATAGAGGCGGGCGGTTGCTTTATTGACGCTCACGTCTGTCGCTTGAGCCGAGAGGATCACCGAGATCAACAACTCAAACGGTGTTGTGTAGACCAGTTCGGTCTTCGGCTCGGGATTATCCTCATGAAGCCGGCGAAATATTTCCAGACGTTTTGCTGCATTCATGACGTGAGTTGTTCCTTGAAAACGTGCGGCTGTTTAATTGTTGATAACTGAATCAGGGCTTTGCACGGACAGCGGCAGGTGTTTCGAACTGACGCAGTGTTTGCTCTGCCTTGTCGACATCTGCGTTGAGGAGTGCAATCTGATCGACAGGTGCCTGCGCGCCCAGGGCTTTTTTCAGGGCGGCGCGGCGCATTGCCAACTGAATCTTCGCGCGATTCAACGCCGCAGTATCGGGCCGGGCCATTACAGGTGTATCGACAGTCACAGCAATATCGTTCCCGGCCGATTGCAGCACCTTCAGTTTCTGCTCCGCTGCTTCAAATTCTCGTTGCAACTCGACTAGGCGTGCTGCTTGTTCAGCAATCGGAGGATGGCCGAATGCTTTCAGGGATTTATTGAGTTGGGTTCGACTCATTGCCACGGCAATACGCGCCTGCTTCATTGCGGCGTCGTCATTGGCAACCTTTTGAGTGCAGTCCCTTTCAGCGATTACCTGTGCGGGTTCCGCCGAAGTGTCCGAGAGCGCCGCAGGTCTATGAGCCCTAGCCAATCGTTCGGCCTGCCGAAGGTTCTCTTCTCTCTTGAGTCGAGCGTTACGTGTTTCGAATCGGTATCGGGCGTGGTTGCGTTTTGCGTTGCGTGCCTGGCGTTGTGCTTCGTTTAGCGCCAGTCCACCAATTATCGGAGTGACCACCTCTAGGGGCAGTGGGTGCATTTCAATGCAATCGACAGGACAGGGGGCAATACACAGATCGCAGCCGGTGCATTCATCAATGATGACCGTGTGCATCAATTTGGCTGCACCGATGATTGCGTCTATCGGGCATGCCTGTATGCACTTTGTGCAACCAATGCATTCTGCCTCACGGATAAACGCCACTTGGGCTGGAGCGGGTCCGCGATCAGTATCAAGCTCGATGATGGGAACGTGGAGCAATCGAGCCAGTAGAGCAATGGTTTCGTCGCCGCCTGGTGGGCATTTGTTGATAGCCTCACCATTGGCCACGCCTTCTGCATAGGGCTTGCAGCCTGGATGTCCGCATTTGCCACACTGCGTCTGGGGTAAAAGGGCATCGATGCGTTGGATCAGGCTCATGCTTGAATCAGTGCCTTGGCTGGGTGAGGCTGTTTTTGCCGTGCAGGCGAGGTCTTTGCCAAATACGGCCCGGCAACCGCATGCGATCACCAGGCATCTTCAGTTTACTTGATGCGTTGACCTGGCTTGGCACCGCTGTCAGGGCTCAGCAGGTAGATCTCTTCACCTCCGGGGCCTGCGGCCATCACCATGCCCTCAGAAATACCGAAACGCATTTTTCGAGGCTTGAGGTTGGCAATCATCATGGTCAGGCGACCTTCGAGCTCCGCTGGGTTCGGGTAAGCGCTCTTGATGCCAGAAAATACGTTACGTTGCTCGTCACCAATGTCCAGCGTCAGGCGCAACAGCTTGTCGGCACCTTCCACGTGTTCGGCTTTCAGGATCAGGGCGACCCGCAGGTCGATGGCGGCGAAGGCATCGAACTCGATTTCCGGTGACAGAGGGTCCTTGGCCAGTTCTCCGTTGCCTTGCGGTCCGGTGTCGGTCGCATTGGCAGTCAGATCCTCTTTGGATGCCGCAGTCATGGCTTCAACCTTGGCCGGATCAATGCGTGTCATTAGGGGCTGGAATGGATTTAACTGGTGGTTGCTCAGCAGGGTTTTGTGATCATCCCAGGTGAGTGATGCGACGTTCAGGAATCGCTCGGCATCGGCGGCAAGCAAAGGCAGCACTGGTTTGAGGAAGATCACCAATTGGCGGAACAGGTTGATGCCCAAGGCACACACTGCCTGGACTTCATCTTGTTTGCCTTCTTGTTTGGCCAGTGACCATGGAGCCTTGTCGGCAATATAAGCATTGGCGCGGTCTGCCAGTGCCATGATTTCACGCATGGCGCGGGCGAAGTCGCGTGCTTCGTAAGCGTCGGCGATGCTGGGTGCGGCAATCAGGAAGGCATCGGTCAGCTCAGGTGCGGCATTGTCCGCAACCATCACTCCTGCGTTACCTTTGTGGATGAAGCCTGCGCAGCGACTGGCAATGTTGACCACTTTGCCGATCAGATCGGAATTGACCTTCTGCACAAAGTCTTCCAGGTTCAAGTCCAGGTCATCAACGCCGCGGCCCAGTTTGGCTGCGTAGTAATAACGCAGGTATTCCGGTGATAGATGGTCGAGGTAAGTTCGAGCTTTGATAAAGGTGCCGCGAGACTTCGACATTTTCTGACCATTGACCGTCAGGTAGCCGTGAACGTTGATGCCGCTTGGCTTACGGAAGCCCGACCCCTCAAGCATCGCTGGCCAGAACAGCGCGTGGAAATTAACGATGTCTTTGCCGATGAAGTGGTACAGCTCGGTGGTCGAGTCCTTGTTCCAGAATGCGTCGAAATCCAGATCAGGGCGTCGGGCACAGAGGTTCTTGAAGCTGGCCATATAGCCGATCGGCGCATCCAGCCACACGTAGAAATATTTACCGGGTTCGTCCGGGATCTCGAAGCCGAAGTACGGCGCATCGCGCGAGATGTCCCATTGCTGCAGACCGGCGTCCAGCCACTCGGCGATCTTGTTTGCCACGGCGTCTTGCAGCGTGCCGCTGCGCGTCCAGCTTTTCAGCATGGCGTCGAAGGCCGGCAGGTCAAAGAAGAAGTGTTTGGAATCCTTCAGGACCGGCGTGGCGCCCGAGATCGCTGATTTTGGGTTTTTCAGGTCAGTCGGTGCATATGTGGCGCCGCATTTTTCGCAGTTGTCACCGTATTGATCTTCCGTGCCGCATTTCGGACAAGTGCCCTTAATGAAGCGGTCGGCCAGGAACATCTTCTTTTCCGGGTCAAAATACTGGGTGACCGAGCGTGTGACGATGTGCCCGGCGTCACGCAGCCTGATGTAGATCAGGCTCGACAGCTCACGGTTTTCTTCGGCATGGGTCGAGTGGAAGTTATCGAAGTCCACCAGGAAGTCGGCAAAGTCGGCGCTGTGTTCAGCCTGCACATTGGCGATCAGTTGCTCTGGCGTGATGCCTTCTTTTTCGGCGCGCAACATGATCGCCGAGCCGTGAGCGTCGTCCGCGCAAACGTAGATGCACTGATTGCCGCGGTGCTTCTGGAAGCGCACCCACATGTCGGTCTGGATGTACTCCAGCATGTGACCAAGGTGAATGGAACCATTGGCATAGGGCAGGGCGCTGGTAACGAGAATCTTGCGTGGCTCGGACATGGGGCTCGGCTACTTGAAGTGAAACGGAGGTCGGCCACTATAAAGGGCTGAGCATTTTTTTTCACCCATAGTACCGTCGCAAACGTGCTGCAAGGGCAGGGAAACCATGCCGCCACCCGACAGAAGGGGTAGGATAGCCGCCTGTTTTGCTCAGTCTTTATTTCGGGAGTGACCCATGAGCGCTGTTAACCGCGCAGCGGTGGAAGCCGTCCTTCGCCAGTATACCGATCCTTATCTGAACCAAGACCCGGTGAGTGCCGGGTGTGTACGAGCCATTGACATCCAGGGTGATCGGGTCAACGTTCGTCTGGAGCTTGGTTACGCCGCGGATCTGTTCAAAAACGGTTGGGCCCAGATGCTGCAAATCGCCATCGCAGGCCTTGACGGTGTCGCATCGGCGAAGGTCGACATCGATACCGTTATTACGCCTCACAAAGCGCAGGGGCAGATCCCTGGTTTGGCCAATGTCAAAAACATTGTTGTTGTCGCATCGGGTAAGGGGGGCGTGGGAAAATCCACGACCGCAGCCAATCTTGCTCTGGCGCTGTCGCGTGAAGGCGCCCGAGTCGGCATTCTCGACGCCGATATATATGGCCCGAGTCAGGGCGTAATGTTTGGCATCCCTGAAGGCACGCGGCCGAAGATCAAGGATCAGAAGTGGTTCGTACCGATCGAAGCTCATGGCATCGAAGTGATGTCGATGGCCTTTTTGACTGACGACAATACGCCGATGGTCTGGCGCGGTCCGATGGTGTCGGGCGCATTGCTGCAGTTGATCACTCAGACAGCCTGGAATGACCTGGATTACCTGGTCATCGACATGCCGCCTGGTACTGGCGATATCCAGCTGACATTGGCGCAGAAAGTGCCGGTCGCGGGTGCTGTTATCGTCACCACTCCACAGGATCTAGCGCTGCTGGATGCCAGGAAAGGCGTGGAGATGTTCCGCAAGGTCAATATCCCAGTGCTCGGAGTGGTCGAAAACATGGCCGTGCATATTTGCTCGAACTGCGGTCATGCCGAGCATTTGTTTGGTGAGGGGGGCGGGGAGAAGCTAGCTGCGCAATACGACGTCGAATTGCTGGCTTCGTTGCCTCTGTCGATGTTGATTCGTGAGCAGGCCGATGGCGGTAAGCCAACGGTGATTGCCGAACCTCAAAGCCAGATTGCGATGGTATATCAAGAGTTGGCGCGTCATGTAGGCGCCAGGATTGTGTTGCAGGAAGCGGCTTCACCCGCGATGCCGAACATCACCGTCAGTGACGATTGACGTAAAACCTTTGGGAGTGAGTTCGCTTGCTCCCTTATTTTTCCTGAGGTTGCTTTCTTGCGGGCATTAAAAAACCCCGCTTTTGAGGGCGGGGTCTTTTAAGCGATTCAGTACAAGTTAGATAACTTGAACTTCTTCAGCTTGCATACCTTTCTGACCGCGGGTAGCGATGAAAGAAACCTGTTGGCCTTCTTTCAGGCTTTTGAAGCCGTCGGATTGGATTGCTTTGAAGTGTACGAACAGGTCGTCACCCGATTGTGGAGTGATGAAGCCGAAGCCTTTTTCATCGTTGAACCACTTAACGGTACCAGTTTGGCGATTAGACATGGTGTATCTCCTTGGACAAAGTTAACTGCGACTCAGGAAGAACCCTGGCCGAGACTGAGTGCAAAGAGCAGGAAAAATTCTTGGAGATGGTTGGATCGAAATTCAACATCGTGTAGAGATTCTCAGTGACACAAGCAACACAGTGGACCCACCTTAACCGTTTTTTTGAGATGTGCCAATGGTCTCTTCACGTTTATTTCGAGAGAGGGCCTCCCGTTTCGCTGTCAGCCTCGTACAGCCTTTGAACCCGACGCCCCGGCCCGGTAAGATGCCGGACATCTTTTTCACCTTGCTATTCAGGACATCGCCATGAGCATCAAATCGGATAAATGGATTCGCCGCATGGCGCAGGAACACGGCATGATCGAACCCTTCATAGAGCGTCAGATACGCGGCGAGGGTGCTGATCGAGTGATTTCATTCGGCGTCTCAAGCTATGGCTACGATGTGCGTTGTGCCGACGAATTCAAGGTGTTCACCAACATCAATTCGGCCACTGTCGATCCAAAGAATTTTGATGAGAAAAGTTTTGTCGACGTTAAAAGCGACGTTTGCATCATCCCGCCAAACTCTTTCGCACTGGCGCGTACCGTCGAATACTTCCGTATCCCGCGCAACGTACTGACCATCTGTCTGGGCAAAAGCACCTACGCCCGCTGCGGCATCATCGTTAACGTGACACCCCTGGAACCCGAGTGGGAAGGTCATGTGACACTGGAGTTTTCGAACACCACTACGTTGCCGGCGAAGATTTATGCCAATGAAGGCGTCGCCCAGATGCTCTTCTTGGAATCCGATGAAGAATGTGAGGTGTCTTACAAGGATCGTGGCGGTAAATACCAGGGTCAACGGGGCGTCACCCTGCCGCGCACCTAAGGCATTCAAGTATTATTTAGGCAAAAACTGCCGTTGGTCATTTTGAAACTGAATTAGTCTCGATACGGGCACTCTACAGCTCTACAGACTGAAACGTTCCCACTTGCTGTATGCGTGTGAAGCCCAATGCTCACGGAGTGCCCTATGAAGAGACAACAGCAGAACCCCCGCTCCAAGGAAGTGGATCCGGAGCACAATCAGGTAGGACTCCTGGCCTGGTCGCTGTTAGCGCATCCTCAATTGAACATGGTCGGAGGTGGCATCCCCGGTCAGCCGAACCCTGATACTCCTAACGACTACCCGCAACCTGAAGAACCGGGCGAGCCTACTTTGCCCGATGAGCCGCCACCTGCGCCTGTCGCTTGAGGTCCTGCCCTGCCGAAATGGCCGTTTCGGCAGGGTTTTCTCTGAGCGCTCGTTAGGTTGAATTCGCTCGGATCGATGAGTCGGCTCGTCAAGGGGTTTCCCAGATCGCCCCGTCGCCGATGACATAGATTCGACTGTCTGTCGTGTGCTCGACATTCATCCCACCCGTGAATGCGCCGAAGGCTGGCAGTAACGTGATTGTTTCCTGCACGTAAAAGCATGGCAGTCTCAGTCGCTGTCGTCCTTTGCCGTACAACCGGTAGACAGGATGTACGTGACCGGCCAGCACATGATGGGTTGGGTGCGGATGTGGCTCGTGTTGCAGTGCGAACGGCCCTGTTAGCAACGGCTCTGTCACGACGTCAATACCCAGGCCCTGTGGAGGGTCGCCCGCCCGTTTGTCATGGTTGCCGCGGATCAGCGTGATGTCTAAACCGACATGCCGTGCTCGCCACTGGTCAAGCGCCGCTAATGTTCCGGTCGCATGGGATTGCGGGGCGTGCAGAAAATCCCCAAGGAAGATCAAGTGATCGCAGGCCCATGTTCTCAATAATGCATCCAGGCGTAGCAGGTTGTTTTCGGTAGTGCCGTGGGGAACGGGCTGGCCAAGCTTTCGATAAGCCGCTGCTTTGCCGAAATGTGCATCGGCAATCAGTAAGGTGCGTTCGGCGGGATAGTAGACGGCCTTGTCCGCCAACAAATACAACTCTGCACCGGCCAGCTCAAGGGGCAGCCAAGGCTTCAACTATCGACCTCAGGTCCGGCCGCTTTCTCCAGATCGCGCACCATGCGCGTAATGCGGTCGGACAGTTTCTCGCTGCTGAGGCTTTCGCGCATCCTTTCGACCAACAGCGGAAAGGCCAAGGGCGTGGGACGCTTGACCAGTTGTAAATCCAACTGGCGACGGTTGATGTGCTGCAAGGTGCGCTCAAGTCGCGCGACATCCAGTTCCTGACGCATGACTTCCTCCTCGGCCTGTGTCAGCAGTAGATTGGCCGGATCATATTGTTTGAAAACTTCGAAAAACAGCCCGCTGGACGCCTGAAGCTGGCGATTGCTTTTCGGTGCCCCCGGATAACCAGAGAAGACCAGCCCAGCGATGCGGGCGATTTCCCGAAAGCGCCGCAAGGCCAGTTCCCCTGCATTCAGACTGGCGATGATGTCGGGAAGCAGCTGATCTTCTGAAAACAACGTCGGCTGCAGTTGCGCGGCCCAATCGATTTCGGTAGCGCTGAGGAGTTCGAAGCCATAGTCGTTGACCGCAATGGAAAACGTCAGCGGGCAATCTCGACTCAGGCGCCAGGCCAGCAGGCTCGCCAGGCCCAGATGAACATGGCGTCCGGCGAAGGGGTAGAGAAAGCAGTGCCAGCCCTCGCGAGACTTCAGCACCTCTGCCAGCAAGGTGTTCTTGCGCGGCAGGGCGGACCATTTGCGTTGCACTTCCAGCAAAGGCCTGACAGCCAGCATCTCCGGGCTTGAGAAATCTTCATGGGCTGCGGCGTCGAATTTATCCACTACCGCGTCGGCCAGTTCGCTGGAAAGTGGCATCCGTCCGCCATTCCAGCGCGGGACGGCGGCTTTTTTGCTAGTAGCGCGTTTTACGTAGGCGGTCATGTTTTCGACGCGCACCAGCTCCAACAGACGCCCACCAAAGAGAAAACCATCGCCGGGCTTGAGGCGCGCGATAAAGCCTTCTTCGACGCTGCCGAGCGATCCGCCGCCACCGCCTTTGCGCCAATATTTCACGTTGATGCTGGCGTCGCTGACGATGGTGCCGACGCTCATTCGATGCCGACGCGCCAGCCGTGCATCAGGCACGCGCCAGACGCCGTGTTCGTCAGGCTCGACCCGTCGGTAATCGGGGTAAGCGGTCAGCGACAGCCCGCCATGGCGCACAAACGCCAATGCCCAACGCCATTCGTCATCGGTTAAATCTTGATAAGCCCAGGCGGTGCGCACTTCGGCGAGCAGTTCATCAGGTAAGAAGCCGTCGCCCAGCGCCATGCTCACCAAATGCTGTACCAGGACATCCAGCGACTTGTGCGGCGATTCCCTTGGCTCAATCATGCGCGCCGCCACTGCGTCGTGAGCTGCCGCCGCTTCTATCAGTTCCAGGCTGTGGGTTGGCACCAATGTGACCCGCGATGGCCTGCCAGGTGCATGCCCTGAACGCCCGGCGCGTTGCATCAGGCGCGCAACGCCTTTTGGCGAGCCGATCTGCAACACGCGCTCCACCGGCAAAAAGTCCACCCCCAGATCGAGGCTCGATGTGCAGACCACCGCTTTGAGGTGGCCTTCCTTGAGCGCGCGCTCTACCCAATCGCGGACCTCTCTTGACAGTGAACCGTGATGCAAAGCGATCAGGCCTGCCCAGTCGGGGCGCACGTCGAGCAACGCCTGGTACCAGATTTCTGACTGCGCGCGGGTATTGGTAAACAACAGGCAACTGCTGCTGGCCTCGACCTCGGCAACCACTTGCGGCAACATCCGCAGCCCCATGTGGCCCGCCCACGGAAACCGCTCGATGGAGGGTGGTAACAGGGTGTCTATGATCAGCTCCTTAATCACTTTGCCCTGTACCGTAATGCCGCCCTCGCCGAGCAACACCTGTTGCGCATGGGCTTGATTGCCGAGGGTGGCGGACAGACCCCAGACGATTAACTTAGGGTTCCAGCGACGTAATCGCGCCAACGCCAGTTGCAACTGCACGCCGCGTTTATTGCCAATCAATTCGTGCCATTCATCGACCACGATCATTTTCACGGTCGACAGGGCAACCTGTGCGTCTGCACGGGTGAGCAACAGCGTCAGGCTCTCGGGCGTGGTGATCAGCGCGGTGGGCAAGCGCCGTCCCTGTTTTGCTCGCTCGCTGCTACTGGTGTCGCCTGTTCGCAGGCCGACCGACCAGGGGATATCGAGCGCCTTAAGCGGCGCTTCCAGCGCTCGGGCGGTGTCAGCGGCTAAGGCACGCATCGGCGTGATCCACAGCACGCTCAGAGCGGGGGCAGGCGGTTTGCGTTTTTTTGGTTTGTCATCGGCAATGGGTGGTGCGCAGTGGGCGAAACGATTGAGCGCGCCGAACCATACCGAGTAGGTTTTGCCTGCCCCGGTGCTGGCATGCAACAAGCCTGACTCGCCTCGCTTGACTGCGGCCCAGACCTCTTTTTGGAACGCAAACGGCTTCCAGCCACGGGTGGCAAACCATCGCTGGGCGAAATCGGAAGATTTGGGCATGCGTGGGCTGACGACTCTGGGCTGGGTTAAGTCAGAGACAGCCGGGGCAGGGGATTAGTTTGGTGAAAGTGCAAGTCCTGTTGGCGACAACGGACTCTGGCATCCTGCCCGATTCCGGGAACGATCCACCGCGCGTTTCGCTCATAACTGACAAGCCCTCTTCATCTGGTCATACCATGGATCTTGTCGTTGCCCGCCCCGAAGGTTTGTACTGCCCGCCGGGCGATTTTTATATCGATCCGTGGCGCCCGGTCGAGCGTGCGGTCATCACCCACGCTCATGGCGATCATGCGCGCACTGGTAATCAGCACTATCTGGCGGCGGCGTCTGGCGAGGGTATTCTGCGTTCACGACTGGGCCTGGACATCAACCTGCAAACCCTCGAGTACCGCGAAAGTATCACTCATCACGGCGTAAAACTGAGCCTGCACCCGGCTGGCCATGTGCTCGGCTCGGCGCAGGTACGCCTGGAATATCAGGGCGAGGTCTGGGTTGCTTCGGGCGATTACAAAGTCGAACCTGATGGCACCTGCGCGCCATTCGAGTCGGTGCGCTGCCACACCTTCATCACCGAATCGACCTTCGGCCTGCCGATCTATCGCTGGCAACCGCAGTCGCAAATCTTCACCGGCATCAACGATTGGTGGCGGGCCAATGCCGCAGTGGGCAAGGCCAGCGTTTTATTCGCTTATTCCTTCGGCAAGGCCCAGCGCATCTTGCATGGCATAGACCCAAGCATCGGCCCGATTTTGGCGCATGGCGCGGTCGAACCGCTCAACCGCGTTTATCGCCAAGCAGGTGTGCGCATTCCGGAAACGCTATACGCCGGCGACTTCAAAAAAACAGATCCGGCGCTGCGCCATGCATTGATCATCGCTCCGCCCTCCGCGGGCGGCAGCACCTGGATGCGCCGCTTCGGCGACTTCAGCGACGCGTTCGCCAGCGGCTGGATGATGCTGCGAGGCACCCGACGTCGGCGCGGCGTGGACCGCGGCTTTGTGCTGTCCGATCACGCCGATTGGCCAGGCCTGTTGTGGGCAATCGAAAACACTGGCGCCGAGCGGGTGATGGTGACTCACGGTTCAGTGGCCGTATTGGTGCGCTATCTGCGTGAGTTGGGGCTCGACGCACAGGGTTTTTCCACCGAATACGGTGATGAAGAAGACGACGCTGCGGCCAAGTCTGAAGCAACCAGCGAGGCCAGCGCATGAAAGCCTTCGCCGAACTGTATTCGCTGCTCGATGCCACGACCTCCAGCAACGCCAAACTGGCGGCAATGCGGCAATACTTTGCCAGTGCGCCACCGGAAGATGCTGCATGGGCGGTGTACTTTTTGTCCGGTGGACGTCCTCGACAGTTAGTGCCGACGCGCTTGCTCAGGGAGCAGGCCACCCGTCTGTCGCAGCTACCGCAATGGCTGTTCGAAGAAAGCTACCAGGCCGTGGGTGACCTCGCCGAAACCCTCTCGTTGCTGCTGCCGCAAGCTGAATACAACTCCGATGTGGGCCTGGCCGCTTGGATGGAAGACAAACTGTTGCCATTGCGCGGCCTTGCGCCGCAGGCATTGGTTGAGCGATTGCCGACCCTCTGGGCGCAGTTCGACCGGCTAAGCCTGATGGTGTGCTTGAAGTTGATCACCGGCAGCTTTCGCGTCGGTGTGTCGAAACTACTGGTCACCCGCGCTCTAGCAGCCTTGGCCAACATCGACAGCAAACGGGTGGCACAACGGCTGGTGGGCTACACCGACCTGTCTCATCAGCCCAGCGCCGAGGACTTTTTGACGCTGATCGCGGCAGAGTCCGAAGACGAACATGCTCAGCGTGGCGGTCAGCCGTATCCGTTTTTTCTCGCCCATGCGATGCAACAACCGGTCGAGCAGTTTGACGCCCTGCTTGGGCCGGCTGAGAACTGGCAAGTGGAATGGAAGTGGGACGGCATCCGTGCCCAAGTGGTCAAGCGCGAGGGGCGATTGTGGATCTGGTCCAGGGGCGAGGAATTGGTGACTGACCGCTTCCCAGAACTGCACAGCCTCACGCAATGCCTGCCGGACGGCACAGTGATCGACGGCGAGATCGTAGTGTGGAAAGCGCCAACCGCTGAAACCGACCATCAGGACGGTTTTGCCCTCACTGCCCCCGCTCCCGACACCCCGAGCGCTGCATCGCCGTCGGTGCTGCCATTCGCCCTGCTGCAGCAGCGTATAGGCCGTAAGACTCTGGGCAAGAAAATCCTTGAAGACGTGCCGGTGGTAATCCTGGCCTACGACTTATTGGAATGGCAGGGGCATGATTGGCGCAGCCGCCCCCAACATGAACGCCGCACGCAATTGGAAACCCTGGTTCAGACCTGCCAAAACCCGGTGTTGCTGCCTTCCCCAGTGCTCAGTGGCGAGGATTGGCTGGACCTCGGCAAACAGCGCGAAGCGTCCAGGAGCCTAGGGGTCGAGGGCATGATGCTCAAGGCGCGGGACTCGCTGTACGGTGTGGGCCGTACCAAAGACATGGGCGTGTGGTGGAAATGGAAAATCGACCCGTTCAGCGTCGATGCCGTTTTAATCTATGCGCAACGTGGTCATGGGCGTCGCGCAAGCTTGTACAGCGATTACACCTTCGCGGTGTGGGACGGTCCGCAAGACGCCAGTGAACGCACGCTTGTGCCCTTTGCCAAGGCGTATTCCGGGCTGACCGATGAAGAAATGCGCAAAGTCGATGCAATCATCCGCAAGACCACCGTCGAGAAATTTGGCCCGGTGCGCAGCGTTACGCCGACCCTGGTGTTTGAGTTGGGATTTGAGGGCATTGCCCTGTCCAAGCGGCATAAAAGCGGGATTGCCGTGCGGTTTCCGAGGATGCTCAGGTGGCGACAGGACAAGCCGGTCGCAGAAGCGGACAGCCTGGCGACGTTGCAGGACTTGCTGGGCTGATGCGCCGTTTTGGTGCGGTCGATTCGGCGCGCCCTGTTTTGGGCTTGGAAACCTCCACGCGGTGGCCGATCTGTTCTGTCGGAGCCAATTTGTGAGCGTGGGAGTTTACGCGGAGTATCGGGTACGCCGCTTCGCGAATAAGTTCGCTCCTACAGAAAGCCTCTGCCGCAATTCTTGCTACCCTCTCCCCCGACCCCAACAAGCCCGCGAAAAGACGGAGATGGCTCAAAGTCACCATTGCGACAACTGCGTACATTTAAAACGCACGTTCGTATCTTTGGTTCGGAAATTGCTGTCTATTTGCGTCTGGCACTCGCCGGTAGCAAGCCTTCGCGTGTTCCCAACGCTCAATTTGGTTTTAAGGACTGAACGATGAAAAAAGCATGGCTGACCCTTTCTGCACTCGCCATCTGTCTGGCCGCTGGTAACGCAATGGCCAAGGAATACAAGGAGCTGCGTTTTGGCGTCGATCCTTCCTACGCACCGTTTGAATCGAAGGCCGCTGACGGCAGCCTCGTTGGCTTCGACATCGATCTGGGCAACGCGATCTGTGCAGAGCTGAAGGTCAAGTGCAAATGGGTTGAAAGCGATTTCGACGGCATGATTCCTGGCCTCAAAGCCAACAAATTCGACGGCGTTATCTCCTCGATGACCGTTACCGAAGCGCGTGAGAAAGTCATCGACTTCTCTTCTGAGCTGTTCTCCGGCCCAACTTCGCTGGTGTTCAAGAAAGGCGCAGGCTTCACCGCAGACCCAGCGTCGCTCAAAGGCAAAACCGTTGGCTATGAGCAGGGCACCATTCAGGAAGCCTACGCCAAGGCCGTTCTGGACAAGGCTGGCGTGAAAACCCAGGCTTACGCCAACCAGGATCAGGTTTACGCGGACTTGGTATCGGGCCGTCTGGACGCCTCTGTTCAAGACATGCTGCAAGCTGAACTGGGCTTTCTGAAGTCGCCACAAGGCGCCGATTACGAAGTCAGCAAGCCAATCGATAGCCCTCTGCTGCCAGCCAAAACTGCGGTCGGTATCTCGAAAGGTAACAAAGACCTGAAAGCACTTTTGGATAAAGGTATCAAAGCGTTACACGACGACGGTAAATACGCCGAGATCCAGAAGAAGCACTTCGGCGATCTGAATCTGTACAGCGGTAAATAAGAAAACAAACGCCCCTCGATTTCAGCGATCATCCAATCCCTCGCTGACAGACCGTGTGAAAGCGTAGCGAGCGAAAAGGCACTACGAGGCAAAAAACAGGCGCAAAGCGGCCGCAATCGCGACTGACTTCAGATGTTCTAAATGAGCATTTTTCGCCTGTTCTAACGCGGTATTGTGCGCGTAACGCCGAAGGTGCCCAGCCCGCAGTAGTTTTTACACGGCCCGTGAAATCGATGGGCGTTTTTATTGACTGTATAGGTTGCACATGTTCGAAACCCTCCTGCAAAACCTGGGACTGTCAGCATTCAGCTTGAAAGGCTTCGGCCCGCTGCTGCTCGAAGGCACCTGGATGACCATCAAATTATCGGTAATGTCGCTGCTGCTGGCCATTTTGCTTGGCCTGCTGGGCGCCAGCGCCAAACTGTCCAAAGCCGCTATCCTGCGAGTACCCGCTCAGGTGTATACGACCTTGATTCGTGGCGTACCCGATCTGGTGCTGATGCTGCTGATCTTCTATAGCCTGCAAACCTGGCTCAGTACCCTGACCGACGCCATGGAATGGGACTACATAGAAATCGACCCCTTCAGCGCAGGTGTCATCACACTTGGCTTCATTTATGGCGCTTATTTCACTGAGACTTTCCGTGGCGCGATCCTCGCGGTTCCGCGTGGTCAGGTCGAAGCAGCTACCGCCTATGGCTTGTCCCGCAGTCAGCGCTTTCGTTACGTGGTGTTTCCGCAAATGATGCGTTTCGCGCTGCCAGGCATCGGTAATAACTGGCAAGTGGTGCTCAAGGCCACCGCGCTGGTGTCGATCATCGGCCTGGCCGACCTGGTCAAAGCTGCTCAGGACGCTGGCAAAAGTACCTATCAGCTATTTTATTTTCTGGTGCTCGCCGCATTGATCTATCTGTTGATCACCAGCGCCTCCAACGTCGCGCTGCGTTGGGCTGAACGGCGTTATGCAGCAGGCAGCCGGGAGGCTCAACGATGATCGAACTGCTTCAGGAATACTGGCGTCCCTTCCTTTATACGGACGGCCAGAACATTACTGGCCTGGCCATGACCCTTTGGCTGCTCAGCGCCTCGATCGCGATCGGCTTCGTTGTGTCGATTCCGCTGTCGATTGCTCGTGTATCGGGCAACCCGCTGATCCGCTGGCCGGTACAGTTCTATACCTATCTGTTCCGCGGTACGCCGCTCTATATCCAATTGCTGATTTGCTACACCGGCATCTATAGCATCGCCGCCGTGCGTGAGCAGCCAATGCTCGGCGCGTTCTTTCGCGACGCCATGAACTGCACCATTCTCGCCTTTGCCTTGAATACCTGCGCGTACACCACCGAGATTTTTGCCGGCGCGATCCGCAGCATGAACCATGGCGAAGTCGAAGCGGCCAAGGCCTACGGTCTGACCGGCTGGAAGCTCTATGCCTATGTGATCATGCCGTCTGCCTTACGTCGGTCGCTGCCGTATTACAGCAATGAAGTGATTCTGATGCTGCATTCGACCACCGTGGCCTTCACCGCCACTGTGCCGGATATCCTGAAAGTGGCACGTGACGCGAACTCGGCGACATTCCTGACCTTTCAATCGTTCGGCATCGCGGCGCTGATCTACCTGGCAGTGACCTTCATTCTGGTCGGACTGTTCCGACTCGCTGAACGCCGCTGGCTGGCGTTCCTGGGCCCCGCTCACTAGGCTGCTTCTCTCTAGGCTCCGACATTAGGACTTTTCAATGCGACACCAAACTCACGATCTGTTGGCGCCAGTGCCAGGCACGGCGCGACAGATCCACAGTTTCCATTACGGCCCGGAAAACGGCGCCTGCAAGGTTTACATCCAGGCTTCGCTGCACGCCGATGAACTGCCGGGCATGTTGGTTGCCTGGCACCTCAAGCGGCGTCTGACCGAACTTGAAAGCGCCGGACAACTGCTGGGCGAGATCGTCGTCGTTCCAGTGGCTAACCCGATTGGCCTTGAACAAGTGCTGATGGACATTCCGCTGGGCCGTTATGAGTTGGAAAGCGGGCAGAACTTCAACCGCTGGTTTGTCGACCTGAGCCAGCAAGTGGGCGATGAAATCGAATCGAGCCTCACTGACGACGCCGACCACAACGTACGATTGATCCGCACCACCCTGCTTGCAGCATTGAAAGCGCGTGTCGCCAGCACTCAGTTGGAATCCCAGCGCCTGACGCTGCAGCGTTTGGCATGCGATGCCGACATGGTGCTGGACCTGCATTGCGATTTCGAATCGGTCGAGCATTTGTACACCACGCCCGAGGCTTGGTCGCAGGTCGAGCCGCTGTCGCGCTACCTTGGCGCTCAGGCGAGCTTGTTGGCGACCGATTCCGGTGGGCAGTCGTTCGACGAATGTTTCACGCTGGTGTGGTGGCAACTGCAACAGCGTTTCGAGAGCCGCTTCGATATAGCGCAGGGCAGCTTTTCGGTCACGCTGGAGTTACGCGGTCAAGGGGATGTCAATCACGCCCTCGGCAGTCGTGACTCTCAGGCGATCATCAGCTACTTGATGCACTACGGTGCAATCGCTGGCGAGCCCGAGCCTCAACCTCAATTGTTGTACCCGGCGACGCCACTGGCGGCGGTCGAACCGGTTGCCACGCCTGTCGGCGGCTTGCTGGTGTTCTGTACACAGCCGGGCGAATACGTCGAGGCGGGGCAATTGATCGCCGAGGTCATCGACCCGATCAGCGATTCGGTCACCACGATCCAGGCGCTCAACGCTGGCCTGATGTACGCCCGATCCTTGCGACGCATGGCGACTGCCGGCATGGTCATTGCGCATATTGCTGGCGTTGATGCTTATCGCAGCGGCTACCTACTTTCTCCTTAAGGATTGCCAGTCATGTACAAACTGACCATCGACGGTCTGCATAAAAGCTACGGCGACCACCAGGTGCTCAAAGGCGTTTCGCTCAAGGCCAACGTCGGCGACGTGATCTGCCTGATCGGCGCCAGTGGTTCGGGCAAAAGTACCTTCCTGCGCTGTATCAACTTTCTCGAACAGCCCAATGATGGCGCGATGACTCTAGATGGGCAGCAAATCCGCATGGTCGGTGATGCCACTGGCATGCGCGTGGCGGACCCGGCCGAACTGCAACGCATCCGAACGCGTCTGGCCATGGTGTTTCAGCACTTCAATCTGTGGAGCCATATGACGGTGCTGGAAAACATCACTATGGCCCCACGCAGAGTGCTGGGCGTTTCGAAAATCGAAGCCGAAGACCGTGCTCGCAAATACCTGGAAAAGGTCGGTCTGCCGCCGCGTGTTGCTGACCAATACCCGGCGTTTCTGTCTGGCGGTCAGCAGCAGCGCGTGGCGATTGCCCGCGCGCTGGCAATGGAGCCGGAGATCATGCTGTTCGACGAGCCTACGTCAGCACTCGACCCTGAGTTGGTGGGGGAAGTCTTGAAAGTGATTCAGGGCTTGGCCGAAGAAGGCCGCACCATGATCCTGGTAACCCACGAAATGGGCTTCGCGCGCAAAGTGGCGAATCAAGTGGTGTTCCTGCACCAGGGCCAGATCGAAGAAGTAGGCCACCCGGATGAGGTGCTGGGTAATCCGAAGAGCGAGCGGTTGAAGCAGTTTTTGAGCGGGAACCTGAAGTAGCCAGCACCCTCTGTGCCCTCTGTAGATACTCTGTTCCCGGTCAAGCTTTCAGCAGGTGTTATTCGCTGAAAAGCTTGGCCGTATAAAAAGGGCCAGAACGCCCTGTAGGAGCGCGGCTTGTCCCGCGACCTGGCGCGCAGCGGCAGTAAACCCGGTGTGCGCGGTCTGCCTGTCCCACCGTGTGCGCAGGTTTACGACGGGTTCCCCGCGGCTCGCGGGACAAGCCCGGCTCCAACATTTGGGGCGCACTTCACAGTGGAGCGAACGTGTTCGCGAAGCGGTCTGCCTGACACGGCGCATCATGCCTGTTGCCAACACCTTGGCTCTTGGTAAGTACAAGCAGGTTTCTGATCGGTCCCGCGGCTCTGCGTGGGGACCGATCTTGTTTGGATTACGCAATCGTATCCAAATCCCGATGTCGAGTTTCTTTCAGGCACAACACGGCAATCAGGCTGAGCAATGCTGCCGCCGACACGTACCCGCCAACCCAGCTCAATCCGCCCATCTCCACCAGCTTCTGCGCAAAGAACGGTGCCACCGAGGCCCCGACAATGCCGCCGATGTTGTAGGCCGCTGATGCGCCGGTATAACGCACACGCGTAGGAAACAGTTCAGGCAGCAGTGCGCCCATCGGGGCGAAGGTCACGCCCATCAGGAACAGCTCAATCGACAGAAATAGCGCCACTGCCCATGTCGTGCCGTGGGTCAGCAATGGCTCCATGAGGAACCCAGACAAAATCGCCAACACGCCACCAATGATCAGCACCGGCTTGCGCCCGAAACGGTCGCTGGCCCAGGCCGATAGCGGCGTCGCAAGGGCCATGAACAGCACCGCGAAGCACAGCAGGGCGAGGAAGGTTTCACGCGTATAGCCCAGGGATTTCACCCCATAGCTCAGGGAAAACACCGTCGAGATATAGAACAGTGCATAGCACACCACCATCGACGCCGCACCCAGCAACATCGGTACCCAGTACTGGGCGAATAGCTCGGTAATCGGCATCTTTACGCGTTCATGGCGCGCGATGGCTTTGGCAAAGACCGGGGTTTCTTCCAGTTTCAAACGCACGTACAGACCGATGATTACCAGTACTGCACTGAGCAGGAATGGAATCCGCCAGCCCCACGAACGGAATTGCTCGTCGTCCAGCGTCATTGCCAAGGTCAGAAACAGGCCGTTGGCGGCGAGGAAACCAATCGACGGACCTAACTGCGGAAACATGCCGAACCAGGCTCGCTTGCCTTTCGGCGCGTTTTCGGTGGCCAACAGCGCTGCGCCGCCCCATTCGCCGCCGAGCCCCAGGCCCTGACCGAAACGCAATACGCACAGCAGAATCGGTGCCCAGGAGCCGATGACGTCATAGCCAGGTAATACGCCAATCAGCGTGGTGCATACGCCCATCAGCAGCAACGAAGCAACCAATGTCGATTTACGGCCGATGCGATCGCCGAAGTGACCAAACAGCAACGATCCGATTGGGCGGGCGAGGAAGGCAATACCAAATGTCAGAAATGCCGACAGCATTTGTGCGGTGCTGGAGGTTTGCGGGAAGAATACCGGCCCGATCACCAGTGCCGCAGCGGTGGCATAAACGTAGAAGTCGTAGAACTCGATGGCAGTACCGATGAAGCTGGCGGTCGCGACTCGGGCGGTAGAGTTGACAGGACGAGCCTGCGCGTTGTCGCTCGGTTGGTAGGCCGATGTTGTTGTCATACGGGTATCCCTGGGCAGTCATCTTGCCTGTCAGCGGCCATCGAAAAGTCGCACGCGCGCTGGGGCAAACGTTAATTATTTTGGGTACAGCGCTGAACAGACTAGCCCGGATCAGGGCGGGGCATTGGCAATGCTCGGGATGAGAGCACGGCGCCAAGGGACTTGCACAAAACGTCAGGCTGAGTGACTGGCCGGATCGCACTTTGTGCGGGTAGCACGCGGATCGGCGGGGCTGGGTAAGCGGCCCGATTATGAAAGGGCATGGTTATGCACACAAGTGCTTCAAACGGTCATCCAACCCCTAATGCACTGCTTTAGGCGTCGTGCTTTGCCACATCATGACGCGCGTGACCCGATTGTCTTCGGTTTCCAGGGTTTCCAGGCGGTACGGGCCAATCTTCAGGCACACGGCGCTTTCGGGGATGGTTTCCAGTGCCTCGGTGATCAGGCCGTTGAGGGTTTTCGGTCCGTCGGACGGCAAATGCCAGCCGAGGCTTTTGTTCAGTTCACGAATCGATGCCGCGCCATCGACCACCAATCGACCGTCGGCCTGTGGATGGATATGCGGGTTACTCATGGACTGTTCGTTTTCGAATTCGCCGACGATTTCTTCCAGGATGTCTTCCAGGCTCACGATTCCGAGCACTTCGCCGTATTCGTCCACGACCACGCCAGTGCGTCGCTGCTGCTTGTGGAAATTCAGCAATTGCAACTGCAGCGGCGTGCTTTCCGGGACGAAATAGGGTTCGTAACACGCCGCCATCAATTCTTCTTTGGTCAACTGCCCGCGCGGTAACAGGTGGCTGATCATCCGGGTGTTAAGGATGCCCTCAACCTGATTGATATCGTTGTGATACACCGGCAGGCGGGTGTGCCGGGAAATGATCAGTTGCTCGACGATGTGCTCAATACTTTCGTCCAGATTGATGCCATCGACTTCGCTGCGTGGTACCAGGATGTCGTTGACCGTCATGCTGTCCAGCGCGTAAATCCCGGAAATTACCTGCGCACGGCCCGATTGCGGCACGGTGTGTTCCTGATAAACGGTTGGGCTCAGATCGTCTTCGTCGTCGGCAAAAGAAGTCGCGTTGCGCTTCGACAGAAAGGGTCGCAGCAATAGTTTTGCGATGTTTTTGTACAGCCAGGTCAGCGGTCTGAGCAGTTGCATCGGGGTTCGCAGCAAGCTGTTGCCCAGCAGCAAAATGGCTTCGGGGCGGCGTGCCGCGAGTTTGCGCGGGATGAACTCAGCGAAAATCAGCAAAACGCTGGTGACCACTAGCCATGCGATTGTTGGGCCATTGGAATACCAGGTGGCAAGCGCAAGGAGAGTGGCGACCACCGTGACCAGCGTTTTGATCAAGGTATTAGCCAGAACCAGGCTATTGAGGTTGAACGCCAGTGTTGGTCGGGGAGGATCGCTCGCCCGATGCTTTACACGAATGGCCCTGATCTGGTGATGTGCGGCTTCTACTGCCGTGAGCAATCCGGACCACAGGGTCAACAGAATGAGAACCGCGAGCATCGTGCCCATGGGCAAGTTATCCATTATCAGCGCCCGTCAGATATGCAGTATGTATTCGCGTACCAGCTTGCTGCCGAAATAAGCCAGCATCAGCAGGCAGAAGCCGCCCAAGGTCCAGCGAATAGCTTTGTGCCCGCGCCAACCGAGGCGGTTTCGGCCCCACAACAACACGCTGAAGACAATCCAGGCCAGAATCGACAGCAGGGTTTTGTGTACCAAATGCTGGGCAAACAGGTTCTCGACGAACAGCCAGCCGGAAATCAGCGACATCGACAGCAGTGTCCAGCCGGCCCACAGGAAACCAAACAGCAGGCTTTCCATGGTTTGCAGCGGTGGGAAATTCTTGATCAGGCCGGACGGGTGTTTGTTTTTCAGTTGACGGTCCTGAACCAGCAGCAACAAGGCCTGGAACGCCGCGATGGTGAACAAGCCATACGCCAGTATCGACAGCAGGATATGGCCGATAATGCCGTTTTCTTCAATGATTGGCTGAAGCGTGCCCAAGGGCGCGAATTGCGCCATGAGCGTCGTCACAAGGCCCAGCGGAAACATCATGACCAGCAGGTTTTCGACCGGAATGCGGATGCATGCCAGCATGGTCACGATGATGATGGCGACCGCAATCAGGCTGGCGGCGCTGAAGAAGTCCAGACCCAGGCCGATGGGGCGCACCAACTGACCAAACAGGGCGCCGGCCTGACACGCGACGGCAAGGGTGCCGATCAGGCACAGCAGCCACTTGTCGACCTTTGCGCCACGGCGCAGGCGCAGGCCTTGATAGAGTGTCGCAGCGGCATAAAGGACGGCGGCGGCGAGGCTGGGTAGCAAACTGGGTGACAAGGGGAACATAGATCCTGTTGGGCATGCCCGAAAGGCGCTGAGTTTGGCATAGAACCGACATTTCACGAAAGACCACAGAAGCAGACTACCTGTGGTGTCCGTAGCGCGGACTCTTCGCTATAATCCGCGACCTGCTCAAGCCATAGGCTCGCCGAGCGCTGTTCATCCGCACTGTGTTCATCCGGTGCTTTATATAACAGGGTCTTTACGGGCCGGGCCGCACAACCGGGGTTCGCCACGAACCTAAAGGATCGCGCATGTTTGAAAATCTGACAGATCGTCTCTCGCAGACCCTGCGCCAGGTCACTGGCAAGGCAAAGCTGACCGAAGACAACATCAAGGACACCTTGCGTGAAGTACGTATGGCTTTGCTCGAAGCCGACGTCGCCTTGCCGGTGGTCAAAGACTTCGTCAACAAAATCAAGGATCGCGCCGTTGGCACCGAGGTGTCGCGCAGCCTGACCCCAGGCCAGGCGTTCGTGAAGATCGTCCAGGCAGAACTTGTCGACATGATGGGGGCCGCCAACGAAGAGCTGACCCTCAACGTGACGCCGCCAGCGGTCATATTGATGGCGGGCTTGCAGGGGGCGGGTAAAACCACCACGGCGGGGAAACTGGCGAAATTCCTCAAAGAGCGCAAAAAGAAAACCGTCATGCTGGTGTCGGCAGACGTATATCGTCCTGCGGCCATCAAGCAGTTGGAAACACTGGCGAACGACATCGGCGTGACATTTTTTCCGTCCGATCTCAGCCAGAAGCCGGTGGACATCGCCGAAGCCGCTATCCGCGAAGCGAAGCTTAAGTTCATCGATGTGGTGATTCTCGACACCGCCGGTCGCCTGCACATCGACGCTGAGATGATGGGCGAGATCCAGGCCCTGCACGCGGCAGTCAAACCTGCGGAAACCCTGTTCGTGGTGGATGCCATGACCGGTCAGGACGCGGCCAACACGGCCAAGGCCTTTGGCGACGCACTGCCGTTGACCGGCGTGATCCTGACCAAGGTCGACGGTGATGCCCGTGGCGGTGCCGCGTTGTCGGTCCGCGCCATCACCGGCAAGCCAATCAAGTTCATCGGTATGGGCGAGAAGAGCGACGCGCTCGAGCCATTCCATCCGGACCGCATCGCTTCACGCATTCTGGGCATGGGCGACGTGCTCAGCCTGATCGAGCAGGCCGAGCAGACCCTCGACAAGGACAAGGCCGACAAACTGGCCAAGAAGCTGAAGAAGGGCAAGGGCTTCGACCTCGAAGACTTCCGTGATCAACTGCAGCAAATGAAAAACATGGGCGGTCTTGGCGGCCTGATGGACAAGCTGCCGAACATGGGTGGCATGAACCTGGCGCAGATGGGCAACGCTCAAGGCGCGGCAGAAAAACAGTTCAAGCAGATGGAAGCCATCATCAATTCGATGACTCCGGCCGAGCGTCGCGACCCCGAACTGATCAGCGGCTCGCGCAAACGCCGTATCGCCATGGGTTCCGGCACTCAGGTGCAAGACATCGGGCGCCTGATCAAGCAGCACAAACAGATGCAAAAGATGATGAAGAAGTTCTCCGCCAAGGGCGGAATGGCCAAAATGATGCGTGGCATGGGCTCAATGATGCCTCGTGGCGGCATGCCGAAAATGTAATTACGCTGCGCGGGAGCTCCTTGCCGCGCACCACTTCTTTGGGAGGTCACTCCCATTGACCCGCATTTGCGGGGACTTGCCGGCCTTCCTGTAAGGCAGGCTCATGGCAAATCTTGATGGCACGGTTGCAGGCGACGGAAAAAGTCATTTGCAAAAGTCGGGATATTCCTTAGAATATGCGGCCTTTCGGGCACCCGTGCCCGCTGTGCATCTTAGATTTGCAGCACCGACTACAGGAACGATGTTCACATGCTAACAATCCGTCTTGCCCTTGGCGGCTCCAAAAAGCGCCCGTTTTACCACCTGACTGTGACCGACAGCCGTAACCCACGCGACGGTTCGCACAAGGAACAAGTAGGTTTCTTCAACCCGGTAGCCCGTGGTCAGGAAATCCGTCTGTCCGTGAACCAAGAGCGCGTAGCCTACTGGCTGAGCGTTGGTGCACAACCTTCTGAGCGCGTTGCCCAGTTGCTGAAGGAATCTGGTAAGGCTGCGGCCTGAGCCTTATGAACGCGACGCCAGTTTCTGCTGACGACTTGATCGTTATCGGCAAGATTTATTCGGTACATGGCGTTCGCGGCGAAGTGAAAGTCTTTTCTTTCACTGATCCGATTGGAAACCTGCTGGACTACAAAACCTGGACGCTTCGGCGCGAAGGTAGCGTAAAGCAGGTAGAGCTGGTCAGCGGACGCTTGCAAAACAAGTTCCTGGTCACAAAGCTCAAAGGTCTTGATGACCGTGAAGAAGCTCGTCTTCTGGCCGGTTTTGAAATCTGCGTGCCGCGTAACCTGTTCCCTGATCTGACCGACGGCGACTACTACTGGTATCAGCTTGAAGGTCTGCAGGTCATTGACCAACTCGGGCAACTGCTCGGGAAGATCGATCACCTCCTCGAAACTGGCTCTAACGATGTCATGGTGGTTAAACCCTGCGCTGGCAGTCTGGATGATCGCGAACGCTTGCTGCCCTATACGGAGCAATGTGTGTTGGCCGTCGACCTGAACGCAGGCGAGATGAAGGTGGATTGGGACGCGGACTTCTAAGCAATGGCTAGCCTGCGCATAGAAGTGATCAGTCTGTTTCCCGAGATGTTTTCCGCCATCAGCGAATACGGCATTACCAGCCGTGCGGTGAAACAAGGGCTGTTGCAGCTCACTTGTTGGAATCCGCGGGACTACACCACGGATCGACATCACACTGTGGACGATCGCCCGTTTGGCGGTGGCCCTGGCATGGTGATGAAGATCAAGCCTCTGGAAGATGCTCTGGTTCAGGCCAGGCAGGCGGCAGGGGAGGCGGCGAAGGTGATTTACCTGTCGCCACAAGGCCGCAAGCTGGATCAGTCTGCGGTACGCGAACTGGCGCAGGAAGATGCACTCATCCTGATCGCAGGTCGTTACGAAGGCATTGACGAGCGTTTTATTGATGCTTATGTCGATGAAGAGTGGTCGATTGGCGACTATGTACTTTCCGGTGGCGAGCTGCCGGCAATGGTCCTGATAGATGCGGTTACGCGGCTGCTGCCTGGAGCTTTAGGGCATGCGGACTCCGCGGAGGAAGATTCCTTCACGGATGGTCTGCTGGATTGCCCGCACTACACCCGACCGGAGGTGTATGCGGATCAGCGTGTTCCCGACGTGTTGCTAAGTGGCAATCACGCACACATCCGGCGTTGGCGTTTGCAGCAGTCCCTTGGGCGGACCTATGAACGACGCGCCGATCTTCTGGAAGGCCGCTCGCTTTCTGGAGAAGAGAAGAAGCTGCTGGCGGAATATCTCCGTGAGCGGAACGATAGTTAACGTATCGATGGTAAATCCAGTTGGTTTACCTTAGGAGCACAGCATGACTAACAAAATCATTCTTGCACTCGAAGCAGAGCAGATGACCAAAGAGATCCCTACCTTTGCCCCGGGCGACACTGTTGTCGTTCAGGTGAAAGTGAAGGAAGGCGACCGTTCGCGTCTGCAAGCGTTCGAAGGCGTTGTAATTGCCAAGCGTAACCGTGGTGTGAACAGTGCTTTCACTGTTCGTAAAATCTCCAACGGTGTTGGCGTTGAGCGTACTTTCCAGACCTACAGCCCGCAAATCGACAGCATGGCAGTGAAACGTCGCGGTGACGTTCGCAAAGCCAAGTTGTACTACCTGCGTGACCTGTCTGGTAAAGCAGCTCGCATCAAGGAAAAACTGGCTTAAGTCCAGCGCTCCGATGCAAAAAAAAGCAGCCTGCGGGCTGCTTTTTTGTTGAGTGGCGTTTAGTTTCTCCCACACAGATCTATCTCCATTTGGTTTGCGCACGATTGCCGGAAATGCAGGCCAAATACCCACTGCTGGGGCAGCAGGCGGCGGGTATTTACGACAAGTCTTACGTCACTCGGCGTCGGCCTTGCGGGCCTTATGTGGTAGGCTTTGCCGGTTTCGCAGACAGGAGCGTCAGAAAACCTTTTTGGACGTCCACGTCCGCTGTTTTCAATCTGCACGTCTGCCCACCGCCCGAGGAATTTTCATGCGCGTGACTCGTTTTATTGCCACTGCCGCAGTCGTGCTGGCAAGTACTTTCAGTTTGTTCGTTCAAGCCGATGAGGTGGCCGACAAGGCTATTCGTAAGACGCTGGAGTCGCTCAATCTTGAGTTGCCAGTCGAAAGCATTGGTAGTAGCCCGTTGAGTGGCCTGTACGAAGTTAAGCTCAAGGGCGGTCGCGTGCTGTACGCCAGTGCCGACGGTCAGTTTGTGATGCAGGGCTACCTGTTCCAGATTCAGGATGGTAAACCGGTCAATTTGACTGAAAAAACCGAGCGCTTGGCGATTTCGAAAACCATCAACGGCATCCCCGCTGGCGAAATGGTGGTTTATCCTGCGATCGGGGAGACAAAATCCCACATCACCGTTTTCACCGATACCACGTGCCCGTATTGCCACAAACTGCACGCCGAAGTGCCTGCGTTGAATAAAATGGGCATTGAGGTTCGCTACGTCGCGTTTCCACGCCAAGGGCTGGGTTCGCCAGGTGATGAGCAGCTGCAGGCAGTCTGGTGCTCCAAGGATCGCCGTGGCGCCATGGATCGCATGGTCGATGGCAAGAATATTCAAGCGCCCAAGTGCGACAACCCAGTCACCAAGCAGTATGAAATAGGGCAGTCCATTGGCGTGAATGGCACGCCGGCTATCGTTCTGGCCGACGGTCAGGTGATTCCGGGCTATCAGCCCGCGCCGCAAGTGGCCAAACTGGCCCTCAGCGCGCAGTAATCCTGCTGGTGCGGTGTGCCGCGACCAGCATTGAAGCGCCGGACATCCCGTCGCTTGATCAATAGTAAGCCGCTGTTAACTGCGGCTGTTTCCACGGCCGGCCTCGCGTCGGCCGTTTTATGGGGAGTTCATAGTGAAACCGGTCAAAGTAGGCATCTGTGGGCTGGGTACTGTCGGTGGCGGTACCTTCAACGTGTTAAAGCGTAACGCCGAGGAAATTTCCCGTCGTGCCGGGCGTGAAATCGAAGTGGCACAAATTGCCATGCGTACGCCAAACCCCAATTGCCAGATTACCGGTACCCCTACCACGACCGACATATTCGCCGTGGCTTGCAACCCTGAAATCGACATCGTCATCGAATTGATCGGTGGTTATACCCTCGCTCGTGAGCTGGTGCTCAGCGCTATCGAAAACGGCAAGCATGTGGTCACCGCCAACAAGGCGTTGATCGCTGTCCATGGCAACGAAATCTTCGCCAAGGCCCGCGAGAAGGGCGTGATCGTTGCGTTCGAAGCCGCTGTGGCGGGCGGTATCCCGGTTATCAAAGCCATTCGTGAAGGCTTGTCGGCAAACCGTATCAACTGGGTCGCGGGCATCATCAATGGCACTGGCAACTTCATCCTCACTGAGATGCGCGAGAAAGGTCGTGCCTTTGCGGATGTGTTGGCCCAGGCGCAGGCGCTGGGTTATGCGGAGGCCGATCCGACATTCGACGTCGAAGGCATCGACGCTGCACACAAACTGACGATTCTGGCGTCCATTGCGTTCGGCATTCCACTGCAGTTCGACAAGGCCTACACCGAAGGCATCACCAGTCTGACCACTGCTGACGTGAACTACGCCGAGGCGCTGGGCTATCGCATCAAGCACCTTGGCGTCGCGCGCAGAACCTTGGAGGGCATCGAGTTGCGTGTCCATCCGACCCTGATTCCGGCTGACCGGCTGATTGCCAATGTCAACGGTGTGATGAATGCGGTCATGGTCAACGGTGATGCGGCCGGCTCTACCTTGTTCTATGGCGCTGGCGCCGGCATGGAGCCGACGGCCTCGTCGGTAGTGGCAGACTTGGTGGATGTGGTCCGCGCCCTGACCACCGATCCAGAGAACCGCGTGCCGCACCTGGCGTTCCAGCCCGACTCGTTGTCGGCCCATCCGATCCTGCCGATCGAAGCCTGCGAGAGCGCTTATTACCTGCGCATTCAGGCCAAGGATCACCCGGGCGTTTTGGCGCAGGTGGCGAGCATTCTGTCGGCGCGTGGCATCAATATCGAATCGATCATGCAGAAGGAAGTCGAAGAACACGATGGTCTGGTACCGATGATTCTTCTGACTCATCGCGTGGTCGAGCAGCGTATGAACGACGCCATTGAGGCCCTGGAAGCCCTGCAGGACGTGGTTGGACCGGTGGTTCGTATCCGCGTCGAACATCTCAACTAATAGCAGTTGCAAGCTACAAGTGACAAGCTGCAAGCCAGAGGCTTTCGATACTCGGCGTGCAGCTTGAGGCTTGAGGCTTGTAGCCCAAACCGAAGGTTTGATTTTATGCGCTACATCAGTACCCGTGGCCAGGCACCGGCCCTGAACTTCGAAGACGTGCTGCTCGCTGGGCTTGCCAGTGATGGTGGCCTGTATGTGCCGGAAAACCTGCCGCGCTTCACTCAGGAAGAAATCGCCTCCTGGGCAGGGCTGCCATATCACGAACTGGCGTTTCGGGTTATGCGCCCGTTCGTGACCGGCAGTATCCCGGACGCCGACTTCCGAAAAATCCTCGAAGAGACTTACTCTTCGTCAGAGCATGGCGTGTTTGCTCACAGCGCAGTGGCACCTCTGCGTCAGCTCAATGGCAACGAATGGGTGCTTGAGCTGTTCCATGGTCCGACTTTGGCGTTCAAGGATTTTGCGCTGCAACTGCTGGGTCGGTTGCTGGATTATGTGCTGACCAAGCGCAATGAACGCGTAGTCATCATCGGCGCGACTTCCGGCGATACCGGTTCTGCGGCGATCGAGGGCTGCCGTCGCTGCGACAACGTCGACATCTTCATCCTGCATCCGAGCAACCGTGTCTCGGACGTTCAACGTCGTCAGATGACTACCATCTTCGGCGATAACATCCATAACATCGCCATCGAGGGTAACTTCGACGACTGCCAGGAAATGGTCAAGAACAGCTTCGCTGACCAGAGCTTCCTCAAAGGCACGCGTCTGGTTGCGGTGAATTCGATCAACTGGGCACGGATCATGGCCCAGATCGTTTACTACTTCCATGCGGCGCTGCAATTGGGCGGTCCGGCGCGCTCGGTGGCTTTCTCGGTGCCCACCGGCAATTTCGGTGACATCTTCGCCGGTTACCTGGCGCGCAACATGGGTCTGCCGATCAGCCAACTGATCGTTGCAACCAACCGCAATGACATCCTGCACCGCTTCATGAGCGGCAATCAATACGTCAAGGAAACCCTGCACGCCACATTATCGCCGTCGATGGACATCATGGTGTCGTCCAATTTCGAGCGGCTATTGTTCGACATGCACGGGCGCAATGGCGCTGCTATTGCCGGTCTGATGGACAACTTCAAGCAGGGTGGCGGTTTCAGTGTCGAAGAGGACCGTTGGACGCAAACCCGCAAGCTGTTCGACTCGCTGGCCATCAGCGACGAGCAGACGTGCGAAACCATTGCCCAAGTGTTCGCCAGCACCGGTGAACTGTTGGACCCCCATACGGCGATTGGTGTAAAGGCCGCTCGTGATTGCCGCCGCAGTCTAGATACCCCGATGGTGATTCTCGGCACGGCGCACCCGGTCAAATTTCCTGATGCGGTACTCAAGGCTGGTGTAGGAAAAGCGCTTGAGCTGCCTGCACATTTGTCTGATTTGTTCGAGCGCGATGAGCGTTGCACCGTGCTGCCAAATGACTTAAAAGCCGTGCAGGCCTTCGTCAGCCAGCACGGTAATCGTGGCAAACCGCTTTAACGGTATAGCCATGTAACAACTTCGGGCCCGCCTTTCGGCGGGCCTTGTCGTTTCTGCATGCCACACTTCAGGAGTTTAGAAATCTTACGGATGAGTCATTAGTTGTGAAGCAATCAAGGATGTATGCCTTCCAGGCGTTCATGAACAAAAAAACGATGAAGCGTGCGCTGGCGGCGGGGGTGTTGCTGCTGACCTGTACGTTGAGTCAAGTCAGTACGGCGGCGCAAAGCTTGCCATTTACCCTTGTGGCGCCTTTTCTAACGTTGCAGCCGTTGATGCTCGATGGCACTGATCGTCGATGGCTGAGCGAGCGCGGGACGCTGCGGGTAGGTATATCGATTGCCGACTACGAACCTATTGACATCACCAGCGATCGCAATCGTTATCAAGGTATCAGTGCTGACTATCTGAGTCTGGTCAGCGCGAAGCTGGCGGTTCCGGTGAGTGTGGTCGGGTTTGCCAAGCGAGATCAGGCAGTTGCGGCCTTGCTCGACGGGACTGTCGATGTTCTGACCAGCGCCAATGGTTTTGAGCGAGGTATCAAAAACCTGGCGTTCAGCCATGAATACATGCCGGACAGGGCTGTGGTGGTGGGCCGTGGCGATGACTCCAGCCTGTCCCCGTCGCTCAAAGGCAAGCGCATTGTGTTGATGGATGGATACGCCGATGCAGATGTACTGCATAAGGCTTACCCACAAAGCGAAATTATTCTGGCGCCGAATCTATACAGCGCCCTTGAGGCGCTGAGCCAAGGGGATGTCGATGCCTTTATCGGCAACGAGGTCATCGTTAGGTCTTATAACTCTTTGCGACCGTATCTGGGGCTGCAAATCAAATTTGAGGGATCGCTGCCTGCCGTTGGCTTCTCATTTGCTACCCGTGAGAGTGACCTGCGCTTGCGCACGCTGATGGATCGGGCACTGATGGGCCTGGATAAGTCCGTCGGGCGTGAAATATTGGGCCGATGGACGGTGGGACTCGGCGCCGACATTGCGCGTCAACGCATCAGCTTCAACGCGGTCGAGCAACGCTGGATACGCCGACATACACAGGTCACCGTCGCCTCAGGCCAGCTTCCCCCTTACATCTATCAGGACATCAATGGTCAATGGATAGGACTGAGTGTCGATGTACTGAACCGGATCTCCCGCATGACCGGCTTGCAATTCGTTCACAAGCCGATGACGTCGACACAAGAAACTCTCGATACGTTGCGCAGCGGCAAGGCAGATATGAATACCAGCCTTGCGGAGAATGCCGAGCGTAAGAAATTCCTCGATTTCACTTACTCGTTTGGTGGTAATAGCTGGGTGTTTGTCGTGCGAGAGGACCGCTCACCGAAAATCAGCCTTGAGGAGCTTTCAGGCAAGGTGCTGGCCTTGCCCGCCAAGCACGCGCTGGAGGACGCGATTCGCAATGAGTACCCGAACATCTCGCTGCGGCTGGTTGAGACCTACGACGATGCCCGAAAACTGGTTGAGACTGGTCAGGCCGATGCAACGATTCAGAACGAAGCCGGCGCTTGGCTTTATCCTTCCGGCAACCTGAAAGTCGCTCGAAGCGTTGAAGGCCGCTGGTCGCCCGATCGATTTTCGGTGGTCAAATCCCATCCTGAACTGCTGAGCATTTTGAACAAAGCGCTGGAGGAGTTTCCGGTTGCTGAAATGCGCGCGATTCGAATGAAATGGCTGGGTGCTGTGATCGCTCAGCCTTCAATATGGCGACGGATTCCGCCTGGGGTTTATTGGGCGATAGCCGTGGCGTTGCTGTTGGTACTGGTTTCGCTCGGCTGGAGCAGCCGGTTGAAATACCAGATCCGTCAGCGATTGCAGGCAGAAGAACAACTCAACGACCAACTGGCTTTCAAGCGCGCTCTGCTCGATGGTATTCCCAACCCCATCTATGTTCGCGACCTCCAGGGACGGTTGATCACCTGTAATCGCAGTTATGAGGAAAGTTTCGGTATCAGTTTTGAGCAAATGAATGGCCGCCGGCTGATCGATGTGGATTTGATCCCCAGGGCGAGCGCTGAGCAGATGCACGCCGATTATCTGAAGTTGCTGCAAACCCAAAAGCCCGTGTTTGCTGATCGCAGCATGGCGTTATTCGGAAACTCTATTGAGGCTTATCAATGGACGGTGCCGTTTTACCGCGCTGACGGCCAGTTGCAAGGGTTGCTGGGGGGGTGGATTGACATCACTGAGCGTAAGCACCTGGAAATACAGCTCAAAGATGCGCAGCAAAAAGCTGAAAGCGCGAACCAGGCGAAGACAACGTTTCTGTCCAACATGAGTCATGACATCCGAACTCCGATGGGCGCGATTATCAGTCTGTTGGAGCTGGATCGAGAGCAGGCGATACGCCGCGGTGAACAACAATCACAGGGGCTTGAGTTGGCGCGGCGGGCGGCCAACGAGTTGATCGCCCTGATCGGCGAAAGCCTTGATATGGCGAAAATCGAAGCTGGCAGTCTGAAACTCTCTCCCGTGGAAACTTCGCTGCGGTCGTTCTTCGAGCACACTTGTCATTTGTTCGACGCTCAAGCTTTGGCTGCCGGGACGACGCTTACGCTTGAAATCGACGAGCAGGTTCAGGGGTATTACGCCCTCGATCCCCTGCGTCTAAGGCAAATACTGCATAACCTGATCGGCAATGGGTTGAAGTTTACGCCGGGCGGACGGGTGTCGGTTTGGGTGACACTGACCCCCTCAGAGGCGCAAAAGGCAGGGTTGAGCATTCTTGTCGAGGACACTGGCGCAGGGATGACCGTCGACCAGCAGAGTGGATTGTTTCAGCGTTTTGCCCAGGCCGACGATGCTACAGCGGCAATCTATGGTGGCAGCGGCCTGGGGTTGAGCATCTGTAAGCAGTTGGTGGAGTTGATGGGCGGGCAGATCAGCCTCGTCAGTGAGCTGGGGCAGGGGACGAGGGTCAGTGTTGAGCTGCCGCTTGTTGCTGTCCCTGCTCCGATAAACGCTGCGCAAGAGCTTTTGCCACTTGGCATTACCAAGCATGCCTTGCGTCTGTTGGTAGTGGATGACGTTTGTGCCAATCGAATGGTGCTGACTCAGCAACTGGAGTTTCTCGGGCATGAAGTCGTGGCGGTCGAGAGTGGTGAGCAGGCGTTGTCGTTGTGGTGCAAAGGGAAATTCGACGCAGTTCTCACCGATTGCAACATGCCCGGTATGTCCGGTTATGCCTTGGTGCAGGCCATTCGCGACATTGAGCGCCAAGAGCAACGGCAGTCGATCCTGATCATAGGCTGCACGGCCAATGCCATGCTTGATGAAAGCACGCGCTGCGAGCAATCGGGCATGGACAGCTTATTGGTCAAACCTGTGTCACTGGCGCAGTTGGCCGAAAAACTCGATGCCGTTGTGCCCCTTGAAGGCTGCGCGGATTTTGATATCCAGACGCTGTATCGCCTGACCCAGGCCAACGAGGATCAACTGCAGCGAATGCTTGCCGTGCTGAGGAACAATTTGTCTGAGGAGCAGAAATCCATCGGCTGCGCAGTAAACGCGCTGGACTGGAAGGCCCTGAGCGCCATCACGCATCGTTTGAAGGGGGTGGCATGCCTGATCGATGCGGTGCCGTTGGCCAAGGCGTGTAGCCAACTGGATCAAAGCATACGTCTGCAATCGAGTGAGTCACTGGTGCAGGTTTGCATGCAGCTTGAGGTGTCTATCGAATCCTTGTGCGCGGGCCTTGAGCCCCATCTAAAGAACATAGCGTTTTAGGACGTGTCCTATTCGGTGGGGTTTTCAGCCACCTTAAAGTACAGGTCCATTGGTTGAAAACCGCCCGATCCAAGAGGCTCACGTGTGCGTTCGCTCAAAGTCCTGATTCTGGAAGACAACTCTTTTCAATTGATGGCCCTGCATCAAATGCTCAACGCCAATCAGGTATTCGACGTCCTGACGGCAGACAGTGTTGATGCCGCACAGCGCTCGCTGAGCAATCGCGGCGCTGTAGACATCGCCATCTGCGACCTGCAAATGGACGGCCCGGACGGCCTGTCGCTGATTCGCCACTTGGCTGAAACGGGCCAGGCTGGCGCTGTGATTATTCTTAGCAACGCCGAGCAATCGGTATTGGAGGGCGTAGGTCAGTTGGTGCGCCAACAAGGTATTGCGGTGTTGGGGTGTCTGCAAAAACCGGCATCGGTCGTGACGCTCGGCGAGCTGTTGGACCGCTGGCAGCCTCAGACAGAGGACGTTGTTGAGCCGTCGGCGGCGGCGCCTGCCGTTGAGTCGTTTTCGCAGGACGAACTGCATCAGCGTGAAGCGGGGCAGTCGGTAGGTGAGAGCAGACGTTACGATCAGTGGATCGCGCATTTCCAGCCCAAGGTCTCACTGGTCGGGGAGCTGATGGGTGTCGAGTTGTTGGCCCGATGGCAGCACCCTACACGCGGCTTGTTGGCTGCGGGCCAGTTCATTCCCCAGCTGGAAAAAGCCGGGCTGATGGACGCATTGACTTGGCGCATGCTTGAACTCGGATTAACGTTGTCGACAGAACGGTTGCACAGCACGGGTCAGGCTTTGCCCGTTGCGGTCAATGTGCCGCCAGCGATGCTTGATCAAGCCACTTTTGTGCCGAAATTGCTGGCATTACTGGAGCAATTTCCGGTGTGCCCGCAAATGCTCACCCTTGAGGTTGTCGAGCAGTCAGCGCGACAGATGGGTGTGGTTCAGTTCGAAAACCTTTTACGGCTTCGCATGGCGGGTTGCAGGTTGTCCATCGACGATTTCGGTACCGGCGCGTCGAACATTCAGCGCCTGCTGGAGATGCCATTCAATGAATTGAAGATCCCGGCTGAGTTCGTGCGCGGGATGGCCGATGACCGACGTAAATCAGCGGTGGTCGCAGGTGCGATGTACATTGCGCAAAAAATGGCTTTGGATGTGGTGATCGAAGGCATGGAGACGGCAGATGACTTCGATGCGCTGTTGCAACTGGGCAAACCAGTCATTCAGGGTTATTTCATTGCCAAACCCATGGGGGAGGCAGATCTCAGACTGTGGATCGAAGCGTACCGGCGTCAGCCGCCGTTGCGGACCCCAATGCAGGTGTCAAGCCAGGCCGTGTTCCTGGAGGTAAATGAATAGAGCCGCGTCGTTGCTCAGCCCAAGCTTGCGCATGGCGCTAATCTTTTGGGCGCTGACGGTCTGCTTGCTGCGACTAATCTGAAGGGCGATGGCGCCCACCGAATGGCCGGCAGCGAGCAAGCGGAGGACTTCGAGCTCCCTGGGCGACAGGTCTTGCGGCGCCACCAACGTGTTCGAACCGAAGTCTCCGGCCTCAAGTAATGTGCGTTTGACCGAATCAGCGACAAAGGTCTTGCAGTGTCGGATGCTGTCTATCGCTGTTGGCAACTCGCTGGCGACGCTACTTTTGCTCAACAAGCCTTGAATCCCGAGAGCGAGCATGGCGCGGAAAAGCCCCGCATGGTTGAGCATAGTGACGACAATGATCGGCAGCGTTGGGTACTCACGCCGAATTCGCTCAAGTAAGCGCAAGCCGTCGTTTTGATCTTCGACGGGCATCATGAAATCGGTTACTAGCAGGTCGCAGGGTTCGGTTTTCAGGTGTTGCAGCAGTTCATGCGGAGCGCTGGCCTGCGCGACGACCCAGGCGTGGTTCCCCTGTTCAATCACCACTTTGAGACCGATCAGGAAAATCGGGTGATCGTCGGCAAGAACGATCCGCAAGGGTTGAACTTCAGTGGCCATAACGGCTCCCGGAATTAAGTTTTCGGACGCGTCCTAAGGGTAATGAATCCGAAGCCGTTCAGACTGACCGCTCATTTACCTGAAAGGAGTCGAAGATGAATCCTCACAAGGAACATACGGTGTGTCAGGCCTCTTCTGCAGCGCTGCCTGTCGTTTCTGTGGCTCGGGTCACGCCCAGTCATTATTCGACGCGTAAAGCCATCTGTCGTTATCGCCATATTCAGCATTTCGATGCCATTGAATCCCTGGCGCCGCTCTTCCAGATCCGTGGCTGATCAACTCGTTTTAGGGGGGGCGAGGGAGTGGGGGATTTTTTATCTGTCACATTCGGCAGGCATGCTCCAGTGCCAGGTCGCAGTCATCATCCTGCTCACGGCGTGAAGAACTTTCCAGTTGCGCCGAGGGTCATTGATAAGCACCTTTGCATTCAAACTGTTGAGTGGTGATCCAGATGGAAAATATCAGCTTGTTACTCAGTGAGGCACTGGCACCTTATCAAGCAAGCCTTGGGCCTGTTGGCGCGCAAGGCGAGCGTCTGGTGACATTGAAAAATGCAGTCGGTGCAACAGTCATCGAGCGTGTGTTTTCTTCGGCGCAGTTGGGCGACAGACGCCAACTGACCGATGTGGTGGACGGCTTGCACCGTGACCTGATGGTGGCCGAAGGACGTATCGAGCCTTGTGTCATTGCTGCCATGCGAAATGCAACACAAGTCGCAGCTTTTGCCGCCCCTCAGGCATTTGTTTAATGACCGGGAGGGAACCTTACGCGGGAATAAGGCTCCTATCCATTACGGCAGGTTCAGGCATTGTGCTCCGGTGATTGATGCCTGTCGTACGGGCCCAAATGGGTCACGGTTAACCCCGAGTGGTCTCCCCGCTGCTCGGGGTTTCTTTTTTTGTGCGATTTGAAAGTCGGGTTGCCAATAGGGCGCTGCTGTTTCTTGGGGGAAGGTATTGAATACGACGCTGACTGTCCAGGGTGTCGCGAGCAAGCTTGCTCCTCCAGGCTGCGGCTGATGACGATCTCCATAATCCTCACTAATCATCAAAGAACGTCTTTGCGTCCTGCAGATACTCTTCGGGTTTGGCCATCCATTGCGCATAGAAACCAATCAGTCTGGTGGTGCGCAGTACGCGCATTTCCCGGTTGATGATTTCCATGGCTTCGCGGCCTTTCTCGGTTTTCGAACAACCAATGTGAGCGAATTGATACTTGGGTGCGTCCTTGACCGAATAGAACTCCAGTTCGCTTAACGGAACACCTTGTTGCTGCGCATGGAACCGCGCTTCTGGCCAGTAACTGATCATCGCCTGAAAACGCCCCATGCGCGCCATCTGCAGCATGCTGCCCACTGCCGCATTGCCGTAGTGCAGGACCAGATTGTCCTGCGTCGAGGTTTTCAGCACCTTGTCGATAAGTGGTCCGTAGCTGCGTTCGGCGACGATACCGATTTTGACCGTATGACTGTTCAACAACGCCGCCAGATCGATATACCCATCCTCGGTAATAAAAGGGACGAACAGCGCGTGGTCTTTCTGTTCAACGACCAGGCCGTTAGCAGGTGTGGCGTAAGTGGGGATGGAAAACAGAATGTGTTTCTCCCGTTCGGCGGTCCACAAAAGCGTCGGATCGCACGCAAATACCTCGGGGTCCTGAAGCATCTGAATTCCGCGAGCGCGGTTGACGTGCATGAGCTGATGATCGTATTGCGGCATGCGCGCAATCAGCTCGGGCATCAATTTGTCGATGGCACCCTGGCCCTGGAAGGGGCCGGAAAAGATAGTCAGCGGAGGGAAATCACGCAGCAACCAGATCAACGTCTCCTTTGCCTGGCCTTGGCTCGGCACTGCTGCAAAGAGCGTCGCGGTGATCAGCAAAGCAAGTAGACAAGGCCGAGCGGGCCACCAAGATCGATTGACCATCCGTTACTGTAATCCCTGAAAAAATAATCTGAGGTCAAGGTGGGTCAAAACACAGCCGATCTCAGGCGATAGATTGCCGGCAACACGACCAAGCCACTCTCGGCACTTCATGGTAAAGAGCCTCGCTACGGTAGCGACGATGTGGATCAATTATTTAACACAGCACCACTGTCGCATCAGTAAAGCACTGCTCGTATGACACGGCATAATCTATTTATGCCAGCGGGTCAGCCGAGTTCGGTCGTTCAATGAGTCAGCATCGGTTAGACTTGCCGCCTTTCCCGCCTGCAGAAGCCCGTTCATGGCCCAGCCGTCCACGACCTACAAATTCGAATTGAACCTCACCGACCTTGACCGTGGGGTCTACGAGAGCGTCAAGCAAACAATCGCCCGGCACCCATCGGAAACCGAAGAGCGCATGACCGTGCGCCTGCTGGCTTACGCCTTCTGGTACAACGAACACCTGTCTTTTGGTCGTGGTCTTTCGGACGTAGACGAACCCGCCTTGTGGGAAAAAAGCCTGGATGATCGTGTGCTGCACTGGATTGAGGTCGGTCAGCCCGATGCCGATCGACTGACCTGGTGCTCACGCCGCACCGAACGCACCAGCCTGTTGGCTTATGGCAGCTTGCGTGTTTGGGAAGGCAAGGTAATCCCGGCGATCAAGACGTTGAAGAACGTCAATATTGCCGCTGTCCCGCAAGAAGTGCTGGAGACGTTGGCCAAAGACATGCCGCGCGTCATCAAGTGGGATGTGATGATCAGCGAAGGCACGATCTTCGTGACCGATGATCGCGGTCAGCACGAAGTGCAATTGCAATGGTTGGCAGGTGAACGCGGCTGATCGTCGCTGTGAGTGCTGTCACACCGGAATCAGTTTTAGAAGACCCTGGCGGAACCCGCATGCGTATCGAACCCCGTCTATTGCCCGACACCTTACCTTTCCTCGGTGATATACCGCCCTTGCTCACTCGCTTGTATGCCGCGCGCGGCGTGCTCTCGCAAGACGAACTGGACAAAGGGCTGGCGCGGCTGATCCCGTTTCAGCGGCTCAAGGGCATCGATGTTGCGGTAGACCTTCTGGTGAGCGCGCTGCAACAGCGCCAGCGCATCCTTATCGTCGGTGACTTCGATGCCGATGGCGCCACGGCGAGCACGGTTGGCGTGCTTGGCTTGCGCTTGCTGGGTGCGGCCCATGTGGATTATCTGGTGCCGAACCGCTTTGAGTATGGTTACGGCCTGACCCCGGAAATCGTCAAAGTTGCGCTTGAACGCACGCCTGACTTGCTGATGACCGTGGACAACGGCATCTCCAGCGTCGAAGGTGTGGCGGCGGCCAAGGCGGCGGGCTTGAAAGTGCTGGTCACCGATCACCATTTGCCGGGCCATGAGTTGCCTGCCGCGGATGCCATCGTCAACCCCAACCAACCGGGTTGCGAGTTTCCAAGCAAGTCGTTGGCGGGCGTTGGTGTGATTTTCTACGTGTTGATGGCCCTGCGTGCGCGCCTGCGTGATATCGGTTGGTTCGAAGCAAGCGGTCAGGCACAGCCGAATCTCGGCGAGCTGTTGGATCTGGTCGCGTTGGGCAGCGTCGCCGACGTGGTGCCGTTGGACGCCAACAATCGCATCCTTGTGCATCAGGGTCTGATGCGCATCCGTGCCGGTCGTGCGCGTCCGGGGTTACGCGCAATTCTTGAAGTGGCGCGTCGCGAACCGTCGCGCATCACCTCGACCGATCTGGGTTTTATCCTCGGGCCTCGGCTGAACGCCGCGGGCCGTCTGGACGACATGAGCCTGGGCATTGAATGCCTGTTGTGTGAGGACGAAAACCTCGCGCGGGAAATGGCCGTACAACTGGACGAATTGAACCAGGATCGCAAATCCATCGAGCAGGGCATGCAGCGTGAAGCGCTGGCTCAGCTCAAGGATTTGCCCATCGAGTCCATGCCGTTTGGCTTGTGTCTGTATGAGGCAGAGTGGCATCAGGGCGTGATCGGTATTTTGGCCTCGCGTCTGAAAGAGCGTTATCACCGGCCAACCATTGCGTTTGCCAGCGCCGCAGAGGGCGTGCTCAAAGGGTCGGCGCGCTCGGTGCCGGGCTTTCATATCCGCGACGCGCTGGACGCTATCGCGGCCAGGCATCCTGAGCTGATCAGCAAGTTTGGCGGCCATGCGATGGCGGCGGGGCTGTCCCTGCCAGCAGAGAACTTCCCTGCGTTCGCTGCGGCGTTCGATACTGAAGTTCGGCGTCAGCTCAACGAAGAGGACCTGACCGGCCGTTTGTTGTCCGACGGTACCCTGGCAGTTGAGGAGTTTCATCTGGACTTGGCCCGTGCCCTGCGCAATGCGGGTCCCTGGGGGCAGCATTTTCCTGAGCCGTTGTTTCATGGGGTGTTCCAGCTGGTTGAGCAGCGCATCGTTGGCGAGCGGCATCTGAAGATGGTGCTGAAGACCGAGTGCGGCACGGTCAAACTCGATGGCATTGCCTTCAGCGTCGATCTCGATGTATGGCCCAATCCAACCATCCGTTGGGTCGAACTGGCGTATAAGCTGGATCTCAATGAATTCCGAGGCAATGAAACCGTCCAACTGATGGTGGCGCACCTGTCGCCGCGCTGACATCGCATGGTGCAGATCGCTCGGTGCAGGAACCCTCACTTCTCTTGGGTTGTCGACTAGGCTCAATGTTTCGAAAAGACAGATGCATGCAATCCCGATTACTTGACGTGAGAGGTCCCCATGAGCCTGCTGCTTGAACCCTATACCATTCGCCAACTGACCCTGCTTAACCGCATTGCGGTATCCCCCATGTGCCAGTATTCCAGCGTCGATGGCCTGGCCAACGATTGGCATCTAGTCCACCTGGGCAGCCGAGCGGTGGGCGGCGCCGGCCTGATTTTTACCGAAGCCACGGCGGTCACCCAAGACGGTCGCATCACACCTGAAGACCTCGGGCTGTGGAATGACGAACAGATTGAGCCGTTGCAGCGCATTACCCGTTTTATTACCGCCCAAGGCGCGGTGGCTGGTATTCAGCTGGCGCATGCCGGGCGCAAAGCCAGCACTTGGCGCCCGTGGCTGGGCAAACAGGGCAGCGTGCCGCTGGATCAGGGTGGCTGGCAGCCGTGGGGCCCTTCGCCTATTGCCTTCGACCCGAACTACGCGGTGCCAACACCGCTGGATGAGGTGCAGATCAAAGAAGTGATCCAGGCCTTCGTCGACTCTGCCAAGCGCGCACTGATCGCTGGTTTCAAAGTGGTAGAAGTCCACGCGGCCCACGGTTATCTGCTGCATCAGTTTCTTTCGCCGCTGAGCAACCAGCGCCGCGATCAGTATGGTGGCTCGTTTGAAAATCGTATTCGCCTGACCCTCGAAGTCACCGAAGCCATTCGTGCCGTCTGGCCAGAAGAGTTGCCAGTGTTCGTGCGTGTGTCGGCCACCGATTGGGTCGAGGATGGCTGGAACCCCGATGAAACGGTCGAACTCGCTCGTCGCCTGAAAGTGCTCGGCGTGGATTTGATCGACGTGTCTTCCGGAGGCACTGCGGCCAATGCGGAAATTCCGGTGGGGCCGGGTTATCAGACCCGATTCGCCGAACGCGTGAGGAAGGAGGCCGGCATCGCCAGCGGGACCGTAGGCATGATCACTGAGCCTGCCCAGGCCGATCACATCTTGCGCACAGGTCAAGCCGATTTGATCCTGCTTGCCCGCGAGCTGCTGCGTGATCCGTACTGGCCGCTGCATGCGGACGATGATCTGGGGGGGCGCAAAGCAACCTGGCCTGCCCAGTACCAACGCGCGACCCATCGCGATCAACCGATTCATGAGTCTGATTTGCGCGATTAGTCAGTCTAAGGTGGTTTTGTTGGAGGTTCCCGGTTGGCCAGACGCCGACCGGCTTTTCAATCCAGAAAACTTTCCCGCAACAAACCATGGCGTTGCATCTTCTCGTTCAGCGTCCGGCGGGGCAGTTGCAGCTCATTGAGTACTGCCTTGATATCGCCCTTGTGCCGGGTCAACGCGGCGCGCAGGCAGTGAGCTTCGAACGCCTCTTGTTGCGCGGCCAGGGATTGCCCCGGTTGCAGGTCAATCTCGGTCGGATTATCCAGCCCCAACACCTGGCGCTCCGCCGCGTTCGTTAGTTCACGGACGTTGCCCGGCCAGTCATGGCTGAACAAGTGGCTCTGTTGCACGCTGCTGAGTCTCGGTGTACTGCGGCCCAGACGTTGTGCCGCCGCGTGGGCAAAGTGGTTGAACAGCGAGGGAATATCCTCGCGCCGCTCACGCAACGGCGGCAAGCGCAGCTCTGCCACGTTCAGACGGTATGCGAGGTCCTCGCGAAAACGCCCGGCGCGGGCTTCCTCCAGCAAGTCCGGCTTGGTCGCGGCAATGATTCGTAGATCGACCTCAATGCTTTGGTTCGATCCCAAGCGCTCCAGCCGACGCTCCTGAATCACCCGCAACAGCTTGACCTGCTGCGCCAGCGGCATGCTTTCTATTTCGTCGAGGAACAGCGTTCCGCCATCGGCGTATTCCAGTTTGCCAATGCGCTTACCTTGCGCGCCGGTGAATGCTCCGCTCTCATGACCAAACAACTCGGCTTCGAACAACTGCTCGGGAATCGCTGCACAATTGAGCGCCACGAACGGTTGGCTTGCCCGAGGTCCGAAGTCGTGTAGACAACGCGCGACCATTTCCTTGCCGCTGCCGGTTTCGCCACGAATCACCACATTGACAGGTAAGGACGCCAGCTCCAGCACTTGGCGGCGTAAGGTCTGCATGCTGTCAGACTGGCCGATCAGTGTCGTATCCAGCCGAGTTTTGGCATCCGCACGCTCATGCAGGCGACGATTTTCCAGCACCAGTGAGCGCTTCTCGAGGGCGCGCCGCAAACTGCTCATCAGGGTTTGTGGGGTGAACGGTTTTTCCAGAAAGTCGTAGGCGCCTTCACGCATAGCGTCGACGGCCATCGGTACGTCGCCATGCCCGGTCAGCAGAATGACCGGAAGGTCGGCATCTTGTAATTGCAGTTGCGCCAGTAACGCCAGACCGCTCATGCCTGGCATGCGCACGTCGCTCAGAATCACGCCGGGAAAGTGTTCCGGCAGGTTCGCCAGGCAATCCTGCGCTCGGCTGTAAAGTTGCACACTGAAACCGGACAGCGTCAGCCATTGCTCCACCGCTTCGCGAATAGGGGCTTCGTCGTCGACCACAATTACAGAGTTCAGCATGCAGTTTCAGTCTCCGAAGCGTTGGGCAGGCAAAAGAAGAACAGGGCGCCCGGCCCGTAATTGGTCGCAGTCAGGCGTCCGCCGAGTTCATGGATGATCGCGTAGGACACAGCCAGCCCCAGCCCCAGGCCGTCGCCTACTGGTTTGGTGGTGAAAAACGGATCGAAAATGTTGGCCAGATGGGCCCCGGCGATTCCGCCACCGCTGTCGCCGACGCTCAGGCGCCATGTATCGTCTTGCTGGGCGATGCGGATGTGCAGACGCTTGAAGGGTTTGTCGCTCATGGCATCCAGGGCGTTGCGCAGCAGGTTGATCAGCACTTGTTCCAGTCGGATCGCATCGCCGCGAACCCAGGCTGGGCGCGTCAGCTCAAGCACGCAACCGACGTGCTCGTCGCGCATCCTGGCGTCGAGCAACAAAAGGGCCTGGTCGACCACGCCAGCAAGGTCGAGGCGCTCACGCAGTCCGCTGGGGCTTTTGCGGGCGAAGGTTTTCAGGTGGCCCGTCAGCGCGGCCATGCGCGTCAATTGCTGATCGAGCAGCGTCAATGCGTTGTAGGCATCATCGACTCGGCCGTGGTCCAGCAGCAGACGCAGCGTCGCCAGTTGCATGCGTTGCGCGGTCAGCGGTTGGTTGATTTCATGGGCTAACGCGGCGGACATCTGTCCCAGCGCCGCCAGTTTGGTGGATTGCACCAGACCGTCCTGCGCGGTGTGCAGGTCCTGTGTTCGTTCTTCCACCAGATCCTCGAGTTCCTCTCGGCTGCGTTGACGCAGCCCGGCCAGTCGCCAGCGTTGATAGAGAAACAGGCCGAGAAACACCAGCGTCAGCCAGGCGCCCGCGGCAGCCAACGCTGCGTTGCGGATGTCCTCGGCGGCCAGTTGCGGTTTGCGCAACAGGTGCAACGTCCAACCTTCGGGGGCCAGCGGCAGCGATTGCCAAAGATAGTCAGCGGTGCCTGTCGGTGCTTGCACCCGACTGAAATGGCTACTGTCGCTGAAGGCTTGCAGGGGGTGTTGATCCAGCGGCTTTAACGGTTGTTTGTCGTATTGCCGGGTGGAAGCCAGCTCCAAATGATCTTGCTCAGACAGCGGTCGCAACGTCCGATAACGCCAGCCCGGTTGGTTGGCCATGAATACGATGCCTTTGGCGTCGCTCACCAGCAACAGATCATCACCCTGCGCCCAACTGTGCTCCAGCCCCGGAAACTCAAGCTTGACCACCATGGCGCCGAGGAAACGCCCGTCTGTGTCGCGGACCGCATTGGACAGGAAATAGCCAGGGATGCCGCTGGTCACTCCCACGGCATAAAAGCGACCCGTGCCTTGCGCTTGGGTCTGCTGGAAGTACGGTCGGAATCCGTAGTTGTGCCCCACGTAGCTGCTGGGCAGGCGCCAATTGCTTGCACCCACAGCAAGGCCGGTGTGGTCGAGCAGTTCGAGGGTCGATGATTGGGCGGCGCCATTGATTTGTTCGAGTTTCAGGTTCAGCACGTGAGTCGTCTCAGCGCTTACCGGGCCGCTTAACGCTGAGCGCAGCTCGGGGTCGAGGGCAAGCACAGCGGGTAGGGCGCGATAACGTTCGATCAGGGTTTGCAGGGTGTTAGCGTACAGCGACAGTTGATCACGCGCGCGATTGGCATCGTCCTCCAGCACATGACGCTGCGCCTGATGCATTGCCAGCGTCGCCGCCAGCACAGCGCCAGCGAGGATCAGGGCTACAGAGAGGAAGAGGCGGGCGGCGCGAGGCATAAAAACGGACCTGTTGAGGATTGATCTGTAGGAGCAAGCTTGTTCGCGAGGCGAGGTTTCAAGAGCACCCCATTGTTCGCCTCGCCAACAAGTTGGCTCCTACAGACGATGCGGTGTATCAAGTACACCGCTCTGTCCCGCTCGCCAACAAGTTGTCCCCTACAGAGCGCAAACCAAACCCTTACAGCAAATTGAAGGTGGCCTCTTTCACGTCCACCGAATCGAGCCCGATCATCACTTTGAACGCGCCCGCTTCTGCTGCGTACTTCAGCGACGGGTTGAAGAATTTCAGGTCTTCTTCGCTCAAGGTGAAGGTCACGACCTTTTCTTCGCCCGGTTCAAGCATGACTTTTTCAAAGTTCTTCAGCTCTTTAACCGGACGGCTCAGCGATGCTGCGATGTCCCTCAGATAAAGCTGAACCACCGTGGCACCAGCGACTTTGCCAGTGTTTTTAACGGTCACGCTGGCGGTCAGTTTGTCTTTGCGAGTCATCGTGTTGTTCGACAACTTGATGTCCGACACGCTGAACTGGGTGTAGCTCAAGCCATAGCCGAAGGCGAACAGTGGGCTGGTAGGCTCTTCGAAATAGTTCGAGGTGTAGTTCGAGTCATTTACCCGGTACGGTCGGCCGGTGTTCAAGTGGTTGTAATAAGCAGGGACTTGACCCACCGAGCGCGGGAATGTCATGGCCAGTTTGCCCGAGGGGTTGTAGTCGCCGAACAGCACGTCCGCCAGCGCGTTACCGCCTTCAGTGCCCAGGAACCAGCTTTCGACCAGGGCATCGGCCTGTTCGTTTTCTTCACCCAGCGCCAATGGGCGCCCATTCATCAACACCAGCACCAGCGGCTTGCCGGTGGCTTTGAGGGCCTTGATCAGATCGCGTTGACGACCAGGAATGACGATGTCTACCCGACTTGCGGCTTCGTGGGACATGTTGCGTGATTCGCCCACGACGGCGACGATCACATCGGCTTGCTGCGCCACTTTCACCGCTTCGTCGATTATTTCCTGTGCCGGACGTGGATCGACACCGATCTTGTCGTCCATGTTGTTCAGGTAGGTAATGGCATGCTGGTTGTCGGTAACGTTGGCGCCCAGGGCAAATACCAATTTGGCTTTGTCACCGACCGCATTCTCCAGACCGTCATAGGCGCTGACGGTTTGTCGGGCAAGACCTGCTGCCGACCAACTGCCCATCATGTCCATCGAGCTTTTGGCCAGCGGACCGATGACGGCGATAGTGCCTTGCTTCTTCAAGGGCAGGGTCTGGTTGTCGTTCTTCAGTAACACGATGCTCTTGCGTGCTACGTCGCGAGCCGCTTCACGGTGCAGGCGGCTCTCCGCGTTGCGGTCAGCCGGGTCGTTGTCCGCTGAGCCGATACGCAGGAATGGGCTGGCAAACAGTCCCATTTCCCATTTTGCACCCAGCACTTCGCGCACAGCCTGATCGACTTCCTTGATCGACACTTCGCCGGTTTTGACCAGATCCGGGAGCTCTTCACCGTAAGCCTTGTCGTTCATGCTCAGGTCAACGCCGGCTTTGATGGCCAACTTGGCAGCTTCGCGGAAGTCCTTGGCGACGCCATGGTCGATCAGTTCTTTGATTGCGCCGTGGTCGCTGATCGTGACCCCTTTGAAACCCCATTCCTTGCGCAGTAAATCCTGCAGTAGCCACGTATTGGCAGTGGCGGGCACGCCGTTGATCGAGTTGAGTGCGATCATCACGCCGCCAGCACCCGCATCGATGGCGGCGCGGTAGGGCGGCAGATAATCCTGACGCATGCGCACCGGGCTCATGTCCACTGTGTTGTAATCACGGCCACCTTCGACTGCGCCGTAAAGGGCGAAGTGTTTGACGGCCGCCATGATGCTGTCCGGCGCTTGCGTGCTATTGCCTTGAAAGGCTCGCGTCATGGTGCTCGAAATGCGTGACACCAAATACGTGTCTTCGCCGAATCCTTCGGAGCTGCGGCCCCAACGCGCATCACGGGTGATGTCGACCATCGGCGCGAAAGTCATGTCCAGGCCGTCCGCCGCCGCTTCTTTGGCTGAGATGCGTCCGGTTTGGGTGATGGCGTCCATGTCCCAGCTCGCGGCCAGGCCGAGGCTGATCGGAAAAATGGTACGTTGGCCGTGAACAACGTCGAAGGCGAAGAACATCGGGATTTTCATGCGGCTGTGAGCGACAGCCGCGTCCTGCATGGCGCGGTTGTCAGGTAGCACAACGGAGTTGAACGTCCCGCCGATTCTGCCGGCGGCAATTTCCTTGAGAATGTCCGGCTTGGGCATTTCCGGGCCGATACTGATGAGGCGCAGTTGCCCGATTTTTTCATCGAGAGTCATCTGTTTCATCAATTTGGAGATAAAGTCGTTTTTGGCCTGCAAAGTAGAAACATTGTTCGCGTCAGTGCTGGCGGCAAGCACAGAATGACTGGTCAAACCAATGACAAGACCCAGTAAACACAGCTTATTCATGAATGATTTCTCAAGGCGTTGTCCGGCAACTTGCGTGTCATGCCGGGCGGCCGTTATTTTCGGGGTTTCAAATCTTCGGCTTTTATTGTCTTCAGGACGAGGCGGTCGCTGAACTCTTGAGGCCGATGAGTATCTGTAGCGCAGCGAGTTTTATCTGATTGCGGCGTGGCAATCCAGCACCTGACAGCGTGTTGGGGCGAGATTATGCCGGGGATCGTCTGATTTGGCTAAAGTCATATCTGACGCAAGAGATATCCAACACCCATTAAGGAGCACCAAGTCCATGCAATTACACCGCTGTGAGCATTTGCGAGGTCATCGTTACAAATTGTCACTGATGCTCTTGATGGTGCTGAGCTCATTGTTGGCCGGTTGCGGCATCAACAATATCCCCACCTACGACGAGCAGGTGAAGGCTGCCTGGGCGCAGGTACAAAACCAGTATCAACGCCGCGCCGACCTGATTCCCAATTTGGTGGAAACGGTAAAGGGTTATGCCAAGCAGGAGCAAGACACGCTGACGGCGGTGATCGAAGCACGGGCCAAGGCGACGTCGATTCAGGTTGACGCCAACACCCTCAACGATCCGGTCAAGCTCAAGCAGTTTCAGGATGCGCAGGGTCAGTTGACCGGTGCCTTGAGCCGTTTGATGGTGGTGTCCGAGCGTTATCCGGACCTCAAATCCAATCAGAATTTCCTCGCGCTGCAATCGCAGCTTGAGGGTACTGAAAACCGTATCGCAGTAGCACGACGCGATTTCATTGCCTCGGTGGAGCGTTATAACACTGAGATCCGCACTTTCCCTGGTCGTCTTTGGCACACCGTGATGTACAGCGACTTGCCGATTCGTCCTAATTTCGAAGCCACCACGCCGGGTTCGGATAAAGCGCCGGAAGTGAAATTCTGATGCGTATGCTGCGGCTGGTCATGCAGGTCGCGTCGTTATGCGTGTGCGCGATGATCATTGCCTTGCCAGCGCAGGCCGCGCTCAATTTTCCGGCATTGACCGGGCAAGTGGTTGACAGCGCTGACATGCTCGACGATCAAAGCGCGGAGCATTTGTCGCAAATGCTCCGCGCTCATCAGCAACTGACTACCGAGCAGGTTGTGGTGGTCACAGTGCCGAATCTGCAGGGCATCAGCATCGAGGATTACGGCTATCAGCTCGGGCGGCATTGGGGGATCGGGCAGAAAGACAAGGACAATGGCGCGCTGCTGATTGTCGCGCGCGATGATCGCAAGGTGCGCATCGAGGCGGGCTATGGTCTGGAGGGGCGACTGACCGACGCGCAGTCGTCGGTGATCATCAATCAGATCATTACGCCTGCGTTCAAGAAGGGTGATTTTGTTGGCGGCATCACTCGGGGTACCGAGGCCATCATTCAGGTACTGGGTGGCGACCCTCTCGCCGAGCCTGCAGCTAGCGCTGCCGCTGGTGATGTAGCGTCCGGTTCGACCCTCCAAAGCGTTGGGTTTCTGATCCTGTTTCTGATTTTCGTCTTCATCAGCATGAGCGGCGGCGGGGGCGGAGGACGTTCAGGTCGGGCCGGATACATCGGCGTCATACTGGGCGGGCTAAGCGGCTTGGGTTCGCGTGGCGGTGGAGGTTCAGGTGGTGGTGGGTTCAGCGGCGGCGGTGGCAGTTTTGGTGGCGGCGGCGCGTCAGGCAGTTGGTAATTGATCGCTCAACAGGGATTTGCACAGCATGTCGCTACTTAATGAAAAAGAACAACGGCAAGTCGCCCAGGCCATCGATCATGTCGAGCGGACCACCGATGCAGAGCTGGTGACCGTGCTGGCGGCGGCGGCGGACGATTACGCCTACGTGCCATTGATCTGGGCGGGGCTGGTCGCGTTGCTGGTGCCAGGGCTGATCAACCTGTCTTCAGGTTGGTTGGACGCCAATCAATTGTTAATGACGCAAATCGCAACGTTCATCGTCGTCGCGCTGATCTGTCGCTTGCCGGCCGTCACCAGCCGCTTGGTGCCAGAACGCGTTCGGCATTGGCGCGCGGGCAACCTGGCGCGTCGGCAGTTTCTTGAGCAAAACCTGCACAAGACCATCGGTGGTACCGGGGTTCTGATATTCGTCAGCGAGGCTGAGCGATATGTCGAAATCCTGGTCGATCACGGGATCTCTCATCGGGTGGACGACCAGGTTTGGCGATCGATGGTGGATGTGTTCACTCAGTGCGTACGAGACGGCAAGACGCTAGAGGGCTTTCTCGGCTGTATTGAGTCGTGTGGTCAGTTATTGAGCGAACACGTGCCGGTGACTCAGGGGCGCAATGAGTTACCGAATCGCTTGGTAGTACTGGGCTGAACCTGACATAGCCGCATCGTCATCCCGCTTGACGAAAACTGTCCCGGTATTGTGTCGGAGTCACCCCAAGGCTTTGGTTGAAGATCAGCCGCATGCGGGCGGCGCTGCCGAAGCCGCAGTGATAGGCCACGGCTTTGATTACCATATCGCTGCCTTCCAGCAAATGCCGAGCGGCGTCGATCCGGGCGCGTTGCACGAACTGCGCAGGTGTGACCTTGGCGTCGCGGACGAAGATGCGAGCGAAGCTGCGAGGACTCATCGATACCACTTCGGCCAAGCGTTCGACGGAAAACGGTTCGGCGATATGTTCCATCACGTAGCGCTGAATTTTCGCTACGGGAGAATCGTCTTCGACCGGCGCCGTCAGATACGGGCTGAATTGCGATTGCCCACCCTGGCGCTGAACGACGACCAGCAGACGCTTGGCCACCGCCAGTGAAATCGTTGCGCCATGGTCTTCTGCGACCAGCGCTAGCGCCATGTCGATACCTGCGGTTACCCCGGCTGAGGTTATCAGCGCACCATCGCGCACGTAGATACGATCCGGCTGGACCTGTGCCAGCGGGAACTGATCAGCCAATTGCTGAGCGTGACTCCAGTGAGTGGTGACCTGCTTGCCATTGAGCAATCCGGCGTGGCCAAGGATAAAGGCACCGGTGCAGATTGAGCCATAGCGCTTGGCCTTGGGCATGGCGGCGCACAGCCAATCGGTTATTTTTGGCATGGCCTGGGCTTGTGGCAGCAGCGGACCTCCAGGCACGAGCACCACATCGAACTGATCGGGCGCATTGTCGATTTCCAATTGCGCACCCAAATGCATGCCGTTGGAGGCGAGAATCGGATACGGCTCGGCGCCAATGGTGACGATCCGATAACCGTCCTCGGCACCCAGGAAACGGTTGGCCTCAGCGAAGACATCCAGCGGCCCGGCAACGTCAAGCGACTGCACGTTTGGGAACAACACGATTGCCACGCTTTTCATCGCTGAGTCTCAGGCACTTTGTAGGGGCGAAGGCGGACTGAGCATTACTTCTTCGGCAATGTGGTCAGGTTGTCCCATTCGGTGCTGGTGGCTTTTTTGTTGTTGCGGTCGTACAAGCACAGCTCGGTGCCGGTTTTGTTTTTCATGAACGCTTGTTTGTACTGGCCTTTGATAAGCAGTGCGTTGTAACCGACGCTGTCATCGAACAGTGCCGACGTGCCAGCGGGCTTGGCATTTTTTAGTTGGCTGACTTTAACGCAACTGTCTATCACGTCTTTGTCCAGCGCGTTCCATGCCTCTGTGCTGGATGCGTAGGTCTGGCTGGTGAATCCTGCCAAGGCAAGCAACAGCAGCGTGGTGGTTTTCATGTGCAACTCCATTGGTGTCGTTATTGCGGTAAGGGTGACAACCTGTTTGGAGTAGGTCAGACCGGATCCAGTTCGGCGCGTCGCACGTATTCCATCCCGGCGCGCTCATATAGGCGCCGGGCCGTGAGGTTGCTTTCCATGACCTTGAGGTCCGCACGGCCTTCGCGACGTTGATAAAAGACGCCAAACACATGCTCCAGTAGACGTTGGCCGATACCTTGACCCTGCGCGCGAGGATGCACCACCAGATTGCGGACGAAGGCGCTGGTCCAGCATTGGGCGACGCCCACAACGCCCAACGCGTCCTCGACCACGAAACATAACTGTCGGTCGAGTTCCGGGTCTGTGTCGAACGCATTCAGCCAGGTGCGAAAGTCCGCGACTTGACCGCCGCCGTGCTGGCGACCCAGTAACAACAGTTGGTGGATTTCGAATGCGTTGTCTGCAGTGAACTCGACACCCCGCAAGGTGGCTGGCCAGTTAACAGTTTCAGGGGCTTGCAGCAGGTAGCGACGCATCAGCCAGTAATGTCTGGCGGACGCATCAACTGGGCCGGGCTTCAGATGCCCTGTGCTTCTACCGTACGCGCGGCTTCGATCAAGCATCGTGTCAGCTCTGGTGAGGAAAACTTGGTCAGTACAGCGTTCGCCCCCGCCGCTTTGGCTTTTTCGGCGTTCATCGCGCTGTCCAGAGAAGTGTGCAGCAGAACGTACAGATCCTGGAAGTCAGGCGTTTCGCGTAGAGTTCGTGTGAAAGCGTATCCATCCATCTCAGACATTTCAATATCGGACACCACGATGTTGATCTGCGCAGCGGTGCCTTGCAGGTCGAGCAATTGATCAATGGCTTCCCTGGCGCTACGAGCGGTATGGCATTCGATCCCCAGGCTTCGCAGGGTAATGATCGACTGTTGCAGCGCGACCTGACTGTCATCGACCACTAGAATCCGCGCCTTTGCCAGTACTTCTGCGTCTTCCGGCCTCAGCTCGGCACGCTCGGCGGTAATCCGGGCGGGCGCAATACCGTGGATGACTTTCTCGATATCGAGCACTTGAACCAGAGTGCCGTCGACCTGTGTCACACCGGTGATGAACGATTTGTTGCCAGCACCAAACGGCGGCGGGCGGATGTCGGTGGTCAGGCAGTGGACGATTTTACTCACCGCCTGCACATGTAAACCCTGCTTTGAACGACTGACATCCGTGACGATTAGGCAACCGCCATTGGGGTCTTCCAATGGGCGTTCACCAATCGCCCGGCTAAGGTCGATTACCGACAAGGATGTGCCGCGTAACGTCGCGACACCTTTGACATGGGGATGTGATTCCGGCAGGTGGGTCAGGGGAGGGCAGGGAATGATCTCGCTGACCTTGAGCAGGTTGATCGCCATCAGCTTGCCGCTGCGCAACGTGAAAAGCAGGAGCGAAAGTGAATCAGCGCGAACGTTTTTGGACATATGAACCTTCTGACATGAGTTGTTGGCTGCACGCAGCGGCAAACAGCTTTCGATGACGGGTTATCGACTTGCGGGCGACAGGCTTTAGCGCTTTCGGACTTGGGTGCTGTCCCGGCGTATTTTCGATATTGAGTGCATGGAGTTAAAAAGACCAATATTGGTCGCAATGACATCAAAAAGGTATTGGTCAATTTGACAATAAACTATATAAGTTTCTGATTTTAAACGAATAAATTGATGGCACGGTTTCTGATACAGGACAGATAACTTTTCAATCCTCATGTCAGGAGTCACCCATGTTGAATGCCCAGGATCGTGCGATCGTCAAAGCCACTGTTCCGCTGCTGGAAAGCGGCGGTGAGGCACTGACGACTCATTTCTACAAAATGTTGCTTAAGGACTATCCGCAGGTTAGGCCGCTGTTCAACCAGGCGCATCAGGACAGTGGTGCCCAACCTCGGGCCTTGGCCAACGGCATTCTGATGTATGCCCGTCATATCGATCAGCTTGAGCAGTTGGGCGATCTGGTGGCCCAGATCATCAACAAACACGTCGCGCTGCAAATTCTCCCTGAACACTACCCACTTGTAGGCACCTGCCTGTTAAGGTCCATCTCGCAAGTGCTGGGCAGCGAAATCGCTACACCCGAGGTCATCGGGGCTTGGGGCCGAGCCTACCAGCAGTTGGCGGACATTTTGATCGGCGCAGAAAAATCCATGTACGACGAGAAAGAGCAAGCCCCAGGTGGCTGGCGCGGTCCTCGTGAGTTCAAGGTCGCTGCCAAGGTCCGGGAGAGCGCGGAAATCAGCTCGTTCTACTTCTCGCCGGCAGATGGCAAGCCGATTCTGGATTTCATTGCGGGTCAGTATATCGGCATGCAGCTGTTTCTGGATGGCGAAGAGATCCGTCGCAACTATTCGCTTTCCGCGCTGGGGGGCAACAATCAATACCGTATCAGCGTTAAACGTGAACCGGGCGGTCGTGCCTCTAACTACCTACATGACAAGTTGCATGTGGGTGATCGAATCAACCTGTTCACGCCAGCAGGTGATTTCACTCTCGCGCATAACGACAAGCCACTGGTGCTGATCAGCGGCGGGGTCGGGATTACGCCGACTCTTGCGATGTTGGAAGCGGCATTGAGTACTGCGCGCCCGATCTACTTCATCCACTGCGCGCGTAACGGCGCAGTGCATGCATTTCGTGACTGGATCGAGGGCCAGGTTGCCGAGCACCCACAACTGAAGCGTTTCTACTGCTACAACGAAGACGATGGCGTGAGCCCGGCCGCCGATGCGATAGGTCTACTGGATCAAGCGCGTCTTGAGCAATGGTTGCCGGAGAATCGTGACCTTGATGCTTACTTCCTGGGGCCCAAAGGTTTTATGGTCGCGATCAAGCGTCAGTTGAAAATTGCCGGGGTTCCAGAGAAACAAAGCCGCTTCGAATTTTTCGGTCCGGCGTCTGTTTTGGAGTAAGCCTGCGACGTGTTGTCCTGCGGCAAAAAGCCGCACGCTTCTATATATATAGAAGCGTATCGTTTCCGAGTGTCTTCTGACCGGTAAAAATGAGCGCAAGCTGATCCGTTGCCTGCTGGAAGACATAGCCTTTGGTCCTGGCGATGATCAGGATCGGCGAGTCTGTGCGGTAAAGCGGGTGACCACTTGGCGGTCAAAAGACTCCGTATGGCCGTCGTGGGTTGAGTTGCCTGACGTCGGCCCTGATCATCGCGCCCGGCGCGGGGGTGGTGGGGCGGTGTTAAGCTCTCAGCCGGTGTGGGCATCGAAGCCCCGGTACGCATGGACTCCATTTCAAAGGGTATGTGAATGAGCGACAACACGGTTTATCTGCAGCGCGAAAAGCGGTTTTTGGTTTTGCTGGGTATCATCTGCCTCGCGCTGATCGGCGGTGCCTTGTACATGCAGGTCGTGCTCGGCGAGGCACCTTGCCCTCTGTGCATTCTGCAGCGGTACGCATTGCTGTTCATCGCGATCTTCGCGTTCGTCGGTGCGGCCATGCCTGGACGTGTGGGCGTCACGATTTGTGAAGCGTTGGTTATTTTTAGCGCGGTGGGCGGCGTGGTTGCTGCAGGGCGCCACGTTTACATTCAGACTCATCCCACGGAGAGCTGTGGTATCGACGTGCTGCAACCGATTGTTGATGGCCTGCCGTTGGCGTCGATGTTTCCGTTGGGTTTTCAGGTCGGTGGCTTCTGTGAAACGCCATATCCGCCAGTTCTCGGATTATCGCTTGCGCAGTGGGCTCTGATTGCATTTGTTTTGACGGTAGTCCTCGTTCCAGTCGGTATTATTCGCAATCGCCGAAAAGCGCGATGATTACAAAGTGTTGCGGCATGCATCACCCCGGACCCGTTAAGAAAATCGAGCCTTTTTGATGATTTATGGGCGTGATGTATGGCGCTATTTTTACCGAACGGGAAATTAACTGTTGCGCAATAAGTCATAGTCAATAAAACTTTACGTATCTACAATCGCCCCACTTAACGCCAGCAAGCTTGACGGCTAGCGGAAAATTAGGTCAGAAAGCGTTGTTTACGCTGCTGTATATGCGATTTTGGACGGCTTCTTGCGTGAAATTCTGAATGTCTGCGCCGAAAGGAATTGGTCTGCGAAGGCCACATTGCCACCATTCAAATAAGAAACCACAGTTACTCCGGATTTGTTACGAGGCCACCCGCTTCATGACAGGCCCCAGTTCAATCCAAAAATTTGCCAGCACCTGGCAGGGTGAAGTGTTGGCGGTCGAAACCCAACTGCGATGCGAAAGCTGCTTTTAGAGGTCGTGAGATGAGTAAAAAAAGGTACCCCAGGTTTTTTGGCTTCTTGGCCCTTTTCAGCATGCTCCTGCTCAGCGGGTGCGATTACACCCTGCTGAATCCCAAGGGCCATGTCGGCGTACAAGAACGTGACCTGATTGTCACTGCTACCTTGCTGATGCTGCTGGTGGTCGTTCCGGTCATTTTTATGACCATCATCTTTGCCTGGAAGTATCGCGCTTCGAATAAGAGCGCGACTTACACGCCTGACTGGGCTCATTCGACCAAAATCGAACTGGTTGTCTGGTTGGTGCCCTTTGCGATCATCGCCGTGTTGGGTTACATCACCTACAAGTCGACGCACGCGCTGGACCCATACCGTCCGCTCGAGTCCGACGTCAAGCCGGTGACTATCGACGTCGTCGCGCTGGACTGGAAGTGGCTGTTCATCTATCCGGAACAGGGCATCGCCACCGTCAACAAAATCGTGTTCCCGGCCAATACCCCGGTCAATTTCCGCATCACCTCCGACACGGTCATGAACTCGTTCTTCATTCCTGGGTTGGGTGGTCAGATCTATGCGATGGCCGGCATGCAGACCAAGTTGCACTTGATCGCCAATGAAAACGGCGTGTTTGACGGTATCTCCGCCAACTACAGCGGCGCAGGTTTCACCGGCATGAAGTTCAAGGCAGTCGCGACTACCCAAGCTGATTTCGATGCCTGGGTCGCTGAGGTCAAGAATTCACCTAAACAGCTGGCAACGGCTGAATACACTGCGTTGGCCAAACCTAGCGAACGGAACCCCGTTGAACTCTACTCCTCGGTCACTCCTAACCTGTTTCAGACCATCATCGACAAGTATGAAGGTATGAAGCCGGGCAAGATTGTCCACGAGAAGAAAGAAGTGGCCGGTATGGAAGGGTTGGACATGGGTAAGCATTCAGCTGCTGAGGCAGAGGAGTAAACGATGTTTGGTAAATTAAGTCTGGACGCGATTCCGTTCCACGAGCCGATAGTGATGATCACGATCGCTTTGATCGCTATCGGCGGTTTGGCGGTCTTCGGTCTGATCACGTATTTCAAGAAGTGGACTTACCTGTATACCGAGTGGCTGACCTCAGTCGACCACAAGAAAATCGGTGTGATGTACATCGCCGTCGCGATGATCATGCTGCTGCGCGGTTTTGCCGACGCCGTCATGATGCGCTCTCAGCTGGCCCTCTCCACTGAAGGCTCGCCTGGCTATTTGCCGCCTGAACACTATGACCAGATCTTCACCGCTCACGGTGTGATCATGATCATCTTCATGGCAATGCCATTCTTCACCGGCCTGATGAACATCGTCGTGCCGCTGCAGATCGGCGCCCGTGACGTTGCCTTCCCGTTCCTGAACTCGTTGAGCTTCTGGTTGCTGGTGTCCGGCGTGATCCTGGTTAACGTGTCTCTGGGTGTCGGCGAGTTCGCACGCACTGGTTGGGTCGCTTATCCACCGCTGTCTGAGCTGGGCTACAGCCCCGGCGTTGGCGTTGACTACTACATTTGGGCACTCCAGCTATCAGGACTCGGGACAACGCTAACCGGCGTCAACTTCCTGGTCACCGTGCTGAAGATGCGTACTCCCGGCATGAAACTGATGGACATGCCGATCTTCGCCTGGACCTGCACCTGGTCAAACGTTCTGATTGTGGCATCGTTCCCGATCCTGACCGCGACCTTGGCGCTGCTGACCCTAGACCGCTACATGGACTTCCATATCTTCACGAACGAGTTGGGTGGTAACCCAATGATGTACGTGAACCTGTTCTGGGCGTGGGGTCACCCTGAGGTTTACATTCTGGTTCTGCCGGCATTCGGGGTCTTCTCCGAGGTCATCTCAACGTTTACCGGCAAGCGTCTGTTCGGCCACCACTCGATGATCTACGCCAGTGGCGCGATCACCGTTCTGGGCTTCATGGTCTGGCTGCACCACTTCTTTACCATGGGGTCGGGTGCAAGCGTCAACGCCTTCTTCGGTCTGGCGACGATGCTGATTGCCATCCCGACGGGTGTGAAGCTATTCAACTGGCTGTTCACCATCTACCAGGGTCGTCTGCGATTCAGCGGGCCAGTGTTCTGGACCCTGGGCTTCATGGTCACCTTCTCCATTGGTGGTATGACAGGCGTTCTGCTGGCAATCCCGGGTGCTGACTTCGTACTGCACAACAGCCTGTTTGTAATCGCTCACTTCCACAACGTCATCATCGGCGGTGCGGTCTTCGGTTACATCGCCGGCTTCGCGTTCTGGTTCCCGAAAGCGTTTGGTTTCAAGCTGAACGAGAAATGGGGCAAGGCAGCGTTCTGGTTCTGGCTATCTGGTTTCTACGTAGCATTCATGCCGCTGTACGCACTGGGCTTCATGGGCATGACCCGTCGTCTGAACACCACTGACAACGCGGACTGGACGCCGTATCTGCACGTAGCGTTCTGGGGCGCGATGTTGATCGCCATCGGTGTTGCCTGCCAGTTGATCCAGCTCTATGTGAGTATCCGTGACCGCGAGCAAAACCGCGATCTGACCGGTGACCCATGGAATGGCCATACGCTGGAGTGGTCGCTTTCGTCGCCACCTCCGTTCTACAACTTCGCTGAACTGCCGAAGGCTGGAGAGATCGACGCGTTCTACGCGGCCAAGCGTGACGGTGAAGCGTACAAGGTTCCGGCTCACTATTCGGACATCCACATGCCCAATAACACCGCAACCGGCTTGGTCATGGGTCTCCTGCTGACCGTGTTTGGTTTCGCGATGATCTGGCACATCTGGTGGCTGGCGATCGCAAGCCTGGTTGGCACCATCGGTTACTTCGTCATCCACGCGGCACGTGACGATCAGGGCTACATTGTTCCTGCTTCGGAAGTGGCGCGCATCGAAGGCGAGCACCACAAGATCCTCGCCTCGGTTCGTAATGCCCAGGCAAACACTCCTGTCAACAAGCTGGAGCAGGCATAAACAATGTCCAACTTAGTATTTGAAGGTGCTAAAGGTCATGACCACGGTCATGACCATGCCCACGATCATCATGATACCGGTGAGATAAAACTCATAGGCTTCTGGATCTACCTGATGACGGACTGCATTTTGTTTGCGTCGATCTTCGCCGCATACGCAGTGCTGGTTAACAACGTCGCAGGTGGTCCGGCGGGCCACGACATTTTCGAACTGCCTTATGTCTTGGGCGAAACAGCTTGCCTGTTGCTCAGTTCCATCACCTACGGCTTCGCGATGCTGGCGATGCACAAAGGTAACAAGGGTGGCGTTCTGGGTTGGTTGTTCGTGACCTTCCTGTTCGGTCTGGGCTTCATCGGCATGGAGATCAACGAGTTCCACACGCTGATCTCCGAAGGCTACGGTCCAAGCCGCAGCGGCTTCCTGTCGGCGTTTTTCACGCTGGTCGGTACTCACGGTCTGCACGTGACCAGTGGTCTGATCTGGATGGCGATCATGATGTATCAGGTCCAGAAACATGGCCTGACGTCGACCAACTCTACTCGTCTGAGCATGCTGAGCCTGTTCTGGCACTTCCTGGACGTGGTCTGGATCTGTGTGTTCACCGTTGTCTACCTGATGGGGACCATTTAAATGGCTAATTCACATCATCACGCTGACGATGCCAACGCTGGTCACGGCAGCGTAAAGTCCTACATGATCGGTTTCGTACTGTCGATCATCCTGACCGCGATTCCATTCGGTCTGGTGATGTTCCCGACCATTTCGAAAGTCGCGACCCTGTGGATCATTCTGATTTTTGCAGTCGTGCAGGTACTGGTTCACCTGGTGTACTTCCTGCACCTGGATCGCTCGGCAGCACAGCGTTCGAACGTAATTGCCTTCGCCTTTGCGGGCTTGGTTATCTTCCTGCTGGTTGGCTTGACGGTCTGGATCATGTTCAGTATCCACACCGCCATGATGGCGCACTGAGGGAACCCTGATGTCACTGAAGCACTTTATCCAAATCACCAAGCCGGGGATCATTTTCGGTAACGTGCTTTCGGTGGCAGGTGGCTTTTTTCTGGCTTCCAAAGGGCATGTCGACTTCGGTCTGTTTTTGGCAGCGATAATTGGCACCTCGTTGGTTGTGGCGTCTGGGTGTGTGTTCAATAACTGCATCGATCGCGATATCGACGTGAAGATGGAACGCACCAAGAACCGCGTACTGGTTCAGGGCCTTGTTTCGTTGAACATGGCACTGATCTTTGCAACGGTTCTGGGTATAGCCGGTGTAGGTTTGCTTTACACCAAGGCCAACCCATTGGCGGCGTTGTTTGCAGTGATCGGATTTGTGATTTATGTCGGCTTTTATAGCTTGTACCTGAAGCGCAAATCCGTTCATGGCACATTGGTGGGCAGTCTCTCGGGAGCGATGCCTCCGGTGATCGGCTACGTGGCGGTGAGCAATTCTTTCGATCTGGCTGCGCTGACCTTGCTGGTTATGTTCAGCCTTTGGCAGATGCCTCACTCCTACGCTATCGCGATTTTCCGCTTCAATGACTACCTGGCTGCCTCGATTCCGGTTTTGCCGGTCAAACGTGGCATCCGGGTGGCCAAGCTGCACATTCTGATCTACATCCTGGCCTTCGTGCTGGCGACCTTGATGTTGACCTTCGGTGGCTACGCCGGTCTCAACTATCTGGCCGTCGCAGCTGCCATGGGCATGTACTGGCTGTACATGGCCTGGACAGGCTACAAGGCCAAGGATGACACCGTTTGGGCACGCAAGTTGTTCGTGTTCTCCATCTTCACCATCACGGCTTTGAGCGTGGCGATGTCGCTGGACTTTCAGGTAACCAAAGAGCTGCTCGTCACTTACGCAGCCCCTTGATGCACTGAGCTGAAACACAAAAAGCCCCGCTGTTCGAAAGAGCAGCGGGGCTTTTTCATGTTCTCTGGACTGAGCAACGGCCTCGGTCAGTGCGTTATGTTTTGCTGCGTATGAATCTGCCCATGACAAAACCTATCGCCTTGCATCATCATGTGTTCGTTCTATACAAGGATTGTGGTCAAGGTTGCGCAAACCGATCGCCCAGCGATAAAAAATGAATTATGACTGACGAAAATATTTCCGACTGTTCGCAAACAACGGATTCGATACCTCTCGTATCGATCATTGCGCCCTGCTATAACGCGGAAAAATATTTGGAAGGCGCGCTTGAAAGTATTTTTGCCCAGGACTACGGCAATTTTGAAGTCATCATCGTTGACGATGGTTCGACGGATAATAGCGTTGCAATGCTTCAAGCGTTACAAGGCAAATACGACTTCCAGCTGTACTCGCATGCCAACCAGGGTGTCAGCGCGACACTCAACCATGGCCTGAAATATGCCAAAGGGGTCTATGTTTCAACGCCAGACCTGGATGACATCATGCTGCCCTCCTCGGTACGTGTTCGCGCCGAATACCTCAATGAGCACCCGGATGTGGGTTGCGTGGGTGCGCTGATCATTTATATGGACAGCGAAGGCAATGACACCAAGGCGCAGAAACTGGATGGCATCAAAGCGCTGAGTTTCGACGAGATTTTGGGCGATGCCATAGTGGTGGGCGCGCCGGTCTCTCTGTACCGTATGGATGCGCTCAAGGCGGCTGATTTTTACGATCCTGATATCAAGGTTCAGGACTTTCAGATGACCCTCAGGATTGCTCACAAGGGGTATGGCGTCCATGTTCTGCCCGTTAGCGTCACGCGCTACCGTCGGCATCCGAATAATCTGTCGCGCCGGTACAAAGTCCTGCTGGATGCAGACCTGCGCACAATTGCCCCGTATCGCTCGCACCCGGCCTACAGCAGAGGCCACACCGCGATTATCAATAAGGCGCTGAAGTATGCGGTGGTGACTGACAAGAAGCACGCCTGGAGCCTTCTGCGTTCAATCCCTTTTCGGCAGTTCAACAAGACGACGTTTCGTCGCTTCAAGCGGTTGCTGCTGCATCGTGAGAGCAACTGAATGTGCGATTAACGGCGCCTTCTGCAATTCTCAGTGGATTTTACATGAAATTCCTCGAACTCCTCAAAACGCGTAAAACCAGAAAGCGTTTGCGTCAGATGGACAAGCTCGAAAGAGCAGCAGAAAAAATCCGTGTGCGCTACCCCAATTATGTCGTCGGTACAGGCACTTACGGTATTCCAGAGGTCTTCGAGTTCGGTGATGACACGATTTTGCGCGTGGGCTCTTATACGTCTATTGCAGCGGGTGTGCGCATTTTGTTGGGTGGTGAGCATCGCACTGACTGGCTCACTACATACCCGTTCCCGGCGATGATGGATGGCCTTGAAGACATCAAGGATTACGCACCGAGCAAAGGCGATGTGGTCATTGGTAGTGATTGTTGGGTTTGCGCCAATGCGATGATTCTTTCCGGTGTCACAATTGGTCACGGAGCGGTTGTTGCCGCAGGTGCGGTGGTTACTCGCGACATAGCACCCTTCGCGGTCGTTGGCGGCAACCCCTGTAAATTCATTCGTTGGCGATTCGACGAGGAAATACGCCAGCTGCTGCTGGATACGGGATGGTGGGACTGGTCAATCGATGAGGTGAAATCGGTTGCCCGGATATTGTCTGGTTCGGACATCAGCGCCTTCGTGGCCTACATAAAGTCCCGAAATGCAGCCGGTGCGTCACCACTGCTGCGGCCGGCGAATGATGGTAATTCTCAATCAATAGGAGCGGTATAGGTTCGGCGACAAAACACTTGGTGGCGTTTATTAGAGCTGCCATGCCCCTTCAGACAACGCATAGGCATCCACTTGGGCCTGCATCGCGAACAGGCTCAGGGCCAAGCCGAGCAGGCCGGTGTCAATGTGATAAGTCGAGTTAACGTTGTGTGCCAGCACCAGGCCGGACACCGTTGTGCAAGGTGCTTGCTTGAGGAAGATGTTCGCTGGTAATTGAGCATTATCACCCTACGGCTGTTTCTTCTCGTCAGCGGTCGGCTCCTTCGCAGGGCCCAATACGATCGCCAGATGCCGCAAATCCTCAATCACTACGCTGAAGCTTTTCCCTGACGGGCTCGCC
>NZ_DASWOT010000048.1:0-10971 GCF_036404235.1 Pseudomonas sp.
CCCAAAGGGGAATAATCTACCCGGCGCGAATGTGCGTTGAGATGGCGCAATCCCGTCCGGTACTGTCGGATCTTTAAGTTCAACTCGTGACATGAGCGCGGGAAAAAATGCGCTGCTGGTGTGATCGAGTGCTTTCTGCAAGACCGAGCATCCGGGCGTAAGCCTGGCGGGGACGCCGGAGTATAACAGAGCAATCACCACACGCAGCATTCATGCTGCTCAACGGCTTTTGGCCTGCTCCTGGCATCTGCGCCGTGTCAGTCTACGTACCGGCGAAGCGATCTGGATTTCACCTGAGTGTCCAGCCCGTGAATCAATGGGCGCGCTTGTTACAGTCGTGGACCGAGATTACGTCGGTCGCCGGACAAAGAAAAGCGCTTGTTTGCACCGCAGCCTCGTTGGAAGAGGGCCGAGAGAGTCTCGGGCCAACGGGTTAGCGATGCTTAAGGGGCTCAAGCAAGTGCTGGCAAACATCCTTATGCCGTTGGCCGAGCATCTTGCGCACTGCCCAGTGATCCAGCCATTGTTGGAGTTGCGGCGCTGAAAGCGGCTGTTGTAGGCGTTGCTCGGCATTACCGACGGCTTTTTCCCACCAGACATGCGAGCAGGCGCGATCAAATTCGTTGGAGTAGTCGCAGCAGCCGTACAGAACCTCACGTACAAACTGGCGTTGATCCTTCGGTACCGCCATCGTTGCGCCCTTGTGTATCAGCCGTTGCCAGGCGTCAGGGCGGGGCAAGTGTGCGGTCACGTTGCGTGTGTCGTTCAGACCATGCGGATGGGTGGGATTGTCACCATGTTTGTTGATCCACGCGCACACTTTGGCACGGAACAGCTGTTTACGGCTCCAGTAGTGGTGAATCAGGTCAGGACACTCGTTGACTTCCACTGTGCGGTACGCCGCGACGGCCAGACAGAACTCTTCAAGAGTGATTGCGCCAGGGGTTATTGGGTAAAACTCGTCCATCATCTCGACAGAGCGATCGAGAATGTCCGCATCCTCGCGTGTCAGGCCGATAACTCCCGAGTTCAGCAGAGGCATGCTGTCGTCCGCCAGGCCCCGTTGCGCAAGGATGCTGGCCAGCGCGGTATAGAGAGTCGTCTGCTTGCAGGCGTCGTAGCGTGTGGTTAGCGCATTGCACAGCAGTTTGCCCGGTTCTATTCGCTCGAACAGCTTCATTGGGTTTTGGTGAAAAAACGTATCGGTATCGATCAGCACGGCCTTGTCGGATTCTTCCAGCACTTTGCGCATCAGTACTTGCTTGCAGCGAAAGTGATAGCCGTGAGGGCCGCTCCAGGTCCGGCGTGTCTGGGCATCGAATCGTCGAAGGCGAACGGGTAATCGGCGATAGGGTTCGGGGGTGTCGGTGAATACCTGGATGTCCAGGGCTTGTTCGGGGGTGTCTCGCATTCCGGCGAGTGCGCTGGCAATGCTAAACACAGCCTCTTGATGGTATGTCTGGGCACCAAAGACCAAGTACACGAGTTGTGGGCGTCGAGCGAAAGTACGGGTGAAAGTCAACTGCTGGATATCCGTCTCAATTAAGGCGTCGGCAGGCCTCGCTTAACGAAACCTACCGATGAAACGTTGCCTGATTGTGACGGGGCTGACCAAACGGGAAACTGTGTCAGTCAGCGTGGCAGTTTGAGGTTGTTCCACACTGCCAGGCTAGGCTGCGCCTGGTTCAGCGTGTAGAAATGCAATCCTGGCGCGCCGCCTTGCAACAAGCGTTCACACATCTCTGTGATCACTTGTTCACCGAATCCCTGGATGCTTGGCGAATCGTCACCGTAGGCCTCCAGTTGTTTCCGAATCCAGCGTGGGATTTCGGCCCCGCATGCGTCGGAAAAACGAGCGAGCTTGCTGTAGTTGGTGATAGGCATGATGCCCGGCACGATAGGAATGTTCACGCCCAGCTTGCGCACGCGGTCGACGAAGTAGAAATAGCTGTCAGCGTTGAAGAAGTACTGAGTGATCGCGCTGTCGGCGCCGGCCTGGGCCTTGCGCACGAAGTTGTTGATGTCGTCTTCGAAGTTGCGCGCTTGCGGGTGCATTTCCGGGTAAGCGGCGACTTCGATGTGGAAATGATCGCCGGTTTCTTCACGAATGAAGCTCACCAGATCGGCGGCGTAACGCAGTTCGCCGCTGGACATGCCCATACCTGAAGGCAGATCGCCGCGCAGGGCGACGATGCGCTTGATACCGGCATCCTTGTACTGCGCGAGCAGGCCACGCAGATCGGCCTTGCTGTCACCGACACACGACAAGTGCGGCGCAGCCGGAACATTCACTTCTTTTTCCAGTTGCAGCACAGTGTTGATCGTGCGGTCACGCGTCGAGCCGCCTGCGCCGTAGGTGCAGGAGAAGAAATCGGGATTGTAGCTGGCCAGTTGGCGAGCCACGTTCAGCAGTTTTTCATGCCCAGCATCGGTCTTCGTGGGGAAGAACTCGAAGCTGAAGCTACGGTTTTGGGACATGACAATATCCTTTGAAACTCAAAAGGCGTGCGCCAAAACCTGTAGGAGCGGACTTGTCCGCGAAAAGGTCGAAACGACCTTCAAGAGAGGCTGAAAGATCTGGCGTGTCTGCAAGATCGCGCAACGCTGTTTTACGACTGCTTTGCAGCCGTTCGCGGACGAGTCCGCCCCTACAGGGGAGCGGACGTGCCTGAATCAATCAGTAACGATACGCGTGCGGCTTGAACGGGCCTTCGACGGTCACGCCGATGTAATCGGCCTGGGTCTTGGTCAGCTTGGTCACGACGCCGCCGAAACCGCGAACCATTTCCAGGGCGACTTCTTCGTCAAGCTTTTTAGGCAGCACTTCTACGGTCAGACGCTCGGCTTTTTGGGCGGGCGACAGATCGGCGTACTTCTGACCGAACAGGAAGATTTGCGCCAGAACCTGGTTGGCAAACGAACCGTCCATGATGCGGCTTGGGTGACCGGTTGCGTTGCCCAGGTTTACCAGACGGCCTTCGGCCAGCAGGATCAGGTAGTCATCGTTGTGCGGATCGAACGAGCCGGCACCGGTACGGTGGATCTTGTGTACCTGTGGCTTCACTTCTTCCCATGCCCAGTTCTTGCGCATGAAAGCGGTGTCGATTTCGTTGTCGAAGTGACCGATGTTGCACACCACGGCGCGTTTTTTCAGCGCCTTGAGCATGTTCGAATCACAAACGTTGACGTTGCCGGTGGTGGTCACGATCAGGTCGATCTTGCCCAGCAGCGCTTTGTCGATGCTTGCTTCGCTGCCATCGTTGATGCCGTCGATGAAAGGCGAAACCAGTTCGAAACCGTCCATGCAGGCTTGCATGGCGCAGATCGGATCGACTTCGGACACCTTGACGATCATGCCTTCCTGACGCAGCGACTGAGCCGAACCCTTGCCCACGTCACCGTAGCCGATGACCAGCGCTTGCTTGCCGGACAACAGGTGGTCGGTGCCGCGCTTGATTGCATCGTTCAGGCTGTGCCGGCAGCCGTATTTGTTATCGTTCTTGCTCTTGGTCACCGAGTCATTGACGTTGATGGCCGGAATTTTCAGCTCGCCCTTGGCCAGCATGTCCAGCAGGCGGTGAACGCCGGTGGTGGTCTCTTCGGTAACGCCGTGGACGCGGTCCAGGATTGCCGGGTATTTCTTGTGCAGCAGCTCGGTCAGGTCGCCGCCGTCGTCGAGGATCATGTTGGCATCCCAAGGCGCGCCATCCTTCAGGATGGTTTGCTCAAGGCACCACTCGTATTCTTCTTCGGTTTCGCCTTTCCAGGCATAAACCGCGATACCGGCAGCAGCGATGGCCGCAGCAGCCTGGTCCTGAGTGGAGAAAATGTTGCACGACGACCAGCGAACTTCGGCACCCAAGGCAACCAGGGTTTCGATCAGTACGGCGGTTTGAATGGTCATGTGTATGCAGCCGAGGATCTTCGCGCCCTTGAGCGGTTGTTCACCCGCATATTTGCGACGCAGGCCCATCAGGGCAGGCATTTCAGATTCAGCGATGATAGTTTCGCGACGACCCCAGGCAGCCAGGGAAATGTCGGCGACTTTATAGTCGTTGAAATCGTTGGGCGTCAGTACAGCACTCATAAAGAGTCTCCATTCGTAGGGTGCGAATGGGCGCCGTTGTGCGTTTAAAGCTTGATCGGCCAGCAAGAGCCTGATCAAGCAACGCCCCATCCGAGCCTGACAGGGTTGACCTGCTGCAGCGCCCCTCGGACAGGTGGCGGGAAAACGGTATCAAGGGGTGATGACCGTTTTTTGAAGCGGGGGCGATTATATCCGTGCTCGCGTATTAGCCCAAGCGCTTCTTTCACGTAGATGACGAGCGATCATCGCGGCTATAGACGATGGTCCATGGAGGTAAATCGCGGCGTCTGACACTATGCTCGTCATCAAATGGCAGACGGTCAGGAGTACACATGAATTTCCACACCCGCAAATGGGTAAAACCCGAAGACCTCAACCCCAACGGCACGCTGTTCGGCGGCAGCTTGTTGCGCTGGATCGACGAGGAGGCAGCGATCTACGCCATCGTCCAACTGGGCAATCAGCGCGTGGTAACCAAGTACATCTCGGAGATCAACTTCGTCAGCGCTTCGCGTCAGGGTGACATCATCGAATTGGGTATTACAGCGACGGACTTTGGCCGCACCTCGATTACCCTGACCTGCCAGGTACGCAACAAGATCACCCGCAAAAGCATCCTGACGGTCGATAAGATGGTGTTCGTGAATCTGGGCGAAGACGGCCTGCCCGCGCCACATGGCAAGACTGAAATTACCTACGTGAAGGATCAGTTCAAGGAAGAGGCGATCAACCTGGAGATCTGACGCCACGCATAACATTCATGATGGATACAAACCTGAGTGCGGCTTGCCCCGCGACCTGACGCGCAGCGGCAGTAAAACCTGCCGATGCGGTGGTTCAGGTACGCCGAAGGCTTTGAATTCGCGACTGCTGCGCAGCCGATTGCGGGACAAGCCACGCTTCTACAGATGTACAGCGGCAGTGGATGGGCGGTTGTACGGGTGCAATTCATGTAGGAGTGCGGCTTGCCCCGCGACCTGACGCGCAGCGGCAGTAAAACCTGCCGATGCGGTGGTTCAGGTACGCCGAGGGCTTTGAATTCGCGACTGCTGCGCAGCCGATCGCGGGACAAGCCACGCGCCTATGGGAATCACGTTTCAACCGGAAACCGCCGGATTGCGCGTCTGCCAATCGCGCAACCATTGCAGCCCCTCGCTGGTGTCGCCTTTGGGCCGGTATTCACAGCCTATCCAGCCGGTGTAACCCAATCGGTCAATCTCTTCGAATAGCCATGGATAGTTCACTTCACCGATATCCGGCTCATGCCGATCCGGCACGCCGGCGATCTGGATGTGGCCGATGCCGGCGAAGTCGCGACGCAGTTTGGTGGTCACATCGCCCTCGACGATCTGGCAGTGGTAGCAGTCGAACTGCACCAGCAGATTATCCGCGCCTACTTCCTTGCGCACCGCTTGGCCCTGATCCTGACGATTGAGGAAAAAGCCCGGGATGTCGCGGGTGTTGATCGGCTCGATCAGCACCGTTACGCCACCTTTGGCTGCCTCGTGCGCCGCATAGCTCAGGTTCTCCAGATAGACCGCATGATGCTGCTGGCGCAGGTCTTCACTGGGCAGTAGCCCCGCCATCACATGAATACGGTCGTTACCCAGCACGGCGGCATATTCAAGTGCTTTTTGAAAGCCACTGCGAAACTCGCTTTCACGCCCCGGCAATGATGCAATGCCTCGCTCGCCCTTGGAAAAATCCCCCGGTGGCGCGTTGAATAGCGCTTGAGTCAGCCCGAAGTCGTCCAGCCGCAGTTTGATTTGTGCTGCCGGGTGATCGTAGGGGAACAGGTACTCGATGCCTTTGAATCCGTCCGCTGCGGCGGCTGAAAAGCGGGCCAGAAACTCGTGTTGCGGGTACATCATGCTGAGATTGGCGGCGAAACGAGGCATGGTAACTCCTGTTCTCAAAAGTCAGGCGAAAGGCCAGAGCGGCAGGGTGGTGATAGAAAGCCACAGTGACCAGCAATGTCCAGGTGCGCAAGTTGCGGTATCCATGCGATCGGGCTCAGGCCATACGCCCGATTACCAGATCGCGCCGAACGTTTGGCGCAGTTCTTCCAGCGCCGCTGCGCCCAGAGGCTGTGGTTTGGGATTGCTCATCAGCCACAGGCGAGCGGTTTCTTCCAGCTCTTCCAGGGCGTAACAGGCTTTGGCCACTGAGCTTTCCCAAATCACCGGGCCGAGACGCTCAAGCATTACGCCGCGTACACGGTTAGCCAGTTGCGCGATCTGTTCGGCGACTTTCGGCGAGCCCGGACGCTCGTAGGCAATCAGTGGAATGTGGCCGACCTTCATCACCTGATAAGGCGTGAGCGGCGGGAGGATATCGTTCTGTTGCCAGACGCCCGCCAGCGTCAGCGCCACCAAATGCGTGGAGTGGGTATGCACCACGCCGCCGACTTCCGGATTGCGGTCATAGACCTGGCGATGCAGGGCGAGGGTCTTCGACGGTTTATCGCCAGACACCCATTCCCCTGCCAGATTGACCTTGGCGATGGTGGCTGGGTCCAGGCGCCCCAGGCACGCGTCGGTCGGTGTGATCAACCAGCCGTCATCCAGCCGAGCGCTGATGTTGCCGGCGCTGCCCACTGTGTAGCCACGGCCATAAAGCAATCGGCCAATGTCGCAGATCTCTTCGCGCTGCGTGTTCTCGGCACTCATTGCGCACCTCCCGCCAGTTGCTTGAGGGCTTTACTGAAGAAGTCGCGGCTACCGAAGTTCCCGGATTTGAGTGCCAGTGCTAACGGTTGAGCGCCAGTGCTTTGAGTCGCTGGCACCCCTGGATCGATCTGCGCGCCGATTTTCAGCAGTTGCACGCCCAGGGCTTGAACCACTGCACCTGAGGTTTCACCGCCTGCAACGACGAAACGACGTACGCCAGCCTGTAGCAAGCCGTGAGCAATCTGGCCCAGCGCCTCTTCGACCAAGGCACCTGCGCGTTCGACGCCGAGCTTTTGCTGCACGGCTTTGACCTCTTCTGGCGAACTGGTGGCATAGATCAACACGGTTTGCGAGGCATCGCGGGCGAAGGCCAATGCCTCTTCAACCACAGGTTTGCCCTCGGCCAGCGCCAAAGGATCAACGCGCAGGGCAGGGCGGTTGGCTTCAAGCCATGCCGCAACTTGGCCGTTGGTGGCGACAGAAGCGCTGCCTGCGAGCACCACTTCGCCGCCGCTGATGTCTTCCAGTTTCGCCGCATCGACATCGCGCAGCTTACCGGCCTTGCGGAAATTCTCCGGTAGACCCAGCGCCAGGCCCGAGCCGCCGGTCAGCAGTGGCAGATCGGCGCAAGCGGCGCCGAGGGTATGCAAATCAGCGTCCGACAGCGCGTCGGCAATGGCCATGTTCACGCCTTCTGCACGCAGCTCTGCGATGCGCGCGCGGACTTTTTCCACGCCCTGGGAAACGCTGTCATAGCGCAGCAATCCGACCTTTAACCGGGTTTGCGATTGCAACACGCGCACCAAATTGGCATCGGTCATCGGCGTCAGCGGGTGGTTCTGCATGCCACATTCGTTGAGCAGTTGATCCTGCACGAACAAATGACCGCGGAAGATCGTCCGGCCGTTTTCCGGGAACGCCGGGCAAGCCAGGGTGAAGTCGCTGCCTAGTTTTGCCAGCAGCGCTTCGCTGACCTGCCCAATGTTGCCCGCAGCGGTTGAATCGAAGGTGGAGCAATACTTGAAAAAAATCTGCTCGCAGCCACGCGCTTGCAGCCAGTGCAGAGCCGCAAGCGACTCTTCTACCGCTTCGGCAGCCGGGATAGTGCGCGATTTCAACGCGATGACGATGGCGTCAGCATCCAGGTCGGCCAATACGTCGGCATTCGGAATGCCAATGCTCTGGAGCGTACGCATACCGCCGCGCACCAGCATGTTGGCAAGGTCCGTGGCGCCGGTGAAGTCATCGGCGATGCAGCCCAGCAAGGGGCGCAGGGTTGTGCTCATTGTGGGTTCCTCAGACGGAGTCTGGCTTGGTGACGGGCAGTTCGATCCCCGGGAAAATCTTGATTACAGCCGAGTCGTCTTCCCGGCCGAAGCCGGCAGTGGACGCCTGCATGAACATCTGGTGCGCGGTGGAGGACAGCGGCAGCGGGAATTTGCTGGCGCGGGCGGTATCCAGTACCAGACCCAGATCCTTGACGAAGATGTCCACCGCCGACAGCGGCGTGTAGTCACCTTTGAGGATGTGTGGCACACGGTTTTCGAACATCCACGAGTTGCCGGCACTGTGGGTGATCACTTCGTATAGGGCATCGGCGTCGACGCCTTCACGCAGGCCCAAAGCCATAGCTTCGGCGCTGGCCGCGATGTGTACGCCGGCCAGCAACTGGTTGATGATTTTGACTTTCGAGCCCAGACCATGTGTGTCGCCCAGACGATAGACCTTACCGGCCATGCCATTGAGGATTGCCTGCGCCTTGGCGTAGGCATCCGCTGGGCCTGAGGTCATCATGGTCATTTCGCCTGCGGTGGCTTTGGCGGCGCCGCCGGAGATCGGGGCATCCAGGTAAAACAGATGTTGTTTGGCGAGGCGTTCACCCAGCTCGACGGCGAAGCCTGGAGCAACCGTGGCGCAGCCAATGACCAGACAGCCGGGGCGCAAGGCGGCGATGGCACCTTTGTCGCCAAAGAGCACGGTTTCGGTTTGTTCGGCGTTAACCACAACGGTCACGATCACATCGCAGAGCAAGGCCATGGCCGCAGGGGAGTCACAAGCCACGCCGCCTTCGCTGGCGAACTGTTCGGTGACGACTGCGCGCACGTCACAGGCATGCACATTGAACCCGTTGCGCAGCAAGGAGCGTGCAATACCCAGACCCATGGCGCCTAAACCGATCACGCCGACATTCTTGTTATTCATGAATTGCTTTCCTCGGGTTGCACCGAAGCTCGTCACGCCGGTGCTCGAAGGGGCGAATTTGTGAAAAGGATACTGAACCAGTGATCAAATAATGTGAAGTATTTTTTCTTATTCACAATAATTAACATCGACGTAAATTTACGGGCGAAAAAATGCGCCAGATGGAACTGGGGCTAACTCATGACCTGATGCTGCAGACGTTCTTTACTGGCGCTTCGCACCAGCTCGCGGGCAAGCCACGCTCCTACGGACCCTCGGTCCAGAATCAACGCCAATCGTGTCGCAAGCCTGCTTCTGCCGCAGACATAGGCGCGTGGCTTGCCCGCGATCGGCTGCGCAGCAGTCGTGAAATCTACGCGCCTGGGTACACGCTCAGTGTGTTCCGCCCACCGACGCCAATAACAACTCCACACCCTGGCGACGGATTGCGTCTGCTGCGGCTTCGGCCAGGTTTTCATCGGTGATGATCACGTCGAACTGCTCAAGTCCTGCGACTTTGTACATGCCGAACGTGCCGTATTTTGAGCTGGTGGTCAGCAGCACCGAACGTGAAGCAGATTGCATCGCCGCTTGCTTAACCTCGACCTTGAGTGCCGAGGGCGTGGTTGTGCCGCGCTGTAGATCCCATGAGCTGGTGGACATGAACGCCACATCGGTCGCCAGTTGGCGCAATGTCGCGGCAGCGAGTCCGCCCACGCAGGAGAGGTTGGGGTGATCCAGCAAACCGCCAGTGTGGATCACATCCACATGCGTGGCGTCGGCCAGCGCGCTGACCACGCCAAAATCATTGGTCACCACCGTCATGCCAGACAGCGCCACGATGTGCGGCACGATCTCCAGCGTGCTAGTCCCTGCATCGAGGTACACGGTCATTTCAGGGTGCAGTAACCCCGCAGCCAGTCGCGCCATTGCCTGCTTTTGTGGCAGCTCGACTACCGCTTTGGATTGATGGCTGGGTTCGCTGTGAACCTGGCTTGCGATACGCACGCCACCGGTCACCGAATACGCGCGTCCGCTTTGCTCCAGCAGAGCGATGTCGCGGCGGATGGTCATGTGCGAACACTCGAACATCTCCACCAATTGATGCACGCTAAGCACCTGGTGCTTGCGTAACTGACGCAGCATCGACTCCCGGCGCTGCTCAGGGATCATCGGTGCTGCGCCCGTGTTCGCAGTGTCCTCGTCGCTAGCCATGCCTGCTCCAGAGCGTTGAAATACGGCCAGCGGGGGCTGGCGTTGCTGGCATCTTAGCCAATCACGTTCGCAGGGCAAGCGCTGGATACGATGCGAGTGGCAGGCACCGGTTCCGGGTGTGTAGTCTGTGGCGTCTTGCTCGGATCTGCGCAGGCGGACGGTCGCTCGCGCAAGCCGTAACGTAACTGCCTGGCAGACTGTGCCGGCTCATGAGGGGATGACGTGCTGGCGACAACTCTGGTGCTGATCGCGGCAGTGCTGCACGCCACCTGGAACACCTTGATCAAGTTCAGTGGCGAGCGCTTGCTGGTGATCGCCAGCATGGACATTGTCGCGTTCGTACTGGCCTTGTTTGCCGTGGGCTTCGTTTCGCCGCCGCCGATTGAAATCTGGCCTTGGCTGGTGGCCTCGGCACTGTTCGAGCTGTTTTATCGTGGGCTGCTGATCCGGGCGTACCGAGTGGGCGATCTGGGTTTGGTTTATCCGCTGATGCGTGGGTTGTCACCCTTGGTGGTATTGGCGCTGACGCTGGTGTTTGCCGCAGAGCCGCTCAGTACTCAGCAAGTTCTTGGTATTTTGTTGATCACGTGCGGCATGGTCTGTCTGCTGTGGCAGGGCGGCGGCGGTGATCGTTTGCCGTGGTCGATGTTGCCGGTAGTGGGGCTGATTGGGCTGTGCATTGGTTGCTACACCTGGATCGACGGTCAGGCGCTGAAGCTTGGCGTGGCGCCGCTGAATTATCTGGTCTGGCTCACCTTGATCAGCGCCTGGCCGTTTCCGTTGCTGGCGATGGTCGGCAAGCGTGCGGCATTCACGTTG
>NZ_DASWOT010000049.1:0-20628 GCF_036404235.1 Pseudomonas sp.
GTGCCTGCTCAATTAACTGCCTATTGGCCGTAGCATAGGCGGTTTGATGTGTCATCAGATCAAGGCTCAAAACCAGCATTCTGTTGATTGTGTCGAGCTGGGCGGCGCTGAAGTTACCGTAGCTAACCATCGAGCCGCCGAATTCAAGTTCCGACATCGACAGATAACGAACCGATGAGAGTCCCCCCGCTTTGATCCCCGCTGCTCCGACCGGGCTCAGTATGTCCCCCCCTGGTACGATTTCCAGGCGAAAATCGTTCACAGCCTGCACACCCGAAGGCGAAAGATTGACATCGTCAATGCGCAGTAGCTGTTCTATTTCTCTGCGACCCACCTCATCCAAATCCAGATCCATTACACCGTCGTCGCTGCCGCCACGCAGGCCGTACTTGCGATCAACCCGCCAGTTTCCGAATTGATCCCGGCTGATCGGCGGTTTGTATCCTGCCGCATTGCGGGTATTGACTACGCGAAAAAGACTGGGATCGTCGGTTCGTTCGACCTGGTAGATCGTCGAGCGCCGGTAAGTCTCACGGTTTTTGACATACAGCGTGTTGCCCATGCGATAGATGCCGTGGGCATCAGGGCGTAACTTACCCAGCGACATCGACACCGCGTATTGACTACCAATAGTGCTGACCGACGACCCCCCGGCTGAAGCGACAGATACAAACTCCAGCTTGGCGGCGCCAGTGCGCAAAAGCGCGCCAGCCTGATTCGGCAACCATAGCCCACCGGCGTGCCGTACCTGCGCCCAGCGCGTTAGAGACTGTGCGGAAAATGGCAGTTGCATCGTAATCCCGACAATATGCTCGATGGCCTCCTCATACCGCTGGGAGTTGTAGGCATCCAATGCATAAATGGCCGACTCGATGGACAGCAGGCCATCGACCACCAGCTCCAACACCGGATGGATGAGTCCGGCCACCAGCGCCGCCACCACTCGCCCGACGACCAGGAAAGCAGCACGATCACTTTCTGAGGTAGTGACTGTTCCTTTATCGACCCACTCGTACGTACTGTCGATCCAGTCGTCATAAACAGTATTGAGCCAACCATGAGTGATCAGCGAGCTGTTGATGAGTTTGTCAGGCAACGCCACGCCCGCGCCTTCCAGCAGCGGCAGGGACGTCGCGTGCCAAGCGCTCAAACTCGCTTGCTGCAGCACCCGCCTGCCCAAGGGAGAGTCCGGGGTCAATTGCTTCATGTAATCAGCGCCGCTGCGCCACGGGTAGAAGCATTGCCCCTGCTCGGCGAACGCGTCATAGACGATTAACACCGACGACTTGAAATCCAATCCACCGATCTAGTACAGACCGGGGACACGAACCGTACTGAACCTGACCGGCAAACACAGATGGCGGACCGAGACTGCCGAGGTTGTGCTCATTGGCAATCGCGTTAACTGCTCGGTTTTCCCTAGCGCGCCCTCAAGAACCTTGAGCTGCTCGTCGGTCAACTCTCCAGACAATCGAGCCCTGAGCAGTTGAGCGTTGATTCGCGCCAAAAACATTGCGTTGTAGGTCTGCCGGCGCTCCTCCTTTTTGCTGTCGTTGAGTGTCGCACTCAATAACGCCTTGTAAGCGTTACCGACATCGAGCTCACGGATGACCGCTTTCACCATGGCAGGAGAAATGTCGGGGATCACCTTGCCACTGCCATCCACTATCAATGCAGTGAGCCAGTAGTCGACATCCAACAGGCTGATATTGGTCAGGCTTTTGTCCAGGATGGGAATCTTGTCTCGCCCAGACGTTGCCGCGCTGTAGATGAGCCATGGCACTCCTGCCGGTAAAAAGGGGACGCTCTTAATCCGGCGTGCTCCAGCAACGATCATCGGGGTGGCACCCTCGTCCCTTCCAGCCACACCGGGTTCGGAGACAAACACCTGAGTGGAGTCCACCGCCCGTCCCGTTCTGGCGGATAACTCGGCGTCGAGTCGCTGCCTGGCAAACGTAAACAACTCCAGAAGGTCAGCCATCACAGTCCGGTGCTGGTGCTGCCTGGTAATGAACTCACTACCCAAGGCAGACAGTTCATGCTGCTGAGCGGCGGGCAAGGCACGCAGCCACGCAGGCTGCATTGATTTGATTAAGTCAGCAGTGCGCCGAGCAAGGAACGCCTGACACTCAAAACTACCGGCCAGACGACTTGCCTGTTCGACATTTTGCAACCAGTCAGCGTTTTTCTCGCCCTGCATGGCATGTGCAACGTCGCGATATTGCTTTGTAGCCAGCCCATCGACACAGGCGTTAAATACACTGCCGTTGATGCTTTCAAACCGCCAGGCTGATTCATCATCTTCCAATGCGTGTAACGCGCTCGCCTGTTCTTTGAGCTCAACCCAGTGCTCAAGACTGTCCGTCAGCAATGCCGCTCGTAAATACACGCCCAATGCCTCCAGCGAAGCAAATGCCTGCAAGCCATCGTTAAGCGTAAACAGCAGAATCCGCCCTGCATCATCATCGATGGCAAATCGGCTGCGCGGCGCCCGTTCGGCAATGATGAACGCCCCGACAAACTCGATCAGACGCGACCCGGGATCGGAGGAATCCAGCGTGATTGAGCACACAGAGAAGCTGGCATCCTTGCGACGAAATCCAGAAGGGTGTCGAACAACGCGTTCGACCATCGCCAGATCCTCGGCGCGTAACAGACCGTCGTGGTATAGCAGACGCGCTTGCGCCAACAGCAACGGCCCCAGACTCAACGCCAGGCGTATGGACAGAACGATGTCGGAGTACTCATCCGACGAACACCAACATTGATCGAGCCTAAGAGGATACTGGCGCATCAGTTGCTCGCCAGCGTGATCGGCCGCCATGATGATCTGCAACACGCTAATACCGGCATAAGGCATATCTGCCTGCATCGCCGCCGACGACGCATATAGCATGCGCCCCCTGGTAGGGGAGCGAGTGCCCGCGATACGCTCAACCACCAGGTCCAGCACATTTTGCACTGACGCCTCTTCGGTGCCAGCACTGATAAGCGCCGTCCGCAAATTGAGCTGCGAATCCACTACTGATTGGCATAACGCTCTTTGTAATGACTCATAAATCACTGCCGATGGCATAGGCAACTGCGCCAGTTGCTCAACGGCCTGATAGGACGCATCGACAACGTTCTGAAAAAGGGATTGCGCAGTTGATGAAGCAGCCAAGGGGGATGGCATCTGCATTGCGTGTTTCTCCTGGAAATACATAATCTTCCCAGTCGCGCCTGCAACACATGACCTAACTAAATATGCAGGCGTCAGGTTTATTCATCGGAGCGCTTAAAAACGCTAATATGTCGAGCCTACTTCACGGCTGCCCCCCAGCAAGGTAATTGCTCATGCGTCTTTCCGACTTTATCGCTCAACATGTCGATCGAATCGTCGATGAGTGGGAAAAGTTCGCCGCCACCCTGACGCCAGCGGCCAGTAGCATGGACTCTGTTGAACTGCGCGATCACGCCAAATCAATCCTGCTGGCGGCAGCTCGGGACATGAACACCGCGCAGACCAAAGCGGAGCAAATTGCCAAGGCGCAAGGCGAGGAACTGAACAAAACACCCACACTGGATCAGGCTGCGGCCAGTCATGGCGAGCTGCGACACACCGTGGGCTTTGATCTGGTGCAGATGACGGCAGAGTTTCGCCACTTGCGGGCGACGGTGATCCGTTTCTGGGTTGAAAGCCTGCAAGCACCCGACATGGCGTCCTTCCAGGACATGATTCGCTTCAACGAAGCCATCGATGAAGCCCTTGCCGAATCGACTGCGGCCTACGCCGAGCGGGTTAACCGCTCGCGGGATATCTTTTTGGCAATCCTTGGGCACGACCTGCGCGCACCGTTACAAGCGGTGAGCATGTCGTCAGAGGTGTTGATACGCAAAGCGCGCCTGGATGCGGCGTCGCTCACGTATGTCGAACGAATCAAAAGCAGCAGCCGTCAGATGGCGACGATGGTGGTTGATTTACTGGAGTTCGTGCGCAGCCGTCTGGGCATATCGCTACCGGTGGTGCGACAGCCGATGGAGATGGCAAGCGCCTGCCGCGACGCCATTGATGAGGCCACTGCCGGCCATCCCAACTGCAACCCTGTGTTCAACCACACTGGTGACACACACGGTGAATGGGACAGAAACCGTATCGATCAGTTGCTCAGAAATCTGATCGGCAACGCCCTGCAACATGGGGCGTCGAGCCATCAGATAACAGTGACGTTGACGGGCGACGAAGGTTACGTGACCTTGTTGGTCCACAACAATGGCGAACCGATTGCGCAGGAGGCCATCGGCAGCATTTTCGATCCATTGGTGAGAAGCGCAAACGAGCAGGAGGGCAATCCTAACCCATCGACCAGCCTCGGCTTGGGGCTGTTCATCGTCAAGGAAGTGGTCAACGCCCACGGCGGCAGCATAACCGTGACCTCCAACTTTGGAGATGGCACCACGTTTACAGTGGTGTTACCGAAGAAGGCCTGACGGTTTCGCCCGGATCCTGCCACTCAGTCCAGCAAAAACCTTCCCAACCGCTGCTTGAGCATGCGGTTTTCAGCCCGCACCCGCTCAAGCTCGTCCAGCAGGTCAAGCGCCAGCGCGACGCCATCCCATTCCATCGCCAGATCGTGATGCAATTTGGCCGCGCGCTTGGCGACCGACAGCGAATATATGTCGAACAGCCACTCTTCGGGGTTTTGCCCCTGCGGTTCAAGAATGCCGTGCTCGACGATTTCGATCACATAGTCAGGCGGGATGTCGACCACCTGACAGAATTCCTTCATATCCAGCTCTACAACCAGGGTGCTCATAATCAGTTACTCCATTGGGCCCTGGGGTCGAAAGCAGCGGTCTCAGCCAGCTTTTCCCAAAGGGCCTTAGTGGCATCGTCAGTTGACTTGGGCATGACGACCTTGAGTTGAGCATACAAATCGCCGCGCTGCCCCTGTTTGTTCGACAATCCATTACCTTTAACCCTTAATCGCTGCCCAGTCTGGCTGTCAGGACGAATGGTCAGGTTGATTTTGCCAGTCAGCGTCGGCACGGCAATCTTGGCGCCCAATGCAGCTTCCCAAGGGGCCAACGGCACAGTGATGATCAGATCATGGCCTTCGACGTCGAACTTAGGATGCGGGGCCAGACGAATGATCAGGTATAAGTCGCCGTTATCGCCACCTGCAACGCCGGGTGCGCCTTGGCCTTTGAGGCGAATGCGCTCACCGTTGGTGACACCGGCCGGGATTTTTACATTCAGGTTTTTGGTGATATCGGCCATCCGCTGACCATTGCTGCTGTGCTGCGGCACCTTGAAGCTCACCTGCTTGGACTCGGTCGACAGGGTTTCCTCAAGAAAAATCGGCAGTTCCATCTCCACATCTTGTCCTCGACGGCCGCTGCTGTGCGCTCGACCACCCTGCTGCGCTCGGCCACCGAAGATCGAGCTGAAAAAATCGGAAAAATCACCAGACTCAAAACCGCCATTCCCGGCACCCGCACCGGCACGGCTCTGCCAGCCCGGCGGCCCTTCGAATGGACGACCTTGCTGGCCATACTTACGAATGTCATCGTACGCGGCGCGTTTTTCGGCGCTGCCAAGCACTTCATAAGCCTCGTTGGCTTCCTTGAATTTTTCCTCGGCGTCTTTCTCTTTGCTGACGTCAGGATGGTATTTACGTGCCAATTTACGGTAGGCGGTCTTGATTGCCTTCTCATCGGCCGTCGGCTCTACGCCAAGCGTCTTGTAATAGTCTTTAAAGTCCATCTAACGATCACCCATTCCGGATTATCCAGCCTAGCTGCGAACAGCGTCGTCAATTGACCACGCTAGGCTCGCTGGATGTTGCAAGTTTGTCGGCTCACGACCTCGCAAGCTTGAGCATCGCTCAAAGCTCGTCACGAACAGTAGCAATTATCACGAAAAGTGGGGGCACATCCCGCCAGTTCAAGCCGAACCATCCAAATAGACGCATAACGGTGTATAAACCGACGTTTCGCGCTACGCATCCGTCGCACACTCGCATACACTGCGCGGCCGTTTTTTGACTGGAACGTAAAGAACATGAGCAAGCAAACTCCAGCACGCGCCTGCGGTATCGATTTCGGCACGTCCAACTCCACTGTCGGCTGGCTGCGACCTGGAATGGATACGATGATCGCGCTGGAGGACGGCAAGATTACATTGCCTTCAGTGGTGTTCTTCAACATGGAGGAGCGCCGCCCGGTGTACGGACGCTTGGCGCTGCACGAATACCTGGAAGGCTATGAAGGCCGATTGATGCGCTCGCTCAAGAGCCTGCTGGGCTCCAAGCTGATCAAGCACGACACCAGCGTGCTGGGCACGGCGATGCCATTCAAGGATTTGCTTGCGCTGTTCATCGGGGAACTGAAAAAACGCGCTGAAACCACCGCAGGCCGTGCGTTTGATGAAGTGGTGCTGGGCCGCCCGGTGCATTTTGTCGATGACGACATCATGGCCGACCAGGAAGCCGAAGACACCATGGCTGAAGTCGCGCGCAAAATCGGCTTCAAGGAAGTGTCGTTCCAGTACGAACCCATCGCCGCGGCGTTTGACTATGAATCGACCCTTGAGCGTGAAGAACTGGTGCTGATCGTCGACATCGGCGGCGGTACGTCGGACTTCTCGTTGGTGCGGCTGTCACCGGATCGACGCTTCTACGACGACCGCCATGAGGATATTCTCGCCACTGGCGGTGTGCATATCGGCGGCACCGACTTCGACAAACAACTGAGCCTGCAAGGCGTGATGCCGTTGTTTGGCTACGGCAGCCGAATGAAAAGCGGCGCCTACATGCCCACCAGCACGCACATCAACCTGGCCACCTGGCACACCATCAACTCGGTGTATTCACAAAAGTCCCAGTTGGCATTGGGCAGCATGCGCTACGACATTGAAGACACCCAAGGCATCGATCGCCTGTTCAAGCTGATTGATCAGCGCGCCGGGCACTGGCTGGCGATGGAAGTCGAAGAAACCAAGATCGAGCTGACCCACACCGAGAGCCGAGCGGTGGCGATGGATCGGATCGAGGCAGGCTTGAATGTCGACCTGACCCGCGTGCTCTTCGAGTCGGCCATCGACGCGCTGCTTGAGCGGGTGCGCAATAGCGTGACGGCGCTGTTGAAAGACGCAGGCGCGGCATTCACGGACGTCGACACCGTGTTCTTCACCGGCGGCTCCAGCGGCATTCCGGCCTTGCGCAATGGTGTCGCCGCCATGTTGCCCAACGCCCGGCATGTTGAAGGGAACATCTTCGGCAGCATTGGCAGCGGATTGGCGATTGAAGCGAAGAAACGCTACGGCTGATCCCGGTCCGATGGAAGGGCAGCGGCGGGCAATTGTGGTCTTGGCCGCAGGGCGCAGATCAAACCCTTGATCGCTGCACATCCTGTAGGAGCCAACTTGTTGGCGAGGCGACCAACGCGGTGCGCCTGAAACACCGCCTCGCGAACAAGTTCACTCCTACAATGCGTTCTGGCCCTCCCCCATAAGGCATTTGCGCAGTTCAAACACCTGTTGAAAGCTTGGCCGGTAATAAAATATCTAGAACCTGGACGGACTCAGTGCTGGGCAAGCCGACTGCGCAGCAAGATACCCCCCGCAATTGCCGCCAAAATCGAGCCTATCAGCACGCCCACCTTCACCTCATCGATCAAGTGCTGCATGCCGGGGAAGGCGAGGTTGCCAATGAACAGGCTCATGGTGAAACCGATCCCGCACAGCAATGCCACGCCGTATAGCTGCGTCCAATTGCTGCCTTCGGGCAACACCGCCACGCCTGAGCGGATGGCCAATACGGCCGCGAGGAACACGCCAATCTGCTTGCCAACAAACAACCCAAGCGCCACGCCCAGCGGCACGGGGTCCACCAGATTAGCCAGCGTAATGCCCGATAAAGAAACCCCGGCGTTGGCGAAACCAAAGATTGGCACCACCGCGAACGCCACCCAGTAATGCATCTTCTCCTCAAGAAACAGCAGCGGCGAACGCGCCTCTTCTTCGGGTTTACCCAGTGGAATGCACAGCGCCAAGGCCACGCCCGCCAGCGTTGCGTGTACGCCAGATTGCAGCACAAAGAACCACAGCAACAGGCCCAGCAGCAGATACGGCAACAAACGGCGCACGCCTATGCGGTTCATCACGATCAACACCGCGAGAGTGGCGAATGACGCCAACAGCATCGGCATGTTCAGTCCGGCACTGTAAAACAACGCGATGATGGTGACGGCACCGAGGTCATCGAGAATCGCCAATGCAGCGAGGAAGACTTTCAGCGAGGTTGGCACCCGCTTGCCGAGCAACGACAGCACGCCAAGCGCAAAGGCGATGTCGGTGGCGGCGGGGATGGCCCAGCCAGCAAGGGTTTGCTGGTTGCCCCAATTGATCGCGATATAAATCAGCGCTGGCACCAACATACCGCCTGCTGCCGCAAAACCGGGCAACGCACGTTGACCCCAACTGGCTAATCCGCCAGCGAGGACCTCACGCTTGATTTCCAGGCCGACCATCAGAAAGAAGATCGCCATCAGGCCGTCGTTGATCCACAGCTCAATCGACAGCCCCCCCCAAACGCTGTGCAGCGCCGCGAAATATCCGGCGGCCAAAGGCGAGTTGGCGACGATGATCGCAGCCAGTGCAGCCCCCATCAACACCAGCCCCCCTGCGGACTCCGACACAAGGAAGCTGGTCAGGATGGCGATGGCTCTTGGGGTTTCTTTCTTGTTGATCGTTGTCATTGGGGTGAAGACATCCCTGTAAAGTTATCTATGGGAGCACGCTTGCCCGCGATTATGGTGTGTCAGGCAACATCAATGTTGGATGTACTGACTTGCTGATCAAACTCTGTCTGTCCCACGATCCGTAGGAGCCAACTTGTTGGCGAGGCGACCAACGCGGTGCGCCTGAGACACCGCTTCGCGAACAAGTTCGCTCCTACAACTGATCAACCGCCACATTGAAGACATGCGCTGTCGGCAGTGGTGAAGTATTTGGTACGGCCAGTTTTTTCATTAGAAAACACCGGCTGAAAGCTTGACCGGAAACAGAGTATCTACAGGGAGTGGCGGCACGTTCAGATCGCCGTCAGTTCAATCACACAGCAACGACTGGCTCGCGGCGCATACAGCACGACTTCCAGCAGCGCACCATGTTGGTTATCCAGTTGCAGACAGTCGTGCTTTTCCAATAATTGCGCGCGATGCTCTGCGACATTGGCCGCGACTTGTTCGGCGGCGCTGAACAACAAAAATACATTGGCTGAGCTGAAAAAGCGTTGTGGCAATAAAACGTCGAGCCATTGCAGGCGAGCGCGATAGCGCGTCGGTGCATAGATCAGATTGAAATCACGAATCGGACCGTCCAGCAGTGTACATGACACTTGGCTGTCACCACTGAACGCAAACGGGTCCGACGGCAACAATGCCTCGCTGGTCGCACCATCGATATCCAGCGTCATGCCCGCGCCTTGGAGCACGGTGATGATGCGTTGGTAGCCAGCAAACATGGAGAAACCACCGGATTGCTCGATGTCGGCAATCGACAGGCGCCAGCCGAAGCCGTCCAGACCTTCGCCTGCGTCGCGAGTGATTTCCTCGGTGCTGCCGCCGCCGTTTTTCCAGGGCATGCGCGGATAATCGGCGGCCTTATGAAGCGTCAGTCGAGTCATTTACTAAAGCGTCCTTCAAGGCGATGGCGCGAGCCTGGATGGATCAAGCGGGCTGCGGTGACTGGCTGACGGCCCGACCAGGTGCGACGGCGGATCAACAGGCACGGTTCGCCCTTTTCAATTTGCAGCAATTTACATTCATCGGGCTCAGCCAGAATCGCCTCGACCACATGTTCACCCTCAGTCAGGGGCGCCACTTGCGACAGGTAGGCATAGGGTGTTTGCTGGGTGAAATCCTGATGCAGGTAGTCCGGAGCGACGGCGGCATTGACGAAGCGGTCTTCGATTTGCACCGGAATGTCGTTCTCGAAATGCACGATCAATGAGTGAAACACCCGCTGGCCTTCACGCATGTCCAGCGCCAGCGCACGCTCGGAGCCCGCTGCCTCTTCGCACAGAATGATGACCTTGCACGTATGGAGGTGACCGCGTGAGGCGATTTCGTCGGCAATGTTATGCACTTCGAACAGTGCAGATTGGGTTTTTGGCTCTGCGACGAAGGTGCCCACACCCTGCATCCGCACCAGCAAGCCTTCAGCGGTCATCTCGCGCAGGGCGCGGTTGATGGTCATGCGGCTGAAACCAAGCTGGGTGACCAGTTCGCTTTCGGACGGCACGCGATGATGCGGCGGCCAAGTGCCGTTTGCGATCTGCTGGGTGATCATGTGCTTGACCCGGGCGTACAGCGGCGCCGGACTGTCACCCATCTGGGCGGCCAGCGGAGAGATGGCAGGCGGAGTCGGCACAGAAAAATCCTTGTTTGGTGTAATGAGTGATCAATGGCGTTCACGCTAACCATTAACGGGCCTAACGACAAGCCCGCCGCAGTTTACCGAGCAGGCAAACGTCTGTATATGTATAGACAATTTCACGCGAGGGTGCGAAACGATGTCCGTTTTCTTTGCTGAACGCGCACTGCTGCCAACGGGCTGGGCGAATAATGTGCGTTTTGAGGTCGGTGCTGATGGCTTTTTAATCAAGGTTCAGGCCGATGCCGAGCGCGAAGGCGCCGAGCTGATCAACGGTCCGGTGGTGCCAGGCATGCCGAACCTGCATTCCCACGCGTTTCAGCGGGCGATGGCCGGGCTGGCCGAAGTGGCGGGCAATCCCAACGACAGCTTCTGGACCTGGCGCGACCTGATGTATCGGCTGGCCGGGCAGATCAGTCCGGAGCAACTGGGCGTTATCGCCCGTCAGTTGTACATCGAGATGCTCAAAGGTGGCTTCACATCGGTCGCCGAATTCCATTACGTACATCACGACACCGATGGCAAGCCCTACGCCAATGCTGCCGAGCTTGCGCTACGCGTCAGCGCGGCAGCGAGTTCGGTCGGTATCGGCTTGACCCTGCTGCCAGTGCTTTACAGCCATTCAGGTTTTGGCGGCCAGGCGCCCAATGAAGGGCAGCGCCGATTTATCAACAGCACGCAGGGTTATCTGGACTTACAGGCAAGCCTGCGCCCGATCATCCACACCCAGCCGACTCAAGCATTGGGGCTGTGTTTCCACTCTCTGCGCGCGGTCACTGCGCAGCAGATCAGCGACGTGCTGGCGGCCAGTGACCAACAATGTCCGGTACATATCCACATCGCCGAGCAGCAGAAGGAAGTCGATGACTGCCTAAGCTGGAGCGGTCGGCGCCCGCTGCAATGGCTGTACGAAAACGTCGACGTCGATCAGCGCTGGTGCCTGGTGCATGCCACCCATGCGCAAGCGGACGAGGTCGCATTGATGGCCAACAGTAAAGCCGTGGCGGGTTTGTGTCTGACCACTGAGGCGAACCTGGGTGACGGCATCTTTCCGGCCGTGGATTACATCGTTCAGGGCGGGCGCTGGGGGATTGGCTCGGACAGCCATGTGTCGTTGAGCGTAGTCGAAGAATTGCGGTGGCTGGAATATGGTCAGCGTCTGCGCGATCAGCGACGTAACCGGCTGTATCGTTCAGACCAGCCGATGGTGGGCCGCACGCTATATGACGCAGCACTGCTGGGCGGTGCTCAGGCGATGGGGCAGCCAATTGGAGCGCTGGAAGTTGGCAAGCGCGCCGACTTGTTGGTGCTGGACGGTAACGACCCGTATCTGGCCACCGCATCAGGCGATGCGATTCTCAATCGCTGGCTGTTTGCCGGAGGGGATCGGCAGATTCGTGATGTGATGGTCAATGGCCTATGGGTCATAAGCGACGGCCGCCATGCCGATGAAGAAGACAGCAGCCGGGCGTTTGCGCAAGTATTGCGGGAGATGCTGGGTTGAAATGTCGCGGCGTCTGAACTGAAGCCTTCGCGAGCGGGTTCTATCTAAAGGGGGCCTTCAAACCACCCCCAGCTCGCGCTTCACCAACTTCAATAGCTGTTTGGTGTTGATCGGCTTGAGCAGAAAATCGACCACGCTCAGGTGCATCGCATCAATCGCATCGCGCACATGAGCGTCGCCCGAGACGATGATGATCGGCAGCGCGGCTCGATCCGAGTCGCGTATTTGCCGAATCAAATCCAGCCCATTACACGGGGCCATGCGCAGATCGGTGATCAACAATCCTATGGATGGTCGGGTCTTGAGCAAGTGCATGGCACTGTTGCCACCTGCGGCAGTGATGCAACTGATGTCGTTGAGACTGAGGATTTCGGCCAGTAATTCCCTAGCGTCCTTGTCGTCGTCGACGATCAGCACTCGCTGTGGCGATTGTGACGGCGGCGCCAGCATCACCTCATTGAGGGCTTCGCGCTCTTCATCACTCAAAATGTCGTGATCGAACATACCCGTCTCATTTTCTCGTCGACTGAATTTCGACAGCAGATACCAATGAATCTGCTGCACACCTCGTCGGCCTCCTGCCCTGCATCCTATTCCCTGATTGCACCAGTTAGCGGCTTTACACCGTGAAACGAAAGCTTTTATCACCTAAGACTTACGTCCAATGGGCACTGCTGGATAAGCGGCCGACCATGGAGCTCATAAAAAAAACGGTGTCAGTCATGAGCAAAGCGGACGCTTTCACCCAGGCAGGAAAAACAGCCGTGCTACAGAACGTTCACGGCACCATGCAATTCCTGCAGAAATTCCCGCCTTTCAACCAAATGGAAAACGCCCACCTGGCTTACCTGGTTGAACAGTGCCAATTGCGTTTCTACGCTACTGGCGAGAGCATCATCAAGACTAGCGATGGGCCAGTAGAACACTTTTACATCGTCAAACAAGGCCGTGTCGTTGGCGAACGCCCTGATTCAGCCAGCGGCGGCACTGAAACCACCTTCGAAATCACCACCGGCGAATGCTTCCCGCTGGCCGCATTGTTGGGCGAGCGCGCGACCCGCACCGAGCACCTGGCCGCCGAAGACACCTTCTGCCTGCAGCTCAATAAACAGGCGTTCATCAAGCTGTTCGCACTGTCCAGCCCGTTCCGCGACTTCGCTCTGCGCGGCGTCAGCAGTCTTCTGGATCAGGTGAACAGGGAAGTAAAGCAAAAAGCGGTAGAAACCCTCGGCACCCAGTATTCGCTGAATACGCGTCTGGGTGAGCTAGCGATGCGCCACCCGGTTACCTGCGGGTCTGACATGCCGCTGCGTGAAGCGGTCAAGCTGATGGATGAACAACAGGTCGGCAGCATTGTGATCGTCGATATCGCAAAAGCGCCGCTGGGGATCTTTACCCTGCGTGATTTGCGCCAGGTGGTGGCGGATGTCAACGCCGACTTCAGCCAGCCCATCGAGCTGAGCATGACCCATACACCGTTTTACCTAAGCCCCGACGCCAGCGCGTTCGATGCGGCCATCGCCATGACCGAGCGGCACATTGCGCATGTCTGTCTGGTCAAGGATCAGCGCCTGTGCGGCGTGGTCTCCGAACGGGATCTGTTTTCCCTGCAACGGATGGATCTGGTGCATCTGGCGCGCACCATCCGCAACGCGCCGCGCATTGATGTCTTGAGCAACATGCGCAGCGACATCGTGCAACTGGTGGACCGCATGCTGGCCCATGGCGCGTCGTCGACGCAGATCACCCAGATCATCACCCTGCTCAACGATCACATGGTCTGCCGGGTCATTGAGCTGACGCTGCAGGAAAAGGGCGATCCGGGTATTCCTTTCACCTGGCTGTGCTTTGGCAGCGAAGGACGACGCGAACAGACGCTGTATACCGATCAGGACAACGGCATTTTGTTCGAAGCCAGCGACGCGGCCGACGCCGCGCAGATTCGTGGTCGCTTGCTGCCAATCGCCGAGCGTATCAATCAGGGCCTGGCGCAGTGTGGCTTTACGCTGTGCAAGGGTGGGATCATGGCGAGCAACCCAGAACTGTGTTTGTCGCGACTTGAATGGGCACGGCGTTTTGCCTCGTTCATCCGTGAAGCAACGCCTGAGAACTTGTTGTCCTCAAGTATTTATTTCGATCTGCGCGTGGTCTGGGGCGATGACAGCGGCGTCGAGCAATTGCGCAGCAATATTCTGGATCAAGTCGCGGATAACACACTGTTCCAGCGGATGATGGCCGACAACGCGCTGCGCCAGCGTCCTCCCGTGGGGCGCTTCAAGGATTTTTTAGTGGCGCGCAAAGGCAGCGAAAAAGACACACTGGACCTCAAGGTTCAAGGCTTGACCCCCTTTGTCGATGGCGCACGCTTGCTCGCGCTGGCCAACGGTATCGGTGCCAACAACACGCTGGAGCGCTTGCGCCAACTGGTTGCCAAAGAAGTGATCGATCCATTGGACGGCGCGGCCTATGAAGAGGCCTACCACTTCATACAACAAGCCCGCATGCAGCAGCATCAGCAGCAAAGCCGGCAAAATCTGCCCTATTCCAACCGCATCGATCCGCACGTATTGAATCATCTGGACCGCCGGATTCTGCGTGAATCGTTCCGCCAGGCGCAGCGCCTACAAACCAGCCTGACCGTGCGCTACCAACTGTGAAACGTCAAAACCGATGAATCTGTTCGAATGGCTCAAGCCACCTAAACGTACTCAGGCACCTGATCTGACGCCGCTGCAATTGGCGCGTTTGAGTCAACTGGCGCGCAGTAAGCCCCTTGGCGAGCAGCCGCTGCGTGATCAGCGTTGGGTCGTGCTGGACCTGGAAACCAGTGGCCTGAACATGAACCGCGACGAGGTGCTGTCGATTGGCGCGGTGGTCATCGAGGATGGCGCAATCGATCTGGGAAACCAGTTTGAACGCACCTTGCTGCGTATCGATCACAAGCTAAACCCGAGCGTGCTGATTCATGGCCTGGGGCCCAGCGCGATTGCGGCCGGCGCCGACCCGGTGGAAGCACTGCTCGATTTCATGGAGTTCGTCGGCGACAGCCCATTGCTCGCATTCCACGCATCGTTCGATCAGCACATGATCAGTCGAGCACTCAAGGAAAGCCTGGGCTATCGCTTGCAGCATCATTTTTTCGATGCTGCGCAAGTGGCGCCAATGCTGTGCCCGCAGGCGAGCTTTCGGCACGCGGGGCTGGACGACTGGACACGCTTTTTTGGCCTGCAGGCCGAAGAACGCCACAACGCCAGCGCCGATGCGTTGGTCACCGCCGAGCTGGCGCTGATCCTCTTCAGCCACGCCCGCCGCCAAGGCATCGACAGCCCGGCGCAGTTGGAGCAGTGTTTGAGTCAGTGGCGCAGAAGGCAAAAATCGCATTCGTTTTGAGAGGTGCAGCGCCTCTGAAAATCTGTTTCTGTTGCTGCTTCTGCCGAAGGCGTAGGCGCGTGGCTTGTCCCGCGATCGGCTGCGCAGCAGTCGTAAAACCAGGCGCCTTGGGCGTCCCAGACATACCGAATTCGCTGGTTCTAGCGCCGCTAAGCGCCAGATCGCAGGACAAGCCACGCGCCTACTACAGGCCAGAATCAACAGCATCGGCGCCATCTCTTCTTACAAACCATATCCCCTATCCGACAAGCACCAATTGCCAGCATTCATTGGCTCTGACACAATCGCGAATAATTCTCGTTAGTTACTCTATTTACTCTGGATGCGTCCTGTGTCGTCAGTCCCAAGCCCTCAGAGCCAGCTGGTCGGTGCGCTTTACCGCGATCATCGCGGTTGGCTGCTGGCGTGGCTCAAACGCAACGTGGCCTGCCCACAGCGCGCCGAGGACCTGAGCCAGGACACTTTCGTGCGCTTGCTCGGGCGCGACGAACTCAATGCACCCCGCGAGCCCCGTGCTTTTCTGGTCTCTGTGGCCAAAGGCCTGCTCTTCGATTACTTCCGCCGTGCTGCGCTGGAACAGGCGTATCTTACCGAGCTCATGCTGTTGCCCGAGGCCGAACAACCGTCGCCTGAAGCACAACAGCTCATTATTGAAGACCTAAAAGCCATTGATCGCCTGCTGGGCAAACTGTCGAGCAAAGCCCGAGCTGCGTTTTTGTATAACCGTCTAGACGGCATGGGCCATGCTGAAATAGCCGAGAAACTGGGCGTTTCAGTATCTCGCGTGCGGCAATATCTGGCCCAGGGCGTGCGCCAGTGTTACATCGCGTTGTATGGCGAGCCGACATGAGCGGGGCCCGCGCTCGACCTGTTTCCTCAAAAGTGCTCGATGCGGCCATCGCCTGGCAGCTGTGCCTGGACTGTGGTCAAGGTAGCGAAGCCGAGCATGAAGAATTCGCCAAGTGGTACGCCGCCAACGAGGAACACGCCCGCGCCTGGATGCAACTGGGCATGCTCGACCAGCGCTTCGCTGGCAAATCCGGCCCAGCGCGCTCTGCGCTATTGCGTTCACGAGAAGGTGTCAGTCGACAAGTACGCAAGCTGGGCCGTGGCGTTGCCAGTATTGTGCTGGTTTGCGGGCTGACGCTGTTCCTTGGGGATCGTTACCTGCCGATTGATTACTGGCTGGCCGATCAACGCACCGCGACCGGCGAACAGCGCACGTTGCGCCTGACCGACAACACCCTGATCAGCCTCAATACCCACAGCGCGCTGGACGTGCGATTCGACGACAAACAGCGTCGGGTGATTCTGCAGGAAGGCGAAATTCTGGTGGAAACGGGCAGTCACGACGATCCCCGGCCTTTCATCGTCGAAACCCGCGACGGCCAGATGCGCGCGCTGGGCACCCGGTTTCTGGTCAAGCGTGAGGACGAAGGCACGTTGCTGAGCGTGTTGCAATCAGCAGTCGCCGCGCACACGCAGACTGAAACCAGCGAACACATCCTGCACGAAGGCCAGCAAATGCTGATCCGCAGCGACGGCCTCGGCCCGATGCTGGCGCTGACCCCCGGCGCCGATGCGTGGACCCGCGGCATGCTCGTGGTGGACAACGCGCCCCTGCGCGACGTTGTGGCCGAACTCGGTCGTTATCGTCAGGGTTATCTGGGCGTTGCGTCAGACATCGCGGACCTGCGCATCACCGGCAGTTTCCCGCTGAACAACACCGATCTGGCACTCAAAGCGCTGATACCGACACTGCCGGTGCTCATAGAACAGCGCACTCAATGGTGGGTCACGGTAGTGGCTGACAACAGCAAACCAACGGCAAAACCGGCCGTTGAGAAGCCGGAAAAATTGTAAATACAGATTATTTCGTTTCAGCCCCTGTCACTTTCTGAATTTCGTACGGCACACAGGCATTGAGAACCGTTTCCATTCAGGAGCCGCCCATGTCCCGCACGCTTAACACTCTCTTGCGCCCCAGCCTGTTAGCCGTGGCCATTGCCTTCGCCGCTCCGGTGGCGAGCACCCAATTGATGGCCGCCGAACAGGCATCAAGCGTTCGCGCTTACGACCTGCCGGCCGCTCCCCTGTCGACCACACTGAATCAAATCGCCAGCCAGTCGGGCCTCGCACTGTCCATCGATCCGTCGTTGGCGGCCGGTCGCACGTCGGCACCGGTTCAGGGCCAGTTCGATGCGCCCGGCGCGATGATACAAGCGCTGCGTGGCACGGGCTTGCAACTGTCGCAAAGCTCGGCGGGGGCTTACAGCCTGATGGCGGCACCGCAAGGCGTGATGGCGCTGCCGGAGACCAGCATTCAGGGGCGTCAGGACGGTTATGAAACGGCCTGGGGCCCGGTTGAAGGTTACGCTGCGACACGTACTGCCGTTGGCACCAAGACTGACACCGCGCTTGCGCAAGTACCGCGCTCCATCTCGGTCGCCACTCGCCAGCAGATGCAAGACCGCGCCGTGCAGAACCTTGACGATGCCTTGCGCTACATGCCTGGCGTTACCGCTAGCAGCTACGGCAGCGACAGCCGCGCCGAGTGGCTGAAAGTCCGTGGTTTCGAACCGACCCAGTTCCTCGATGGTTTGCCGCTGCCCAAAGGCGCGTATGTCATGCCGAAGATGGAAACCTGGGACCTGGAACGCGTCGCCCTGCTGCGCGGCCCTGCATCCTCGGTTTATGGCCAGACCCCGCCCGGCGGCATGCTGGACATGGTTAGCCGTCGTCCAGACTCAGTCGCCAGCCACGAAATCCAGGCACAGGTCGGCAGCTACAACCGCAAACAGATCAGCTTCGACAGCACAGGCCCGATCGACGATGCAGGTGTTTTCGAATACCGCGTCAGTGGCGTTGTGCGTGACAGCGGCACCTCGGTCGAGCACATCGACGACAAGCGCTACAACCTGGCGCCAAGCCTGACCTGGAACATCGACCCGGACACCAAGCTGACCTTTCTCAGCCAGTTCAACCGCGACGATACCGGCATCACCAGCCAGTTCCTGCCGCTGCAAGGCACCAAACTGTCGTCGCCCGCTGGCGAAGTGCGCTATCACAAAAACCTCGGCGATCCAGAGTGGGAGTTCTACGACAAGACTTACTACGCGCTGGGTTATGCGCTCGAACACCGTCTGAATGATGTCTGGCAGTTCCGTCAGAACCTGCGCTATACCAAGAGCGATTTGTCGTTCCAGGGCATTACTGCGGGCGGCTTCTACGGCTCAGTGGCCGACGACGGGACCCTTAACCGTGGCGCCAACGTAGTCAACGAAGACATCAGCCAATTCGCCGTCGACAACAACTTCCAGGCTGACTTCAATACCGGCGCGCTCAAGCACACGTTGCTGCTGGGCCTGGACTATCAACGCATTAACCACAATTACAAATGGCTGTATGGCAGTGCGCCGGACAGCAACATCATCAATCCGATCTACGGCCAGGATTTCAGCAACGTCGCATTCACTGCGTACCAGAACTACAACCAGAAGACTCAGGACTTCGGCGTCTATGTCCAGGACCAACTGGCACTGGATAACTGGCGCCTGACGCTGGGTGGACGTCAGGACTTGCTGAAAACCGAATCCGAGTTCTACAACAGCAACCAGAGCGATGACCGCACCGACAGCGCCTTCACCGGCAACGCGGCGCTGAGCTATGTGTTCGATTCAGGCTTCACGCCTTACGTGTCCTACGCCGAGTCATTCCAGGCAGAACAAGGCGGCGCTAATGGCGTTGCGTACAAACCGGGTACCGGCAAGCAGTACGAAGCGGGGATCAAATACCAGCCTCCAGGCACCGAGATCCTGTTCACTGCGGCAGCTTATGAGCTGACGCGCCGTGACATCGTGCTCAGCGATACCCTCGGCATATCGCGTCCGCTGGGTGAAGCGAAGGTACGGGGCTTCGAACTGGAAGCCGTCGGTAACGTCACCGACAACCTGAAAGTGACTGCGTCCTACACTAACGCCAACAGCAAGATGACCAAAGTCACCGATCCGGCGGACAAGAACCGTCCACTGCCACTGACGCCTGAGAACCAAGCGTCGATCTGGGCTGACTACACGTGGCATAAAGGTGTTTTGGACGGCTTTGGCCTGGGCTTCGGCGCCCGCTACATTGGGGAAACTGACAACATCGCGATTGGCAGCATGGACTACGTGCGCGATAAGGATGACGGTCATACCCCGGCCTACACCGTGTATGACGCTGCCGTGCATTACGACCTGGGCCGTATCAACAATTCGCTCAAAGGTGTCAGCGTTTCAGTCAATGCCAACAACGTGTTCGACAAGGACTACATCTCCACCTGCGACGGCTTCTATTGCTACTACGGCGACCGCCGCAACGTGCTCGCCAGCGTGAATTACAAATGGTAATCGCCTAGAATCGCGAAGCTGAACAAAGGGCCGCTGTCGCACAGTGGCCCTTTTGCTTTTGGCCTAACCGGATAACGCAACGCCATGAAAAGCCAAACCATCCGTCGCTGGTCATTGATCCACACCTGGACCAGCCTGATCTGCACCCTCTTTTTGCTGTTGCTGGCGCTGACTGGCTTGCCGTTGATTTTCAGTCACGAGATCGATCATTTGCTCGGCGGCACGCCCGCGCTCAAGGAAATGCCAGCCGACACACCGCGCCTGGATCTGCAGCAATTGATTGCCGCCGCTCAAGCGCATCGTCCTGACGACGTGATGCAGTACTTTGGCAGCGACGAGGATGATCCCAATGCAGTGTTTGCGATCATGGGCGCGACGGCGGGTGGCGATCCCAATGACTCGCACACGTTCATGCTTGACGCGCGCACCGGCCAAGCGTTCGAGACACCATCGGCCAATGGCGGGTTGATGATGGTCATACTGCGCCTGCATGTGGACATGTACGCAGGACTACCTGGCAAGTTGCTGCTGGCGTTCATGGGTTTGCTGTTTGTCCTGGCAATCGTTTCCGGCGTGGTGCTGTACGCGCCTTTCATGCGCCGGCTCGATTTTGCAACCGTGCGGCCAAACAAATCCCGGCGCGTACGTTGGCTTGACCTGCACAACCTGATAGGCGTCGTGACCCTGACCTGGGCGCTGGTGGTCGGCGTGACCGGCGTGATCAGCGCCTGCGCCGACTTGCTCATTACAGCCTGGCGCAACGACAGCATGGCAGCGCTGATTGCCCCCTACAAAGACGCCCCGCCGCTGCTGGAGCGCGCATCAGCAACACACCTGCTGGAGATTGCAGAGCGTGCGGTTCCGGGCTCTGAAGCCGACTTCATTGCCTTCCCCGGCACACGCTTTTCCAGCGAGCATCACTACACGGT
>NZ_DASWOT010000050.1:0-24779 GCF_036404235.1 Pseudomonas sp.
TTGACAACACCCACTCGCCAGCATGGACGCACGCAAGCCAGATGAGTATTATGGCGCCCGCGTTGCACCAGTAGCTCAGCTGGATAGAGTACTGCCCTCCGAAGGCAGGGGTCATGGGTTCGAATCCCGTCTGGTGCACCATCTTCGTTAACTACCTGTCAGGTATAGATTTTCCGACAGGTAAAGGGTCTGAAAGGCTGGTGGGGCACTGTTACGTGCTTCAAGTGGGGCATCGCAAAGGTGCGACCATGCCAGCCCAACCCTCCTACCTTTCCCTGAATCGTCACGGAACATACTATTTCCGAATAGTCACTCCGAAGCCGTTGCGCGTGGCGCTCGGGCTACCACGAGAAATCCGCCGCTCCCTGAAAACCGATAGTCTTAAGCAAGCGCTCCGCCGCGCTCGGCAATATGTAGCTCGCTATGAAGCTGTTTTTGACAAGGTGCTGAATGTGGTTACCCGCGCAGGTCCGCCGGGAAGTATTGGGGGAGCTTGCAGCCGGCCTCACCTGCGATGCATAGCGGACTGCTTTCATCCATAAAGTCTTTGTAAGTCCCCTGACCGATAAAGGATGACCCGTCACCACGACAGTTAGGGCCATCCGCCCCTTCATCGGCACAGAAGGCAGGTTGACCATCGAATTGGAAGATCACTATCTTCTCTTTGCTTGGATTACCCGCGACAGTGTTGCTTTCAAATTTCCCTGATGCCGAGGGTACTGGTGCCGATGAAAGTTGGGCGGTAGCAGCTTCGGAACTTTTAGCGCGTTGACGCTCCTCAATACCTGCTACAGCCAGGTCAAAGCGAGCAGTCAGGCGCTGTATCGACTCACTCCCACCCTTCCCCGATTTTTCGAATAGAGCCCAAAGATAGGTTTCATCCGAGGGGCCGTCGACCATGTTGATCGTGTGTTCCCCATCCGATACCTGAACGCCAAGTATTCCTGTAACGGTGGCCCAATCGCGGAGAAAGCGTTTGGGCGCAACGGAAAACAGCATGGCAAGGTGCTTCCCATTACCCATGTCTGCACTAGCCTCAACAACCTTCATACCTGTTGCCGCAAAAATCCTGCTGGCATCCGCAGACTCTACGTAGTGGATGTCTACGTTGGTCAGCAACTTATTATCCTCAAGGGCATCCTCAAGCTCCATGCTCGTGTCGACGCCGATGCTCGCCAAAAGCCTTTCCTTACGTTCCGGATCTTGGCCACGGATGCCAGTCAGGGGGATGAGATCTTTAGGGGTCAGCTCTTCGACGGCACTGAGTGCGTTGTTCGAAAAAACATAGATAGGAAGATAAAAAACCATTCCGAAAAGGAACACGGAGAGCCAAATTTTGAACAGGGTACGCATTCGTAATCCTTCACTTACAAGGGTAGAGTCCTGCAAAGCTCCGGATGCCCAAAGGACCATCCGTCAACGTAGGCAGTGACTGTGCCTTCAGATTATCGGAAGCGTTAGCGATAGCTTTAAGACCCGTTGAGTCGTTTCGGTTTCGTCGTGGCCGCGACGAAACCGCTACAGACCATAGAGCCATCTGTATTTGGCTTTCGAATCCGCGGTCTTCAAAAGCTGTATTTGATACCCGTCATGATGTTGCGCGCAGCGCCGTACATGCCGTGGTCGCCGGAATAGCTGAGGTACTCGCGGTCGAAAACGTTGTTCAGGTTGACCGACGCACTGAGGCGGTCACTGAAGCGAGACAAATGAGACTTAGTATCATATGAGATCGCTATATGAGTGCCAACAAGGATGCAAAGGGGTGCAGTGGGTGCAGTGGGTGCAGTGGGTGCAGTGGGTGCAGTCCAAGAATACGACGATCCACGCAATATGATGGTGAGCGTCAAGTACAAGTTCTATGCAAGCACCGGCCAAAGGCCGCCGGGTTTGCTTCCGACGGCCTTTGGTTTCTTGCTGCCCCTTCCAGTCTTCGCGCACGCCATGGCGCCCATGACTTTTCTGCAACAGAAAAGCCCCGCTCAGGCGTTGAGAATCATGGTGCCACCAGCCCGAGGCGTGTCAGGCGCCGATCGCTGACGTGTTCGGTACCGTAGGGGCATCCGCTTGGCGCTGATCAGCATCACGATAGGTCAGGTACTGGCGCTGAATGGCGATCTGGTCAGCGATGTATTTAGCGTCGTGCCAGACACCCCAGATAAAGGAAGAACCCCGGCGCGACTGCCACGGCAAGCCCAGAAAATAAATCCCAGCCTCGGTGGATACGCCGCGCTGGTGTTGTGGCTTGCCGTTGGTGTCGAAGGCGTCAACCTTCAGCCAGCTGTAATCGGTAGCAAAGCCGGTTGCCCAGATGATCGTGGTCACGCCCGCTTTGGCCAGGTCGAGCTCAAGAATCGGGTGCGTCACGCACTCTGGATCAGGGAAGGTCTGACGAGCCTGAGGGTCCAGTGGAAGGTCCAGGCCATTGCGCTCGATATAGGCGTCAGCAGCATTGAGCAGCGAAAGGTAGTTCTCGTCGCCACGCGCCAGGTTGTCGACCAGATCCTCGCGGAAACGGACCACGCCGTTATCGAACGACTCAGTCAGCCCCACCAGATTCAGGCCGTGTTGTGCCAATTCACGGAAGTCCACGGTGCGGCCACCATGGGCGCCGCTGACGGCGATGGTCACATGTTCCCGGCCCGGTTTCATGGCCACGGCGTCCCACTCACCCAGCACCCCCAGCCACCAGCAGAAGTCGCGGTTGCGATAAGCGCGCGGGGGGCGGTCGTGCTGTCCCACCGAGAGGTATACCGTTTTACCGGCACGTTGCAGCTCGTCGGCAATCTGGGTGCCTGAAGAGCCGGCGCCCACCACCAATACCGCACCCTCAGGCAGTTGCTCGGGGTTTCGGTATTGCGCCGAGTGGATCTGGTTCAGACCAAGGCCTTGCGGTGCGATGGCCGGGATAACCGGATGCTGGAACGCCCCGGTAGCGACCACGACGCGATTGGCCTGGATCACGCCTTCGGACGTTTCAATGGTGAAACCCGGACGGCCGACGTTGCGCACCACCTGTTTGACGTCAACGCCGGTGCGGATCGGGGCATTGATTTGCTTGGCATAGGCCTCGAAATAATCCGCAACCTGCTCTTTGGGGGCGAAGCTATCGGGGTTCAGCTGGTCGAATGCCAGGCCAGGAAAGCGGTCATGCCACGCCGGACCATTGGCCACCAACGAATCCCAGCGGTTGGTGCGCCAAGCCTCAGCGATGCGATTGCGCTCCAGCACCAGGTGCGGTACGCCCAGCTTGCTCAAGTGTTCGCTCATGGCCACGCCTGCCTGACCTGCGCCAACAACAAGGGTATCGATTTCAGTAGTTCCAGCGGTCATGCCTGTGTCCTTCTCGAAGGCGGGTGTTCACGCATTCTGTGCAGATACAGGCGATAGCGAAATTATGATTTTTGTCGTCGCAAGGCAGGAAAAAGCTTGGGTCTGTTCCCGCTGGGACTTACGTGTCCTGACACGTCAGCATGCCGTGGCACATCAGGCTCAACACACTGCGCATGTGCCGGGCATGAGCGGTACGGTCGGGAGTCGGTTCGGTGGCCAGTCGAATAAAGGCGATGTTGGCGTATTGGTTGAACAGTGTCGCGGCCACGTCGATGTCCAGGTTCGCGCGCACGGTGCCCAAGCGCTGAAAATGCAGCAGTAACGCTTTGGTTTCTTCGATCACGGCGCCATTCCAGGGCTGCAACGCCTGGGCCAACTCACCTGTGAACAAGAACGGCGCCAGCTCGCGCCACAGGGATGCCGGCATTGCCTGTAGCTGGTAATGGGTCATCAAACCCTCCAGTTCACACAAGGCGTCGAGCGGGTCGCTGTCCTGGTCCAAACGCGAGCGCGCCTCGACCATGGCCTGCTCGTCGGGTGCCTTGAGCAACGCCAGGAGAATCTCCTGCTTGCTGCCGAAGTAATTCACCACCGTGGGCGCAGAGACGCCCGCCTGATTAGCAATCTGTTCCAGGGTGGTAGCAACGAAACCATTACGTTTGAACAACGCCAGCGCCGCCTCTGCGATCACCTGTCGACGCTGTTCTTTTTGCCGCTCTCTGAGTCCGGTCATGTTGCCCCTGTCGTGTATTGCAGTAGCGCTCAGCCTACGGATGTCGCTTTTTCATCACAAATATTTTCTTTACAAAAATATTTTTAAGTGACAAAAATTATCCAGCGAACCCGCCCCTGGAGATAAGCCATGTCCGCCGAACTCGACACTCCCCGCTCCACCCGTGACTACCAGGCGGCCGACGCCGCCCACCACATTCATGCATTCGTTGATCAGAAAGCGCTCAATGAGGAAGGCCCGCGGGTGATGGTCGGCGGCGACCGACTGACGCTCTGGGACAACGATGGCAACCGCTACCTGGATGGCATGTCTGGGCTTTGGTGTACCAACCTCGGCTACGGCCGCAAGGACCTGGCCGCTGCCGCCCATGCGCAACTGGAGCAGTTGCCTTATTACAATATGTTCTTCCACACCACCCACCCGGCAGTGATCGAACTGTCAGAACTGCTGTTCAGCCTATTGCCCGCCCACTACAGCCACGCCATCTATACCAACTCCGGGTCGGAGGCCAACGAGGTGCTGATCCGCACCGTGCGCAAGTTCTGGCAGGTGATGGGCAAGCCGGACAAGAAAATCATGATCGGCCGCTGGAACGGTTATCACGGCTCCACGCTAGCGGCGACGGCTTTGGGCGGCATGAAGTTCATGCACGAAATGGGCGGCACCATCCCGGACGTGGCGCACATCGATGAGCCGTACTGGTATGCCCACGAAGGTGACCTGAGCCCCGAAGCGTTCGGTCTGCGCGCCGCCCGCCAACTGGAGGAAAAAATCCTCGAACTGGGCGCCGACAAGGTTGCCGCTTTCGTCGCCGAACCGTTCCAGGGCGCCGGAGGCATGATCATTGCGCCCGCCACCTACTGGCCGGAAATCCAGCGCATCTGCCGCCAATATGACGTGCTGTTGTGCGCCGACGAAGTGATTGGCGGCTTTGGCCGGACCGGTGAATGGTTTGCCCACCAAACGTTCGGTTTCGAGCCCGACACCTTGTCCATCGCCAAAGGCCTGACCTCTGGATACATCCCGATGGGCGGCTTGATCCTGTCGCGGCGTATGGCCGAGGCGCTAGTGGAAAAAGGCGGCGTATTCGCCCACGGGTTGACCTACTCCGGCCACCCGGTCGCCGCCGCCGTGGCGATTGCCAACCTGAAGGCCTTGCGCGATGAAGGCGTGGTGCAGCAAGTGAAAAACGATACCGGCCCATACCTGCAGAACTGCCTGCGCGAAGTGTTCGGCCAGCACCCGCTGGTGGGTGAAATTCAGGGCGTCGGGCTGGTGGCGGCCCTGCAGTTCGCCGAGGACAAGACCACGCGCAAGCGCTTTGCCAACGAGAACGATATCGCCTGGCGCTGCCGCACCATCGGCTTCGAGGAAGGCCTGATCATCCGTTCGACCCTGGGGCGGATGATCATGGCGCCAGCGCTGATTGCCACCCGTGCCGAGCTGGACGAACTGGTGGACAAAACACGCATCGCCGTGGACCGCACCGCTCGCGAATACGGTCGCCTGTAGACGGCGTGGCGTCACAACAGGGCAATCAGCAGTGCAGCGGGCGCGTGTGGCGACCGGGGCTGCGCGATGGAGGACGTGCGCGATGCCTCGGCCACCCAGTGATTAGAAAGTATTTGAGCGGCCGCACGTTGTACGCGGCCTTGCTTGCTCGACATCTGCGGGGCGAACGCATCAAAACGGGGCACAGGATTCACCCTTGATCCGCTGCTTGCGGTTGATCGGCAGCCAAAACCGTAAGCGCGGCAAGCGATTCACACAGAAGAAAAGAGTCCATCGAAAATCGGGCCAGGTGGTTAAGCCCCTTGTTCTACAAGTCAATACCGCAGGCAACGTACATGCTCGGTCTGTTTGAACCAGAAATGCAGTTGCAACGCTCAAAAGTCGCAACAAACAAGCATTTCACGGCTGACTGTGATTAAAAAAAGCCCTCACGGGCGCACCATTTAAGGGCGTTGCTGGTGAGTTTTTTTATCGATAGCGAGAACATTTTTACTAATTTCACGCTCTGCGCACTTCCTCCACTATCGGGCCCACTGATTGTAGACATAGCTGCTGGCAGGCTATTTGGGAGTATGCAATGACTGACTTGACCACTTGGCAACGTCTGGCTCGACAGCAACGTTTGCTTGATACCGCCAGCATTGACGGGCGTGCGTACACGGCCCGCAGTGGCGAGACTTTCGCCGTGATCAACCCGGCCACCAATGCCGTGCTCGGCCAGGTCAGCGCCTGCTCGGATATCGACGTTGACCTCGCCGTGCAGGTCGCGCGCAGAAGCTTTGAAAGCGGGCCATGGGCACGCATGCAGCCCAAAGAGCGCAAGGCGGTGTTGCTGCGCCTGAGCGAACTGATCATGACCCATCGTGGGGAGCTGGCACTGCTGGACTCACTGAGCATGGGTAAGCCCGTGATGGATGCCTACAACGTCGATGTGCCGGGCGCCGCGCACGTCTTCGCCTGGTATGCCGAAAGCCTCGATAAGCTCTACGACCAAGTGGCCCCCACCGGCCCAGGCACCCTGGCCACCATTACTCGTGTGCCGTTAGGCGTGATCGCCGCTGTCGTGCCGTGGAACTTCCCGCTGGACATGGCCGCCTGGAAACTCGCACCCGCCTTGGCTGCAGGCAATAGCGTGATCCTCAAACCCGCCGAGCAGTCGCCGTTCTCGGCACTGCGCCTGGCAGAACTGGCGCTTGAAGCAGGCGTGCCCGAAGGCGTTTTAAACGTGGTCACCGGGCTGGGCGAACACGCCGGGCGCGCCCTGGGCCTGCACCCGGATATCGACGCGCTGGCTTTCACCGGCTCGACCCAGGTGGGCAAATACTTCATGCAGTACGCGGCACAATCGAACCTCAAACAGGTTTGGCTGGAATGTGGCGGCAAAAGCCCGAACCTGGTGTTCGCCGACTGCCAGGACCTGGACCTAGCGGCCGAAAAGGCGGCGTTCGGTATATTTTTCAACCAGGGCGAAGTCTGTTCGGCCAACTCCCGCCTACTGGTGCAACGTTCCATTCACGACGAGTTCGTCGAACGCCTGCAAGAAAAAGCGCGGTACTGGCAACCGGGTGATCCACTGGACCCAGCCAGCAAAACGGGGGCAATCGTCGATGCCCAGCAGACTGCAAACGTCATGCAACACATCCGCGATGCAAGCAGCAGCGGTGCGCGCCTGGTCGCCGGTGGAGAGCAAGTGACCATCAACGGCTCGAACAACTTCATCCAGCCCACGCTGTTTACCCAGGTCACCCCCGATATGCGCCTATCCCGCGAGGAAGTGTTCGGCCCCGTGCTGGCCATCACCGCCTTCGACGATGAGGATCAAGCCGTGCAAATGGCTAACGATCATATCTATGGCCTGGCGGCTTCAGTCTGGTGCGATGACCTGAACCGAGCCCACCGCGTGGCAAGCCGTTTGAATGCCGGCACGGTGTCGGTCAATACCGTCGATGCCCTGGACGTCAGCGTGCCGTTTGGCGGTGGTAAACAGTCGGGCTTCGGCCGTGACCTGTCCCTGCATTCGTTCGACAAATACACCCAGCTCAAGACCACATGGTTCCAACTGCGGTAAGCATTAAATGCACACCTCACCTGGGCCCAATTCGTGCTTGGTCCAGGTGAGTAACGAAGTCGGTTCCAGGAAACCGGCCGGGCAATCGCTGCAAACCTTGATTCGTCCTGCCAGCAATTGATCCCCGGGATGTTTGCCCGGGCGCTACTAGAGTGACCCTCCCATGCATAACAACAATTCCAGACCGGCAACCCTCGAGCTGAGCACCATCCAGCCCATTGCCCACGATAAACGCCACGGTCGCGCTCGCGACTTGTTCACCATTTGGTTCGGCTCCAACATCATGTTGCTGACAGTGGTTACAGGTGCGCTGGCAGTGACGGTGTTCAAGCTGCCGTTCATGGCCGCCATGGTGGCGATCATCGCCGGCAACCTCATCGGTGGAATCTTCATGGCCTTGCATTCGGCGCAGGGCCCTCAGTTGGGCGTGCCGCAGATGGTGCAGACCCGCGGCCAGTTCGGCTCTTATGGCTCGCTGCTGGTGGTTGCATTGGTGGTGATCATGTACCTGGGATTCTTCGCCTCGAACCTGGTGCTGGGTGGGCAATCACTGCACAGTCGCTACGCCGTTTTAAGCACTAATCAGGGGATTGTCCTTGTGGGCTTGATCAGTGTGGTGGCGACCGTCTTCGGCTATCGCCTGATCCACGCCTATACCCGGGTGATGTCTTATTTGTCCGGCGCCGTTCTGCTGCTGTGTTTTGTTTGGATCATTGGCGTACACGGCTTGCCCAGCGACTTCCTGCAACGCAACGAAATCAGCCTGCAGGGTTTTCTCGGCACGCTGTCCATTGCCGCCCTGTGGCAATTGGCCTATGCGCCTTATGTTTCTGACTACTCGCGCTACATGCCCGTCGACACGGGTGGCCGCGCGGCATTCTGGTCCAGCTATTGGGGCTGCTGCCTTGGCTCGATATTGCCCATGGCGCTCGGGATCACCATCGGACTGTGCGTTGAAGGCGACATCATCGCTGGGCTGGTCGAGGTGACCGGCAGCATTGCCACCTTGGTGGTGGCCGTGTTCTCAATCGGTATTGCTGCCACCAATGCCATGAACCTTTACTGCGGAACTCTTTCAGCGATTACCGTGGGCCAGACGCTGGTGCCCAAATGGTCGGCCGGCCCGGTTTCGCGAGCCATCACTGCCTTGGTGCTGTTTTCGATTTCCCTGGCCTTGGCGCTGCTGGGCCAGGACGACTTCATGGCCAACTACACCAACTTCATTTTGTTGCTGTTGTACGTATTGGTGCCGTGGACCGCGATCAACCTGGTGGATTACTACCTGATCGCCCATGGCAGTTACGACGTTGCCTCGTTCTTCCGCCGCGACGGCGGGATCTATGGCTATTTCAACTGGACGGCAGTGGGCTGCTACGTACTGGGCATTCTGGTGCAAATCCCGTTCATGGCCACTGAGCTTTACACCGGGGTAATTGCTCGCGCCATGGGCGGCGCCGACATCTCGTGGATCGTCGGGCTGGTAGTGATCTCGCCGGTCTACTACTTCGTAAGCCAGCGCCGCAGTGGCCTTAGGGCCATCAATGTAGAAGGGAGACGCGCATGAAAACAGACTATGACTATGTGATCGTCGGCGCCGGCTCTTCAGGCTGCGTGTTGGCCAATCGCCTGAGCGCAGACCCAGCCGTCAGCGTGTGCCTGATCGAAGCCGGTGGCCACGACAACAGTCCACGCATCAAAACGCCGGCCGGCACCATCACGCTATACAAGAGCAAAAAGTACAGCTGGAACTTCTTCTCGGTTGCGCAGAAAAACCTGGGCGGGCGGGCGCTGCATACGCCACGGGGCAAAGCCCTTGGCGGCTCCAGCTCGATGAACAGCATGATCTACATCCGCGGCCACGCCAGCGACTATGACCGCTGGGCACAAGCCGGTTGCCCTGGCTGGGATTGGGCCAGCGTGCTGCCGTACTTCAAAAAATCCGAAAACAATCGCCTCGGCCAGGACCCGCGCCTGCATGGCACGGCCGGGGAGCTGAACGTCGAGGCCGCGCGCGATCCCAACCCGGTGTCCGAGCTGTTCGTGCGCGCAGCCGAGCGCCTGGGTATTGCGCGTAACAACGACTTCAATGGCGAGCAGCTTGAAGGGTGCGGCATCTACAACCTGACGCAAAAGAACGCCCGCCGCCTCTCCAGCTACCGGGCTTTTGTGGCGCCGGTGCTCGGTCGCCCGAACCTGACCGTCATCACCGACTGCACGGTGCATTCAGTGATCCTTGAGCAACGCGTGGCCAAGGGCGTTGAGGTCGAAGTCGAGGGTGTCCAGCACGCGCTGCACGCACGACGCGAGGTGATCCTCTGCGCGGGCTCCTTGGGTAGCCCACAGTTGTTGCTGGCGTCCGGTATCGGGCCTGCACAGGAGTTAGCGGCGGCCGGGGTCCAGGTTCAACATGACCTGCCTGGCGTGGGCAAAAATCTACAGGACCATCTGGACGGCCTGATCACCATCCGATCGAAAAGCCCATTAACGCTGGGCTTCTCACTCGGGTCTCTGCCCAGCATTCTCTCCTCGCCGCTGCGCTACCTGCTGGGCAAAAAGGGCTGGCTGACCACCAACTACGTGGAAGCCGGTGGCTTCGCCCGCACGCCATTGGCAGACACCCTGCCGGACGTGCAATTTCACTTCGTACCCGGCTATCGCAGCCATCGCGGTCGGCTGTTCGAATGGGGCCACGGTTATGCGGTACACACCTGCGTCTTGCGCCCCAAAAGCATCGGTGAACTGCGCCTGGGCCATGACGGCAAACTGGAGATCGATTTTAATTTCCTCTCCGACCCGGCCGACGCCAAAGTGCTGATCGAAGGGTTGAAGCTGGCCCGGCGCATTCTCGCCGACTCGCAGTTCGACGGCATTCGCGGCGTAGAGATGCTACCCGGCAAGGCGGTGCAGACCGACGAGCAACTGATGACCTATGTGCGTGACTATGCTGCGACGGTGTTTCACCCCGTGGGCACCTGCAAGATGGGTGTCGATGCCATGAGCGTGGTCAGCCCCGAATTGAAAGTGCATGGCATTGAAGGGCTGCGCGTCGTCGACGCTTCGATCATGCCGACCCTGATCAGCGGCAACACCAACGCGCCGTGCATCATGATCGGCGAAAAAGCGGCCGATCTGATACTGCAGCGCACGCCGCTACCCGCCGCCAGCCCTCGCGTCGAGAAAGTGGTCGCCGACTGATTCAAGAGGCCCCAGAAACGCTGCCATCCGAAATCGGGCGGCGGCGTTTTTGGCTTGCCAGCCCATTGGCAAGCCCAGTTTTTTCCTCATCAGCGACCACATATTTACTAATTTTCCTGCCTCGTCACATCAGCCAACATCAACCCTGCCCCACTGGGGCAAAAGGTCCGTCAGAGGCCACTAGGTTGTTCAGTTTTTGGCGTCTCGCTCCACTGCCCCGAAATACACGAAACACATAACCAACATTCCGGGAGTGCTCAATGATCAAGTCTTTCGTCTCGCGCTGCATCCGTCCGCTGGCCTTGACGGCCATCGCTACCGGCGTCGCCAGCGGCGCTCAGGCCGGTACGCTATCGATCGGCCATACCACCTGGGTAGGGTATGGCACCCTGTACCTCGCTCAGGACTTGGGCTACTTCAAGGAAAAGGGCCTGACCGTCGAGCTGCCGACCATCGAAGAAGCCTCCATGTACATGGCCGCCCAAGCCTCGGGCAAACTCTCCGGCTCGGCCTCTACGCTGGATGAAATTCTCAAATACCGCCCACAGTTCTGCTTCAAGGCGGTCGCTGCGCTCGATGAAAGCCACGGCGGCGATGGGATATTGGTCAACAAGGACATCAACAGTCTGCAAGACCTCAAGGGTAAATCCGTGGCGGTCAACGAAGGCTCGGTGTCGCAGTTCTGGCTCAATTACCTGCTCAAAAACGCGGGCATGAAGATGAGCGACCTGACCATCCAAAACATGACCGCCGATGACGCGGCAACGGCGTTCATTGCCGGTCGCGTACCTGCCGCCGTGACATGGGAACCGCACCTGAGCACCGTGCGTAACAAGAAAACAGGCAAAGTGCTGGTCGACAGCAGCACCACCCCGGGCGTGATCGTCGACGTGGTTGCCTTGAGTTGCGATGTCATCGACAAACAACAAGATGACGTCAAAGCCCTGGTCGCCGGGTTGTACAAAGCCGTGCAATACACCAAAGACCACCCCAAAGAGGCCTATGCAATCATGGCCAAGGGCGTCGGTGGCTACCTGGCCGATCCCGCAGAGCTTGAAGCAGCCGCCAAGGGCGTGCGTTTCTATGACCAGGCACTGAGCGAAAAACTACTGGGCAGCAATGGCAGCCAAGGCGATGCCGCAAGCGTCATCAAGCTCGCCAACGAGACCGCCAGCGAGCTGCAAGGCAAGCCATACAACGTCAGCTATAGCGATCTGGTGGACAATCGCTTCGTTACCCCGAAATAGGAGTCGATATGTCCAAGCGCAATTCGTGGCTTAACCGCTGCCTGACCCCCAAGACCAGTTTGCCGATTCAGGTCGTCTGGGGCGCCAGTGCCCTGGCGTGGACGCTGCTGATCGGACTGTGGGCCGTTCTCTCCTATGGCGGCGTGGTGCCGGCGATGTTTCTGCCGACACCCGGTGCGGTCATGGAAGCGGCCCTGCGCCTGTCCCGTGACGGCACTTTGGGCCCTCACATATGGGCCAGCGTGGAGGTGGTCATGGTCGGTTTCGTGATCTCGTCTGTCGTGGCGGTACCCATCGGCTTGATGATGGGCAGCTTTCGGGTTGTTCAGGCGTTCCTGGAGCCGCTGGTCAACTTCATCCGCTACTTGCCGGTGACCTCCTTTGTGCCGCTGTTTATCCTGTGGATCGGCATCGGCCTGGAACAGCGCGTATCGATCATCATCTTCGGTGTGTTCTTCCAGCAACTGGTGATGATCGCCGACGTCTCCAAGGGCATCTCCAAAGACCTGATCAATGCGTCCTATACCCTCGGTTCCAGCCGCACCGATGCCGTCCTGCACGTCATCGCCCCGGCCTCGCTGCCGGGTGTATTGGACACCTTGCGGGTAACCATGGGTTGGGCCTGGACCTATCTCGTCGTCGCCGAACTGGTCGCCGCCTCCAGCGGCCTGGGTTACCTCAGCCTGAAGGCCATGCGTGGCTTCCAGGTTGACGTGATTTTCCTGGCTATCGCGGTCATCGGTCTCTTGGGGCTGATTACCGATCAACTGTTCCGTTTTCTCCGTTTGAAGGTGGCCGCATGGGCTCAGTAACCGCAACCACAGCCAAACTCGTCATGCCCAATGTTTCGCCTAGCGCAGCGCCTCGCCTGCGCGTTGACAGCGTCAGCCTGCAATACAAAACACCGTCGGGCGGCACCTTTACTGCCTTGGAGAGCGTTTCGTTCGATGTCCCGGATCAACAATTCGCGGTGTTGGTGGGCCCTTCGGGGTGCGGGAAATCCAGCCTGCTCTACCTGACGGCGGGCCTGGCAGAGCCCACTTCGGGTGATATCTACGTCGGCGGCAAGCAGGTCGACGGGCCGGGTGCCGACCGTGGCATGGTGTTCCAGGGCTATACGCTGTTCCCCTGGCTCACGGTGCGCAAAAACATCGAATTCGGCCTCAAGCGCCGAGGTGTACCCGCCGCAGAACGCAAGGAAACGGTCGAGTACTACCTGAACGAAGTCGGCCTGCTGCGCTTCGCCGATAACTACTCAAAGCAGTTATCCGGCGGGATGATGCAACGGGTCGCTATCGCCCGCGCCCTCGCCAACGACCCGCAGATATTGTTGATGGATGAACCCTTCGGCGCGCTCGACAGCCAGACCCGCCTGCAGATGCAACAACTGCTGCTCAAGGTGTGGGAACACAGCAAGAAAACCGTACTCTTTGTGACCCACGACATCGATGAAGCCATCCTGCTGGGCGACCGTATCTTCGTGATGGGCGCCAGGCCCGGACGTATCAAGGAAGTATTGGACGTGCCCATCGGCCGCCCGAGAAACCTGGACATGGTCATGGACCCGGATTTTATCCGCATGAAGCGCCACATCTTCCATCTGCTTCACGATGGGCCCGAGGAGCAGTAACACATTCCAGCAAACTTCCGGGATGCCGCACGCGGCAATCCCGGCGACCTTCATCGGCTGCTGTGGGCCAAGGTTGTGTAACCACGTTTTTGAGCGCCCGCCGCAAACGATTTCAACCTCAAGCTAGCCTCCCCGTTACCCCCGCCCCTCACCAGTCATAGCTCAATGTCGCGATCACATTGCGTCGATTGCCATACAACACCGAATCCTCATAAAACCCCGGCTCGAAGTAGTGTTTGTCGAACAGGTTATTGGCAGTCACCGACACTTTGGTGCCCTCCAGACCGACCTTGCCCAGGTCGTAACGCACACTGGCGTCGGTCAGGGTGTAGTGCGGGACTTTTACCGTGTTCTGGATGTTGTAGGACGATCCCATGTAACGCTGACCGACACCGGCACCGAGGCCATCGAGCACACCGCTGTCCAGCGTGTAGTCCAGCCAGATGCTCGCGGTATTACGCGGGACCGCGCGGGGTTTGTTGCCCTTGTAAGTGGTGTCTTCGGTGATTTCTGCGTCGGTGTAGGCGTAAGACGCCAGCATATTGAGGTTGTGGGTCAGGCTGGCCTTGCCTTCAAGCTCGACGCCACGTGAGCGCACTTCGCCGCTCTGGACGGTGTATCCGGTGTTGATCGGGTCGGCGGTGGTGACGTTCTTCTGGGTCAGGTCAAACGCTGACAGCGTGACCGAACTGTTGTAACCCGGCGGTTGATATTTAATCCCGACTTCATACTGTTTGCCCTCGGTGGGCTTGAACAGCGAACCGGAGAAGTCAGTGTCCGGGTTGGGCTGGAACGACGTGCTGTAACTGGCGTACGGCGTGATGCCGTTTTCAAACAGATACGCCAGCCCGATGCGCCCGGTGAACTTGTGATCACGCTGTTGGGTATCGACGTTTTCGGTACCGAAATACAGACCTTTCTCCCGATCCTTGGCCCAGTCTTCGCGGCCACCAATGGTCAGTGCCCAACGATCCAGCTTGATCTGATCCTGCACGTACAAACCCACCTGCTGCATCTTGCTGCTGGTATCGCGTTGCAGCGGGTCGTACCAAACTGCCCCGCCACCGTAGACCGGGTTGTACAGGTCGAGCATTTCGAAATCAGGGTCCGGGTCACCGTTTCTGCGGGTTTCCTGTGAGTTGTAATGCGAGTAATCCACGCCGCTCAGCAGCGTGTGTTGCAAAGGGCCGGTGTTGAAAGTGCCCTGGATGTTGTTGTCGACCATGAACGTGTTGCTGTTTTTCGGCCGGTATTGCAGGCCGACGTCCTGAGTCTGGCCGTCGTCGTTGAGCACCACGTCCGGGCCGCTGGCGAGGAAGCCGACCTTGGAATGCATGTAGCGCAGGTTCTGCTGAAACTTCCAGCCGTTGTCGAACAGATGCTCATAAATCGAGCCCACGGACGTGGTTTCGACATGGTAGTAACTGCCCTTCCAACCCAGATAGGTGTCCGAATCGATGTGGCCGTTGGGGCTTTTCAGTACCGTGCCGATGGCCGGAAAGCTCTGCTCCGAGCCGCCGGTCTTGCTCTTGTTGTAACTGGCCAGCAACGTCAGGGTGTTCGCATCATCGGGTTTCCAGGTCAGCGACGGCGCGATGTAGGTGCGGTCGTCCGGGGAGTGATCGACCTGTGTACCGCTGTCGCGTTGAATCACCACAACACGACCGAACAAAGTGTCTGCGCTGTCGAGCTGATCACCAAGGTCCAGGCCGAACTGACGTCGATCAAAGCTGCCGCCTTGAACTTCAACGTGGCGAATCGGCGTTTCTTGCGGGCGCTTGCTGGTCATGTTGACCACCCCGCCTGGGGCCATCTGGCCGAACAGCACCGACGCAGGCCCCTTGACCACGTCGATGCGCTCAAGACCGAAGGTTTCAAAATTGGTGTCGTACTGGTTGAAGCCGGTACGCAAACCGTCTTGATAGATGCCAAACAGGTTAAACGCCCGAAAGCCTCGCAGGAAAATATCCGGCGCGCCCTGCCCGCCTGCGTAATCCAGCACCCGAATGCCAGGCGTGTAGGCGACGGCAGAGTTGAAGTCCTGAACCCCGCGCTGATCCATTTCATCGCGGGTAATCACCGAAATGGTTTGTGGGATCTCGTTGATCGGCGTGTCGGTTTTGGTGCCAATGGTGGTGCGCTTGGCGACATAGCCTACGACTGGCCCCATTGCCGTTTCCTGAGCCTGGCTTGCCCCCTGGACCTGAATCGGTTCCAGCTCAAGCGAGGCGTCCCCCTTGGGCAAAGGCTCCAGCACATACACGCCATTGCCTTGCGATACCGCGCGCAAACCGCTGCCGGTCAGCAACCGGGCGAAACCGCTGGGCAGGGCGAAATCACCCTCCAGCCCTCGGCTCTGACGACCTTGCACCAAGGCTGGATCGATTGCCAGGTTGATCCCCGCCGTCGCGGCAAAGCTGGACAACGCCTGACCGAGCGACCCCGCCGGGATGGAAAAATGCTGAGAAACAGCTGCGAACAAGGCTGGACTGGCGACGATGCTCAGCGTCACGACAACGCCATGCACAGCGCATGCGAGCGACGATGAACGAGGGAAATAAGGCATGGGCACTCCGTATCGATAAGACCTGTTTGCTGAAAGGACACGCCAGCGTTGGAAAACAGGACAGGCGATACGAAGTTTTTTTCAGGCGAGCCGCGGTTGCAGCGTCACCCAGTAGCGCGTGCGGTATACAACGCTCACTGGCAAGGCGCTCGCGACCGCACTGAGGATCAAATCGGTGTCACGAAGCTGGAATGCCCCGCTGATGAGCAGGTCTGAGACCAGCGGGTTGCAGCGCACCCAACCAGGCCGATAACGGCTCAGCTCCAACGCAAATATCGAGAGCGGCATCCGGTCCACGCGCAACACGCCTTGGCTCCAATCGCCGCTTCCGGGCAGCAACGGCTGCGCCGTCAGCACATTCTGGCGGTCGAAGCGCACCTGATTACCAGCGCTCAATCGAGCGCCCATAGCGCCGTATTGCGGCTGTATATCGACTGCCCCTGCAAAAACAGTCACCAGGCTGGCCTCGGACTCAACGCGCACGCTGAAGCGCGTCCCGACGGGGCTGACACTGCCTTGATCGGTCTGCACCCGCAGCGGTCGACCGAGATTATCGTGGCCAGTGGTGACCAGAATTTCCCCGGCACGCAAGCGGATCAGCCGCTGCGTTGCGTCGAAAACCACGTCCACGGCGGTGTCGGTGTTGAGGTTCAGTTGCGTGCCGTCGGGCAGGTTGATTTGCCGTTGCTCGCCGACAGCAGTGCGCTCATCGGCCGACCAAGACGACTCACGCCACGCGACAAACGCAAGCGGGCCTGCGGTCATCAAGAGGATCAGGGCCTTGAGCCCGGTACGGCGGCTCAATCGGTCGGCACGATCCAGCGTCGGCAGGCCCAGACCGCTGGGAATGCCTTGCCATTGCTGACTGACGCGCTGTGCCAACTGCCAGGCGCGTTCGTGATCGGGATGTAGCCTGCGCCACTGCTCGAAACGCGCCTGCTGCGAAGCGTCTGTATCGCCATCATTCAGGCGCATGTACCAACGCGCCGCATCACGCAAGATGCTGCGTTCGAGCGGCCCGTCGTTCATAACGCCTCCGTCATGGCCAACACCATGCACTGCTCCATCGCCTGAGTGAGGTATCGCTGCACGGTGCGCACAGTAATATTCAGCATCGTCGCAATTTCAGCGTAGGTGTGGCCCTCAAGCTGGGACAACAGAAAAGCCCGACGCACCGCATGAGGCAGGCCGTGTAACAGGTTATCCACAGTCTGTAGCGCCTCGCGAATCAGGCATTGCTCCTCGGCGGACGGCGCCATCTGCTCGGGAAGCTGCGCCAGCGTTTCAAGCCAAGCCTGCTCCACCGAACGGCGCCGATGCAGGTTGAGCATCAAGCGGCGGGCGATGGTCGCCAGATAGGCCCGGGGCTGATGAAGGTCGGGTTCCTGTGGCGCCGCCGACGGGCGCAACAACCGTAAAAAAGTATCCTGCGCCAGATCGGCAGCATCACTGCGACAGCGCATGCGTCGATACAACCAACCCTGGAGCCAGGAATGATGATCGACGTACAACACCTGAATGTTGCGATGCCGTAACGAATCGGGGGACGAGGCAGCACTCATTGAGCGGCTTTCCTGATAAAACAGCGCGAATGCAGTTGAGAATTGATCGCATAGTATCGGTCCGCCGGGTGAGTGACAACGTCTTCGCGGGCAATCCTTAATGCCAGTCAGTTAGCTTTTTCGGGCGATCTCCAGTTTGTGTCCATCTTGGAAAGGCCCGAAATCATTGAGCTGGACTTTTGTGGTCTCCGCTTACTTTTCCTTAACTGACTGGCATTAGGGCAAGCCGCGCCCCACAGTGCGCTCTGGCCCTGACCCCAACATGTAGGAGCCAACTTGTTGGCGAGGCGAACAACACGGTGCGTTTGAAACACCGCCTCGCGAACAAGTTCACTCCTACAGTGCGCTCTGGCCCTGCCCCACCATGTAGACGCCGGGCTTGCCCTAATGCAACAGGACTGCTCGCCGCAGAGTGCTTCTACATCGCCTGAACTCGACGCTTGTCCGCCAGCCAACTGCGACCATACAACACCGCAATGGCAATGATGGCCACCGCCTGCGCGCTCAGTGAATACGCGTCGGCATGAATCCCCAGCCAATCGAACTCGAAGAATGGCACCGGACGCGTGCCGAAGATGCCCGCTTCCTGCAACGCTTTGACGCCATGCCCGGCAAATACCACCGACAATGCACAGAGCAATGCCGCGTTGATCCCGAAAAACAACGCCAGCGGCAGTTTCGCCGAGCCGCGCAGGATTACCCACGCCAAGCCGATCAACAACACCAGCGCCGTGGCGCCGCCTGCCAGCACGGCGTTATGACCAGCCGGGCCTGCTTGCAGCCATAGAGTTTCGTAGAACAGGATCACCTCGAACAGCTCTCGGTACACCGAGAAGAACGCCAGAATCGCAAACCCGAAACGCCCTCCACCGCCCACCAAACTGCTCTTGATGTAATCCTGCCAGGCTGCGGCGTGTCGGCGGTCATGCATCCAGACACCCAGCCACAGCACCATGGCGCTGGCAAATAGTGCCGTAGCGCCTTCGAGCAACTCTCGCTGAGCGCCGCTGACGTCGATCACGTACGCCGCCAACGCCCATGTGCCCAGGCCCGCCAGCAACGCCAGCGCCCAGCCGATGTTGACGCTGCGCACCGCCGACTCCTGCCCGGTGTTACGCAGGAAAGCCAGAATCGCCGCCAGCACCAGAATCGCTTCCAGCCCCTCACGCAGCAGAATCAACAGCCCCGAGATGTAGCTCAACGACGTGCTCAAGCTGTCGCCACCCAACAAACCTGCCGACGCTTTGAGCTTGGCTTTGGCGACCTCCAGCTTTTGCGCGGCCTGTGGGATCGACACACCGTCCTGCAACGACTGTCGGTAAGCCATCAGGGCTTTCTCGGTGTCTTTGCGCACGTTGGCGTCGACGTTATCCAGCGAGCTCTCCACCAACTCGAAGCCTTCCAGATACGCCGCCACCGACAGGTCGTAGGCCTGTTCACGGTCACCCGCCTGGTACGCCGCAAGGCTTTTGTCCAGCGTAGTGCTGGTGTAATCGAGCAACTGCGCCGGGCCGCGCTGCATTTGTGGCGGTTGCGCACGCTGGGCACGGAAGGCGGCTGCGACTTGCGCACCTTCGGCGGCGCTAACTTCAGCAGGCGTCTGACGCGCAAGATCAGCCAGATTAAAAGTTTTGGTTTGCGCCGCCGTAGGGTCAGCGCTAAAGCCTGCGATGTAAGTGGCCACGTCCCACCGCTGGCGGTCATCCAGCTGATCGGCGAAGGACGGCATGTCTGTGCGCTCAATCCCCAGACTCAACGTGTTGTAAACGTCATAAAGGCTCAGGCGGTCAAGCCGCGCAGTGTCGCGTAGATTTGCGGGAGGCGGCGTCAAGCCGATGCCTGCCGGACCGTCACCGGCGCCCGCATCGCCGTGGCACACCGCGCAATGCTGCGCATATAAAGGCGCCCCTCGAGCGGGATCTGGGGTAATGATCGGGGCCTGGCTGATTTCATACGTGACCGCCAGCTTCGCACCCAACTGCCGGGCCTGACGCGCGACCATCGCGCCGTCCATGCGTTGCTCAACGGCGCTCTGCAAATCAGTGACGCCGCGTTGCAGCGCAGCCCGTTCCGGTCGAGCGGGAAGAGCCATGACCAAGCCTTGCAAGGCGCCGAGAAACTCGACTTGTTCGCGGTATTCAGATTGATCGACAACCTTGCCGTCTGCGACCGTCGACGGGTAATCAGCGCCAATATAATCGAGCAGATGCAACGCTTGAGCCGCACCGTCGACAGGATCGGCCAACGCCCCGAAGCTGCACAAGGCTAACAGCGACAGGCCAATGCAGCACAGAAGTCTGGAGGGGGAAAACATGAGTGAATCTCAAATAGGAATGCGAGGAGTTGCCATTGTTCATGTCTGACGCGGCACACTCAAGGATTACTAGGCAATTTGTCGGCAAGCTGAGGTTGATCTGTCCAATTAAGGTGCGTTGGATCTGCCTCAGAGTGGCCGGCCCGTGGCCTTGTAATGTTCTGCCAGAAAGTCCACGAACAGCGCTGACATTGCTTTTCTGCACGACGACGTCGTGGGCACGAGGCTGCATCAGTGGATGGAATTTCACACCCTCGCTGTCCAGGGCAAACATAGCCGAACCTGTCGGAGCGACATGCTGCACGTGATAGACCGTAATATTGCTTTTGTCCGCGAACTCGATCAGGCGTTGAGCATTCTTCAGCGCGCTCATACCGTCGTCGATAGGCATGCGACCGGTGAAGTATTCGTTCTGAAAGTCGATGACCACCAGCGCAGTGGTGGCTGGGTCCAGTCGTTCGATCTGTTTGGCGCCGGACATCGCACGGATAGTCGGGTGCGGATTGCTGACCCTCTCGGCTGCCAGGGAGAGCTGCGAGGTTACCAGACTGACACTGACGAAAATGGCCTTAAGCCAGGAAGAAGGCGAACGAAAGTGGGGGGGCGTGAGCGGTAGACATTTGAGACCTGTTGGGTAGTTGTCGGAATCGGAGCCCAGTCTAGGAATCACGACCTGCTACAACAACGCACCCAACAGCACATCATTTGTGCGAAAACTGCACAGGACAAACGTAATTTTACGCCCGATGCAATGTCGCCAAAAACGCCGCCGCGCTGACGAACAGCCCAGCAAACGTGCGGTTCATCCGGCGCTGTTGCTTGGGCGTTTTCAGCAGGCGCAGCACTTTCGAGGCAAGCCCGGTATACCCCGCCATGACGGTCAGGTCGACACTGACCATGGTCACCATGAGCACCGCGTATTGCGGCACCAAGGGCAAATGGGTATCGATGAACTGCGGCAGAATTGCGAGCATGAACACCAGCGCTTTGGGGTTGCTGATGTTGACCAGAAAACCGCGTGTCACCAGCGCCAACGGTTTGCCGATTGGGCGAATGGTCGTGTCCTCGGACATATTGCTGGGCAAGGCACGCCACTGTTTGATGCCGAGATAAACCAAATAGGCCACACCGAACCATTTGATCAGGGTGAAGGCCAGTGCGGAGGTCGCAAGCACTGCGCCGAGGCCGGCGGCGACGATGGCGATCTGCACGATCAGCGCCAGTTGCAGGCCCATTGCAGTCCAATAGCCGCGCAAGAACCCATATTGCAGGCCGCTGGACATCGACGCGATTGCGCCGGCACCAGGCGAAATACTGATAATCCAGCAGGCGGCGAAGAACGCCAGCCACGTCTCAAGCGACATCACACACCTCCAGGCAACAAAGCAGGTATCAAACCTAATATTTCCAGTGACTGAAAACCAATTATTTCTAACTGTTGCTATGAGTTGCTCTGAAACTGTATCCACTCAAACGATAGGATCACGGCTGTGCTTGGTCGGTCAGGCGCTTCTCGCCGGTGACGATGGGCAGCGCGTCGCTACCTCGCCAGCGGCGAATCGATTTCTGGAAGAACTGGCTGTTGGGCACTTGAACCAGCGCCCCACCCAACTCGGCGGGTTCGATCAGCGTGGTAAACATCAGGTTGATCGCCGTAACCCGGCCCTTGATACCAGGCTTGTCGGTGGTATCGACCAACTCCACCACGTCACCGATCCGGAACGGCCCCATGGTGAAGATGAACACCGCGCACAGCAGGTTCGACAGCACGCTCCACATGGCGAAGAACGCCACCGCAGCAACCGCCACGAATCCCGAAAGTGCTGCCCACAGCACCGAAGCGGAAACGCCAAGACGCCCCAATACTGCAACGAATGCGCTGCCCATGATCAACCAACGCAGACCACCGCGCAGCAGCACCAGCAGTTCGGGCGGGAACGGGTAACGCTCGCCGAGACGGGTCAGAAAACGCCCCACAAGCCGCTGTGAAACGTAGCCGACCAGCAAAATCAGCAGGATCTGCAACCCTACCAGAATGGGCTCGATCCAATATGCCGGCACAGGCAGGTTCAAGGCCTCCATTACGACAACGCGTCCAACTCGGTTTGCATCGACTCCAGCAACTCCAGCGCCGTCATCCAGGCGTCTTCCAGCTCGCCCTCACGGACTTTCAGCTTGGCTTGCTCAGCCAGCAGGTCGCGCAGCTTGTCTTTGTTTACCACCTCGTAAATAGCGCTGTCGCCCAGAGCTGTTTCGATCTTCGCCAGTTTTTCGTGCAACGTGCCGAGGTCTTTTTCCAGCTTCTCGGCTTCGCGCTTGTGCGGCGCCAATTGCTGACGCAATGCAGCAGCCTGCTGACGCTGGGCTTTCTTGTCGGTCTTGTCGACGTTGACTGACGTATTGCCGACCGGGGCATTGCGCAGGCGGTAATCGACCAGCCAACGCGCATAGTCTTCGAGGTCGCCGTCGAACTCCTGCACCACACCGTCCGCCACCAGCAGAAAGTCGTCGGTGGTGCTCTTGAGCAAGTGACGGTCGTGGGAAACCACCAGTACCGCACCACTGAATTCCTGCAACGCCATAGTCAGTGCCAGACGCATCTCAAGATCGAGGTGGTTGGTCGGTTCGTCGAGCAGCAGCAAGTTGGGTTTGTCCCAGGCAATCAATGCCAGTGCCAGACGCGCCTTTTCACCACCGGAAAAATTCAGTACCGGCTCGTCCAGTCGCGCGCCACGGAAGTCGAAGCCGCCGAGGAAATCGCGCAGGGTTTGCTCACGTTCAGTCGGCGCAATGCGCTGCAAATGCAGCAGCGGGCTGGCCTTGGAATCAAGGGAGTCGAGCTGATGCTGAGCGAAGTAACCGACAACGGTGTTCTCCCCACGCACCATGCGCCCGCTCAACGGCTCAAGCTCACCGGCAAGGTTTTTGATCAGCGTGGACTTGCCCGCGCCGTTCGGCCCCAGCAGGCCGATACGCGCCCCCGGCGTCAGTTGAAGCTTGACCTTTTGCAGGACGGTCTTGTCGCCATAACCCAGGCGGGCGTCGGACAAATCCAGCAGCGGGCTTGAGATTTTGCTGGACTCGCGGAAGGTGAAATCGAACGGCGAATCGATATGGGCCGCCGACAACTCTTCCATCCGCTCCAGCGCCTTGATCCGGCTCTGAGCCTGTTTGGCCTTGGTCGCCTGGGCCTTGAAGCGCGTGATGAATTTCTCCATGTGCGCGCGCTGTGCCTGTTGCTTCTCGTAGGCTTGCTGCTGCTGGGCCAGACGTTCGGCACGGGCGCGCTCGAAGGCACTGTAGCCGCCGCGATAAAGCGTTATTTTTTTCTGTTCGACATGGGCCACGTGATCGACCACAGCATCGAGAAAATCACGGTCATGGGAGATCAGCAGCAAGGTGCCGGGATAACTCTTCAACCAGTCTTCGAGCCAAAGGATGGCGTCCAGATCCAAGTGGTTGGTCGGCTCGTCGAGCAGCAACAGGTCAGACGGACACATCAATGCTTGCGCCAGGTTCAAGCGCATCCGCCAGCCACCGGAGAAATCGCTGACGGGGCGTTCCATCTGCTCGTTGGCGAAGCCCAACCCCGCGAGCAATTTTCGGGCTCGGGCGTCGGCGGTGTAGCCGTCGGCGCTGTCGAGCTCCGAATGCAGACGTGCCTGGGCAGCGCCATCCTGGGACTCTTCAGCCAACGCCAGGTCGTGTTGGACTTGCCGCAAACGGATATCACCATCAAGGACATAGTCCACCGCCTGACGGTCAAGGGTATCGACCTCCTGGCGCATGTGGGCGATACGCCAATCGGCGGGCAGCGAACAGTCGCCGGAGTCGGGGGTCAACTCACCCCGAAGCAACGCGAACAGGCTGGATTTTCCGGCGCCGTTGGCACCGATGAGGCCGGCTTTCTGGCCGGCGTGCAGGGTCAGCTCGGCGTCTTCTAGCAGACGTTGCGGACCACGCTGTAAGGTAAGGCTTTGAAGTCGAATCATAATGGCGGCGGAGTCTACCAGCTTCGTCCAAAACAGGTAGATGACTATGCGTGCAGACCTCTGGAGTTTCATCCTGGATTTTTATGCGCGGCCGGGCGTTGAGCAGGCATGTTTGGCGCTACAGGCCAGCGGCGCCAATGTTTGTGCGGTGTTGTGCGGTGTCTGGCTGAGTCATCAGGGTGTGGCTTGCAATAATCAGCGATTGCAGGAAATCAGACAGTTGGCCACACCTTGGCATGACGAGGTCGTGCAGCCGCTGCGGGAATTACGCACGCGCTGGAAGACGAAGTCTGTCGACGATGAGCAATGGATGACGTTACGTGAAAGGCTCAAGGGGCTCGAACTGGATGCCGAGCGCGAGTTGCTGACGCGGTTGGAAGACTTGACTCAGGACTGGTCAAGACAAAATGCCAAGGATGCCGACGCCTGGTTGACCGCCCTCGCTGGTGACGCCGCCTGCGACAACCATGACGCGCTGCAAGTGCTGCGCGTCATGGCTGGTGGCGTTTAGGAAGCGCTGCTCGGCGTAGAGCCGGTTGCAGGAGTTGGCGCAGTTGTCACAGATGAAGCCGCCAGCGCAGGCGCGGTGGCAGGCTTGGCCGCAGCAGGCGTTGCGACAGGAGCGGCTGG
>NZ_DASWOT010000051.1:0-15837 GCF_036404235.1 Pseudomonas sp.
CGATGGTTTGCCAGGAAAACAGCAAGACGCTAAGGGGCAACAGCACCAACGCGGCGATGGTGAAAACCAGTGGGTACCAGCGGCGCTGGGCGGGATGGGCCAAGGCGTAAGACTCGTAAGACAAACGGTGAACCCATGTAGGCGCGGGACAAGCCACGCGCCTACAAGGGGGTATGCAATGCTTTTAGTTCCAACCCACCCGATCCATCATGCGGATCGCCTCTGCCTGACGTTTGCCGGCGACTTCAACTGGGATGGTGTCAGCCTTGAATTGACCCCAGCTTGCGACCTCCTCGGAAGGCGCGACTTTTGGGTTGGCCGGGAACTCCTGGTTGGTTCCAGAGAAGATCTTTTGTGCGTCCGGGCCGGTCATCCATTCCACCAGGGCTTTGGCCGCGTCAGGATGCGGCGCGTACTTGGTCAGACCAATACCGGACAGGTTCACATGAACGCCACGGTCCGACTGATTCGGCCAGAACAGGCGCACAGCAAGATTCGGATTTTGTTTGTGCAGACGCCCAAAGTAGTAAGTGTTGACGATGCCGACGTCGCACTGCCCGGCATTGATCGCTTCCAGCACCGCGATGTCATCGGAGAAAACGTCGGTGGACAGGTTGTTGACCCAGCCCTTGAGAATTTTTTCGGACGCTTCGGCGCCGTGGGTCTCGATCAGCGTGGCGGTCAGCGACTGGTTGTAGACCTTCTTCGCCGTACGCAGGCACAAACGCCCTTCCCACTGCTTGTCCGCCAGTGCTTCATAAGTTGTCAGCTCGACGGGTTTGACCCGATCGGTCGAGTAAGCGATGGTCCGCGCACGCAGGCTCAAACCAGTCCAACTGTGACTGGATGAGCGATATTGCGGGGGGATGTTTTGGTCGATGACGGGCGAAGTAAAGGGCTGGAGGATGCCCATTTGCTCGGCCTGCCACAGATTGCCTGCGTCGACGGTCAGCAGCAGGTCGGCGGTTGCGTTCTCACCTTCGGCCTTGATGCGCTGCATCAGCGGCGCTTCCTTGTCGGTGATGAATTTGACCTTCACACCGGTCTTGGCGGTGTAGGCATCGAAAACCGGCTTGATCAGCTCATCGATACGTGACGAATAGACCACCACTTCGTCAGCCGCTTGGGCAGTGCTGGCGAGCACGGTCAGTGTCAGGGCAGCCAGGAAACGCTTGCTCGCCTGCATGGTGAGGTCTCGTAATTGCGAATTGAGGCGAAATGGTAGTGAATCACATTTGGCATCTCAACCGATGTCCTGACGGAGGAGTTACGAGATGTTGCTGAAAGGAAATATTTTGCTGAATGCGTACCGCTGTAGCAGCCAACTTGTTGGCGAAGCGGCTGGTGCGTTTTGCCAGAACCGACGTCTCGCGAACAAGTTCGCTCCTACAGAATCGAGGGTTGCCCTACAACTGGGCCAATTTTGGTAAATCCCCGGTCAGCCCCATTGCCTGGCGCACAAACAGCGCCTTGGCTTGCGATGACTGATCAACCAGCTTCAATCCCGTGTTACGCAGCCAGCGCAACGGCAGCGGATCGGCTTGGAACAACCGTTCAAACCCTTCCATCGCGGCCATCAGAGCCAGGTTGTGAGGCATGCGACGACGTTCGTAACGGCTCAATACGCGCTCATCTGCCAATCGCTCACCACGTTCGACGGCGTGGTGCAGGACTTCAGCCAGCACCGCCGCATCCAGAAACCCAAGATTGACACCCTGCCCCGCCAACGGGTGGATGGTGTGGGCCGCATCGCCAATCAATGCCAAGCCTTCAGCCACATAACGTTTGGCATGCCGCTGACGCAGCGGCACACACAATCGCGGATCGGCAGCCATCACTTGACCAAGACGCCCTTCAAAGGCTTGTTCCAGCTCACGACAAAACAGCTCGTCTTCCAACGCCATCAAGCGCTCAGACTCAGTCGGCGTGACCGACCAGACAATGGAACACCAATGCTCGCCCTCACGCTCCAGCGGCAGGAAGGCCAATGGGCCGTCGTCGGTGAAACGCTGCCAAGCAGTCTTTCTGTGGGAATGAGCCGTACGCACGCTGGTCACGATGGCGTGGTGCATGTAATCCCATTCGCGGGTTTCAGTGCCGGTCAAACGCCGGACCGCCGAGTTGGCTCCGTCTGCCGCAATCACGAGAGGTGAACGCAATGTACGACCATCTGCAAGAGTCAGCAGCCAATCATCGCCGGATCGCCGCATCTGCTCAAGTCGCGCGTTGGCCAGCAATCCGATGTCGCAGTCGTGTAGCCGTTCTATCAGCGCATCCTGAATCACCCGATTCTCGACAATGTGCCCAAGCACTTGGGCATGCACGCTAGCGGCTGAAAAGTGGACCTGCCCAGTGCCGCTGCCATCCCACACGTGCATATCGCCGTAAGGGCTGGCACGCCGGGAAACAATGCCGCCCCAGACATTCAAGCGCTGCAATATCCGCTGACTCGCGGCTGACAACGCACTGACTCGCGGCTCGAACGTTGCGCTCGCGTCAAAAGGCTTGACGCTCAGCGGGCTGCCATCCACCAGCAGAATATCCAAACCACTGTTCTGCAACGCCAGCGCAAGCGCGCTACCGACCATTCCAGCCCCGACAATCAGCAGATCTGCGCGCGTTTGCATGCTTTAAATCGTTCTCGCTTGTGGCCAAGGCCACGGAAAATTAGACATCGGCCCGCGTGCCCAGCCCCATCGCCTGGCGGGCGAACCAGCGCTTGGCGGAGGGCAGTAGATCAAGCCCGAGTAAACCGATATTACGCCCGGCGCTGATCAGCGGTTGATCATTGCCAAACAGACGCGTGACCTGATCGGAGAAGCCCACGGTGAGCATCTGATCCAATCGCTGCCGCTGCGCATAGATCTGCAGCGTCGCCAGTTCGCCCGGCGTGTTGTCACTCGCCAGCAATGCTTCAGCCAGTGACGCGGCATCGCGCAAAGACAGATTGAAGCCCTGCCCGGCAATCGGGTGCAGGCTGTGCGCTGCATTACCCAGCACCACCAGATGCGAACGCACCTGTTCTTGTGCCTCAATCAGGTTCAGCGGGTAAACATGACGCACACCGACCTGCTTCAAGGCGCCCAAGCGATAACCAAAGACGTCCTGCAGTTCAGCCAGAAAGCTGCGATCGTCCAGTTCAAGCAAACGCTGGGTGTCATCGCCGTTTCGCGTCCAGACCAACGCGCAGCGGTTTTCCGGAAGCGGCAGCAACGCCATCGGCCCTTGCTCGGTAAACCGCTCGAAGGCTTGCCCGCAATGGGCCTCGCCTGGCGTGATATTGGCAATCAGTGCGGTCTGATCGTACGGCCGCATGCGCACGCTGATACCCAGCTGCTCACGCAGGTTTGAGCGACCACCATCAGCGAGCACGGCCAGATCACAATCAAGCTGAGTCTCGTCGTTCAATGTCAGTCGATAACCGTCTGGCAGCGCCTGCATTTGCTTCACTTCGCCAGGCACGCGCCAGCTGACAACCTCTTTATCCAGCCCTTGCCACAGGCATTGCCCGAGCCAGGCGTTTTCCACGACGTAACCCAAGGCGGGCACACCTTCCTGCATTGCCGACAAGCTCGCCGCACCGAAGCGGCCTTTGTCCGACACCTGAATTTGCAGGATGGGTTCGGCGCGACGGCTGATCTGCTGCCAGAGACCAAGGCGTTCGTAGATTTGTCGGGCACCGAAAGACAGCGCAGAAGAGCGCGCATCGTAGCTGGGTTGATAGCCATTGCCAGGCGCGAACGGCTCGATCATCACGATCTTCCAGCCACGCGCCTTGGCCCCGGCCTGCAACGCAAGCGCCAGGCTGGCACCCACCAATCCCCCACCGACAATCGCAAGATTAAAGCGGCTCATGCGGCTTGGGGACGCGCAGCGGCCATCAGGGCCTCGATCTCAGCGACCGATTTGGGCACGCCGTTGGTGAGGATTTCACAACCTTTTTTGGTCACCACGACATCATCCTCGATTCGTACGCCAATACCGCGCCATTTCTTCGCGACATTTTTATTGTCCGGCGAGATGTAGATACCCGGCTCCACAGTCAATGTCATGCCAACTTCCAGCACGCGCCATTCGCCGCCGACCCGGTAATCACCTACATCATGCACATCCATGCCCAGCCAATGCCCGGCGCGGTGCATGTAAAAGGCTTTGTACGCTTCACTGGTAATCAGCTCATCGACATCGCCCTGCAGCAAGCCCAGCTCGACCAACCCATGGGTGATCACCCGGACTGTCGCTTCGTGCGCCTGATTCCAATGTTTGCCAGGGCCAATGGCCTCGAATGCTGTTTCCTGCGACTTGAGCACCAACTCGTAGATGGCTTTCTGTTCGGTAGAGAATTTGCCGCTGACCGGAAAAGTCCGCGTGATGTCGCTGGCGTAGCAGTCGATTTCACAACCGGCATCAATCAGCACCAGATCACCCTCCCGGAGTAGCGCATCGTTTTCCTGATAATGCAGGATGCAGGCGTTACGACCGGCCGCGACGATAGACCCGTAGGCGGGCATTTTCGCCCCGCCCTTGCGGAACTCGTAATCAAGCTCCGCTTCCAGACTGAACTCGTACAGCCCGGCACGACTGGCCTGCATTGCCCGAACGTGAGCACGGGCGGAAATTTCCGCAGCGCAACGCATGACTTTTATTTCCGCTGCCGATTTATACAGGCGCATGTCGTGCAGCAGATGATCCAGCGCAACGAACTCGTTGGGTGGCTGCGCGCCAAGGTGCGCCTTGGAACGGATGACGTTGATCCAGTCCATCACGTGCCGATCGAATTCGGGGTTGCTGCCCATCGACGAATACACCCGGTCGCGGCCTTCGATCAGGCCGGGCAGGATGTCGTCGATGTCGGTGATAGGGAAAGCATCGTCCGCGCCAAAATCACTAATCGCACCGTCTTGCCCCGCACGAAGGCCATCCCATAGCTCGCGCTCGGGGTTACGCTCGCGGCAGAACAGCACGTACTCGCCGTACTCACGACCGGGTATCAGCACGATCACGGCCTCCGGCTCGGGGAAGCCACTCAGGTACTGAAAGTTGCTGTCCTGGCGGTACACATGCTCGACATCCCGATTGCGAATCGCGACCGCGGCCGCCGGCAGAATGGCGATGCTGTTGGGCTCCATCTGCGCCATCAAGGCTTTGCGGCGACGGGCATATTCAGCTTTCGGGATGTGGATCATGGGTAAGAGCGGTTCCTTTTTGTGAGCACTTCACGTCTTGTCGCAGACAAGCGACAAAGCGTGAATAGGCGACGATGAGCAGTCAATGCAGGGAAGGTTTTGCTTCGGGCGTGGCTTTCTTGTTGAACTCGGTGAACAACAACAGCGGCGCAACGCGCAGGTATTCCATGACTTCCATGTAATCGCTTTCGCCGTCTTCGGACTCTTCCAGAGCGTCCTGGACCTGAGCAATAGCGGCCAGGTCCTGCAGCACTTCGCTGGCTTCCGGGCTCAGCGAGTTGTTGCCACCGGCCAGACCGAAACCAGCGAGAAAACCCTGGCACCACTGGCCCAGCGCAGCCGCGCGCTCAGGCAGCGGCTCGTCGTCACTGGGCAACAACAGCACGACAGTCATGTCGTCGCTGGTCAATTCGCCTTTGACCATCTCTTGCAGGCCGATCAGAGCCTGACGGACATTATCTTCGGGCTCCTTTTCCAGCAGCATGGAAGCATCGGCAAACCAGCCTTCGGCTTCAAAGCCTGCACCAGCGCAACTACGCCCCAGCAAAAGGCCATGCAGCTCGGCAGGAGACACAGGATGACCATTGCCGTTGAGCAAGGTCGCGAACGCGTTATACGGGGAATTCTGTTTGGGCATGGGCAACTAGGCGCCAAGCGGCGCAATGTCTAGAATGAAGGCCTTGTATCCTAGCACCGGCAGACATGACCAAGCTATCGGGGTGCGTGTCGCCAACCAGAGTCGAGGCGAGCTAACACCCCGCTCCTGCGCCGCTCATCTGAAAGTATTCAGTGGAAAACAATGGAAGACACCGACCTGCAAGCGCTGATGGCTCGACTGGAGTTATTGATCAATCGTGTCGAGCAACTAAAAAGCCAGAATGGACTCTTATTAGCTCAGGAAAAATCCTGGCGCGAGGAACGCGCTCACCTCATTGAAAAGAACGAAATCGCCCGGCAAAAGGTCGAGTCAATGATTTCGCGCCTCAAGGCCCTGGAGCAAGACACATGAGCAATGGCAACAGCATCACCGTGCAAATCCTCGACAAGGAATATTCAATCATTTGTCCCCAGGAAGAACGCACCAATCTGGTCAGCGCGGCGCGTTATCTGGATGGCAAGATGCGCGAAATCCGCAGCAGCGGCAAAGTCATCGGTGCCGACCGTATCGCCGTGATGGCCGCCTTGAACATCACCCACGATCTGCTGCACAAACAGGACGTCCCGCCATTGCAGACCAGCGGTTCCACGCGAGAGCAGGTCAGGGATCTGCTGGAGCGCGTGGACCTGGCCCTTGCCACGGATCCGGAAAAACCACAAGGCTGATACTTGCCAGCTGTTTGGGTATACTGGCGACCGCTCCCTGGAGTGCTTGCCAGTCGGTCATGTCCCTGAGCCGATACGCACAACCATGGGGGTTGCATGTTGGGGTTGGTGTGCATGTCCGCTCGTCGGAAAGCCTTAAAACCTCCTGCAATCTCCACCTTGAACTTTCGGGTTCAAGGGCTAAACCGACAGCGGTTCGTCGGGGAGTCTTCAAATATGCACCCATGGCCAGACGCCTCGTCTGGCGGTGGGGTCGTGAACCTGGCGTATCTTCGCGATCAGCGCTTCAAACCTTACGCGTTCAAACCACGGACTGGCCTGTATGACCTCTTCCGGCGCTGCTTCGCTGACTGATACCGCCTCTCTTTCTCGCCCTCAATTGCGGCGCCTGCTGCGCAAGGCTCGTCGTTCGCTGTCGCGTGCAGAGCAGCGTGAGGCCGCCCGCGGCTTGTATCGTCAGCTCGCGCAGCATCCTTTGTTTCGCCGTGCCAGACACATCTCTCTGTACCTTCCCATGGACGGCGAAATCGACCCGCGCCTTCTGTTGCGCGAGGCCCAGCGGCGCGGTAAAGCGACTTACCTGCCAGTGCTGAGCGCGTGGCCAAGTACCAAAATGGTGTTCCAGCGTATACGCCCCGGCCAGAAGTTGCGCCCCAATCGTTTTCGTATCCCTGAGCCGCACATCAACCCAAAACAGCAGCGCAAGATCTGGGCGCTGGATCTGATTCTCATGCCGCTGGTGGGTTTCGATGACGAAGGCGGACGCCTTGGGATGGGAGGCGGATTTTACGACCGCAGCCTGGCGTACCAAGCGCGCAGAAAAGCCTGGCAAAAGCCTGTGCTGCTGGGCATGGCGCATGAATGTCAGAAGGTTAAAAGACTGGCGCAGGCCAGTTGGGATGTACCGCTGCAAGGGACGGTGTCAGATAAGCATTGGTATTTGGCAGAGACGGTGTAACCACGCACCATTGAGCGTCGACGAATGACGCACTGCAATCACAGCCAAGCGCTCACTTATAAATAAAAACGGCGAGGCAACAATCAGTGGCGAGGCGCTTGTTTAGTCTGCTGCTGGGTAACTTCAACGGGGGCATCCGGCTTGGCAGCCCACAAACTCTGCGCATAACTGGTTGTCACAATGCCCAAGCCGAACAAAATAACCAATATCCACAATAAATCTGGCTTGCGTTGCATTGACTGCCCCCCTTTGGCGAATCAAGACCTGACGTTCACCGCTTTTTTATAGGCTGAGTAACGGTGTACCGCTTAAAATCCGCGCATTCTGCGACAACATGAACGCACACGCAAATGCTGGCGCCAACCGACTGTCGTTTTGTCACAAAAGCGTAGGACAACCTGCCAATTTTTCTTCAGGAGCAAAAAAAATGGCCTATTGGTTGATGAAATCCGAGCCCGACGAGCTGTCCATCATCACCCTACAACAGCTTGGCGAAGCGCGATGGGACGGCGTTCGCAATTATCAGGCTCGCAACTTCCTGCGGGCGATGGCTGTCGGCGACCTCTTCTTCTTTTACCACTCCAGTTGCCCAGAGCCCGGCATCGCAGGCATCGGCAAAATCATCGAAGCCGCTTATCCCGACCCTACCGCCCTCGATAAAAAGAGCCACTACTTCGATCTCAAAGCCAGCAAAGAGAAAAACCCGTGGAGCGCAGTCACCATCGCCTTCGTCGAGGCCCTCCCCACAGTGCTGAGCCTGAGCTATCTCAAACAGCAAGCCGCACTGGAACAATTGCCGCTGGTACACAAAGGCAGCCGACTGTCCGTCATGCCAGTGACCGAAGAACAGTGGGCGGCGGTGTTGGCGCTGAAATAGCGCATCACCTTTAGGATCTCGCCCGCGTCTATACACCGATCAATGTGACTGCATCACTGCGCAATAAAGTTGTTGAACAGCAAATCTTCCACCACCGGCTTGCCAGTCTCATCGTTCATCACTTGCTGGACCTGCTTCAACGCTTCCTGGCGCAACTTCTCTTTGGCGTCGACGTTACTCATGCTGTCCACTGTTTGCTGGGTGAACAGCGCCACCAGTTGGTTACGAATGAGTGGCTCGTTGGCTTTCACCACCTTCTGCGATTCGGCACCTGTCACACGCAGTGCAACGTCAGCTTTATAGACGTGCAGCTTCGGACCACCGTCCAGTGCGTAATTGCCCACAAACGGCGGCGTCAGCGCCACATAGGCGACTTTGTTCAGGTCTTCTTCCTTGCCGCCTTCTTCAGCAAGCGCCAACACCGGCACAGACAAGGCCAACAACATCAGGGTCCACGCTTTCACAGTCCACTCCTCAATTCACTTTGCGCCACAGCTTACATCAGCTTATGCACGCCTATCAGGCCCGGCCATGCTCATTGACCACGCACCCCCTCTGCCTACACTTATCGGCCATCACTCGAAAAGGAATAGCCCCGATGAAAGCCGTGCTGTGCAAAGCCTTCGGTCCCACCGAAAACCTGGTGCTGGAAGACATCGCGAGCCCAATCGCGAAGAAGAATGAAATCCTGCTGGACGTGCATGCCGCCGGGGTCAACTTCCCGGACACGCTGATCATCGAGGGCAAATACCAATTCAAACCACCCTTCCCGTTTTCACCAGGCGGCGAAGCGGCTGGCGTGGTTTCGGTCGTGGGCGAAAAAATCACCCACCTAAAAGTAGGTGACCGCGTCATGGCCCTCACCGGCTGGGGCAGCTTTGCCGAACAAGTCGCTGTCCCGGCCTACAATGTCTTACCGATCCCCGAAGGCATGGACTTCACCACCGCCGCCGCGTTCAGCATGACCTACGGCACCTCGATGCACGCCTTGAAGCAACGCGCCAACCTGCAACCAGGCGAAACGTTACTGGTTTTGGGTGCGTCCGGCGGGGTGGGCCTGGCTGCCGTTGAAATCGGCAAAGCCATGGGCGCCCGCGTCATCGCCGCCGCCAGTAGCGCTGAAAAACTCGAAATCGCCAAACAGGCCGGCGCGGATGTACTCATCAACTACACCGAAACCAACCTCAAGGACGAACTCAAACGCATCACCGACGGCAACGGCGTCGACGTCATCTATGACCCCGTGGGCGGCGACCTCTTCGACCTCGCTGTGCGCTCCGTTGCCTGGAACGGCCGATTGCTCGTCGTCGGGTTCGCCAGCGGACGCATTCCCGAGCTGCCGGTAAACCTCGCGCTGCTTAAAGGCGCCTCCGTTATCGGCGTGTTCTGGGGCTCCTTCGCCCAGCGACAACCCCAAGACAATGCAGCGAACTTCGGACAGTTGTTCAAATGGTTTGCCGAGGGGAAGTTGAAGCCGCTGGTATCGAAGGTTTATTCGTTGGGTAAGGCGGGTGAGGCGATTGATGTATTGAGGACGAGGAAGGCTGTTGGGAAGTTAGTCATTAGGGCGCGGTAGTTGTACGTCAAATACAAGCCCGTCAACGTGACGGGGACCCGGTGGCGGATCGTTATGAATTCGTCCTCGAGGGCGATACGGCACCCACTTTTACATGGAGGCCTGCTGTCACACCGGATAGCAGCTCCACGTCCTCACCTGCCCAAGCACCTGTGCTACCTAGTGACTCCCGCCGTTGAAGTAGAGCTCAACATTGGCCGTAACCACCACAGGCTGCCCCGCACTAGCCTCCCAAGGCTTAAAGCGCCAGCGTGACGCAGCATAAATCGCTGAATTAGCAAACTCGCGGTGGTTACTTTCGAGAGCGACTATGTCAGTCACCGAGCCATCGTTATGCACATTGAACTCAAGCCTGACTTTCCCTGATACTCCGGATTTGAGGAGTGCAAGTGGATACTTCGGTCTGAGCTTGCTCTGGTACTCAAGGTTAACTTCATCTGCCTGAACCAGCCCGCAGAGCGAAAGCACCAATACGGCCAGTATGCTTTTCATCAACACTCTATTCACCCTGCCTGATCATAAACATTTTCAGCGCCTAAAATCGCCTCTCCGAAGGGAACGCCCATCACAACCCCACCAACACATCCCGAATCTCTCTTGGCAGGTAATAGGCATAAGGATGATCAGGATTGCGGCGGCATTTCCTGACCAATCGTGGAATCGCCTTCTCCAGTTGAGCGATCAATGCTTCACGCTCGCTTTGATCGGACACGCGTAACTGCACGTAACTTCCTGCCAGAAAGTCATGGGTGTACCAAAATACATCGACATTCTTCAGCGGCTCGTCCGCAAAATTGAGCAGGCTGGTTTTGACTTCGTAGTTGAGATAGGCGCAGAGGGTGTTGCGCAGGCCGACGGTTATCTCGCGAGAGAAGGGTTCTATGCCGCGCGCGCCGAAGAGGATGGGGACAGTGACCTCGATTTTGGACGGCTGCCCATGAGAGGCGTCCCATGGTTTGAAGCGCCACTGGACAACTACACGCTGGGTCGCCTCAGTGAGTTGCGGGTGACTGCTTTCGATAATTTTTGTCGCTTGAATACCGCCATGTGCGGCGACGGTCAGGTTGACGCGAACCTTGCCGGTGTAGCGGGTGTCGATCAGCTGTTTGGGGTATTCGGGTTTGGGAGTGAATACCGGAATCAACAACACATCAGCAGCAAGCGCTTTAAATGAACACAGCAAAAACACACTAAACGCGCAAAACCTCATCCTTGACCTCTCCATCCGGCGCACATCGAATTATGGGCCGCGATGGTATGGCGTCGCGCCAGCAGGAATAAGGTCATCGATTCCTATTCGTATGTAGGACGCGTCCCAAACATTTAACGCACCGCTATACATTCACATCATGTTCACATTCCAACACGATAACCCCAGCACTTGTTGGAGGTTATCCAATGAGAAACCTTCCTATATTCCATAACGAAAATGTAATATTCGCATTCGCAAAAAAAATATAAAAATTGGAGATCATGATGTTTGCCTTTTTCCGCCCTGCCGCACACCAGGCGCCCTTGCCTGAAGATCGCGTTGACAGTACTTACCGAAGGCTGCACTGGCAAATTTTCGCCGGTATCTTTTTCGGTTATGCCGGCTATTACTTGTTGCGCAAAAACTTTTCCCTGGCGATGCCCTATTTGATTGATGAAGGCTATACACGCGGGCAGTTGGGCGTGGCCATCTCGGCGATTGCGATTGCCTACGGGCTGTCGAAGTTTTTGATGGGCATTGTGTCGGATCGCTCCAACCCTCGTTATTTCCTGCCATTCGGGCTGTTGGTTTCAGCGGCGGTGATGTTCGTGTTCGGGTTTTCGTCGTGGGCGACGTCCAGCGTGACGATCATGTTCATTCTGCTGTTTATCAACGGCTGGGCTCAGGGCATGGGTTGGCCACCAAGCGGACGAACGATGGTGCATTGGTGGTCGCAGAAAGAGCGCGGTGGCGTGGTGTCGGTGTGGAACGTGGCACATAACGTTGGCGGTGGCCTGATCGGGCCGCTGTTTTTGCTTGGGCTGGGTTGGACCAATGACTGGCACGCGGCGTTTTATGTGCCTGCGGCTGTTGCTTTGCTGGTTGCCGTATTTGCCTTCGTGTCCATGCGTGACACGCCGCAATCGGTGGGCCTGCCGCCAATTGAGGAATATAAGAACGACTACCCGCAAGGCTACGACGCAACCCACGAGGAAGAATTCAGTGCCAAGGAAATCTTCGTCAAATACGTGTTGCGCAACAAAATGCTCTGGTACATCGCGTTGGCCAACGTGTTCGTTTACTTGCTGCGTTATGGCGTGCTCGATTGGGCGCCGACCTACTTGAAAGAAGCCAAGCACTTCACTGTGGATACAACGTCGTGGGCGTACTTTTTTTATGAGTGGGCGGGGATTCCGGGCACGCTGCTGTGCGGCTGGATGTCGGACAAGATCTTCCGTGGCAATCGCGGCCTGACAGGGATGGTGTTCATGTTCCTGGTGACCATTGCGACACTGGTCTACTGGCTCAATCCGCCGGGCAACCCGACGGTCGACATGATTGCGCTGGTGTCCATCGGCTTTCTCATCTACGGCCCGGTGATGCTGATTGGCTTGCAGGCGCTTGAGCTGGCACCGAAGAAAGCGGCGGGTACGGCGGCGGGCTTCACGGGTTTGTTCGGTTATCTGGGCGGTTCGGTCGCGGCCAGTGCGCTGATGGGTTACACCGTGGACCACTTCGGTTGGGATGGCGGTTTTGTTTTGCTCATCATCGCCTGCGTGCTGTCGATGGTCTTCCTGGCGCCGACGTTGTGGCATAAGCGAGTAGCGAGCACCTGTCGTGAGGTGATTGCTTAACCTCATATCGGGGACAGATTGATTTACGGTGAAACGTTGTAAATAAATCAGTCCCCTTAAATCGAGTCCCCTTAAATCCGTTATTTACGGTCAATCGCGGGCAGGTGCGCTACGACAATGAAAGCCTGCGTAACTTACACCACCTCCGTCACCGCACCACACCGCTTCAATCTTGCCTCCAGATTCAAATCCGGCATGGCGTGAGTGCGCAGTGCGTTGATGGTCTGTTCGACGTAGTCGCGGGTGGTGCCGTAACGGCCGCTGGCACTGGCTAACACCTGGGTCAGCACGCTGTCGGGCAGGTTACCGGCGTAGCTGGGTAAATGCCGCTCAAGAACGAAACCCAAGGCCTGGACTTTGCGGCCATCTTCGAGGCGACAGTTGAGCCAGTGCGGGCGGTACGAAGGAACAGGCATTTCGCGCTGCCACAGCGCGAGCAAAGACTCTTCGATATTTTCTTCAGGCAGGCGGTAGGCGAAGCCGCTGCAGGAGCCGCCGCGATCAAGCCCAAACACAAGCCCGGGCTGCTCTGGCGTGCCGCGATGTTCGTGGGACCACAGGTATAAACCCCTGTGATAGCCATGAACGCGACCACGCTGACGCTCAATCGCGGAGCATTCCGGTCGCCAGATCAGCGAGCCATAAGCGAACAACCATACCGGGCCACCATGATGGCGAGTCATGGTCGCGTGCATTGATGCTATTAGTTGTTCGCGGGTCAGTTTCGGGCCCAGATCTATGACGGGCGGATAAGCGAGCCCGAGACCATCATGGACTGCCGCCACCAAGCTATTGATTTGATTCCCCATCTGTTCCCCCTGACAGAAATACTGTCAGTCGCTGCGGCCCTGTGTCGCATGGGCCGCATCAGGCTACTGCCACCGGGGAGCACCCCGGCGATGCAAAAAGCTTAACGGTAATCGGTCACCGAGAAGACGAATACCTTTGAAGATGCAATTTGTAATCCATTGACCACGCCGACAGTCGGTTCAACCACGCGGCGCATAAGCAAACACATCCGCGCGCATCTGATGCGCATCCATACCCGCCTCGACCAATGCATCGAGAGTCGCATAAATCATCGCTGGCGATCCACTGCCATAGACATGAATGGGCTTGAGATCGCGAATGTCCTCACAGACCGCTTGGTGCAGCATCCCACAGCGTCCTTCCCAACCGCAAAGATCGCTGACGACTTTATGCAGGTGCAGGTTGGGCAGCCTCTTCCACTCATCCCAGTGTTTGATTTCATAGAAGTCTTCGGGACGACGCACGCCCCAATACAGATGGACGGGGTGCGAAAAACCCCTGGCCCGACAATGCTCGATCAAGCTGTGCATCTGCGCCATGCCTGTTCCGGCGGCGATCAACACCAACGGCCCATCAGGCAGTTCGGCCAGATGCGTATCGCCAAACGGCAGCTCGATATGGGCTATGCCGTCACGTTGCAGTTGAGCGAGCAGATTCTGTGCGCTGCTTTCGCGCGCCAGTACGTGTATTTCCAGATCGCGCCCTGCTTCAGGGGCCGACGCCATGGAGAAGGCGGATTTTTCGCCATCGTCGCGATTGATCATCAAATACTGACCAGCGTGATAACGCGGCGGCTTGCCAGCCGGCGCACGGAGCGTCACGCGCCAGACATCACCCCCGACCTCGGCGCATTCGACGACCTGGCAGGCAAGCTTGCGCACTGGCAGTTCGCCCGGTGCCAACACGCCATCCCACATCACCACGCAATCTGCCACCGGCACTGCAAGGCAGGCATAGATTTCGCCGTGGTCATGCACGGTACCGTCCTGGGTGACGCGGCCCTCAACCAGCAACGCCGAACAGACATGACAATTTCCGTTACGACAGCTGTTCGGGCACTCATAGCCCAGACGCTGAGCCGCCTCGAGGATTCGCTCACCGGGCAACATCTCAAGTACGGCACCCGATGGCTGCAAGGTTACGCGCATCAATCTATTCCCAACTGATTCCAGATATCGTTGACCCGGCGAGTGACGGCATCATCCTTGACGATGGCGCGTCCCCACTCACGTGTGGTTTCGCCCGGCCATTTATGCGTGGCATCCAGTCCCATTTTCGAGCCCAGCCCGGACACCGGCGACGCGAAGTCGAGGTAGTCGATGGGTGTGTTGTCGATTATCACCGTGTCGCGCTTGGGGTCCATGCGCGTGGTGATCGCCCACACCACATCGTTCCAGTCGCGAGCATTGATATCGTCGTCGGTGACGATAACGAACTTGGTGTACATGAACTGTCGCAGAAACGACCACACGCCCAACATGACGCGCTTGGCGTGGCCCGGATACTGCTTTTTCATGGTCACAATCGCCATGCGGTACGAGCATCCTTCAGGCGGCAGATAGAAATCGGTGATTTCCGGGAACTGCTTTTGGAGGATGGGCACGAACACTTCGTTCAACGCCACGCCAAGAATCGCTGGCTCATCAGGCGGACGGCCCGTGTAGGTGCTGTGGTAAATCGGTTTGATGCGATGAGTGATGCGCTCGACGGTGAACACCGGGAAGCTGTCGACCTCGTTGTAATAACCGGTATGGTCGCCATAAGGGCCTTCGTCGGCCATTTCACCCGGATGAATCACGCCCTCCAGGACGATTTCAGCGCTGGCCGGGACTTGCAGGTCATTGCCACGGCACTTGATCAGTTCGGTGCGATTGCCCCGTAGCAGACCCGCAAAGGCGTATTCGGACAGGCTGTCCGGAACGGGCGTCACCGCACCGAGAATGGTTGCCGGGTCCGCACCGAGCGCCACCGACACCGGGAAAGGTTTGCCGGGATGCTTATCGCACCACTCCTTGAAATCCAGCGCACCGCCACGATGGCTGAGCCAGCGCATGATGACTTTGTTGCGGCCAACCACCTGCTGGCGATAGATGCCCAAGTTCTGACGTTCTTTGTTCGGGCCGCGCGTTACCGTCAGGCCCCAGGTAATCAACGGACCGACGTCGCCTGGCCAGCATGTCTGCACGGGCAGCATACCGAGGTCGACGTCATCGCCTTCGATGACGATTTCCTGACAAGGTGCGTCCTTGACCACTTTCGGGGCCATGGCGATGACTTTTCG
>NZ_DASWOT010000052.1:0-21276 GCF_036404235.1 Pseudomonas sp.
ACGTTGAACATATGCACAAGACCCACCCGGACAAGCCGGTGATGAGCTACGAGATGTTCTTTCGCGAACGTCAGGAGGCTCGTTATGGCGGCAAGGCGGGTCCCAAGTGTTGCTGATGATGTGATCGGCAGAGCCGTTTGAGCCAGCGCGTCACGCCAGTCGTGGCGCGTTGTCGTTTCTGATGAACTGAAAAGCAGGAGTCCGCATGACCGTTTCGCAACCCATTCCCGTGACCGTGCTCAGTGGTTTCCTCGGCGCCGGTAAAACCACCTTGCTGCGTCACCTGCTCAAGGAAGAGCATGGTCTGAAAATCGCTGTGATCGAGAACGAATTCAGTGACGCAGGCATAGACACCCAACTGCTCGGTGATGAGTCGGTGCAAGTGATGACCCTGTCCAATGGCTGCGTGTGCTGCACCATTCACACTGACCTGACCAAGGCGTTGTATCTGCTACTGGAGCGACTCGATAGCGGGGAAATCGCCTTTGACCGGCTGGTGATCGAATGCACTGGCTTGGCCGATCCTGCACCCGTTGCGCAGACCTTCTTCATCGACGAGGACCTGCGCGAGCGCTACATCCTCGATGGGATTATCACGCTGGTTGACGCGGTTCACGCCGACACGCACCTGACCCAGACCATCGCCCAGGCACAGATCGGTTTCGCAGATCGACTGCTGGTGAGTAAACGCGACCTGGTGGACGAAGCGACTTTTACTGCGCTGAGTGACCGACTGACCCGGATCAACCGCCGGGCGCCGATTCGCGTGGTCGAGCATGGCAAAATCGATCTGGCCGAACTGCTTGATGTGCGCGGCTTCAATCTCAACGCCGACCTCGGTGGCGGCATGAGCCTGCGCCCCATTGCACCCGCCGGAAACTCCATCGACCGCATTAGCAGTCTGGTGCTGCGCAGCGATATACCGCTGGATATCGAGAAACTTAGCGAGTTCATGAATGAGTTGCTGGAGGAGCATGGCAAACAACTGCTGCGCTACAAAGGTGTGCTGAGCATCGCTGGCGAATCACGGCGGATGGTGTTTCAGGGGGTACTGAAGTTGTATGGGTTTGACTGGGACACTGAGTGGGCTGAAGGCGAGAAGCGCGAGAGTGTGATTGTGTTTATTGCTGATGATCTGCCGGAAGAGAAGATCCGGGCCGGGTTTGCGAAGGTGGCGGGCTGACGAACTTGCGGCGCCCATTCAGGGCCTCTTCGCGGATACGCCCGCGATCATCGATATCGAGCAGGAGTATTCCGATTAATACGGAGGGGAAACCATACGGGCCTCAAGGCATAGCCATTAATCAAGCTCGCGTAAAAAAGCCCCGACTCATTGCTGGACCGGGGCTTTTTTGACGGTTGTCTAACGGGAGAAGTTAAGCACCATAAACAGGCAGCTTTTTGCAGATGGCTTTGACTTTCTCACGTACTGCGTCGATCACGGCTTCGTTGTTGAGGTCAGCCAGAATGTCGCAGATCCAGCCTGCCAACTCTTTGCACTCTGCTTCCTTGAAGCCACGAGTGGTGACTGCCGGGGTGCCGAAGCGCAGGCCGGAGGTCACGAACGGGGAGCGTGGATCGTTGGGTACGGAGTTCTTGTTCACGGTGATGAATGCGCGGCCCAGTGCGGCATCGGCGTCTTTACCGGAGATGTCTTGCTTGATCAGTGACAGCAGGAACAGGTGGTTTTCAGTACCGCCGGAGACCACGTCGAAACCGCGTTCGATGAACACGCCGGCCATGGCCTTGGCGTTCTTCACCACTTGCTGTTGGTAGGTTTTGAACTCAGGCTGCAGGGCTTCTTTGAAGCAGATGGCCTTGGCCGCGATGACGTGTTCAAGAGGGCCGCCCTGGCTGCCTGGGAACACGGCGGAGTTCAGCTTCTTCTCGATGTCAGCGTTAGCGCGCGCCAGGATCAGGCCGCCACGCGGGCCGCGCAGGGTCTTGTGTGTGGTGGTGGTCACGACATCGGCGTACGGTACTGGCGTTGGGTAAACGCCCGCAGCGACCAAACCGGCTACGTGAGCCATGTCGACGAACAGGTAGGCGCCGACTTTATCAGCGATGGCGCGAAAGCGCGGGAAGTCGAGGATTTGCGAGTAGGCCGAGAAGCCTGCCACGATCATTTTCGGCTTGTGCTCTACCGCCAGACGCTCGACTTCGTCGTAGTCGATCAGGCCGTTGCCGTCGATGCCATACTGCACAGCGTTGTACAGCTTGCCGGACGAGCTGACGCTGGCGCCGTGGGTCAGGTGACCGCCGTGGGCCAGGCTCATGCCCAGGATGGTGTCGCCGGCATTAAGCAGCGCAAGATAAACAGCGCTGTTGGCTTGGGAGCCCGCGTGTGGCTGAACGTTGGCATAGTCGGCGCCGAACAGCTCTTTGGCGCGGTCGATGGCCAGTTGCTCGACGATGTCGACGTACTCGCAACCACCGTAGTAACGCTTGCCTGGATAGCCTTCAGCGTACTTGTTGGTCAGTACCGAGCCTTGCGCTTCCATGACTGCTGGGCTGGTGTAGTTTTCCGAGGCGATCAGTTCGATGTGCTCTTCCTGGCGCTTGGCTTCCTGTTCCATGGCGGCATACAGGTCGGAGTCGTACTTGGCGATAGTCAAATTACGGCTGAACATGGCGGTCCTCGGGGCTTGGGGCAGTAATGAAGGACGGCATTCTAACCCATCGGCATTTATCTGGCATATGAAAGGCAGTCATGCGCTGGACAAGCGACTTTCACTTGGGCAGATGCACGCCCTTACAGTTTTTGCGCGTTAGTCGAGCATGAAGAGGGCGTCGTTGCTGAATTGCGCCTCGAACCGGTTAGCCGGCATCGGACGGCCAAACAAATAGCCTTGCACTTCGTCGCAGCCATGCTCGCGCAAGAATTCCAGCTGTTCATGGGTTTCCACGCCCTCTGCGATCACCGCCAGATTCAGGCTGTGCGCCATGGCAATGATGGCGCGGGCGATCTGTGCGTCCTGTTCCCCGGACGGCAGGCCATCGACGAAGGTGCGATCGATTTTCAGCACATCGATGGGGAATTGCTTGAGGTAGTTCAGCGACGAATAACCGGTGCCGAAGTCGTCGACCGCGATGCTCAATCCCAGGCGTTTGAGGCCATCCAGAATCAACATTGCCTCGCTGACCTCACGCATCAGGATACTTTCGGTCAGCTCCAGCTCCAGGCACGCGGGCGGCAGTCCGGTCTCCTTGAGAATAGTGGCGATGCGTGTGCCCAGCGTTCCGTCCGAGAATTGCCGGGCAGAGATGTTGACTGACACTTTCGGTACACGGACCTTGGCCAGATGCCATTCCTTTAGCTGACGACAGGCTTCTTTCAATACCCATTCACCGACTTCCACCACCAGGCCGAGCTCTTCGAGCACAGGAATGAATTCGCCTGGCGATACCAGGCCCCGAGAGGGGTGGCGCCAGCGCAACAGCGCTTCTGCTCCTGTCAGGCGCTTACCATCACCGCTGAACTGCGGTTGGTAATACAAGGTGAATTCCTGCTGCTCCAGAGCATGCCGGAGGTCGCTTTCCAGCTCCAGGCGCTCAAGGGCGCTGGCGTTCATGTCGGCCTGATAGAACTGGAAGTTATTCTTGCCCCGCTCTTTAGCGTGATACATCGCTGTGTCAGCGTTTTTCATCAACTGGCTCAGCTCGTTGCCATCCTGCGGGCTGAGCGCGATGCCGATACTTGCTGTAACAAAGAACTCACGTCCTTCGAGCACAAACGGTTTCACCAGGCTGGCGAGGATCAGCTCGGCGACATGTATCGCCCGATTGAGCGCTGCCTGCTGAGTCGCGCGCGGTTGCAGCAACAGGGTGAACTCATCACCACCCATCCGTGCGACCGTGTCGTCATCGGCCACGCATTCGAGCAAGCGAGCGGCCATGTCCTTGAGCATGCGGTCGCCAGCAGCATGGCCGAGCGAATCGTTGATGGGTTTGAAACGGTCAAGATCGAGGAACATCAGCACTACCCAGGCCTGTTGGCGCTCGGCCTGTTGCAGGGCGGTATGCAGTCGATCCTGGAATAGCGTGCGGTTGGGCAGGTGAGTCAGGGCGTCGTAATAGGCGAGCCGATGAATGCGTTGTTCACTGGCCTTGCGCTCACTGATGTCGGAGAAGAAGCACACGTAACTCGCCAGGTCGCCTTCGTCGTCGAACACCGCCGTGATACCAACCCATGCCGGGTAATGTTCACCGTTGCGTCGCTTGAGCCAGATTTCGCCTTCCCAACTGCCACGTTGATGCAGTTGCTTGAGGATGTAGTTCAGGTGCGCTTCCTGCTGATCGTCCACCGTCAACATCGTCGGCAGTTGATCGAGCACTTGTGCCACGGCATAACCGCTGACCCGGCTGAACGCCTCGTTGGCCTGAACGATATAGCCCGCAGGATCTGTGATCAGAATCGCGGAAGTCGAGTGCTCGAAGACCGTTGCCGCCATGCGCAGGTCTTTTTCTGATCGGCGCTGCTGGCTGATGTCGCGTCCGACGCCGAGTATGCCTTCAAAGCCGCCGTGCTCATCCCACACCAATACCAAGCGCAGTTCGACCGGGATCTTGTGGCCATCGGCGCGCAAGCAGTCGAATAGAAACAACTGTGTCGGTATTTGCGCTTGCAGCAGTGCGAGCTCTTCTGGGTCAGCCAGCGCTTTTTCTACGCGGCTGACCAGGCTGTATAAGCCCGAAAGCTGCTGCGGGTTGGCGATGGTTGAAGCCCAGCCGTTTTTCATGATCCATTCAGCGCTGTAACCCAGCACGGCGTTGACCGACGGGCTGACATAGTTTGGCTTAAGGGCGTTATCGGTCGAGAAAATCACGTCACTGATGCTTTCTGCGAGCATCCGATAGCGTTTTTCACTGTCGCGCAGCGACTCGCTGGCCTCAATCTGTTCAGTGATGTCCTTGGCGACGCCGATGATCCACGAGACCTGCCCATTGTCGCTTCGGGCCAAGGTCTGTTCGCGAATATCGAAACGGCGCCATTGGTTTTGCTTGTTGCGAAAGCGCAGTTGGCATTGCGTCAAGTCGCTGCGCGTTTCGTCAAGGCGTTCGACACGCAGTGTTTGATAGCATTCATTGTCGTCCGGGTGCAGCAGGATCTCCCAGAAGTACTCGCCCATTTCCTGCAGTTCGGCTTTGTTGTAACCCAGCGTTTGCCCCAGATGGTGATTGCTGTAGATCATCCGTCGGGTGACGATGTCCTGAACGTACAAATGGTCCGGCACGGTGCGCACGACGTCTGACCAGAAACTTTCACGCTCCTGCAGCGACAGCTCAACCTGCTTGCGGCGGGTGATGTCGTTGATGTTGAGGATGACGGCTTTGAAGTCCTCGGGTTGTTCCGGGAGCCGCACCACCAACCACAGATGCTGGTCTGATCCCTGAGCGTCGGGTAGACGTATCTCCATCTCCAACTGACTGCGACGGTCGAGCACTGCATGCAGCAGATGCAGGCCGATGCTTTGGCCTGTGAGTTGGCAACCTTCGATCAGTTGCCGCCAAACCTGCTCGGCGGTTTCGCTCTGCAATAGGCTGGCGGCGACTTGGTTGACTTCGGTGATGCGTAACTGATGCAGCAAGCCCTGGAGTTGTGCAGGGTGACGCTCGAGTAGCTCGGTCAACTCGTCGCTGCTGCGTAACTGCAATCGCTTGAGGTATTCCGGCAGATCGGATAGATCAAGCACGCACAGGGCAACGCCGGTGCCCTCGAAAATATCCTTGTAGCGTCTGCGACTCTCATGCAACTGAAGCTGCCGACGTCGCAGGCTGAACAGCGCCAACAACGGTACGATTGAACACAGCAGTGCTATCAGACATTTGCCAATCAGCGGCGCGACCAACTCCTGGCGCGCTTTGCTGGCGTCGTACAGGCCGTGCAACTGCCAATCGCTGTTAGTCAGCGGTGTCAGCAGGATGCTTTCGAAGTTGGCGCCGTTATTAAGGAGAGCAGGATCGTTGAGTGCGCTGCGGTAGAGGATGTGTTGGTTGCTTCTATTTTCTAACTGCCAGATCGGCCGGAAGTCCTGGGCGGTTTGTCGGGTTAATTCCTTGAATATGAGCGGGGTCAGGCGCAGCACCCAATAGCCGCGACTGTCGTTGCCAGGCTGATGCACAAACAGGTAGAGCTGACTGCCATCAGGCGCGTCGGCATAGAAATAGGTGTGATTCTGAGCCAGAGCCAAGGTTTGCGTCAGGAAAAGGGCGTCTTTGCTGGTTTCGGCACTGTCCCCGAGAATTTGGCCAGCCTTGTCGATCCAGACGACGCTGTCCAGTGCTGGTAGGGCGTGACGCAGATTGCCAAGAAGAGTGGCCTTTTGTTCGGCGGATTGCGGAGTGCCTTTTGAGTCGTCCAGCAGGTTCAAGGCGACTTGGGCGCTCAGCGACATGTTCAGGCTCAGGCGGTCAGCCAGTTGTACGTTGTAATCGACGCTGCGCTGGCGCTGGCGCTCCTGAGTCTGCTGAAACTGCTCCACCTGCTGCCACAATAAAAGCACGAGCATCAGCAACACCAATATTGCCAGCGCGCCTTTGATCGAGCCTCGCAAAGGCGAAGCCGCCGCGCTTGTTGATGAGCGCAATGAGGAAGCAGGGGGTGTCGTGAGCAAGCTTTGATCCTGACTACTGGACTGCATCAGTGGGTGCGAAGGGCACGATAAGCCTGACGCCCGAAGGGCGTTAGCATGCCCTGCCTTGTAGCGAACTGCCAGCCCCATTGGGCCGAGCGGTTTGCCCTGTCGACTGCATTCGGGTAGCTTTGCGCGACGCGCGGCGTGCCCGATTTCTGTAAGTGTGATTCCATGCTTGCAAGCATGGATCCAGCTTTACTGCCTGTACTTGACTGATCGCGTAGCTATTGTGGCCTGTTTGATTCAAGGTCCGGAATAGGCCGACGACAAATATCGGGCGATAAATAAAGCTCTTTTTTGCAACATAGCTGCGACGCGTCCTCAGTTCGCGCCTTTATTCACAGTCACATACGCTAGGTTTTCATTTCATGGCTCAATACGTCTTCACCATGCATCGGCTGAGCAAAGTTGTTCCGCCGAAGCGGGAAATCCTGAAAAACATCTCCCTGTCGTTCTTCCCGGGCGCCAAGATCGGTGTTCTCGGCCTTAACGGCTCGGGTAAATCCACGCTGTTGAAAATCATGGCCGGTGTCGACACTGAGTTCGATGGCGAAGCGCGCCCGATGCCGGAGCTCAACATCGGTTACCTGCCGCAGGAGCCGCAGTTGGATCCGACCAAGACGGTTCGCGAAGTGGTCGAAGAAGCCGTTAGCGTGATCAAGGACGCCCAGGCACGTCTGGACGAGGTCTACGCCGCCTACGCTGAGCCGGACGCCGATTTTGACAAACTGGCCGCTGAGCAGGCCAAACTTGAATCCATTCTGCAGGCCAGCGACGGTCACAATCTTGAGCGTCAACTGGAAGTCGCTGCCGATGCGCTGCGTCTGCCAGCCTGGGATGCCAGGATCGAACACCTGTCCGGTGGTGAAAAACGTCGTGTGGCGCTGTGCCGTCTGCTGCTGTCGGCCCCGGACATGCTGCTGCTCGACGAACCGACCAACCACCTGGACGCCGATTCTGTCGCCTGGCTTGAGCATTTCCTCCACGACTTCCCTGGAACTGTGGTTGCGATCACGCACGACCGTTACTTCCTGGACAACGTTGCTGGCTGGATCCTGGAACTCGACCGCGGTGCGGGCATTCCTTACGAGGGCAACTACTCTGGTTGGCTGGAAGCCAAGTCTGATCGTCTGGCTGCTGAGTCCAAGCAGCAGTCGGCCCATGAAAAGGCTATGAAAGAAGAATTGGAGTGGGTGCGTAAAGGTGCCAAGGCGCGCCAGTCCAAATCCAAGGCTCGTTTGCAGCGTTTCGAAGAGATGCAATCGCAGGAATTCCAGAAGCGCAGCGAGACCAACGAGATCTACATCCCGGCGGGTCCGCGTCTGGGCGATAAGGTCATCGAATTCAAAAACGTCACCAAGGGTTATGGCGACCGTGTGTTGATCGACAACCTGTCGTTCTCCATGCCTAAAGGTGCCATCGTGGGCGTGATCGGTGGGAACGGTGCGGGTAAATCCACGCTGTTCCGCATGCTGATGGGCAAGGAACAACCCGATTCTGGCAGCATCGAAATCGGCGAAACCGTGCAACTGGCGTGTGTCGATCAGAGTCGCGAGGACCTGGACGGCAGCAAGACTGTGTTTCAGCAGGTTTCCGACGGTTCCGACCAGATCCGCATCGGTAACTACGAAATCCCGTCGCGCACCTACGTGGGTCGTTTCAACTTCAAGGGTGGCGACCAGCAGAAGTTCGTCAAGGATTTGTCCGGTGGTGAGCGCGGTCGTCTGCACTTGGCATTGACCCTCAAAGAGGGCGGCAACGTCCTGCTGCTCGACGAACCGTCCAACGACCTCGATGTTGAAACCCTGCGTTCGCTAGAGGAAGCGCTATTGGACTTCCCGGGCGCTGCGATTGTGATCTCTCACGATCGGTGGTTCCTTGACCGTGTGGCCACTCACATCCTGGCGTATGAAGACGATTCGCAAGCGGTGTTCTTCGAAGGCAACTACACCGAATACGAAGCTGACCGTAAAAAGCGTCTGGGCGAGGCTGCTGCTCAGCCGCACCGCGTACGGCACAAAAAACTGGCTTGATTCAAGCGGGTGTCAAAAAAAGCGGAGCTTTAGAGCTCCGTTTTTTTTGGGTGGGATTTTCTTTCCGAAGCCGCATGTCTTCAGAGCATGTTCGCGTTACGCCTGCGTTTTACACATCGGCCTCAATCGCTACGATCTCAATGACCTGATCCCCGGCCGGCCGTTTCCAGGTCACTTCATCACCGGGTTGCGCACCCAACAACGCTCGGCCCAGGGGCGATGCCCAGTTGATCAAGCCGTTGGCTGCGTCAGCCTGGTCTTCACCTACCAACTGTATTCGCTGCTGGTTGCCCTGCTCATCGACAAAGGTCACCCAACTGCCGATCTGGATTTTCTCGGTTGAAATGGCGGGCGTGACCACCTGTGCGCTTTGCAGGCGCTGGTTGAAATAACGCAAATCGCGCTCGATATCGGCTTGCCGTTGTTTGTCGGCTTGCTCGCCTCGTGCCGATTGCTCGCTATATTGAGATTGCAGCAAGGCGACATGGGCTTGTAGTTGAGCAAGCCCGCTGGCGGTCACATAGTTGGGTTGCTCGCTGATGTGTCGCTCAACCGGTTGGTCGGCCTGTGCGGCGGCGTTGTCTTCGTTGACGAATGCCCTGCTCACGATTGTCTCCCTATCTCAAAGTCATGGAAGTTGGGCCATGGTCGCATTTCCATGATTTGGAGGGTTGTCTTGGGGTGACGTTCAACGCACCGTTTGTCCTGTTCAATGAGTGCGATACGCCCTTGCCATGTCTTGGGTAGTCTGATGCTCCCAGTTGCGGTCGCGATCATTCCAGATACTGTCCCGACCTTGATCCTGACGACTCTGGTTTTCCAGCATGGCCTGGCATTGTCGAAATCCGTCGCTCCATCCTTGGGCGTACAGTGTGTCCTTCAGATAACGCGGTACGTTTTTCTTATATTGGCCTTTCATCACATCTACAGCCTGCCGACCGCTGCCACAACCGTCCTGAAAACCATCGGCGAAGGCCGGTGGATAGCCTTCGGCCAATAGCTGGTCGTGGGTAGACTGGCAACCTGCGACTATGACCAAGCACCACAGTACAACCCAGCGTGCGCTCATTTCCGATTCCTCTATGTGTCTGGAAAGTCTAGAGGCGGATACGTGGGTTATTCGTGAAGACGCTGTGAGAAATACATTAAACGATGCCCGGCACACCGCGTTTATTTCATTCGCTGCGCCCACTGGCAGGCGGTCTGAAAAAACTTTTAGTAATTTTTTTCTCGGCGGTCTGAGAGCATTCAGGGCGGTTAGACTACCGAGTCTGCGCGAAACAGTTTTGGAAGACGGATGAACCTTAGAACGATCTTTATTCTTGGCGCGCTCAGCGCTTTTGGCCCCTTGGCCATCGATTTTTATCTGCCCGGATTCCCAGCCATCGCCTTGGCATTTGGCACGGATGATAAACACGTACAGCTGACGCTGGCGTCTTATTTCCTTGGTTTGAGCATCGGTCAACTTGCCTACGGGCCAGTGGCAGATCGTTTCGGTCGACGCATCCCCTTACTGTTCGGCGTTGGACTTTTTACGTTGGCTTCGCTGGCGTGCGCGTTCGCACCCAGCCTTGAATGGCTCATTGGGGCGCGCTTTGTCCAAGCCTTGGGCGGTTGTGCCGGGATGGTATTGTCACGCGCGATTGTCAGCGATAAATGCAACCCCGTGGAGTCGGCCAAGGTCTTTTCACAGCTGATGTTGGTGATGGGGCTGGCGCCGATTCTGGCCCCGATGTTGGGCGGCTTTATGGTCAATGCGTATGGCTGGCAGGCAATTTTCCTCGCGTTGACGATCTTCAGTGCGCTGAGCTCATTGGCGGTCGCGCTGGGGTTGCCGGAAAGCATGCCTGCCGACCATCCGCGGCAACCGCTCTCTGGTGCATTCGGCCAATACCGTCGACTCATGGCGGATCATGTGTTTCTTGGGTACGCACTGACCGGAGGGATTGCTATCGCCGGGATGTTTGCTTACATCTCGGGCTCGCCTTTCGTGTTTATCAAGTTGTACGGCGTTGCGCCGGAGCACTACGGCTGGCTATTCGGGACCAACGCAGCAGGTTTTATTGTGACCGCGCAAGTCAATGCGAGAGTGGTCGGCCGTTTAGGACCTGCGTGGGTGTTGTCAAAGGCCGTGTGGGTTTATCTGGCGGCGGCGCTGATATTGCTGTTGATTGCCAACCTGCACACTGAGCAACTCTGGCCATTGCTGGTGCCGCTGTTCATTTATATTGCCAGTTTGGGCTGCATCATTCCCAACTCTTCGGCCTGCGCGATGACCGGGCAAGGCCAGCGCGCGGGGAGTGCGTCGGCGCTGCTGGGGTGTTTGCAATTCAGCGTGGCGGCGGGCGCCGCAGCGTTGGTCGGCGTGCTGCATGATGGAACGGCGGTACCGATGGCTACGGTCATTACCCTGTGTGGTGTGGTCGCTGTCGGATTGTCCATGCTGACTCGCCGTCTGCAGAAAAGGCGCGATGCGCTGTCCGTGCATATTGATGTAACCCTATAAAAATATACCCGGCAGCTTAAAGTGCTGCCGGCCTCAATGTTGATTCCATTTCAGCCCCATAGCCTGTGGGTTACCCAATATGTGTGTCTGCATGATGTAGCGCGGGGCGTGTTCTCAGCCGATATATTCCGAAACTTGAAGGTATAGGCTACTCGTCAAGTGGACATGTCTTACATCTAACCGCAATAACGCTAACGTTTAAAAACGTTCGGTAACGAGATTAGCCTTTAGTGTCGGCTTAGCAAAAGCTGTTTTTAGTGAGGGATTTTGGAGTATCTCTTGTAGGCATTTGCCTTGCTGTGAGCGGAGATTTCTCTTCCTCGTCCCCGTAAAGCCAGAAATAGAGCGGTTTTCATGACCGTAATTTGAGAATTAACCCTGCGACGCCTTGCGACCTTTGTGCTGTGATCCACTTGATAGGCACTGCGGTTTATCTCTCACCGCTTTTAATCCAATTATCATGTCGTACGTAGGGCTTATACTGATAGCCCGGGGTGTGGCGTAATGAGCGCTGTCCCGGTCACTGTATTGGTTACTGCTCGCAATCTGTAATGAATTCAACAGCGGGTGGTTGGATTCTTAACAAGTGAGGTCAATCGAAGCAGGCGTTCATTCTGAACAGTGATTATGGTTACGCCGTTGGACGCAATAGGGTGAAATTATAAAGGACGATATGTTAACTACGGTTTTGCTTTTGGCGGTTTAACGTCTTGGTCGGAGGCGAATTGATGTCACTATGTCATCGCAATAGACGAATGTTTCAACAGGGAGTTAACACATGGAAAACGCACCTTGCATTAGCCAAATTGCCGCGTTACTGGCTGACCCCAAGCGCAGTGCAATGATGTGGGCGTTGATGGACGGGACTTCTCGGGCGGCGGATGAGTTAGCGCTGCTGGTCGGACTTTCAACATCTTCGGCGGGTGCGCATCTGGCGCGGCTGGCCACAGGCGGCCTGCTCAAGCAGGAAGTACGAGGTCGAAAGCGGTTTTTCAGACTTGCGGCACCACAAGTGGGCGCTGCTGTAGAGGCGCTGGCCAGTGCTTCCATAGTGAGTGCCGAAGTGATCAGCCGTAGTACCGCTCAACCATTGCCGCCTTTACCTCTGCGTCGTGCGCGCATTTGTGCTGACCATCTTGGCGGTGAGCTCGCAACTGATCTTTATCAGCGGATGCTGGGGGCCGGATGGATCGAGCAGTCTGAGCGGCGTCTGGAAGTCACCAGCGTTGGTATCTCGAAATTCGCTGAATGCGGAATCTTTGTCCCTGCGTTGGCTCATCGACAGCACGAAACCATCTGCGCCTGTGCCGACTGCACCGAGCAAAACCCTCATCTGGGCGGAGCGCTGGGTGCTGGCCTGTTGCAACTGTTCATGCAATTGGGTTGGCTACGCCCGACTGAAGAATCTACTACGTTGCAGGTGTCCTCGAACGGTCAGCGGGAGATCAACAAGATCGCTTCAGCGGCCTGAGCGGCTTGTGTATCTGCGGCACAACAGCGGGGGCAGCGCGAACCTGCCCCTGCCTTTCATTCATCGCGCGATGATCCTGTTTACAACTCGATGATCAGGGCTTGATCAACCTTGCGTCCAGGCTGTTCTGTGCCAATCGCCTTGCCTGATCCTGGGTCATTCCCAGATGGGTATGCAGGGCGTGGAAGTTTTCGGTCACATAGCCACCAAAGTAGGCGGGGTCGTCTGAGTTCACGGTCACCTTCACGCCGCGCTCGAGCATGTCGAGAATGTTGTGCTGCGACATGTCATCGAACACACACAGCTTTGTGTTGGACAGTGGGCAGACCGTCAGAGGGATTTGTTCGTCGATGATGCGTTGCATGAGTCGTTCATCTTCGATGGCGCGGACGCCGTGGTCGATACGCTGAATCTTTAGCAGGTCCAGCGCTTCCCATATGTACTCTGGTGGGCCTTCTTCGCCTGCATGGGCCACCGTCAGAAAGCCTTCGTTGCGGGCACGGTCGAAGACGCGTTTGAACTTGCGCGGCGGATGGCCCATTTCCGAGCTATCGAGACCGACTGCCACGAATGCGTCACGGAACGGCAGCGCCTGATCGAGGGTTTTCTCGGCTTGCTCTTGGCTCAGGTGACGCAGAAAACTCAGAATAAGGCCGCTGCTGATACCCAGTTTCTGGTGGCCGTCTTTCAGGGCGCTGGCGATGCCGTTGAGCACGACTTCAAACGGTATACCGCGATCGGTATGGGTCTGCGGGTCGAAGAACGGTTCAGTGTGAATCACGTTCTGCGCCTTGCAGCGCTCAAGATACGCCCACGTCAGGTCGTAGAAATCCTGCTCGGTGCGCAGCACGTCTGCGCCTTGGTAATACAGGTCGAGAAATTCCTGCAGGTTATTGAATGCGTAGGCGCCGCGCAGGGCTTCTACGTCGTTCCAGGGCAGGGCTATCTTATTGCGCTCAGCCAGGGCGAATAACAATTCTGGTTCCAGCGAACCCTCCAGATGCAGGTGTAGTTCGGCCTTGGGCAGGGCATTCAACCAGTCGTACATGTGCTTTTCTCATCAAGTGCAGTGGTCTGGATTCTACAGACTCGGACAGGGCGCTGGTTAAAACCTGACCAGACGGTTCATTGATTTTCCTCACGCGAGGTAAGGACATATCTGTACATAGGCGTTATCGCGCGCAGCAATGTCAGCGCCAGGGCTTACATGTCCTTGTAATGGTGCTCCACTAACGATTGCCATCTCGCTGCGAACGGGGGCAAGCATGTGCTGATTACCCTGCGCCTTGAAACCTTTCGTCACAAACGCCACTCTCAAGCGCTCAAACCCCGATCACTTCATGGACGCCGCGGCTTTTGTGGCAAAGGTAAAGCAACAATGGGCGCGATTCTCAAGCAAGAAAAGTTTCTCCTGTTAGCCGTCATCGCGGCGTGTTTTGCGTATCCGTTCGAACATGAGTTCTTAAGCCATGGACACACTGTCGCGCTAATCGCCGGGATCGTGCTGGTAGGTTTTATCATCTGCGCGTCGATGCGGGTCGCACACCACGCCGAACTGCTGGCAGAGAAGGTCGGCGACCCCTATGGCACGATGATCCTGACGTTGTCGGCGGTGCTGGTCGAAGTGGTGATTTTGGCGATCATGATGAAAAACGAGCCTTCACCGACCTTGGTGCGGGACACGATTTACTCGGCCGTGATGCTCGACATCAATGGCATCCTTGGCCTTGCCGCGTTGATGGGAGGACTCAAGCATGGCGAGCAGTCTTATAACGATGATTCGGCACGCACCTACAGCGTGATGATTCTGACTGCAATGGCTGTGTCGATGGTAGTGCCGGAGTTTATTCCCGAAGGCGATTGGAAGACCTATTCGGCGTTTACCATCGGTGCGATGGTGGTTTTGTATACGCTGTTCCTGCGCATGCAGGTCGGGCCGCACAGTTACTTTTTCAGCTACAGCTACCCGGACAAAAAACGCCGCAAGGATCAACCTGTTCCGCAGGGCGAGCCGGTCAGCCTGTCGCTTTCTATCGGAACCCTGGTATTTGGTGTCGTGATCATTGGTGCTTTGGCCGAGGTGATGTCGAAAACTGCTGACCTGGGCCTGGAAGGCAGCGGTGCGCCGCCGGTCATGACGGCGATCCTGGTGGCGGCGATCTCTGCAGCCCCGGAGATTCTCACGGCGTTGCGCGCGGCATTGGCCAATCGCATGCAGTCAGTGGTCAACATCGCGCTGGGGGCGTCACTGTCTACAGTGATTCTGACCGTTCCGGTGATGGAAGCGATGGCGCTATACAGCGGCCAACCGTTTCAAATGGCGATGAGTCCGGTGCAGACCGTGATGGTCTTCATTACGTTGCTGGTCAGTGCAATCAACCTCAACGACGGTGAAACCAACGCGATCGAGGGCATGACGCATTTTGTACTGTTCGCGACGTTCATCATGTTGTCGTGTTTGGGGCTGTAATCAGGGTTTGGTCATAACACCGTATCGCAAGCTTCGGCATCTCCTACAGCAAACCGCACTCCCCTGTAGGAACTGCCGAAGGCTGTGATGCGGTGTTACAGGCACTGTTGATTTCACTGATGACATCAACCGCCAATCAACTCTTTAGCCGCCTGTCTGTGATCAGCAATCAGTCCCTGTAAATCCAGCCCCTGGACCTGACCATCAACAACTCGCCACTGACCGCTAATCATCACCCGATCCGCGCGGTCCGCGCCGCACAGCAACAAGGCCGACAGCGGATCGTGGCTGCCGGAAAAGCGCAGTTCGTCGAGCTTGAACAACGCCATATCCGCCTGTTTGCCAACAGCCAGTTCGCCGATGTCGTTGCGCCCCAGCAGTTTTGCTGAGCCTTTGGTCGCCCAACCCAATACCAATTGGGGGGTAATCCTCTCGGCACCGTACCGCAGCCGTTGCAGGTAGAGCGCCTGCTTGGTTTCCAGCATCATGTTCGACGCATCGTTTGAGGCTGAGCCGTCGACGCCGAGCCCAAGGGGCGTTCCCGCCGCGATCAAGTCCAGTGTTGGGCAAATTCCAGACGCCAGGCGCATGTTTGAACTCGGGCAATGACAAACTCCCGTTCCCGCATTGCCCAGCCGGGCGATTTCACCCGAATCGAAGTGGATGCCATGTGCGAGCCAGGTGCGTGGTCCGAGCCAGCCCACGCTGTCCAGATAATCCACGGTGCGCAGTCCAAAACGTTGCAGGCAGAAATCCTCTTCATCCAGTGTTTCGGCCAGATGCGTGTGCAGGCGAACATCAAGCTTTTGGGCCAGTGCCGCGCTTTCTTGCATGATCTGCGGCGTCACTGAAAACGGTGAGCAGGGCGCTAAGGCGATCTGAATTTGCGCGCCATCACCACGCTCGTGATAGGTATGAATCAGGCGCTGACTGTCTTCCAGAATCACTTCGCCCTGTTGCACTGTTTGCTGCGGCGGTAAGCCGCCATCCTCCTCCCCCAGACTCATCGAGCCTCGTGTCAGCATCGCGCGCATGCCCAGCTCGCGTACGCTTTGCACTTGCACATCGATGGCGTTTTCCAGCCCATTTGGGAACAGATAGTGATGATCGGCCGCAGTGGTACAGCCCGACAACAGCAACTCGGTCAGTGCGACTTTGCTCGCCAGCGCCAGCTTTTCTGGGGTTAAGCGCGCCCATACCGGGTACAAGGTTTTCAACCATGGAAACAATGGCTGATTCACCACCGGCGCCCAGGCGCGGGTCAGGGTTTGATAAAAGTGATGGTGTGTGTTGACCAACCCTGGAAGCAGTACATGCTCGTGGGCATCGAAGAACTGATCGCATGGCTGCGAAGGTTGCTCGCCAGCGGCCAGCAGCTCGGTAATGATCCCGCCTTCAATGACCAGCCCGCCACGGGCATCAAGATCGTTGGCAGTGAAAACGGCAAGCGGGTTTTTCAACCAGATACGGATCGCAGGCATTGGCCGGCTCCTCTGAAAAAATCTGTTCAGGTTCGCCAGCTCAGTGTTGCCCTGTCTGCTGATCCAGGGTCGCCGCAGCTTGGAGTGAAGCAGGGCGAGGTGGCGGAGTTTAGAGGTGGCTCATCGCATTGGCAACCAGCGGCAGTCCAGGGCAAGTTTCAACTTCATGCGCTCACCAGGGAATCGTCTCACCTCGATAGTTAATGAAGTGATGCCCACCTTTACCGGCGTAAGCATTGAGCTGTTCTATCAACCCTGTGGTACTGGTCTTGACGTCGATGTCGGCGCCTTCGCCGCCCATCGCTGTCCTGACCCAGCCCGGGTGCATCGACAGCACGGTGATGTTGTGGTCGCCCAATTGGGTGACGAACGTATTGGTCATGGAGTTGAGCGCCGCTTTGCTGGCTTTGTACAACGCCATTTCCGGCGCATCGGGGCAGGCAACGCTGCCGAGTACCGAGCTCATGAAAGCGATGGTACCGGTATGGGCGCGGACTTGCCCAACGAAGCGTTCGGCCAGACGGATCGGCGCGATGGCGTTGGTCATGAACAGTTGCCCCAGCTCTGCGGCAGTGGCTTTGGACGCGCTTTGGTGTGACGGACCCATGATTCCGGCGTTGACGAACAGCAGGTCGAGCACTTGATCTTTCAAATTGAGCGCGAGCACTTCGAGCGATGATTGCTCGTCAATGTCTAGCGTCTCGATGCGCACGCCAGGGACCTTCTTCAGGTCGTCGGCCTTGTGTTGATCACGGACGGTGGCAATGACGTTCCAGCCTTGCTCGGTCAGGCGTTGAACCAAACCCAGCCCCAGGCCGCGTGATGCGCCAATGATGAGTGCGGTTTTGTTGGCAGTCATGACAGGACTCCTTTGCAGACAAATGAAATACAGCCTTTGGAAAGTGGACCCCATGCGCGAGAAGGAATTTGGTTTTCTGGCGCAACGGTCGTCGGCTTTCATGCAGGGTGTACGTTAACGACAAAGCGTGACGGAGGATAAGGTTTCTGGTGAGGGTGCTTATCGTTGCATATCGATATACAACGAATTGATACAGGTTGTTCAAAAAATGAACAGCTGGCGGCGAGCGTGATACCTCAAGCTCCCTGGGCGGCCTTGCACGGGTTATCCACAGCTTGCTCCACAGTTAATGTGTGCAACCTCAGATAACCGGCATAACGAAAGAACCCGTAGTACCGGACCGCGATAAGGCGCGCTAACTTGCTGTTTTTCGGGGTTTTTAAGCGTTGGATAAGCAAGATGGTCGAAAAGTGATCAATCGGCGTGAAGCCATGGAAGTCAAGGAGTACAGCGATGTGTACTCAGCTTGTCCACAGGCAGGTGCACCGTAGATGTGGGCAAATGTGACAGATACGTATTGTGTCTCAAGCATGTGTGTCGCGACGCAATACGATGCGTCCGCGACTGATGTCGGCCAATTGTTTTTGTAGCGTGTCGACCTGCTCCGGGCTGACGGCAATCGACAGCTCCACGCCATTGGCAGTGAAGGACTCTTCTTGGATCAGGCCGCTCATGTCGGCCAGTCTTACTTTCACCAGGGCCAGTTCGCTGAAGCTACAGTCCAAATGCAACGCAACCCGATGGATCAGCGGCAAGCGTTCGGCTTGTTGCAGGCATTTGTTGGCGCCGCCACCGTAAGCGCGGGCCAGTCCTCCGGTGCCGAGTTGAATACCGCCGTACCAGCGAATGACCAACACGACTACCTGATCAAAATCCTGAGACTCGATAGCCGCTAAAATCGGTCGACCCGCAGTTCCGCCAGGTTCGCCGTCGTCACTGCTACGGTATTGATCACCGAGTTTCCAGGCCCAGCAGTTGTGCGTCGCATTGAGGTCGCTGTTTTGCTCAATGAAAGCTTGAGCCTCTGCGGGGGTGCTTATGGGTGCTGCAAGGGTGATGAAGCGGCTCTTGCGAATTTCTTCACGCAATTCACAAGGCCCGACGAGGGTAAAGGGCATTAAAGAATTCCAGCTGATGACATTGTTTTTCGAGCATTCAAAGAGTGCGAGGCGTCAGGCCGCAACCCTTGAGGATGATGCGAATCAGGTTGTCTGCCGCAACTTCCATGTCCTGTTTGGTCAGGCGTATGCGGCCCGTGACACGGCAGATTTGCGTGGCGAAATCTGCGTAATGCTGGGTACTACCCCACAACAAAAAAATCAGGTGAACCGGATCAACTGGGTCCATCTTGCCCGCATTGATCCACCCTTGAAACACGGCGGCTCGCCCCTGAAACCAAGTGCGGTAATCCTGACTGAAGTAGGCGTTCAGGCACTCGCCGCCGCTGATGATTTCCATCGCGAAAATGCGTGACGCTTGTGGCCGTCGGCGAGAGAACTCCATCTTGGCGCGGATGTACTGCGTCAGCGCCGCGGCGGGATCATCCTCGACTTTAAGATGGTTGAAAGTGCTGTCCCACAGTTCAATGATGTTGCTCAACACGGCGATGTACAGGCCCAGCTTGTTGGTGAAGTAGTAATGCAGATTTGCCTTCGGCAGCCCGGCGTTCTGCGCGATGGTGTTCATGCTGGTGCCTTTGTAGCCATGACGCGCGAACTCGTCCTCGGCAGCTTTCATGATTGCTTCTTCATTCTTCTGGCGAATGCGGCCCGTTGGCTTGGTGGCGCTGGGTGTGTGGGCAGGGACTTCGAGGGTCATGTGCGATTCCAGAGGATCATTGGCTGCGACGATGTGAACAGATAACGCACCCGCGACGATCCGACAAGCACTGGCGATGGAAAATCAGTGTTCAAACGCCTCGATTTCGGGCTTTTTTTCGGCTGCGGTCAGCTTCGCCTCCGGCAATACCAGACTCATGACAATAGCCGTGAGGCCGCCGCTGGTGATCGCCGAGTCGAACAGATTTTGCACCAGCTGTGGCAGGTGATGCAGCAGGGTCGGTTGCGCGGCAATTCCCAGGCCGACACCAAACGATGTCGCGATGATCAGCATGCTGCGCCGATCCAGCGGCGCTTGCGCCAGAATCCGCACGCCAGCAGCCGCAACGCTGCCGAACATCACCAAGGTCGCGCCGCCCAGTACCGGCTTGGGGATTTGTTGAAGAACGGCACCGACGACCGGAAACAGGCCGAGCGCGAACAATATCCCGCCGATGTACAGGCCCACATAGCGGCTGGCGACGCCGGTCAGTTGAATCACCCCGTTGTTCTGGGCAAAAGTGGTGTTGGGGAACGCGCTAAATGTGGCGGCGATCATGCAACTGACGCCGTCACCCAGAATGCCGCCCTTGAGCCGAGCGATGTAGCTCGGGCCTTTGATAGGCTCGCGTGACAGCATGCAATTGGCAGTCAGGTCACCCACGGTTTCAATGCTGCTGATCAGATAAATTAGCGCAACGGGTAGGAAAGCTGTCCAGTCGAAGCTGAAACCGAACTTGAACGGTATCGGAACGCTGATCAACGCTGCGTTGGTTATCGAATGAGGCGCTAACGTTCCGCTTAACCACGCCGCGACACTGCCCACGGCCAAGCCGATGATGATCGCGCAAAGACGAATCCAGGGTGTGTTCGAACGATTGAGTGCAATGATCACCACCAGCACGAACGCGCCGAGCGCGAGGTTGATAGGCTCGCCAAAGTCCGGCGCGTTGAAGCCGCCGCCCAAATCGGTCACACCTACCTTGATCAGGCTGACGCCGATCAGGGTGATCACGATGCCGGTCACCAATGGCGTAATGACGCGGCGTAGTTGCGCGATGAAACGGCTAAGCACGATTTGCACTAACGCGCCGAAAAAGCACACGCCGAAGATCATTGCCATGATGTCTTGTGGGCTCCCTCCGCGTTGCTTGACCATGAAGCCTGCTGACAGAATGGCGCCAAGAAACGCGAAGCTGGTGCCCTGCAGGCAAATCATGCCGGCACCGATACCAAACGGACGGCGTGCTTGAATGAATGTGCCGACGCCGGAGACCATCAGCGCCATGCTGATCAAATAGGGCAAGTAGTCGGCCAGCCCCAGCGCTGATCCGATGATCAGCGGGGGTGTGATGATGCCGACGAAAGCCGCAAGCACATGCTGAATGGCAGCCAATGTGGCGGGTAGCGGTTTGGGGCGATCATTGAGGCCATAAATCAGGTCGTTGTTGCTGGAAGGATCGGACGGCATATTGAGGTCTCGTTTTTTGGAATGAGCCGGATCGATGGAGACTTGGCTGTGGGATTCGCGGGCAAGTCAACAATCCACGATACTTACTGCCCGCGATACTTACTGCAAAAACCTGTCCAAGTGATCAGTTTGTTGTTCGTCTATCATGAATTTATCTATTTAAATCAAATAGATAAAAATTATTAGATATGTGATTTTTTTGACTTTTATTTTGAGGTTCGAACGAAAAAGCGTTAGCGCGTCGCAGCGAGTGTCTCCAAAAAGCTTTCGAGCACCAAATGGGTGCGACGGCCTTTGCGGGTCACAATCACCAAGCTCAAATCGTAGAATCGGACTTTGGGCTTGAGTGCCCTCAACCGGCCTTGTTGCACCCAGACCGCCGCGTAGTGATTGGGTAGATAACCGATGTATCGCCCGGTCAAAATCAGAAACGCCATACCTTCGCGGTCGGATGCGCTGGCAGTGCATTTCAGCGTCTGGTAATGCGCCTGAATATCCGTAGGCAAGCGGAAGGTCGGTGCTATGGCCTCCTG
>NZ_DASWOT010000053.1:0-6247 GCF_036404235.1 Pseudomonas sp.
GATTTTCGCATTTAACTTTCTGACGCCGGACCAGATCGCAGCGGTTAAAGCAGGCACGGCGGGAGACTATCGTGCCATCATGCAGAACATGATAAACGTCGCCTCGGCGGCGGGCATGACACTGGTGATGAACGCTGCACAATGGCGAATGGCGCCGTTGCCAGATGCTTCGCCGAACTTCGGTCTGTGCCTAGACATACCAAGCAACACGACGATCCGATGGGAATTGGGCGGCACACTTCAATTGCTCGCCCACAACAACACCATCTACCAAATGTTGCGCGTCTGGGATCGAACCGACGTTCGTCTAATAAACCCGCCGCTTGATGGCCGAAAAGATCTAAATTCCGCTTCGACTGGCGAGTTTGGTATGGGTATTGACATTCGCGGCGGGAATAGAATCCGCGTGGAATACCCCGTCACGAACAACACATGGGGCGATGGAATCTATTTTGGCCGAGGTGCTACTACGGGCGTGCCGCAAGGTTGCTATATCTTGCGCCCCGATGCGGATGCATGCCGCCGACAAGGCATGTCAATTACCACCGGCAAAAACATTACGGTGGAATCTGCGCGTTGGACGAATATCGGCGGTACGTCCCCTGGCGCGGGATTGGACATTGAGCCGGACAACAATACTGAAGAATTGATCGGCATTCGGATTCTCAATCCCTACACGGAGAACTGCGCCGGGCCGGGCATTTTGATTGCGCTTCAAGCATTTGCAGGTGTCATTCCTAAAACCGTAGACATCACCATCGAAAACCACACCGATGACGGCAGCGTGGTCGGGTACAGCGCAGGCGGTGTGAACACCACCACGAACGGCCTGATCGCCACGCAGGGTACCTATGTTGTGAAGGGCAAGATAACGACCCTGGACCCCTGCTGGAAGAACAGCAAGGGCGCCGCCTTCCTGTCCAGCGAACACGACGTGCTCGGACCTCAGATCCAAGCTGTGCGCCCGACCGTTGTGGACTGCAACCGCAGCGCCTCGGCGGCACCGAGCTACGGCAGCCCGTTCGTGGTTTTGCGCGACACAGGCAGCCCGCGGACCTATGTCATTGGCAATGCACAAGTCCTGGAACCCACGGTCGTCATCAATTCGGGATCAATCCCGAAAACGTTCTTTTACCGAGACAACGTAGCGGCCTCTGGCAACGTGGCTCGAGCGGACTTTGTTAACCCGCGTTCAATAGTTGGGGTCACAGTAAACAATAACGGCGGCCACTATGGCACTGGTCGGTTGTCCGATGAGTACGCTCAACTGGGAAATGACACCGCGTCGACGCAAGGAAATTACGGGAACTATGGTGCACTTGTGGCAGCGAATGCCAGCGTGTCTTTTGACCTTTCGGATACGTTGTACCTTGCGGGCGGACCTGACATCATCATCCGCCAACCCTATGCGGCAAGTTGCATCGTTCGCACAGGTGGCGCGGGAAATGGAACTGGACGTTTTCGCGGCCTTGGTATAGGGCAACGTCTGCAGGCGAACGGCAAGCCTGGGGCATACCTGCGAGTCCGGCCCGAAGGAGCGAACGTGTTCAAGATCATCGAGAACGTCGGCCCATGGTCGGTGCTCTCAGTCTCTGGCACAACTGCCAACCGGCCAGTCCTTACAGCTTCCGATGTTGGCGTTGGATATCTGGATACGACCCTAGCCGCTGCTGGAAAGCCAATCACATGGAATGGCGCGTCATGGGTTGATGCAACGGGCGCTGTCGTTTAATGCCTGCAATCGCCAAGACCGCTTCTATGCCGGCCCCGGTCGGCGGCTTGAACGCGCGCGATTCTCTTGCAGCGATGAAGCCGTTGGATGCGGTCATTCTGGACGACTGGTATCCGACCACGACCGGGGTGGATGTACGCAAGGGCTACAGCAAATGGGTGACCGGCATTGCAGCCAGAACCCAAACGATCTTTCGCTATGCCACGGCGACGGGTACGTATCAGATCTTCGCGGCAGCCGGGACCAGTTTCTACAATGTGAGTTCGGCGGGTGCCGTGGGCGCTCCGGTGGTCACTGGGCTGACGAATGCTCAATGGTGCTACACGAACATCGTGACGCCTGGCGGGCCCTTCCTGTGGGCTGTGAATGGGCAGGACAACGGCAAGATCTACGACGGGACTACTTGGGCCGATGTATCCATCACTGGCATCACGTCCAACCTGCTGGCTCAGGTGAACGTGTTCGGCAACCGCCTGTTCATGGTGGAAAAGAACCGCTTGCGGGTCTGGTATCTTGCCGTGCAAAGCATCGCAGGAGCCGCTACGTCATTTGACCTGGCGACGATCTTTCCTCGTGGCGGCTACCTGATGGCGATGGGATCATGGTCGGTGGACGCTGGCGCAGGCCTGAATGACCTGGCCGTCTTCATCTCGTCGGAAGGTGAAGTCGCCATCTATCAGGGGCTCGACCCGGCCACATGGACGAAGCAAGGGGTGTACTACCTGGGCCGGCCAATCGGTCGGAAGTGCTTCGCCAAGATGGGCGGCGATGCTCTCATCATGTGCGAGCAAGGCATCTTCCCGCTAAGTCGGGCTCTTCTGTCGGCCACCATTGACCGCTCTATCGCACTGACGGACAAGATCCAGAACTTGATCAATCAGGCTGTCGTGGCATATGAAGGCAACTACGGCTGGCAGATGTCGGTTTTCCCCGAGCAGAACCAGCTATGGTTGAACGTGCCTACGTCTTCCACTACCAGCATTCAGTACGTGATGAACACCATCACCAGCTCATGGGCGCGGTTCACGAATATGAACGCCTCTTGCTGGGAAGTGGTAGGGCCGAGCATCTATTTCGGCGGAACGAACGTCTACAAAGCGTGGAGCGGGAATTTTGATGATGGCGTGCCTATCCGTGCGGACGCCTTGCAGGCCTATTCCAACTTCCGCACCAATGCGTTGCAGAAGTACTTCACGATGGTTCGCCCATCACTGTTGTCGGACGGCTCGCCTTCAATCCTGTTTGGATTGAATGTCGATTTCCTGCAGACCCCCTCCACCGGCTCTTTGTCGTACACGCCGCCGACAGGCATGGTCTGGGGCTCGATGGTTTGGGGGACGATGGTGTGGGGCGGGAGCCTAACGCAGATCAGCTCCTGGCAGACCGTGGGGGCTCTCGGCAGGTACGCCGCACTTCGCCTCACTGTTTCCGGCAATGGCGCGTCGTTGACTTGGAACACGACTGACACGTTGTATCAGGTCGGATCTGTGTTGTGATAACAACTGACGCGTCAATTGTTGGACCATGGGTCTGTGAGCGCACGGGCGGCCAATATGAAGCTGGGACTTCTACGGCCATTGGCTGGCTCACAGATGGGAATCTGACTGCCGGGTGCCTCTTCGATATGTACAACGGGGCAAGTATTTGCATGCATGTTGCTGCAGATCGACCCGTCACCAAAGCCTATACTAAATACTGTTTCCAGTATGTGTTCTGCCAACTTAAGGTGAAAAAAGCCATAGGTTTGGTAGACTCAATCAATGACCGCGCCCTCCGGTTCGATCACAAACTTGGCTTTGTGGAAGAGGCACGAATTGCCAACGCCACAAAAGATGGTGATCTTGTCATTCTCACGATGACTAAGGAGCAATGTCGGTGGCTGTAATTTCAGATGTGCTTCCAGCAGCGTCTTGTGCAGATGTGCGAAACCATGGACTTCCCAATGGAGAAATGCTTGGCGATTTCGCCTGTGCTGAGCCCATCGGCGCGCATTGCTCTAATCTTCAAAACGTCGTTTTCTCCGATCTTCGCCCTTCCGTTTTTGGAGCCAATCCCAAGGGGCGGCGGAGATTTGGGCCTGCCGGTCCTAGGCTTCGGATGATTTTTCTTGATTGGCGGAAGCATGCCGCCCCGCTCAATTGCGGAGGAAATAGTTCGTCGGTAGACCTGGAAAGCTCTCATGAGCTTGGCATTGGACACGCCAAGAGTAAAAAGCGTATGAATGATGTCGCATTCGACTTGGCTAAAGACCATCGCACGCCTTTCCTTGGCGATGCAGTCTTGCGAGTTATCTCTGGCGGTCCCAAGAAACAAATGGTCCGGGTTGGTGCATTCGGGGTTGTCGCACTTGTGGCAAACATGAAGGCCTTCTGGGATTTCCCCAAAATGAATAAGCCAAGACGCGCGGCTGGCGGTGATCTTGGTCTTTTTCGCGTCGCCACCTTTCATGATCATCCCGTACCCGAAAGAATGCTTGCTGCCGGACCATTTCCAACAGCCATCGGCTTTGATCACTTTTGCCCAAAACCGGGCTGGCAATGTATCGTTCATAGAAAACCTCTAGGAGATAAAGAAGTGGTGAAACTCAACTCTATCACAGAGGTGTAATCGTGGGGTCCAAATCTTCTGCCCCTGCGGCCCCCGACTACGTCGGCCAAGCCCAAGCTCAAGCGGCGGGCAACCTGCAGGCCGCTCGGTCGCAAACCTCGGCCAACCGCATCAACCAGGTGACGCCTTACGGCAGTCTGAAGTACACGCAAGGCACTGGCTTCGATCAGGAGGGCTACGACAAGGCTGTGTCCGACTACGACCACATGCAGGATCTTTTGGCCAACATGCAGGACCAAGGGCAGGCGCAGCAGCTTCGCGAGTATCAGGCGCATGTGGGGGCTTATCAGAAACCGACGCGCGAACAGTTCACCATGGACCCGGATACGTGGTCCTCACAGATTGAGCTAAGTGATACCGGGCAACAGTTGCTCGATGCGTACAACCGCACGAGCCTTGGGCTGGCCGATCTGCAGGGCACTGCAATGGATCGAGTTCGCGACTCGATGGCGCAGCCTTTCGACACCTCCGGCCTGATCGACATCAACGGTCAAACGGGGATGGATGGTTGGGATCGCGCGGTTGATCTGATTCGCCAGCGCCAGAACCCTGAACTGGACCGCCAGCAATCGTCTTTGGATGCAAAACTAGCCAATCAGGGTCTGACGCAAGGCTCTGAGGGCTGGGGCATCCAGCAACAGCAGTTTGGCAAGCAACGCAATGACGCGGATATCGCGGCCAATCTAGCCGGCTCGCAGGTGCAAAACCAGATGTTCCAGCAGGCCCTTGCCGGGAATCAAGCAACCCTGCAGCAACGGCAGTTCCTGCGCCAGCTCCCCTTGAACGAACTGAATGCGTTGCGCACTGGCTCGCAGGTGACCAACCCCACATTCAACACGCCCGGGCAGCAAGGCCAGACCAGCGGGCCCGACCTGCTGGGCGCGACGAACTCCCAATACAACGCGCAGGTCGGCAACGCAAACGCTGAAAACGCTGCTGCTGCTCAACAGACCCAGGCGGGCATCAGCGCTGCCAGCAGCATCGCCATGCTGGCCTACATGTACTGACATGGACCATCTGGCGCTTCTGTATCAGATCATCATCGCAAGCGAGCCATTGCTTGGAGAGGCCATCTTTCTTTTGAAAGACGAGGGCTGGGAAAAAGACCTGAAGACGTTCTATGAAAAGCATCTTGAGGACGAAAAGAACCACGCTGTTTGGCTGAAAGAGGATTTGGGCGATCACCCAGTCAATTTGCACTATGGAGCCGCCCAGCTTGCTGGGATGGCCTATTACCTCGTCCGCCATGTCCATCCGGTTTCCTTGATGGGCTACATGATGGCGCTTGAGGGCAATCCGATCCCCATGGAATACGTCGAGTCCATCGAGAATGAATTTGGCGTCAAGGCTGCGCGAACGCTCCGCCACCATGCCGAAGAAGACCCTCATCATTTCGCCGAACTGAAGGCTTTCCCAATTCCTGAAGAATGGGCGCCTTTGGTGGAAAATACACGGCTACAAACACTTCAATTCATCAGAGGGCTGTAAATGGCAACGTCTGTCAACTTCTTCCAGCCCGGCACTGATGCGGCAATCGACGCGAACTCGATCCAGCGTCAGCGCGAAATGGCGATGCTGCTGCTCAAGCAATCCCAGCAGACTCCGCAAGGTCAGATGGTCAGTGGACACTACGTCCCGCCCAGCGCCCTTGAAGGGGTCTCCAATGCCGTCCGTGGACTGGGGTCGGTCCTGATGAACAAGCAGTCCGACGACCGCGAGCGCAAGATGGCCGAAGCACTGCGCACCAGGAACACGCAGGATGCCAACGATTTCATTGGTGCGCTGCAAGGCTCTCCAGGTCGGAAGATCCAGCCTCTGACGCCGAACGACGACGAAGGCAACCCTATGCCTGTAGTCGAGACTGCAGCTGTTCCTCCCGACCGGAACCGGGCTCTCGCACTCGCTTTG
>NZ_DASWOT010000054.1:0-3619 GCF_036404235.1 Pseudomonas sp.
CACGCACGATTCAGGTAGGCGCTGACGAGCAGCGCGACGCTGCGATTGCCATGTGTATCGGCATCGCGGTCTCGCCGGGCTCGTCAGCTACAGCGTGTTCTGGCCCTGAACCCCATGTGGGAGCAGGGCTTGTCCAGCGACAGGCGGGGAACCCGTCGTAAAACCTGCGCACGCGGTGTGACAGACAGACCGCGCGTATAGGGTTTACTGTCGCTGCGCGCCAGGTCGCGGGACAAGCCACAGCTCCTACCCATACACCGCGAAACAAAGTGGCTGAACGCCAGCTGAACACCTGCACAAAAGCTCGATTCTGCAAAAAAACAAGTATGCTCATTCAATAATGAGTATCATTATGTTACACATTGGTTGAATGCAAATGACTCCATGACGCATTCAAGCTGCACCCCCTATCTAGTCTTTACCCGGTGATTCATGCTCGTTCCTTTTTTGATCATGTTGCGCGAAGGGATTGAAGCCGCGCTTATCGTTGGCATCATCGCCAGTTACCTGAGACAGACCGGCCGCGGCGAGTGGATGCCTGCGGTCTGGGTCGGTGTCTTCCTGGCCTGCGCGTTGGCGCTGCTCGTCGGTGGCGGCCTGGAAATGGTCAGCGCCGAATTCCCGCAAAAGCAGCAAGAATTGTTCGAAGGTCTGGTCGGCTTGTTCGCGGTGATCATTCTCAGCTCGATGGTGTTCTGGATGCGCAAGGTCGCCCGTTCCATCAAGCATGAACTGCATGCCTCCCTCGATGCCGCCCTCGCCGGTTCGAAAAACCAGACCTACGCGCTGATCGCCATGGTGTTCTTCGCGGTAGCCCGTGAAGGTCTGGAAACGGTTTTTTTCCTGCTCGCCATTTTCCAGCAAAGCGAAGGGGCCGACGCCCCAATCGGTGCCCTGTTGGGGCTGATCATCGCGATCGGCATCGGCTTTGCCATCTACAGCGGCAGCATGCGCCTGAACCTGGGCCGATTCTTTCGCTGGACCGGCCTGTTCATTCTGGTGGTCGCGGCGGGCATTCTCGCCAACTCGATTCAGGCATTGCATGAAGCGGGCGTGTGGAACCATTTCCAGAGCGTTGTCTTTGACGTCAGTGCGAACCTGCCGATGGACGGCCCGACTGGCTCGGTGCTGGCCGGCATGTTCGGGTATCAGGATGCACCCACCGTGAGTGTGCTGGCCGTGTACCTGGCCTACCTGATCTTCGCGCTGGTGCTGTTCTTTATGCCGGGGCCGCGGGTGGTGAGTCTGCCCACCCGCCCGGCACACGAACATGGCCACTCTTCTTCCGTTACGCATAAATAAAGGACACTCATGACCACCAGTCCTCAAGGGCTTCCTTCCCAGAAAGCCAAGCCTCCTCGCGTCCTGCGATTGGCCGTTGCCGGATCTGTGATCCTGATGGTCGCCGCGGGTGGGCTGTTCTATTACGCCTCGCAAAGTGCGCAGAAAAAACGCCTGGCCAACAACAGCGGCGAAACCGTTGTGACCATTCATGCCAAAAATTGCGAACCTAATGCGATCACCGTCGCGGCTGGCAAGAATGCGTTTCGCATCGTCAACCGCTCCGAGCGTGCCGTGGAATGGGAAATTCTCGACGGCGTGCTGGTGATCGAAGAGCGTGAAAATATCGCGCCGGGCTTGAGCCAGTTGATCAATGCCAATCTGCTGCCGGGAGATTACGCGATCACCTGTGGCCTGTTGAGCAACCCACGCGGCACTCTGCATGTCACGCCAACCGCCGAGTCCGACGCAGCAGCCAAGGCCCGTCCGTCGATGGTGGCGTTCATCGGCCCGCTGTCCGAATACCGCGTGTACCTCAGCACTCAAAGCAGTGCCTTGCTACGCGCGGTGGGCGACCTGCAACAAGCCATTCAAAGCGGCGACCTGAAAGCCGCTCAAGAGGCTTACGTCCCTGCGCGAGCGGCTTATCAGCGCATCGCCCCGGCCGCTCAGCGTCTGGCAGAACTGGACAACGCAGTCAACGCTCGCGCCGATTACTACGAAAAACGCGAGCAGGACCCAGGCTTCAGCGGCTTCCACCGCATTGAGTTCGGCCTGTTCCAGCAGCACTCGGTAGACGCCCTGGCGCCAGTCGTCGAGCGTTTGCAAACCGACATCACCAGCCTCAAACAAGCGCTGCTGGCCAACAGCATCGCGCCAGAACAACTGGCCAGCATGATCGTGCGCACGATGCGCAGCCTGGCCGATGTGCGTAGCAACGGTGAAGAAGAACGTTACAGCCATGTCGACGCCAGCGGTTTTGCGGCGAACCTGGAAGGCACACGCAAGGTGATCGACTTGCTGCGGCCGTTGCTGGCCAAGACCTCCGGCGAACTGCTGAAGAAGATCGACGCCGCAACCACCGCACTGGATGACCAGTTGCTGCTGCTCAAGACCAGCAATGGCTACACGTCATATGACCAAGTAACCAACGAACAAAGAAAGCAAATAGCAGACAAGGCCAAGGCATTGGCCGACGTACTCGATGGAATCGATCCGGCCCTCGGCCTTTCAGGCCTGTAGCGTGCCCAGGCGGGTGCTTGATACGCCCGCCCGGCCCTGAAACCAGAGCGAAGACTTAACTCATATGAAAGACTCAGACTCATCCAACGCCCCTGTTAGCGCTGAACGCCGCCGAGTTCTTATGGGCCTCGGTGCGGCGGGCGCTGCCCTTGCCGGCAGCAGCTTGAGCGGCAATGTGCTGGCGGCCTCGGCGCCAGCGCAAGTGGCCGAAGCCCCGAAAAGCGAGAAAACCCAAGACCGCAACACCTTCCATGGTGTGCATCAGACCGGCATCGTCACCCCGCGCCCGGCTGCTGGCATGATGGTTTCGTTTGACGTGCTGGCTCAGGATCGCGACGACCTGGAGCGGCTGTTGCGTACGCTCAACGAGCGCATCGCGTTCTTGATGACCGGTGGCGCCGTGCCCCAGGTGGACCCAAAACTGCCGCCGCTGGATTCGGGCATCCTTGGCCCCGTAGTGACGCCGGACAACCTGACCATCACGGTATCGGTCGGCGACTCGTTGTTCGACGAGCGCTTCGGCCTGCAAGCGGTCAAGCCCAAGCGCCTGCAACGCATGGTCGGCTTCCCCAACGATGCACTGGAAGCAGAATGCTGTCATGGCGACTTGAGCATTCAGTTCTGCTCCAATGCCCCGGACAGCAATATTCACGCCCTGCGCGACATCGTGAAAAACCTGCCGGACCTGCTGCTGGTGCGCTGGAAACAAGAAGGCACGGTGCCTGCTCAGGCGCCGCTCAAGCCAGGCCAGCCCGCCGAAAGCGCACGTAATTTTTTGGGCTTCCGTGACGGCTCGGCCAACCCCAACTCCAATGACCAGAAAGCCATGAATACGCTGGTCTGGGTGCAGCCCGACAGCGATGAGCCGGCCTGGGCGGCCAATGGCAGCTATCAGGCGGTGCGCATCATCCGCAACTTCGTCGAGCGCTGGGATCGCACGCCCCTGCGCGAGCAGGAAGCGATCATGGGCCGGGTCAAGGACAGCGGGGCGCCGCTGGGCACCTCCGGCCAGACCGAACACCATGTGCCGCTGTATTTCGACGACCCCGCCGGCAAGCAGACGCCGCTGGACGCCCACATCCGCCTGGCCAACCCG
>NZ_DASWOT010000055.1:0-7513 GCF_036404235.1 Pseudomonas sp.
ACACCCGGCACGCCTTGGTAGGTATTAGCGTGTGAGTTGCCCACCAATGCCACCCATTTGTGACTGCCTTGCGCGGCCTGATCTGTATCGATGACGATTTTCGCAAAATAGTTCATGACTCGCTGGCGCAGCGATTCAGGCATACCGCTCACGCCTTTCAAGCGATAGCTCGCCATGCAGTCGATGGCCCGAACTCGGATGTGATTCTCAGTCGCTGCCTTGACTACGTTCATGAAAGTGTATTTGCCGCTTGGATCGGTGAGATGACCGTTGTCCAGCTGAGTCAGGTACTCCTCCAATCCACTGGGCATCTTCCCGGTGTTAGCAAAGGTGTCTAGATCTGCTTGGTGGAAGTCTGTTAGCAAATGCTCCATATATAGCGTCTTTATCTTTTGCTTGGCCAGCAGCGACATATTGTCGATCAAAAACTGCTTGCTGCCGATGCCGGAATGGGTTTCGCCGATAACCAGCCCTGATGTTTTATGAAACAGTTTTTTGAGCGTGCTCTTGATAGGAGAACCGGTTTCGATGACAGGGATGTCAGGGCGAGGGGGTAGCTCCACAGCGGTGTAGAAAACCGAAGCATCGTTACAAAGTCGGTTCCTGATCTGGCTGAATGTGTCGTACGGATTTGTTTCGGTAGGCTCATGGATAGAATTCAAGGGACGGTATCCTTCGACCTGCCGGTTACCCGGGTATTGCGCGCCGTCGCGCAGCGCAGGCCGTAAAGCTTCGGGCATGTCGTAAGGGGCAGGGGGGGTGATTGTTTCAACGGTCACCGTCGCGGTCCTGCCTCCTGACAGTTTGCTCAGGGCTTTTCCTCCGCCTATCAGGCCCGCACTGCGGATGGGAATCCAGACCCCCTCCTCGTTCAGCACGACTGGCAGGTTGCGATAGAAGGAAAACGGATTTAGTGGATCGATGATGACCCAGCTTTTTATTTCGTTGACATAGCGGACCGCGTAAGCGAGGTCGTCAATCGAGATATACGTTCCGCCCTGCTCCGTCAGAATGACACCTTTCATCTTGCCTTCTTCTCGCACCGGCTCGTAGGCGTCGAGCAGCATGTTGGTTTCGAAAGGGGTCAGTAGGCTGCCGGCCTCGGCCGGGTACGCCGTGGCGGGTGCTAAATTCGGTAGATCCGCGACGACAGCAGTTGCTTCCATGTCGGGGTTGGGTGCTGAGAAGGGCGTTTCTGGTTCGAGCCTTGGCTCCAATCCCTCGGGGCGGGCATCCATCAGGAACAGGCTGTTGAGCAGCGCATCGATTCCGGCCAGTACCGCACCGATAACGCCTGCGTTACGTTCGGCGGTGGTGTGGCCATTCACCGCCTGGTCGATGTTCATGCCCATGTCCGCGATACCGGCACCCACCGCTGCCAGCGCAATCGGCCAGTCGATAGCAGCCAGGCCTCCGGATATTTTGACGAAATCTTGTAAGTAGCCGATCCACATCAACTTCCGCATTTCGCCGTTTGAGCGCAGAAATATATAGGCGTCGTTGGTCATCCGCGCTTTTGTCGAATCGCGCAGCCAGGTGAACGGGTCTACTGAAAGCGTACGGCTCGACTGGTTAATGACGCCGGGATGTTCAGCGCCCCAGGTGCTGTAAAGCAAGTCCAGAGCGTGGCGAAGTCCAATGTTGTCGCCAACTTGCTCATGACTGGACAACGGGAAATGCCCCATGAAACGTGTGCGCAGTTCTGCTGTTTTATTCTGTAACAGCAGCCACCAGTGCAGGTCGGCGGGTGTTTCAAAGGTGTGAAAGCTCTGGATTTCCCCAGGGGTATACAGAATTTGCCTTCCATTCTCACTGACAATTCGAAGAATATCGCTGGCCTCATACCCGACCACATCAAAGGTGCAAAAGCGCGTTTTGTCGCTGGCAACAAATTGGTTTTGCAGTGTCTTCAGGTTTGGCGAGGTGCTGATGTCAACGCCAACCGCCATCGTCAGCCATCGCAAATCGTCGCTCGTTAGCCAGCCGGCTTCGTGATCCTCCAGCGCCTTGCTGAGGAAGGTGGCCTTGGCCATGGTTCTGAAATCATCAGAACAGTCAGACCAGAAGGCTTGAAGTTGGTTGTGGTAGAGCGCCTTGAGGTCAACGGCCCAGAAGTCGTTCAAGACTTCAACGGGTAGCATCCTGACTTCGTTTCGCTCATCGAAAGCCTCTGCGTCTGGACCTGCTGTATAGAATCCGCCAAGCATCTGCAGCGTGTCGGCGTTGTCCTGGTCATGGGGATTGAAACGGTGCATCACCAGTTGTGGAAGCGTCATCGACTCGTATGGCGCGTCCCGGTGCTGCCAGCCGTTGAATGAACGAGAACTGCTGACAGCGGTATGGAAGCGATGCCAGTACACGTTGTCCGGTTCAATATGTGCGCCAGCACGTTGGATGAGAATGTCTTGAGCGACCCGGCGTGCCATTTCACGCATGTCGGGGCAGGCGTTGACCAGTCGATTGCTCATTGCGATCAGCATGGCGTGGTCGGGTGTGAAGTGTGAGGCGGGCAAGTGCTCGATAATAGAATTCATATTCGTCGTCTTTGATGAAGGAGGCTCAAGCTTCCCTCAAGGCGACTTTAAATAAGCACTCACTATGTAGTGCATTGCGTTGAGTCTTAAATTTCGACAAATGCACGTGTATCGTGTTTGCCCCACGCATCTCTTATCAGGTGCGTTCAGTCTTTGATTTGAGGTGCCTGTATCCATGTCCTTCACCCGTCGACAAATTCTCGGAGGCCTGGCCGGTCTTGCTGTAGTCGGTCTAGGCGCGGGAGGGGCATCGCGTTACTGGCTGGGTCGCACCGGGCCCGGCGAAGGACACGACTACGAACTGATCGCCGCGCCACTGGATGTCGAGTTGGTGGCGGGGCATCAAACGCCGGCCTGGGCATTTGGCGGTTCAGCACCGGGTACTGAGTTGCGGGTCAGGCAGGGCGATTGGCTTCGAGTGCGCTTCATTAATCAGTTGCCAGTGGAAACCACCATTCACTGGCACGGGATTCGTCTGCCGCTGGAAATGGATGGCGTGCCGTATGTTTCGCAACTTCCAGTCAAACCGGGCGAGTACTTCGATTACAAATTCCGTGTGCCAGACGCTGGCAGCTATTGGTATCACCCGCATGTCAGTAGCAGTGAAGAGCTGGGGCGTGGGTTGGTCGGGCCGCTGATTGTCGAAGAGCGTGAGCCCACCGGTTTTGCTCATGAGCGTACGGTCAGCCTGAAAAGCTGGCACGTCGATGACGAGGGCGCGTTCACGGCGTTCAGCGTTACTCGCGAAGCTGCGCGTGAAGGCACTGCGGGCCGGTTGTCGAGTATCAATGGCATCCCGCAGGGCGTGGTGGATTTACCCGCTGGACAGATCGTGCGGGTGCGCATCCTCAACCTCGACAACACGGTGACCTATCGCTTGAACCTGCCTGGGGCCGAGGCGCAGATCTACGCACTGGACGGCAATCCAGTGACACCACGCCCGTTGGGCAAGGATTACTGGCTGGGCCCAGGCATGCGTATTTGCCTGGCGATCAAGGCCCCCGCGGCGGGAGAGGAAATTCCACTGCGCAACGGCCCGGTGCGTCTGGGGACGTTCCGTTCGGTCGCCAATAATGACAAGCCCGGCGAATGGCCACCCGAACTGCCCGCCAACCCGGTTGCCGAGCCGGACCTTGAAACCGCAGAAAAGCTCAACTTCAATATCGAGTGGGCTGGCGCGGTCTCGGTCAACGTCGACAACGGCAAGCCCCCTAGCCTGTGGCAGATTAACGGTCAGGCGTGGGACATCACCGATAAAACCTGTGCGGATCGTCCGATTGCCAAGTTGGAAAGGGGCAAGAGTTACATCTTCGAACTGAAAAACATGACCCAGTATCAACACCCGATTCACCTGCACGGCATGAGCTTTAAAGTCATTGCCTCTGATCGGCGCAAAATCATCCCGTATTTCACCGACACCTTTCTGTTGGGCAGGAACGAGCGCGCACGCGTTGCGCTGGTGGCGGATAATCCCGGCGTGTGGATGTTTCACTGCCATGTGATCGATCACATGGAAACCGGTCTCATGGCCGCTATCGAGGTCTCGTAATGCGCCAGCCGCAAATCATTGATCGCAGCCGCGATCAACACTTCATGCGCGAGGCGCTGGCGCTGGCGGCACAAGGCGCATTGTTGGGCGAAGTCCCAGTGGGCGCGGTGCTGGTGCAGGACGGAATCATCATCGGGCGCGGCTTCAATTGCCCCATCAGTGGCAACGACCCCAGCGCCCACGCCGAAATGGTCGCCATCCGTGCGGCTTCGCAGGCCGTTAGCAATTACCGACTGCCGGGCAGCACGCTGTATGTGACGCTGGAGCCGTGCAGCATGTGCGCGGGCTTGATCGTGCATTCCCGGATCAACCGTGTGGTGTATGGCGCGCTGGAGCCCAAGGCAGGAATTGTGCAGAGCCAGGGCCAGTTCTTCAGCCAGCCGTTTCTCAACCATCGGGTGTTGTTCGAGGGGGGCGTGCTGGGTGAGGAGTGCGGGGCCATGTTGAGCGAGTTCTTCAGGATGAGAAGGGCGAAGGGGTGAAGGGGTGAAGCGGGCAGGTTCAACCCCTGTGGCACTCAACTCACTCGGTCGGCGCAGAGACTCTTTTTGCTGCGCTACCGCGCGGCGTCTGGATGGCGCATCTCCTGTCGTGTGAGTCACTTTGAACCTGTGCCTGAACGCCTCCCAAACTTGTGTTACGCGCAGTTCTCTAACAGGATGACTGCTTTGTGCAATGCACAGTTACACAATCCTGCCCTCACGAGATACCCATGACGACCAAGGCGCCACTGGCGAGCAGCATTCAAAACAAGCCCGTATTACCCCACCCAATCGACGAATTGCTGATCGATGCCGAAGCTGACGATGAGCAGGTCCAACAGTCTCATCCCGTGCTCAAGCGCCCGTGGTTGCTGTTGTTGGGGCTTGTGTTCGTTGCGCTGAACTTGCGCCCTGCGTTGTCGAGCATGGCACCGTTGCTCAGTGAAGTGTCGAGCGGGCTCGGATTGTCTGCCGCCAAGGCCGGTCTGCTGACCACCTTGCCGGTGTTGTGCCTGGGGCTGTTTGCGCCGTTGGCGCCGATGCTTGCACGGCGATTCGGCAGTGAGCGGGTCATCCTGGGGATTCTTCTGACATTGGCAAGCGGCATCCTGCTGCGCAGTCTATTCGGAGAAATCGGGCTTTTCGCAGGGACTGTGGTCGCCGGAGCCAGCATCGGCATCATCGGTGTATTGCTGCCAGGGATCGTCAAGCGCGATTTTGCCAAACAAGCGGGCAGCATGACCGGCGTGTACACGATGGCGTTGTGTCTGGGCGCGGCGGTGGCAGCGGGTTCTACGGTGCCTCTTAGCCATGTGTTTGGTGACAGTTGGCAATGGGGGTTGGGGTTCTGGATGGGTCCGGCCATCGTGGCGGCGATCTTATGGTTGCCTCAGGCTCGACAGGGCCATGGGCTGCATCAAGTGGCCTACCGCGTGCGTGGGCTGTTTCGTGATCGATTGGCTTGGCAGGTCACCCTTTATATGGGCCTGCAATCATCTCTGGCCTACATCGTATTTGGTTGGTTGCCTTCGATCCTCATCGGTCGCGGCCTGACCCCGCTTGAGGCGGGTTTGTTGCTCTCGGGCTCGATCATGGTCCAGCTCATCAGCTCGTTGGCGACGCCGTGGCTGGCGACACGCGGCAAGGACCAACGGCTGGCAATCCTGATTGTCATGCTGCTGACATTGGGCGGGTTGTTTGGCTGTTTGTATGCGCCGCTTGAGGGGCTTTGGGGCTGGGCGATTCTCCTTGGCTTGGGCCAAGGCGGTACGTTCAGCCTGGCGCTGACATTGATCGTGCTGCGCTCGCGTGATTCCCATGTGGCTGCCAACCTGTCGAGCATGGCGCAAGGTGTGGGCTACACGCTCGCGTCCATGGGGCCGTTTGCGGTCGGTATCGCTCACGATGTGACGGGAGGCTGGGGCGCAGTGGGCTGGATTTTCGGCGTAATAGGTTTGGCCGGGATCATCGCCGGACTGGGCGCAGGTCGATCGCTTTACGTGCAGGTCACCGCCGAAAAAGTTTGAGTCGGGGTATTTGCGCCGCGAATGTCCGTGGTAAAGGCATGCGTTGGCGCTTATCGTGCGGCTTCTGATCGCTGACACAATGGACGTTACCCGCATGAGCGAAACAAATATAAGTGATGAACACGCAGACGTGATCGCCCGGTTCTACGAGGCCTTCAATCGACTGGACGCCGAGGGCATGGCTGCCTGTTACACCGACGACGTGCTGTTCAGCGACCCTGTGTTCGGCGAGCTTCGTGGGTCGCAGGCAGGCGACATGTGGCGCATGCTGACCTCGCGTGCTCAAGCGTTCTCGGTCATCTTCGACCACGTTCGTGCAGACGAGCGCAGCGGCGCTGCCCATTGGGTTGCCAGCTACTTGTTCAGTCAGACCGGCCGTACCGTGGTCAACGATGTTCAGGCGCGTTTCGTCTTACGTGACGGCAAGATTTGCGAGCATCACGACCATTTTGATTTATGGCGCTGGTCGCGGCAGGCACTCGGCGCAAAAGGCGTGTTGCTAGGTTGGACACCGTTGGTGCAGAACGCCATCCGCGCGCAAGCACAAAAGGGATTAAAGGCTTTTCAGGCCGGGCGCTGAAGGCGTTCGTTGGTTTGCGGCGCGTCATTGCGACGCTGTTAAAAAATAGTTATTTAAATCTTCCCTCTGGTGGGTGATGGATAACGTGAGTTCCTTATTACTGGCAATAAGGACATTGCGTTATGACATCTGTACCCACCCCCTCCCAATCGGCAACCTCTGCATCGACATCAAGACTTGAGTTATTGCAACGTCAATTCGACGATGACCCGGTACTCAATGTCATTCGACAGCAAATGCCGACCGCTTTCAGCCAGGCCTCTGTGCAGCAGTTGAAGGATTATCGTCGCGCCTTGCGAAACAGCAGGTTCTCCAGGGCTGATTTGAAAAAACTGCTCAAGCCGCTGCAAGGGATAGCCGAATTCGCCGAGCCGCTGTTGCGCAAAGCGCTCGACCAACGATTTGGGCCAGGCCTGGACCCCAAGGTGGACACGCTGTTTCACCCCACGTTCTCAGCCGGTGGCGGTACTGGTCCCGCAACTCAGTTGACGCTGCTGGAAGCTGCACTGCATAACTTCGAACGCAAAGAGTCCGTTACAGGCGGTTTTCTGCGAGCTGCCGCGATTGAAAAAGGCAGGGACGGGCCACACCCGAAAAACATCAAACCCGAACAGTTCGCCGACGTCTGTCGTCACCTGAATCTGGGGCAAAAGTATCAGGATCACCTTCGCGATGTACTGGAACCAGACTCCGTTCCCGGCGATGCGCGCGATGCCGTACGATTTAATGCCAGAGCCACGTTCATCCTCAATGACAAGGCCGACATGGAGCTTTACGCCCGTGCCGCATTCTTGAGGAAAGACATCAGCGAGCAAGCGCTGTCAGCCGTGTTGTCCTTGGTA
>NZ_DASWOT010000056.1:0-128980 GCF_036404235.1 Pseudomonas sp.
GGTCGACGCACTGTGTTTGCAACTCGAGGGGCTGCCTACGTTGCGAAGCGCAATGGCCGGGTTATTGAAACACTCAATTACACGGGTTGCGCCAGCTGCCAACTTCAATGCCGATTCCATATTTTTGCAAATCGTTCAGCTCAATAGTTCTCCCGGCCAGACACTTGCGACCGAAGTCATTGCGGTTCAGACATTGCTTGATACCGCGTTGGATATCTATTCCGGCAACGACCTGATACAGGGGCAGTCGCGCCTTTTCCTGGGGAGCAACGGGCAGGCATTGGATGCGGGTCAGGCAGGCACCTACGAGCAGATATTGAGCCAACTGACCACTGAGGTTGTGGCGTCTGTCGAACAGACTCTTCTCGATTATTGGGCTGTCTCGCCGATCAGCAAAGGGCCTTCCCGTCACGTCATGATGGCGCAAGCACTATCGGAATCATTCCGCCACGCGCTATTGGGAAACAAGGCTGACGCAAGGCTGACCCTGCCCGACTACCAGAAGCTACGCGCGCTGTTGCCAGGCTATTCACCGCTTAATGAGCCTGGGATAACAATGGTACGAAGGCTCGCGGTGGTGTTCGCTGGCAACCAGGCCCTCAAACTTGTCGGCATGTTCACCGTAGAGTTCGTAAACCCGAACGCCCAAAGCGTCTGGCTGTTCTCGGCACAAAGCGGTTTGCGTTGCTTCCATGACCGGGACGCTTTGATCGAATATTTCATGACGGCCACAGGCAGGGCGTTTCTGTTTGCGCACTTGTCGTTCAATGATCATGCCCTCGCAGCATGGAGTGGCACGCTCACGCTTGAATACACCGCGATTGAAGGTGAGTTGTTCATGAGTCTTGCCGGGACAGTCATCGCGTTCCAGCAGCGCAATGTGAGTTTTGTACTCAAGCGTGCGCACGTTGATCGCCAGGAGGCGGCGGTCATGCTCGACGACGCACTCGACATTCGTCGATTACTCGATCCCCGACTATTGCTGCGTAACGTCGGTGGGCGCTGGCGCTCAAAGCCTCGGTCGTTTGTGCCGCATGAGACCGATGAAGAGGCTGAGAGCATTTCCGGCGAGCAGACCGTTAAAGCGTCAGTGATTGAATCTACCGTCTTGCCGAGCGACTCTGATTTGGTACTCGATGATTCCTGGATGACTCAACTGCAGTCGCTGGATGCCCTGGTGAGCAAAATAAGTTTGGCCCGTCCTGGTGTCGAGCAGTGCGCACGGGAACTGTTGAATAAGCAGCTGTGTGTATTTGCCGACCCACAATTGGACGCTGCTCACATTCATCTACAGTTGCCAGTTAACGACGCAGGTCACAAGGGTGAGCTTATTAGTCTGGTGGGTTGGCTGCTGGAGTGCGTCACCGGGGCACGCAGCGGCGAGCTAGCGCAAGGCACATTATTTGTTGTGCCTTGCACGGTAGCCACGGCGCCATGGCAGGAGGTCTCGGTCAAGCGGGGTGTGCTTGACCGGGCGATCAAGCGTGCTCAGGCGCAATTCCCCTCCCAGTACCTGCATCAAGTCCGCCAATTTCATTTAGGTCCCGTGCGCCAGCATGACCGCCAACTGGAGCCAGGTCCGCTGTCATGCAGCATTCGCGATCGGCAATTGCGAATGCTGCTGACGACGGAGCGCCGTCGCAATGTCATCAACCCCCAAGCGCTGAACATGTTGGAGCAGCTGCTGAATCGGCCTCTTCAGCGATTGCGTTCTCAGTTGGGTCATGAGGCGGTGCAGGTGTGCAGTGTGCATCTTGAAGGTGACCCATCGCAGTCTGTGGTGGTGTTGAGTAACACCATGGTCTTTCATCAGCCGGCGCATGCTGACGGGCCTGTGGTCTTTTGGTCGGCTGTCAAAGGCCTGCGGGTCTACAATTCTCTCGCCGTGCTGGAGGCTCACTTTAATCAATGGATACGCCGTTCAAAGGAGCAACACGACTGGCTGGCGCTATTGGCAGCCGAGGACAGAGCCCTTGTCAGTTCTTTTCTAAAGCGTGCGTCGGCACCGTTGATCAGGATCGAAACTCAGGCTATCGAAGATCACTTCATCAGCGAATTGCAGCGGATGGAGCAACGACGCCAATATCAGTCCATCGAGGGCGCGTTGCTGTTCGCCAAGCGTCTGCTACTGGACAATGCCGCCACTGTTGCGGTGACCCATGCTGTGGAAATCACGGATGCCAATACAACTATATTGGATACGTATTCCATCAAGCTCCAGGCGCTGTTTTTTGAGGCCTCTTTGCCAGATTGGATAAGAAAGGCATCCGATGTTGAGTTAAATGTGTATAGCGAACTGGTGGCTTATTATTTCCGAACGGTCATTACAGACCATGATTTTTTGTTCGGAGTTCCCAAACTGAGGGAGTTCGCCAGGGAAAAACTGCTCATGCAGCTAAACATCGATTTCCCCAATCAGACGTTTGATCCGGACACCATCATCGTCAGGTATTTCCGTTACATCACCGCAGGCACGATAGGTGCCGACGTCCTGTTAGCACTACCGGCAGCCACCGAGGACTACAGCGAGACGTTGACTGATTTTGTCCTGGGTCACATAGGTGCCAGCGACGGGTTCTCACTCTCGGTGTCGAGCACAGATGCGCAGCAAACACTCACAGGTTTCACCCCTCCTTATTTAAATACACTAGTACGCACGCTGGATATTGGCGGCAATTATCAAAATATTCTGGAAGAGAAACTGTCGAGCAGCTCTGCCGACTATGCCAAGCGTCTGGGTTATTTCTGTGATCTGCTCCCGGCGCAGATGTTTGAGACTGCATTTCAACAAAAGCTTGAAGGCATACTCAGCAATCTAGCGTGGCGTTACGTGGAACGGGTTGTGAACATGCCAGATAATCTGGCGCGGTTGCCAGTCTTTGGCACAACCGTGGTGTTGCGGCCATTTAAACTGGTGGCCGCGCCGGGCTGGCAAGCCGATTTGGCTAGCGGGATTTATCTGTTTGGCCCCGCTGACTCAACCCAAGGGCCGCTGGTGTTGCATGCGATCTTTCACGATGCGTTTTGTTTCAAGGAATTCGCTAACGAAGCTGAGCTTCTGCTGGCCCTGCGCAGTGACTCGGAACTGCAGGAGTTGATTTTGCAGCGATTGAGCCCACAGGCTAGAGATCGATACGATTATGGCGGTTTCAGGGAGCCCCATCTGCCAAGCGGTATCGTGACGACCTGGGATTCGCTCCCCCTCATTCCAGCCCCCCCGACCTTGAGTCAGGAAGCCGTCGAGGGCAATGCGCTGCAGTTTTTTTTCCGCGACACGATCACTGTGATGAAGTTGTTGGCAAAAAATCAGACGGTCACCGCGGCGCAGGCGAGTTGGTCAGCGTTTACCTACCTGTTGACGCTGGCGGGTGAGCAGGCTTTCACGTTTTTGCCGGGCAAGCTGGGTTCACTGGTTGCCGCCTGGCAAAGCGGATCGTGGTTCCAGGCGTCGTTTACGGCTGCATCGGCGCAGCGCTGGGGTAAGGCGCTGTCCGAGTTCAGCGCAGGGCTTGCGATGTTGTTGTCTTCGCGTGCTGCGCACGAGGAGGAGCTGGTAATCGACAGCGAAGAAAATGCACAGGAGCTCAGCCTGCCTCAGCCCACAGATTTCTCCTGGCAAAACAACAATATGAACGCTGAGTTGAACGCTCGCTTGCGTACGTTTGAGGTCATCGATGTCGAGCTCAAAACGCTGGTGAAAGATCCGTTGCTCAACCTGTATGGTGATCATTCAGCCGATAAGTATTATGCCGCCGTTGGCGGCAAAGTGTTTCAGGTTCGACAGGAGCGTGGGCAGTGGTGGATTGTCGATAAAGAACAATCAGGACCTCCGATACGCCTTGACCCCCTGCAGCATTGGCAATTGGATTTGCAAAGCGGCTTATTGGGGGGTGGGCCGATCCTCAGCCGTCGCAAATCCAGTCTTACCGATGAACACGTTGATAACGTATTCGTCACCGAGGCCAGTGGCATGCCTGAGATTCGATCAAGGTATCGCGAACGGGCCAGACAAATTGGCGAGGGGCACCTGCTGGCCAAGCGCTACGTGCAAGATGCCTTGGATAACCTCCGGTTTCCGGACTCCCATGCTGTGCTCGATGATCGGGTGGCAGATATCATCAAGGCGTTTTTTGATGTGGAGACGGTCAGTCAACCGATGTTGTTATTGTTGCAAACAAAGGCCAAAAAGTTATTCGATGAAATACTCGACGCGTCGCTCTCGCCGTTTTCATCCCCGCGCTATGTGGTGGGCGCCAATAAAATCGGACATGAGCAAACGCTGGGTTTCACCGTCAAGACTGACGCTCGCAAACGGATATTTTTCACTGAGAGATTCTTTCACACGCCTTCTTTTCGTCTGGTAAACAGCGTGATGGGCCGTCGATTCAATGTGGGTGCGCATCACCGGGGAGCGATCCTCATTCATGAGGTCAGTCACCAGGTGCTGGACACTCATGACATTACGTACGTGGAGTCCTCATCTCCTTTCAACGACCTCTTAAGCAACGACTCCCTGGGTCTGGCGATATTAAAGAGGAATCTGCGGGACATGCAGCAAGTGCGTCTGTCATGGAACACGGTACGAGGTGAATTGTTTCGGGTGTATCAACCGGGAGGAGGATGGCGCGACTTGGATGCGATGGATGGTGACGGCAAGGCCGGCATCTTGAAAGTCGCCGGCGAAAGTAGCCTGGAAAAAGCCCGTGATGTGTTTTATAGCGACAGTCAAAAGCGCTGTGAAATCATGTTGCTAAATGCCGATTCGGTGACGTTGCTGATGACCAAACTGGGGCGCCAGTTGTTCACTTGATGGCAGTGCGTGGCGGGCCTGAGCATGGCCCGCCGCGTACCCTCAAAAACTGTAATGACGCAATTCACGTGCGATCAGCAGGCGCTGGATTTCACTGGACCCCTCGTAGATTTGCGTGATGCGCGCGTCCCGGTAATAACGCTCCACGGGGTAGTCTTCCAGGTAGCCGTAGCCGCCATGAATCTGAACCGCCCTGGAGCAGACCCATTCGGCCATTTCCGAAGCGAACAGCTTGGCTTGTGAGGCTTGGGACAAACAGGTTTTGCCCGCGCTGCGCAACCGGGCGGCATGCAGGACCAACAGCCGCGCGGCGTTGATGCGGGTGTGCATGTCGGCAAGCATATTGGAAACACTTTGGTGTTCGATGATCGGTTTGTCGAACTGCACACGCTCACGGGCATAAACCAGCGCCGCTTCAAAGGCTGCACGGGCAATGCCCACTGCCTGAGCGGCGATACCAATGCGCCCGCCTTCCAGGTTGGACAGGGCAATTGCCAGGCCTTTACCGCGCTCACCTAACAGGTTTTCGGCCGCAATACGGCAATTGTTCAGGGTCACGGCGCAGGTGTCCGATGCGCGAATGCCCATCTTGTGTTCCATGCGATCAACCGTGAAGCCTGGGTTGTCGGTGGGCACCAGAAACGCTGAAATGCCTTTTTTACCCAACTCTGGATCGGTCACCGCGAACACGATTGCAAGTTGCGCGCGTTTACCGTTGCTGACGAATTGCTTGGCGCCGTTGATTACCCATTCGCCGCCCTGCAATTGGGCGCGGGTGCGCAAGTTATGCGCCTCTGAACCGGCTTGGGGTTCGGTCAGGCAGAAACAGCCGATAGCCTGACCGCTGGCAAGTTTCGCCAGCCAGGTCTGTTTTTGTGGGTCGCTGCCGTAATTGAGTATCGGGCCGCAGCCCACTGAGCTGTGTACGCTCATCAACGTGCCGGTGGCCGCGTCGCCTGCGGAAATCTCCTCGACTGCCAGCGCATAAGCGACGTAGTCGACGTAGGTGCCGCCCCATTCCTGCGGCACGATCATGCCCAGCAGGCCCAGCTCACCGAGTTTGTCGACCACGGTGTCGTCGATCCAGCCGGCTTTTTCCCACGCCTGGGCGTAAGGGGCGATTTCGTTTTTGGCAAAGTCACGCGCCATGTCGCGGATCATGACTTGGTCTTCGGTCAATTCCAGGTCGTTCATATCAGACCTCGTGACCGCTGAAGCAACTGGCCATGTGTCCAGCGTCAAGCGCCTGCACGTTGCCACAGGCAGGTTGCTGAGTTACAGACTGGACCGATATTACCTGTGCGGTCATCACTGACTCCCTGTTGTTTTTTATTTTATCTCGCGTCAAGACGATTCAGCGTGAACCGTGTTCAATGAGAACTGTGCCGGATGCTAACAGCGCAAATTTGCAAATGACAATGAACAATCCTGCAACCGCGCCATGCATAAATGCACAGCGGGCACATGAGCCACAGCGTTGCGCTTTTTTATTCGGCGTTACGCCTGCAAGCTGAACAACGCCATTTGCGGTGAATCGCTGATCCAGAGATCACTCACGGCCCAGCCAGCCCGAGCGGCGAGGGCGGTGAAGGACGGCACCGTGAATTTATGCGAATTCTCCGTATGCAAACGCTCACCTGCGGCGAAGTGGAACCGGTGGCCTGCTACATTCACCACTTGCTCGACCTGACTGACCAAATACATTTGCATGCACGCCTGTTCGGCATTCCAGAGCGCCAGATGCTTGAACGCATCGACGTTGAAGTTGCCGTTCAGCTCGCGGTTGATGCGGGTCAGCAGGTTTTTATTGAAGCGCGCGGTCACGCCCTCGGCGTCGTCATAGGCCGCGACCAAGATGTCAGCGTCCTTGACCATATCCACACCCACGAGGAAATGCGCTGTGTTGCCCAGAACATCATGGGCCGAACGCAGGAAATCAACCGCCTGTTGATGAGTAAAGTTACCGATGGTCGAGCCAGGAAAGAAACCGACACGCGTATGGCCGTTGGCTTGCTCGGGTAAGGTCAGGACGCGGGTGAAGTCCTCGACCTGCGGTGCGACGATCAGGTGCGGGTAGCGTTGGCGCAACGATTGCGCCGCTTTGTTCAACGCTGTGGCGCTGATGTCGATGGGCACATACACCGCGATGTGCGGCGCTGCATCCAACAACAGACGGGTCTTTTCGCTGGCACCGCTGCCAAATTCCACCAGTGCCGCGCCCTCAGGAATCGATGCTGCAATCTGCACTGCAACCTGTTTGAGCAATGCGGTCTCGACACGGGTCGGATAGTACTCAGCGGTCTCACAGATGGCTTCGAACAAGTCTGAACCGGCAGCATCGTAAAAATACTTGGGCGACAGGTTTTTCTGGGGAGCCGACAAACCGGCCACCACGTCACGGGCGAATTCGCTGTCGTGGGGGGTGACGATGCCCGGTTGGCGGCTGTCCCGGGCCAGGCGCAAGCCCGAGACCATCCAGCGTTTATCGGCGTGGAAGAAGTTGCGATACGTCACACGGCAATGATCCGGCGCGGACACGCTGGCGCCGCCACGCAGGACCATTTGGTTGATCATGAACTTGCCGTTGTATTCCCCGACCGCACCGGCCGACGGTTGGAAACCTGGGTAGGCACTGTACGCACTTTGTGTCCATTGCCAGGCGACATCATCGACCTGTTCGAGCAATCCGGCGCGCGCAGCGGATTCCCATTCCGCTTCTGTGGGCAGCCGCGCCTGGGCCCAGTTGGCAAAGGCGGCGGCTTCGTAATAACTGATGTGGGTGACCGGCGCCGCAGGGTCGATGGTTTCCAGCCCGCGCAGGCTCATGCGCTGCCAGCCATTGTCATCGTGCTGCCAGTACAGTGGCGAATTCCAGCCCGTTTCTTGCACCAGCGTCCAGCCTTCGGACAACCACAACGCTGACGTGTGATAACCGCCATCGGCGATGAAACTCAGCCACTCGCCGTTGGTGACCAGCCGATCACTGATTTCGAACGGTTGCAGATAAGTGGTGTGGCGTGGCCCTTCGTTGTCGAAGGCGAACTGTTGGTTGCCGTGGCCGATCTCGGTCAGGCCACCGGCCAGTGGTTTGAACTGCCCGCGCCGACCGGGAGCATCTGTCGGCCAGGCCGGATCGTAAGCGGGCTTGAGCGATGACAGGCTGAACAGATGGAGGATGTCCATCAGCAGCAGTTCCTGATGCTGCTCTTCGTGGGCCAGCCCCAGTTCGATCAAACTGGCGACCTCGCTCGACACGCCACTCATCAGCAGCGTCGCCATGTGTTCATCGACATGCTTGCGATAGGCCAGCACTTGATTAACGCTCGGGCGTGTCATCAAACCGCGCTGCGGGCGCGGGTGACGGGGCCCGACCGCTTCGTAATAGGAGTTGAAGAGATAGCCGAAGGCCGGGTCGAACGGCGTGTAGCCAGGGATGTTCGGCATCAACAGGAAGGTTTCGAAGAACCACGTTGTGTGCGCGATGTGCCATTTGGCGGGGCTGGCATCGGGCATCGACTGGACGACCATGTCCTCAGGGCTGAGCGGTGCGACAAGACGCTCAGTGCGGCCACGGACCCTTTGATAGCGGTTGCAGAGTTCGTTACTGGCGGGTGCTTCGCGTAGCGTGTGTGAATGGCGCGTCATCAGGTCGTTCTCCGGGTTTTGCCGACGCCTGGTAGGCATGACTCATGCCGCCAGAAGTAGGGCTTGCGGCGTTCTTTTTTCAGCCGTATCGCCGTTAACGTTGAGGGCGGCGGTAGCTGGCGTCGCCTTTGTTCGGGCAATGGGTTTGATGCGCAGTCGTTTGGTAATGTTCAATCCAAACATCCGAATAGAGTATGCCCATCACTGGAGGATCGGCCACCGAGACTGACCGCCACTGTGTTGGCGCATCGGCTGTGGGCGGTGAGGTTGTGGTTGTTGTTGTCCTCCTCGGTAGCCGTGAGGCAATACACGTTGCAAACACCTGGGAAAATCGAATCGTCACATGGCCCGACCGGCTTGTGAGTATTATTGTCGCGCCGACGGTCTTAGGAACGAATTCATCAGGTCTGCTCAATGAACGATAAATATAAGCCCCATGACTGGGCACCCCATGAGCGACCGGCACTGCCAGGATCACCGTCGACCCCCTTGCATCCTACGCCCAAGCGACTGGCATTTGCGTTGGTCGGGGTCATCGTGGCGTTGACCGGCGGCCTGGGCAACGCGCTGGTGGTTGCCAATCTGCCTTATTTGCAAGGGCCATTGGGTGCGACGCAGGCGGAAATCGCCTGGCTGCCTGCCGCTTATGTCATGACTAACGTCTCGATGAACCTGTTGCTGGTGAAGTTTCGGCAACAGTTCGGCTTACGAGCGTTCACCGAAGTCTTTCTGGTGCTGTACGCACTGGTGACCTTTGCCCACTTGTTCGTCAACGACCTGAACTCAGCCATCGCGGTGCGCGCCGCCCACGGTATGGTCGGCGCTGCCCTGAGTTCGCTCGGCTTGTATTACATGATTCAGGCCTTCCCACAGAAGTGGCGGATGAAAGCGTTGGTTCTGGGATTGGGCACCGCGCAACTGGCGATCCCCCTCGCCAGGCTGGTGTCCGAAGACCTCCTGCAAATTGCCGAGTGGCGTGGGCTTTATCTGTTTGAATTGGGCATGTGCCTGTTATCGCTGGGCTGCGTGTTGGTCCTCAAGCTGCCGCCGGGCGATCGCTTCAAGGCCTTCGAACCGCTTGATTTTCTGACCTTCGCGTTGCTGGCCACAGGTTTTGCCTCGCTGTGTGCGGTGTTGTCGCTGGGGCGTATCCAATGGTGGTTCGAAGAACCCTGGATCGGCGTCGCGCTGGCCGCAGCCATCGCTCTGATCGCTGCGGGCCTGGCGATCGAACACAACCGAATGCGGCCGCTGTTGATCACGCGCTGGCTGGGTAGCGGTCGGATACTACGGCTGGCGATGGGTGTGATCCTGTCGCGCATCGTGTTGTCGGAACAAGCCACCGGTGCTGTGGGTTTCCTGCAGAACCTGAACATGGGCAGCGAGCAGTTGCACACGCTGTACTTTTTCATGCTGTTGGGCAGCCTGAGCGGATTGCTCGTCAGTGCGCTGACCATTAATCCGCAACACCTGTTGATTCCGCTGATCATCGCCCTGGCGTGCATGGCTACCGGCTCGTTGATGGACAGCTTTTCCACCAGCCTGACCCGACAATCGAACATGTACCTCAGCCAGTTTCTGTTGGCGTTCGGTGGCACGTTTTTCCTTGGACCAACGTTGATCCTCGGTATCAGCGGGGTGATCGGTAACCCGCAAAACATGGTCAGTTTTTCGGTGTTGTTCGGGATCACCCAGAATGTGGGTGGCCTGATGGGCTCGGCGTTGCTCGGGACATTCCAGGTCGTGCGCGAGAAATACCATTCCAGTTATGTCGTCGAACACCTGTCGCTGATTGATCCGTTGATGCAGTCGCGCCTGCAAAGCGCCAGTGGGGCCTATCTTTCGGCACTGGCCGACCCGTCGGCGCGCACCAATCAGGGCATTCGTTCGTTGGCGACCATCGCTACCCGCGAGGCCAATGTGCTGGCCTACAACGATGTGTTCATGCTGATTGCGGTGATCGCCATCCTGACTATGTTCTGGATCAGCAGCCGCGCGGTCTGGCTGTGGATGACCACCGAACCCGTTGCACCGTTTACCCCGAATGCACCGACATTTTCTGCCCAACCCACTGGCGCCAATCCTTCATGACCGAACCTAACACGCCGTTGTCAGGCAACGCCGAGTCTTCCTCCGTCCATGTCTCGCCTGGCCCCGCGCCAGCCCCGGCGGTGATGCCCGCCACCAGCCAGCCACGCTCGACACGCGTGCGGCTGGTGTCGTCGATCCTGTTTGGAGGTATCGCCCTGGCCGGCATCCTCCTTGTGTTGTACGCCTGGCAGTTGCCGCCGTTCAGCAGCCCGATTGAAAGCACTGAAAACGCCCTGGTTCGGGGGCAGACCACGTTGATCGGGCCGCAATTGAGCGGTTACGTGTATGAAGTGCCGGTGCAGGATTTTCAGTGGGTCAAGGAGGGCGATTTGCTGGTACGCATTGACGACCGGATTTATCAACAGCACCTGGATCAGGGGGTGGCGCAGTTAGGCGTTCAAAAGGCCGCGTTGGCTAACAATCTGCAACAACGGCGCAGCGCCGAAGCCACTATTTTGCAGCGTCAGGCAGCGGTGGAAAGCGCCATCGCGCAAAGCCAGAAGGCCGCTGCTGATTTGCGCCGCAGCTCGGCGCTAGTCACCGATGGATCGGTGTCCAAGAGCGAGCTGGATGTCGCCCGTGCCGCCGATGCACAGGCTAAAGCGGCGGTAGCAGAGGCCAAGGCAACGCTGGACATTGCCCGTCAGGACCTGCAAACGGTGATCGTCAATCGCGGCTCGCTGGAGGCCTCGGTGCAGAATGCCGAAGCGGCGATTGAGTTGGCGCGTATCGATTTGAGCAATACCCGAATCACCGCACCGCGCGATGGCCAGTTGGGGCAGATTGGTGTGCGGCTTGGGGCGTACGTCAACTCTGGGGCGCAATTGATGGCGCTGGTGCCGCGACCCCGCTGGATCATTGCCAACATGAAAGAAACGCAAATGGCCAATGTGCGTCTCGGGCAACCGGTGACCTTCACCGTCGATGCGCTGGAGAATCGCAAGATGCACGGTCGTGTCCAGCGGATCTCCCCTGCGGCGGGTTCTGAGTTCAGCCTGCTGCCTGCCGATAACGCCACCGGCAACTTCGTCAAAATCGCCCAGCGCATCCCGGTGCGCATCACTGTCGATGAAGACCAGCCCGAACTCGACCGACTGCGTCCGGGGATGTCGGTGGTGGTGAGCATCGACACCAGCAAAGACGGCGACATCCCGCCAGATCCGGTGGATGGGAAGATTGATCAGATGAAATGATGCCTGTTCGTTGACTCACGAATACGTCAGTTGATCCACGTGTTTATCAACGAGTCAGGTTTCGACGTTGCCACTCGTCTACGACATCGCTCATGGTTTTGGATGCCCCGTTGCGTATCCATGCCATGAAGTCCCGGTCGAAGCGAAAGTCTGCGCCGCATTGTTCGATCATGAAGCGCCGCACGTTCTGCGTGTTTTTATAACGATCATCGACACGGGTGCTGGGTGTGATGGCATCGCTGTGCCAATCGAAAGCCATGGTGATCTCCTCTGTCGGTTAATTGGCATGATCAGGTCGAGAATGTGAGAGCGACGGCACACGTGTGTTCATAGCAGCATTGATCACGCCGCATCGTAGTCTGGGATCGGTGGTTTTTCTACGCCGCGCGTTGTGACGGCGCTGAGCGCGCGCGGCTTTGGAGTCACTCATAGGGCATCCAGAGCGATGGCGAGTCTGCTCAAGGACACGCACGTGTTCCGTCTGCCATCGGTTGCGCCTGAGCATGGCCCGATGCGGGGAAAGGGTTGAGTGCGCCGATCTGCACGGTGTTGTCGTTGCGCCCCAGGGTTGCGAGTGTTCCTCCACCATTCTTGAGGAAGCAGAAGCTTTCAAACGGCACGCCAACGGGTAAACGCGGGGCACCAAAACGGGTGTTTTCCGGGGCGATGTAGCCGGAGACGGGCAGGGTGTATTGGCCGGAGTCCAGATTGCCGTTGGCGACTTTCTGTGAGGTATGGCCTTCGATGCGAATGCGTGCGTCGCGCGTCACTGGCAAGAAGTTGGCCTTGGCCGGCAGCGTGATGCGGATGCGCCCGATCTGTGCCGCGGGTTGCGGGGTCAAGGTGGTCAATCTGCGTTCGGTTTCGCCGCTGCCGTTTTGATCGATCACGAACACATCGACCCGTCGCGCCGGATCAGTGGTGAAACCGACGATACGAAAACGTGAGGTCTCTTCCTGATCAACGTTGGGGAATGGCTCACCGAGCGTGCCCACCAACGCTTCTTCGACAAACACGTAGGCCGGATCTTTACCGGGCGAGGTGTAAATGCCGGTCAGTGACTGCACGGTGTGTGCCGCGACGACCACGGTGCCGGGGCTGTCGACGATGGGCATGCCGCTGTAGACCACGTAATCGCCCTCGATCAGCGGAGCTGGTTTTTCCGGTTTGCAGCCGGGCAGCGCCGGAGCGGTCGGCTCGGCAGCAATGCTGCCGCAGGTGAAACGCCCAAGCTGTGTTGGGTCGGCACCCCGCAGGCGGTTGCCCAGTGGGCATTCGGGATCGTCGGCGGGCGGTGCGACGCGGGGAATGCACATCGGGAATCCGGTGCTCGCCAGCACTGGCGCGTTGCCGGGGTCGGAGGTGAAACGGTCGTCGATCAAATCACCGGCAGGTTTTTCACTGTTTTTCTTGCCATAGACCCCGGTCGCGTCGTTGATGATCACGCGGGCGGTAGCGGTCCCGCCCGGCGGACCGATCAACAGTTCGGCCTTGGCATAGTCGATGGCGCGAATGAAGCCCGCGCCTTCACCTTCCGCGTTAAATCCCTGGGGCATTACGTTGACCACGCCAGCGATGTAGGCGCCAGCGACGATATTGCCCAGCGCCTGGACCATCACCGGAGCGGCGGGCGGCGGGCTGTCGTTCAGCGCCAGGCCGCTGTTGGCCTGAGGCGCTGCAAGGCTGGGGCTGACGCCGGGATGTTTACCGCGAAACAGGTCGCTGGCGGTCAGGTATTGCCCGGGCAGGGTGATCAGCAGGTTTTTCGGCAGCACCACGTTGATGCCGTTGACGTTCAGGCTACCGGCGGACAGCGGGTCGTTGGCATCGCTAACAGTCAGGTCGCGCAGATAACCTGCAAGCGAAAACGAAGGGTTAGGGTCTTCGCCATGCGCCTTGCCTGCCGGGTATAAAGCGAGAATCAGCAGGCACGCTAACGCCATGTAGCTGCGCCGGGTTGTGGAAACCGCGTGATTAATTGTCCGTGGATACATGATCGCCTCCTGTCCACAGGCCGACGTCGAACCCGTGGCGTTGCCGCCGATTGAAGTTGAGCACCAGACCGGGACCGGGCTGGTAGTGCTGCAGCGTGTTAAGGGCATCGCTGAAGCGTTGGGGATTGAGTTGTCGCCCGCTGCGCGAGAGGGTCTCGATGAAGGTCTGCGCCGCCGCATCCGCCAGCACTGTCCACAAATGCTCATTGGCGGACAATCCATCGGCTGGCGGTACCGGTGAGGGCATCGGCAGCGCCACCCATTCATGGACCTTACCGCTGGCGAGCGAAGGCGTGCCCTCTGGCAAGGCGCCGGTAATCGCCGCGAGGCTACCCAGGCAACTGGGCGTCGAACGACTATTCAACTGTCGACGCACTTCGGCCAGTTGCGCGGCATCAAGCAAGGCAATCACCCGAGACGCGTTGAACGCCAGATTCAGCTGCGCACCGAGCGCTTCAGTTCTGCTGACCGGTTGCGGCGTCAGTTGGTCATCGTCGGCCAGTAGCTGTTCTGCCAGCGGATCGCCTGCGCGATACAGCAGCAGGGTCGAGCTATCAGCCTGAGGACATTGTTTGCTGAGTTCGGCGGCCAGATGGCGAACCTGAGTGACCAGTCCGGGCAACAAATAGGTGATCTGTGCATCGGTTGAATCGGTTTGCGGAACACCCAGCGTGGCGACCATCGGGATCTGCCGGTCATGTAGCAGCGTTTGCAATGCGCTATCGGGTGTTGGCAACAAGCTGCCGACCAGGGCGAAGACGGTAGGGTTGTCCTGTTCAATGAAGTGGCGCGCAGCCAGGGACGCGTCCGCCGCCGAACCTGCGCCATCGATGACCTCCAGCTTGATCTGTCTGCCAAATAGCCCGCCTTGTGCATTGAGTGTTGCAAACCGCGTTTGCAGGCTCTGGCGTATTAACGCGCCAATACCGGCTTGCGGACCGCTCAGCGGCAGGACGCTGGCGACGGTCACCTGATCAGGCGTGACCCCGGCAATCAGGTCAGCCTCGGTGCCAAGCACCTGTAGATAGGCGATCAGCGCGTCGCGTTCGTCATCGGTAAGGGTGAAGTGGGGCATGGGCGCTTGCAGCGGTTTGCCGTCGCGGCCCTGGCCCTCGCTGATGGCGGCAACCACGTTGGCGGCGTTTGCATAACCCGGTCCGCGCACATTGCCCACCATCAATTTGCGCCACTGCACCGACGGCACCTGAATCCCGGCTTCGAGCGTGCCCGCACCCTCGCGACCATGGCACTGCGCGCAAGACATGGAGGCGATGGTCACGGTATTGAGCTGAGGGCCTTGAGCAAGCTCGATCTCGCCACGGTACAAGGCGCGGCCGTGCAGCCTTTGTTCGTTAACCACCGCATCGTCCTGCGCCCACAGTTCACCAGCGTTGGCGACGCACACCAGCAGCATAAGCAACAACGCCGTGCGGCTCATGCGCTCAACTCCTGCAACAGCTCGACGATGATCTGCGGCGAGTTCAGCGATGAGGTTCTGGTCCAACGGTTGCGGCGGGTATCGCCCAGCCACAGCAGCGGCGGATGCTCGGCAAGCCGGGTTGAGCTGACATCGAATGCGCGCAGCACCTGGTCCACGTCGTCGGCATCGCCGGTGAGCAGAATCCAGTTGTGCGCAGGCAATTGAAAGCGCTCGGCATAAGCGCGCAGTTGCGAAGGGCCGTCGCCGTAAGGATCGACCGTGATCGAGATAATCCGCAGGTCGCGCAACCGAGGGTCGGCCTGCGACCGCTGATACGCAGCACGCAACAGCGCCGTTTGCGGCGGGCATACGGTGGCGCAACCGGTGAACATAAAGCTGATGGCAACTGTTTGCCGGTCGAGCAAATCGGCCAGTGAGCGTGGCTGATTGTGTTGATCGACCAGCGACACGGGCGGCAAGACAGGCGACGGCAACCAGTGCGCCGCCTGGCTCAAACGCGGCGCTGCCAGCAGGGGCAGGCACAGGCCGGTCAATAGCGCGCTCATCAGCTCGCGGCGGGTCATGGTCGGTTTTCCGCAGTGGCCAGCGGCCTGTCGCGTGCCAGATCAAGCGGCCATTGCAGCGTGCCCAGGCGACCGTGGTCGAAGCCGGTGCCCAACGCTGGCGCCCGTACCAGCAGCTCGAAACGGCCAGGGCGCAAACCGCGCAGCGTGGCGCTGTAGCGGCCCTCGCCCAGGTACGTCGCCTGGCTGCGGGTTTGTCCGGTGCCTTGGCGTTGCACCGCCAGCAGCGTGACGTCATTGGCGATGCGGTCGGCACCGCCGAGCTTGAATTGGATCAGCGCGACCTGCCCATTTTCGGCGCTGACCGAGAGCAACGTCGGGACCGGGGCAACCTCATGCGGCGCGGTGACCGGCGCGCCTTCCAGGCTCAGCACAAAACAGGCGGTGATCGAAGGTTGCAGGTTACGCACCACCACGTCGTAGCGGCCAGTACGTTCAATGCGGGTCGCGGCTTCGAAACGCCCTGGCTGGCGTTCGCTGAGGCTGCTGTCGAGCACCATCAACCCCCGAGCCTGGCGTCGGTAGTTACTGAAGCTGCCAACCGGCACCATCATGCCCTCGACATAGCGATAGAGCATGCCGTCGGCTGGGTTGGCCACCAACATGCCATTGCCTTCCGGGGCGCGGGCCATGGGGCTTGCGACATTCAGGCTTTGCGGCACCTGCGCGGCGGTACCACGGCCCATCGGAATGCTGACGTCCACCAGCTTGCCCTGACGCGCTTGCGCCAGATTGATCAGGCGCATGTCGGCTGAGCCCTGGCTGCGCACGTAAGCAAAGTCGTGGGAGAAACTCAGGTGGTCGGGATGGCCGGGTATGTCGAGTTCACTGACCAGGCGCGCGGTCGCCAGATCAATCAGGCTCAGGCGATCAGTCTGGCCGTTGAGCACCAGGGCGTAGCGGCCATCGTCGAACAAACCCAGGGTTTCCACGCCTGCCTGCAAGTCAACGCGGGCGCTGATGTCGCCGGATACCGGATCGATCAAACTCAATGTCCCGGCATTGATCGAGAGCACTGCCAGCCGTTGTGCGGCGCCGCTCCAGGCGATAGCGACCGGCGTTTGCGGGGTTTTTACGGTACGCACTGCCAGGCTTTGGCGGTCGATCAACGACACACTGTTGTCGCGGCTGTTGGTCACGCCGATCCACGACAGGTCATCGTCGCTGGTCAAGGTGTGCAGGCCGTCGCCCGCTGCCACCGTGCTGACGATATGCCCGTCATGGCTGTCCAGCGCCAATACCCTGGACTCACCGTCGAGCCCGACCCACACGCGGCTGCCATCCGGGTCAGCCACCAGACGTGTGGGTTGGCTGCCGTCACCGGTGGCGACAGTGCCCAGTAAACGCCGAGATGAGCTGTCGATCACCGCCACCGCACCGGCCTCGCGCAGGGTCACGAACAGCCGTTGCGTCTGTGGCAGCGCAAGCCAGTCATAACCGGTACCGGGCAACTGGACGATGGATTCGAGTTTGCTGTTTTGCAGACCGACATGCGGATTGATGAACGCCACCGTGTCGTCCTGATTCAGGGTCACCAGCCGGTAGCCGTTAAGATCGACATCCGCGCGGGCCCCGAGCGAACCGGCTTGCAGGGTTCGCGCCTTGACCTCGCAGCTCAACTCTTCGGACACCTGTTCGGAGCGCCGAGCCAGCATCCACGCCGCAGGGCGGGCGCCTTCGACAGGGCGACCGCTTTTCGCGTCGCTCAAGGTGATACGGGTCAGGCCATTGCCATCGTGCAACGCTTGGTAACTGAGTTCGATGGCGATGCCGCCTTGTTCGCTGCTGCGCACCATAGCGTCGTCCCCAGCCGCCAGATACGGCGCCACGCCCAGCAGCATCGCAACCCACAACCGGCCAGCGCGGTTCATAACTGAAAATACAGCTGACCGATGGCCATGCGTCTGAAGCGCCCGGTGTTGTTGACATCGATCACGTCGAACCGGGCTTCGGTGATGAAGTTGGTGTTGTTGGTGGTCGCCGCGCCAAGCGCTGGCGCACTGCCGCGCTGTTGGCTCAACTGCGTAATGGGCGCTACCACCCGCACCCATGCGCCGCCGTCGATGCGCACTTCCAGCTCGGCGATATAGGCGTCGTCCAGGTCCCCGTTGGCTGAAATGCAGGCACCCACCTTGCGCACCGGCTGCGAAAACTTCAGGTGGATCGGCGCCAGCAATTGGTCCTCGCCGCGCAACGAGCCGAGTAACAACGGCTCGTCGTCGTCGAAGTTATAGCCAAACAGGCCGTTGCGGCATTGCGAAAAAACCTGTGTCGGGCCGTTGCGTACGATGGTGATGCGGCAGTCATCGTGGACGAAAGCGCGGTAGCGGCCACTGACCGACACCTCTTGGGTCAGCGGCGTGACGCCGTTGTTGAAGCCCGGCAGGAATGACTGCCAGGAAACCGCCTGGCACCCGGCCTTCATCGCGTTGCGATCCAGAATGGCTTGCAAGTAACTGGGCATGTTCTGAGCTCCTGTTTACGGACGCGGGTCGCCAGGTGCATCTGCCGCGCTCGTGCGTTCATCCGTTAGGTTTTCAGTCACCCGCAACAGGCCCCAAATACCGCCGTCGAAGAGAAAGCTGGGTTGACTGCGCCACAGATAATCCATCGGCAGGCGTTGGCGGCCCCCGGCTTGCATCAGCAGATTGGCACTCATCTTTGGACCGATGGTGTTGTACGCGCCCTGATCGATCCAACTGCGTTCCACCGCATCGGCGAAGGTCGCCTGCATCATCGGCACGCCTGCGTTATTGGCCTGTACCGCCTGGGCCGAGTGGTAGGGCATCGGGTTCCACTCATGGCCATGCACGGCAAAGGCTTGCTGGCGCGTATGGCCGCCAGGCTGCACGACGCGCAGGCGCACTTCGCTACCGACTGAGGCGACAAACAGCGGTGTTTCCGGGTCGCAAACATGCCGCCCAGCTTGCGGTAGCAAATCGATACCGGCCTGACAACGAATGTCCTTGGCGGCGACGGCGACGCCTTGTGTCTGTACCTGCTGGTCGGCATCAGTGGGGCTGACGGCTGCGAACGTATCGGTGTTGCGTTCGGCTTTGGAGCTGAGCACGCCGGCGTAATCCAGATGGCTGCGGTCCTCGAACGGCACCGAAGGGTCGCCGCCACGCCGGGCCCAGATCGGCTCACTGCGGTAATTGGCGGCCTTGACGCCATAGTCGTCGGGCTCTTCGGCGCCCTTGAGGTTTTCCACTGCCTGGCCGCGGACCTTGGCGTCCACCGCGTCTTGCAGCACCAATACCAGGTCGCGATAACGCCGGGCTGTGCGTTGGCCTTCGGCGATGGCCTGACCGTTTTTGTCCAGCGTCGGCGTGAAGCAAACCGTTGCGCTGGTGTCGCTGCGGCTATCCTCAAGGCGTTCTTGCGGGTTGTCCGACGCGCAGACTTTGCTGCCTTGCGGCCCGATCACCAGCGCACCGACCGCGCCGTGGCCAGGTTGCTTGATGACGTCGGCGAAACTGCTCAGTGGCAGCACGCCAAACTCTACCGGCGTCGGCACCTGGTGGCCGTCCTTGTCCAGCCGATAATCACCGGCATACCAGACCGAAAAGGCTTTCGAGGTGCAGTGGCTGTCATCCGTGGCATCGACGGCGCAAGGGGGGATCAGGTTGCCTTGGGGGCGATCCTGGGTTGGGTCATTCTTGAACGCATCCCAGCGCCCGTTGGTGCCGAAGTTGGCGCCGTCGGCATCGCGGCTGTAACGCGCAACCATCGGCGCCGACAGGCCGATACTCGACGACATGCGCAACTGGTTGTAGTTGAAACCGTCGAGGATCATCGACATGAAGTTGTCGCTGAAATGCGCGGTGGTGCGCTGACCGTCGACCACTGGGCCATCCGGCAATACCGGCGGCAGGTGGTTACGCACCGTGACCATCATGCAGGCGCCCGCTGGCGCGCGCAGCACCATGGGCTCGATCAGGCGCTTGCCGCTTTGCACCTGTTCGCGCAGTTGACCCAGGATGAAGCGGTTGAGCGTACCGTTTTCATCGGCGGCCTGGGCGGCGTCGGCGATAGCGGGGTTGTCGGCGGCGACGAAGTCATAAAAGCCCTTGGGCTCCTCTTCGCCGGGTAAACGGTTGTTGCGCACGTAGACGATGGCGTTGGGGTCGTTGAGCTGGGCGCGCTGGTTATAGGGAATGCCCGTGCGCCCCACGCCGCATTCACCGTTCAGATCGCAAGCGCGCACAGCACTGACGTCGAAAAACACGTGTGGGCTGCCTGCCGGACACACGCGCACGGCGGTTGCGTCATCTTTTGGCCGGGGCGGCATCGGCAATGGATCGCCAGGCAAACCATTGAGCCGGGCCACACCCGTCTGCATCATCGGTTTGCTGATTGGCGTTTGGCCGTTGCGTGCAGGGCTGTCTTTGAGCCCGTAACTGCGCACCAGGCCCCACATGCCATCCCACAGTTGATCGATTGAGCTGCCGGAATACAGGCTGTCCAACACTGGGGCTGAAACGGGATTGACCTTGATGTTGAATTCAAAGTGCTCGGAGATGCCGATGGGCTGCGCGCTGACCCAGCCGGAATGGAGGTTGTCCGGTTCGCGCAGCCATTTGTAGTCACTCATGGCGAACACATGCTGGGCTTCCTGCGAACCTTGAATCAGCCGCAAATACAGCGGATCGCCCTCGTAAGCGGCAATCACCGGCGTTGCCGGATCACCGAGCTGACGCCACGGTTCTTGTCGCTGCAAGCGGCAGTGACCGGGCAACTGGTCGGCGGGGTAGAGCGCGCAAGTGAAATCCTTGCGCCACTGCTCGACATCCAGCAGGGTTTTGTCGAGTTTTGCGCCCATGCCGGCTGCGCTGAGGATCTGCCGGGTACGTGGCGAGACCCACGCGCCATAGGCTTGCGTCGCCAGCTTGCGGTCGGAGGCGGCGTTAACCGCGCTGTTGAAGACATTGGCCATGTCGCCGGAACAGTCCAGCGCCCCTGGAACGCAAGGTTTTTGCTGATAGTCGAAACCGCCCAACTGCGCGTTTGGCGTGTGCTCGGTGACGCGTAACGGCACGGGTTCGTTGCGGTAGTTGATCAATTGCGTGCCTGGATCTTCCGAAGAAATCCCCAGCGGTTGCGGCAGATTAAGCGCGACCTGACGCTGGCCGAAACGAATCTGTGAGGTGTCGCGCAACTCCGGATTGATCGGCTCAAGGGCAGTGTTGTAGAGGATCGAGAAATCGGCGAAGGCCAGGGCGTATTCGCGCCGGGTATCGGGCGCCCGCAGGTTGTCCGGGCAGTTCAGTTTGGCGTCGGTGCGTGCCGGGTCGAGCGGGTTTGAATCCTTGCGCGAGCCGCTTTGCTCGGTGGTCGGTGGGGTGCCCCACAGGCATATCGGCGAAATGATATTGGCGCGGGTGGCGGTGGGTCCGCCGTCATCGCGCAGCTTCAAGGGTTCACGCAGTTCGTTGGCCGCCACCGCTCGCTGCGCGGGTGTGCCGCTGCGGGCAGCGCAGCGTTTGTCGAGTTCGATCGTCCATTGCGACAGGTTGGCGCCGCCGATGACATTCTTGCGCTCATTGGCCCGCACGCCGCCGTCAGGGCTGCACAACTTGCCCCAGTCCAGATTTTTCGCATCCAGGCGCAACCACACCGAGTTGCTCGGTTCGACGATCAGTGCCGCGTAAAGCCCGTGCTGCTGGTGGGAGCTGGGGCCGAAGTGGTCGTGGGTGAACACCGTGCGCAAGGTGTAATCGCGGCCGTTGACCGGGTCCAGTTGCGGGTCGGCGTACCAGCGCTGCACGGTGCGTTGAGCGCCGCAAAACGGGTATTGCTCGTTCAGGGTCTTGAGTGACAGGGCGCTGGCATTGGCCGGGCAGGTGCCTTTTTTCTGTAGCGCCAGGCAGCGCGTATCGCCTGTCGCGCAGGGCGACAGAAACAACGGATGGGTACGCAACGCCAGCGGCGCTACGCCACGGCTGGCGGCGGTCAGGTTAAGCGCATGTACCCGCTCGCGCACTTCTTCGGGCGAGAAGGTGCCGTCTTCGTAATTCCAGCCATTGCCGGAGCCATCGGAGGAGGTGACGTCGAATTTCACCAGATGAATATGCTGGCCGATGGTGTCGGTCGGCGTGTAGATCTGGAAGTCATCCAGTGCCAGCGCACTGGGCACAAAGTTGCTGTGGCGAAAGTTGATGCAGTCCCCGGAATTGGCGCGGAAAAACAGCGGTTCGGGCAGCCGGGCGCGGGTGTTGGGGTCGATCACGTCTTTGATGTCTTGTTCCAGCGAGAGGATCCGCGCTTGTGGGTCGAACCAGCCGTGGCGATTGACTGTCAGCTCGGTCTGAATCACCCCGACCTTGTAGTCACGAATCGGCGCGTTGATCGGGCAAGGGTCCGCATAGGGCGCGCCTGACACGGCCTCGCGACCATTGACCCAGAACACGTCCGGGCCGGAGGGCGCAGGTTGCGCATCGACGGTGCTGGCGCGGGTCGATTTATAGCCTTTGTGTTCCTGTTGCCACAGCGGGTTGCGCGCGTCAGTGGTGTCGGTTACTGGTTCGAACCCCGGCGTGTTCAGGGTGCCGGCGTGAAACGCCATGGCCTCGCGTTCGGCCGGCTCGCCGTCTTCATCGAGCACCCGAACCCCGGCGATGGATTTCCATTCTTCAGCCAGCGCATACAGCGCATTCGGGTTCTGCGTGAAGACCCGGCGAGCGTTGAGTTGCGCACTGGTGGAGCCTTTGGCGAGTGCGGCTTCGAGAACGTCCTGATTGGCCAGGGCGCGCTCGGTCAGGTTGCCCTTGTTTTCCCAGCCAGTGAGCACATGACGGGGCAGCCCGCCATTGACCGGCTGGCCGTTGACGATGTCCATGTCTTTGGGCGGCTGCGGTGGGCGATGGCCTTTTTCGCCGGGAATATAGAACGGGTATCCCGCGAACTGCTCGGTGGGCATGGGCGCAAGTACCGCGCCGGGGATCGGCACCAGCGCCGGGTTTTCCGTGCCGCTGGCGACTTCGGCATCTGGCAGCCTGCGCCCGTCGGAGCCGTCCTCGAAGGCGTCATGGGTGCGCCATAACTCCCACATGCCTTGGGCAAAATGCGGATAGAGATGGCAGTGGAAAATAGAATCGCCGGGCGTCAAGTTGCGGTTGCCCGAGCCACCGAACTCGATTTCGTAGCTGAAGGTGGCGCCGGGAGAAATGGTCTGTGAGTCCAGATAAGTCGAGCCGGCCGCGCTGACATCTTGCACCCACTGGTGAGCGTGCAGATGGAAGACGTGGGTTTCCTTCGGCCCCGCGTGGATGTTGCGAAAACGCACCGCGTCGTTGAGGTAGGAGTGATGAACATTCGACGGGTCGTCGGGGTACATCGCACCGACCGGTTTTGCACCGTCATCGCCCCAGCGCAACACCAGCGCCGGGTCGCCATTGGCCCAGGAGCTGAGAAAGAACTCTTCGGCGCGGCATTCCGGGCAATCCTTGGCCGGGCCGGTGCGGCGATTACGCGCCACCACCATCGCACCCATGCTGCCGACGCCGTAGTTGATGCCCATGTTGTCGCGAATCGAGAACAGCGGGTTGGTCTCGTCTTCCAGCTCGGGAAACGCCTGAACCGCTTTGACTTCGTCGTGCATGATCACCGTGAATTCACGATACGCGTGGCCGCAGCTGTTGCCGAACACGTACGTTTGGCAACGCTGATTAGGGCCGCTGGTATCGCCGTGATCGGGGGTGGCGTCGGTCAGCACGACCACTGCGTTGAGGTCTGAATGGACGATTTCATCGCCATCGAGCATCGCCAGGATCGGCGTATTTTTTTGCGGACCGTCAGCGTAACGGGCGTTGTCGTAATCCAGATTGCTGAAGGGGTGCGCGCCTGCCGCGACCGGTTTGCTCGCGGCCTCCAGGTCACGGTGGGTCACTTGCGAGCGATACCACTTGGCGCCTTTGGGCTGCACGTTGACGGCCGCGAACAACCCCGCTCCGATTTGTCCACCGTCGCCTTCGCCGCCAACACTGGCACCGGTCGAATAGGCAAAATAGGTGCCTTCGCGGACCGCTTGCAGACGATAGACAGCACTTTGGCCGGGGTAGATCTGACCGCCCTGATGTTCGAGTTTTTCGCGCAGTGCAGCGTCGGTGGCCGGATTGATCGATGCCCGGTTCAGCCCGACGTTATCGCCTTCGGTGCCACACAACCAGGCGTGCTCGGCAGTCGACAGCGGGCAATCGGCAGCGTTGACCGCCACGGTGTTCAGGCCGTTTACATGAAACGCTGCGGCGCGGGTGTAAGGCATGTCGTTGCTGACCGATTCAGCCGTTACCAGATTGCGCCCATTGTTGCCCGCCAGCGGATACACGGTGCCGTAGGCGTCTTCCATATGTGCGGGTACTTTGCCCGCGTATTGTTCGGGCAGGTGGCTGCGTTCTTCAGGCGCTGTTGGCATCAGCAGGTTGTGAAAGCGCACCTCCAGACAATCCCCTTCATTGGCACGCAACACCAACGGGCGTGGGCGTTTGTCTGCGCGAAGCTTCACATGGCCTGGGGCCTGGGCGATGTTTTCATCGGTTAGAGGGGAGTCATCGGCAATCGATGCGTGCCCGGAAAACACCACGTCGCGACGCAGCGCATAGAGCATCCCGGTGGGGTTGAACGCGCCAAAGCGGTTCAGGACATAAGCTTGCTCCAGCGCCACGACGTCGGCATGAATCATCCGTTGGCATTGGTCGGACAAGGCGCTGGTCGTGGCGGGACCCGGCGCGGCCTCTTGGACGATAGCTGCCTGAACGCCCGTTGCAGCAGGCCATCCGATGGCGACACTCGATAACCCGCAAACCACGAATACCCAATGTCCAAATCTCATGTGAGGGCACACGGATTTCTCCTTTCTCGACGCGCGCGTGGAGCGCATCGAGAGCTAACCGGATTACCGCGCCCCCCAGAGCGGCTTTAAATGAGCCAAGGCCCACTTTCAAACAGGGCGATTAGCCCGAAAAGACATGCTGTCGAAAATGTAGACCAAGGCCTACAACTTCGTGCAACCGTTCGTACCATTAAATTATTTTCGTGCCAGCGGCGCTGCGATTGACGCGGGGCAATGATTTCAGTTTTGGCGCCAATACCTTGAAGACCTTCAAGCAGCGTTCCGATGGCGACCCGATACTGGGCGGCGACGACATTTATTTCATCGACATGGGGGCTGTCTGGCAGGGGCGGCCTAACACGTCGGGAGCGGCGATTATCAAAAAACACAGGCAGAAAAAAGCCCGCTGGGGCGGGCTTAAAGAAGATCAAGATCAAAGGAGTGAGCCTAAAATGCGCCGCTTGGCGTGAATATTTTGTGAAAGAGAGATTGAAAATGATTCGTCTTTGACCCTTCCGATGGACGGTACATAGGCACCAGCCTACGACTGGACAGCAGTGACTCCCTCCCAGCACAGCCCGTGCAAAAAAAAACGAAAAGCCAATTGCTGAGTATTCCATTCACGGAAATGTGAAAAAGATGTGATAATTTCGTGAAAAAATCATAACCGTTTATTGCGCCGTTGAGCTGGATGCTCGCGTCCCATGTTGCAAAACTGGAGGACCGTTTGTGAGTTCCGATCTTGAAGTACTTAAACGTTCGTCTGTGAGCGTGCTGTTGAAACTGGCGCTAACCGGCGTTGGGTTGGCAATGATATGGCTAGACATCGCCGTGTTTAATACGCAAATGTTGGAAATCTCTTTTACCGAGATTACCCAGGAAATAATGTTGTTTTTGTGTGCCGTTTTGTTCTGGTGGTGTTCAAGGGTGGCGGGGCAAAAGGGCTTCAGCGTCCTGGCGGGAGGATTCTTCGCCTGTTTGCTCATGCGTGAACTGGACGGTCTGTTTGACCCGATCAGCCACAGTGCCTGGTGTTGGCCGTTCACGGTGATCGCCATCGTCTCGTTGTTCGTCGGCTTTAGACCAAAAAATCGTGATGAAACCCTCGCCGCGCTCGCCAGGTTTGCGCGCACGCCGGCTTTTGGGTCGATCACCACCGGCCTTGGCGTGCTGGTGTTTTCCAGAGTGTTTGGCATGGGCAATCTCTGGCACCTGATTTTGAATGAGGGTTATGCGCGCCTCGCGAAAACGACGGTCGAGGAGGGCGTCGAACTGCTGACCTATGCCATGTGGCTTGCCGCAAGCATTGACCACTTCTGGAGCCTTCGTCCGGTGACCCACGCGGTGAAAAAACAAACCGGTAGCCACTCTTTTGCGCCGAATCGGGTGAGATGAAGGCCTTTCGATAGGGCCCTGATCCGATCAAGGCCCTGGCTCTTCGAATCAAACCGCCGGTGTGCCTACCAGGGCATCCAGGCTGGGCAGTGGCGTATGTCACAAAACAGTACTTCGAAATCGGGATGCTTGAGCCACAGCCGCAGGGCAGCACGGTTTTTCAAACGTAGCTTGCTGTCTTCAACGGCACGAAACGCTTTTGGCGGGCCGATGCGATGCCCGGCATAACCATCGCTGTGCCAGCGCGCCAAACATTTAACAACTTCAATGGACCGCGAATCAATTTCGGTGGCCTCAAACCTCCACAGCACAAACGGATAATCGTAACGGCAGCCTCGGCGGCGGACAGTGCGAGCCATGTCTTCATCTCCTGATGTTTATCTGGATGACATGGCTACCTCCTGCGCTGTGGTCGAGTTGTTCACGTGCAACGCTCTGGTCGTGGAGAAATCCGGCCGAAGCGTTACGTCTCGGCCGCGTTGAGCATTGTTTTACCGCAAGCCGTCAGCCGACCGAATCCTCATCGATGGCGCGCTGAATAATGGGGGTTATGTCGATAGGCTTGCCCGAACCCGTTGGCAGCAAGTCCTGATTGAATAGCCAGTGCTCGCGGTCGTGGGTGAGTTTGAAAATGCCGAGGTCTTCGAGTATCGCCGCAAGTTGGCTGGTATCCGGAGGATTGCCACGCTTGGACATGGCCAGATAGTAGGCAGTACCGATGCCATAGGCACTGTCGCCATTGGGGACGTGTTCGGCGCTGTTTGCCAGCGGAAACGGTGCCGAGCCAAATTGTTGCTGAAGATTGGCGAGTGTTTGGTTGATCACCTCAACCGGGAAGCGCTTGCCTTTCTCCGTAACGAACCCACCGGCTGTCATGCGGTAACGAAACGGCACGCGTTTCGCTGCGGTGGCGCACTCAATCCAGTCCGGCTCCTGTTCGCCAGCATCGCTTGTCGGTACGGCGCCTTCTGTGGTTTCGCCCAGGTCATAGCCGAGCATGAACAGTGCGGCTTCCATCTGGCGCAGCCCGGTGGCCGGCGTGAAGCCGCAGGTTTTGGCATTCGCCGATTCCAGTACCGCACTCAAAAGCCAGCTTGCGCGCAAGTTCCATACTGCGTGCTGCGGACCTGACGTGAGTCGTGGAAATCGCAATGTTTGCGTACCGGGATTGCGACGTTTAGGTGCCAGCGCACCGGCTTCCTTCGCCGCAGCCCAAGGGAACGCCAGCTCTGGCGGCAGGGTCGCGAGGCCGTTTTCGTTGCAATACTTGACCACGGCCCAGCCTAGCGCCGCAGCGACCCGGCTGTCATAGATGACAAAGTTGCGGCAGATGAGCGAGTAGACCTTGGTCATGCCGGCGTTAAAACGCAGGGCTGGGTCCAGCAATATCGCCGACTCGGGATTGCCATGGTCGATGGCGTCACGTGTTGCTGCAAGCATGGCGGCCAAACCTGTGCGGTGAGTATTCAGCCAGTTGACGTTGTGTGCTTGCACACCCCCCCAAACCATTACGTCTATCGCGGCCTGGCACGCGGCTTCGTCGTTCAAGGGCATCTTAAGGGCGCGCTCAAGCTCGGCTTTCAGCGCCGTAAGCGCCGTTTCGTTGCTATCGAAATCCGCCCCCTTTTCCACGTGCAAGCGACCTATTGCCGGGTGAGGCCATTTGTATTGGCGGTAGGCGTCGTAAAGGCTTTCGCAATTCCAGGAGGTGCGACTCATACGGTTAAGGTAGCCATGCTTGAAAACCGAGGTATTCAAGTTGGCACTGAACCATTCAATGAAGCGCTGCACGTTCGGGTTGGACAAGTAAGCGATACGGTTCAATTCAATCATCCATCATGGCAGTTTGTGGGTGGCGCCCATTATCGCTAGGCTTGCGACACTTTCTGTCGCAAGGTTCGGTGCCATGCAAAAAAAATCCAGCAAACAGCTGACTGTCCGGCTGCTTCAGATACACGCTTGCCTGCCCGCAGATGGTAGCAAGCGGGAGACCAGAGAGTTTCACGCAGATGTGATTCGCAAGCTGGGTCGAGCGCGTTCACTTCGAACGACGCAGCGTGATCTGAACAGTTTGAAAGCCGCCGACGCCGCCGATTTCGAGGTCTGTGGTAATGGTCATGACTGGTTCAGAAAAAATGTCGTGATACAGCTCAAACAGATTGGCCAGCTCAACGCCACTCAGGCGATCAACCTGATGCTGCTGCTTGAACATGGCGCTCGCTTTGGGATGAAAGCTCAGGTGGACGAGCTGGCGGAAATCAAGGATTACGCCGAACGTGTTTTGCTTGAAACGACAGCTGATCAACATTGGTCCTCAAAGCGACTGACCAGCACCACCCGATTCATTGCGCTGGAACCTGCGCTGATTGATCAGCGTGCATTAAAACAGGTCCAGGATTCGTTGCTCAAAGGGTATGCGATCAGATTGTCGTACCGCATTCCCGAGCGTGGGGATTTGATCGTCAAGTATCTGGTGCGCACGCTTGGGCTTTCTTTTCAGGACGCTAACATTTACCTGTCGTGCTACGTGCAGGAAGAAACCTGGCCGCATGAGCAAGAGCCGCAACCGGGCCAGTCACGCCATAAGTATGAGAGTCGTGGGCCCGGCACGATGTCTGTCCTGCAAATGCACCGCATCTCCAAGGTAGAAGAGGCTGTAGCGCGCCCTTTTGAAGTTCCACCGGACTATGACGTCAACTCAATGGATGTCATGCACGATCTGCGTTCGCTTATTTCACCGAGCCCGATTGAACTGCACCTGCGGCTCAGCCCTAACCTTCGCAAACGGCTGAGCGAAAACCCGCTCGTTTCAGACCAGGTTATCCAGCCCGACGGTACCGATCATTGGTTATTCAAGGGCCGTATCCATGACGGCCAGGGCCTGCGCCTTTGGCTGCTGAGTAATGCTGATCAGATAGAGGTGCTCGCGCCACTTGACCTGAGACGGTACATGCGCGACACCTTGACCAAAGCTGCTTGTGTCTACGCGTTGGATCCGACATGACCATCGCGACCTGTGGTGTCGTGATTATGGACGAGCATTCACGCATCGATGTTCCTGACCTTTGAGCCGGTTGCAGCCCTAATCTTTGGTAATTGGGCGGCTTCAATTATCTTCACAGCGTTTCCGACTGAAGGTGTCACCCGTGTTATGAGGTTGCTGAGCACAGGCATATTGCCATCTGTATAGTGGTCCAATCCTAGGTCATGGGTATCTTTCATGAAATGTACGTACCCATTGTTGTTGGTCTTCTGCTCTCTATTCATAGCCAGGCAAGTGAGCGCAGATGAGCCAACGCTACGTGTGTTGGCGTGGCCGGGGTATGCCGACAATGATCTGGTCGATGTCTTTGAGAAGCGCTACAAGGTCACGGTCGAGGTCACTTTGGTCGGCAGTGATGAAGTCCTGCGCAGTAAGTTGACTGAAAACCGGGGCGCAGACTTCGATGTTATTGCGGCCAATACTGCGGAAATCCACAATTACGCGGGGCAGGGGCTTTTGCAGCCGTTGCACCTTGAGCGCATTACTAATACCGCACGCCAGCTTCCGCGTTTTCGCGACTATTCGAAAATCCCCGACATTGTGGTCGATGGTAAGGTTTATGCCATTCCTTACGCATGGTCGGACATGGGCCTGATCTATGACCGCAAGCAGTTCAATCAGCCACCGGATTCGATCACTAGCATGTGGGACCCGAAGTTTCAGGGCCGAGTGTTGGCGTTCAATACCAGCAACCATAATTTTTCCCTGGCCAGCCTGGTGCTTGGCGGTGACCCTTTTCGAATAAATGCCGCCGACTTCGCGCAGGTGACCGATAAATTGATTGCCTTGCGCCGCAACGTTTTGACGTTCTACTCGCAGCCTGAAGAGGCCGCCGAGCTTTTTCGCACACATTCTGTGGCGCTGATATATGCCAACTACGGACGCCAGCAGCTTAGGCAACTGCGCGACGCAGGTGTCGACGTGGGGTATGTGGTCCCACGCGAGGGGGCATTGGCCTGGCTTGACTGCTGGGCGATCAGCCGTGGCGCGCGGGACCCGGTATTGGCCAGCCTGTGGATCAACTACATGCTCGAACCGCAAGTCAGCCATGCGCTGAACGAGCGGCAGGATCTGTCCAATACGGTGCAGGAACCTAAAGACGCCAGCCCCTCAAGCCGTTTGATCTGGCTGCGTCCGGTCGAAGATGACCAGCGTCGCGCCGAACTCTGGCAACGTATCATTTCCGGCGAACGCCCGCCCCTGAGTGCGCAGCCATGAGGTTCGGTATCGCCTTCAAGCTCGGCTGCTTGATGGCCCTGTTCGGCATGCTGCCCACGGGCCTTGCGGGTTATTACATCTATAACAGCAGCCGTGAAATGCTGCTGCAAGCTGCCGAGCGCGATTTGCTGACCTCAGTGCAAGTGCTTGGGCGTAATTTGCACAGCAGCTTGCGCAATATTTCGCTGGATGCGGCGGTATTGACCAACGGTCCTCAAGTGCATCAACTGGCCAATATCGTCGATCAAGACAAGCGCAACGAAGTACAGAACAATCTGGCCGAGTCTTTTCGCGCGATGTTGCTGGCGCATCCCGATTACATGCAGATCCGCTTGATCAGTGCCAATGATCATGGCCTGGAACTGGTTCGACAGGATCGTGACGGTCCGCGTATCGTCAGGGTCCAGGGCTCGGATCTGCAAGAAAAGGCGCATTACGCCTACGTGTTCGAGACCCTGAGCCTGGCACCCGGCCAGGTGCGTATTTCGCCCATTGTGATCAACCACGAGCAAGGTGCTCACTCTGGGCTCGGCAAGCCGACACTGCATGTGTCGACGCCGGTCGCGGACCCTTCCGGCAAGGTGTTTGCGCTGTTGGTGATCAACGTTGACCTCGATCAGTTGTTCAACCAATTGCAGGGTGACTTACCCCTTGAGTATCAGGTTTACCTGAGCAATCGCTGGGGCGACTTGCTGGTTCATCCCGATCATCGGCGCACGTTTGGCTTCGATCAGGGGCGCCGACTGTTTTTGCAGGATGAGTTTCCCGAGGTGGCCCAACTGCTGACTGAGACGGGGCCAAACAGCTTGATCAGCAACAGCGTGGAGCAACGCCAGAAAGATAGATTGGTCGCAGCCTTCGTACGGCTTTCCCACACGGGAGGGACCGAGCCGTTTGTCGTACTTGGCCTGGGGGAGCCACAAAGCCATGTGTTGGCGCAAGCGTCGCGCGCCGGTACGAACATCGCTCAGATTGCGCTGCTGTTCAGCGTGCTGGCACTGCTGGCGGCGTTTATTGCATCGCGCAAGCTGATCCGCCCGCTGCGCAGCATGACTGACGCGGTCGAGTTGTTTTCTCGCGAGCGAAAAATCAGCCAGTTGCCGCCCAGGGATGATGAGCTGGGCGTGTTGGCGCGCCGCTTTCAAGCGATGAAACAGGAGATTCTCAGCCAGCTTGATGACCTGACGTGCAGCCGCGCGGCGTTTGAACACCTGGCCAGCCATGATCCGTTGACCGACCTGCCCAATCGACGGATGTGTTTCGAGCGCCTGGAACAGGCCTTGGTCGCGGCTCGGGAAAAGGATCAGAAAATGGCGTTGCTGTTTGTCGACCTTGACCACTTCAAGGAAATGAACGACCAGTATGGCCATCGCTTTGGCGACCAGGTGCTGCAGGCGGTGGCCAAGTTGTTGACCTCGGCCAGTGACACCGCTGACTGTGTGGCACGTTTGGGGGGGGACGAGTTTGTGATTTTCTTCAACGACGTCAAGGACCCACAGAAAATCATCGTGTTGCTGGAAAAACTGCATCAGTGTTTTCAGCTTCCGCTGTTTATTGACGGGCGTAGGGTGCAAATCCACGCCAGCATGGGGGTGAGCCTGTTCCCACGCGATGGCAACGATATTGAGGCGTTGATTCAGCATGCCGACCACGCGATGTATGAAGCCAAGAGCGCGGGTAGGAACAGGTACTCGTTCGAAGTGCTGGGTAACGATTGACTCAGCGCTGGGCGGACTTGACGTGATCGGGCACCCAAGGGCCTTTTACGGCGATGGCCGCAAAGTCATCGTCGATGATCTGCAAGCCTGCATCCTTGGGCGTGTTGTCGCCTTGGCCCTGAATACTGACGATGTCCTGCGGGCAGGCCGAGAACGCGACGAAGCAGTCCATCTCTGCGCGCAGGGTGATGTAGTCGCCAGGGTTGGTGACTGTGGGTAACGTGGCTAATGTGATGTTGTCCGGCTGCACGCGAATGTTCATGAAAATGTTGAACGACGCCAGGTTGCGACGCGGTGGCGTCACGCCCAGTTCAAGCATGCCCTCAAACAGGTTATCGCTGCAGTTGCGGTGGTAGTGGGTGCAGCCGAGCACTCATAGCGGCGCCGGTCACACGCGGCCATGAAGGTGTCATGCACGCCCGGCGAGGTGTCTTCGACCAGCGTCAGAATGGGCTGGCGAGCGCTGGTGACGAAGCTGTCACCGACCACCGGATTCAAGTGTTGGGTCCAGACGCGTGTGGCCTCCATGCACATGAACTCTTGCAGGTCATAGGCATTCCAGGCCCAGCAATCCACCACCTGCGTGCCGTGGGTATTGATGACGCGCACCGATTGCCCGGCCTTCAGGCGCACGGCTTTACCGTGGCCGGCAGGGATGGTGAGGGTCGGCGAGGGGATGACAGACATGGGGCAAACTCCAGTTTGGATTCAAGCCAGACGATGGCGGTTGAGATGGCGCTCCAGGGCGCCGGCTGCGGTGTCGAGTAAAAGGGTGATCAGCCAATAGACGATGGCCACGGTCAGATAGATTTCCAGCGGTGCGTAGCTGCTGGAAATCGCTTGTTTGGCGGCGTACATGAACTCTTCCACGCCCACCACCGAGAGCAGCGCGGTGTCTTTGATCAGGCCGATCAGCAAGCCCACCGAAGGTGGCAGCGCCACCGGCAATGCCTGCTTAAGCAGTACGTGGCGCAAGGTTTCCCACGGTCGCAGGCCCAGCGCGGCACTCGCTTCATATTGGCCGAGGGCGATGCCGCCAAACGCTGAGCGTAGGACTTCGCCTATGTACGGCCCGTAATACAGCGTCAACGCGGTGACCCCGACTACTGGCGAGCTAAGGGTGATGCCGTACTCCGGCAGGATGAAAAACAGCAAATAGATCAGCACCAACATCGGCAGGCCTAAAACGAAATCGATGTAGGCGCGGGCAATGGCGTGTAGCCAGGGACGACCCTTTTGCAGCGCCCAGGCCAGCAATGCACCCAGTGTCAGCGCGGTGCAGGCCGAGATCAGGCTCAGGCGCAAGGTGACCCACAAACCTGCGGCAAGGTCTGGGGCGTTATCGAGAATCACCGACCAATCCATCAGCGGCCCCTTGCACGATTGAAACGCCGTTCCAGCCGCCGCGCCAGTTTGAGCGTCGGCCAGCAGATCAGCAGATACCCGGCGACCACCATTGCCAGTACCGGTGTGGCTTCAAAGGTGCGGGCGATGACCAATTGGCCGGCGTAGGTCAATTCGGTGACCGCCACCACCGAGGCCAGCGGCGTGGTCTTGACCACCAACGTGAACTCGTTGACCAACGCGGGCAGGCTGCTGCGCAACGCTTGTGGCGATGAGACGTACCACCACACCTGAAACGCCGACAGCCCAAGCGCATGAGATGCTTCGCTCTGACCGTGGGGCAGCGCGCGGTAGTTGGCTCGCAGGATCTCGGCGACGTAGGCGGCGCTGTTCAGACCGATGGCCAGCACCGCCGCCAGCAACGGTTTGCCGCCCAGCCCAATAAGCGGCAGAGAGAAAAACACGATGAATAGCTGCACGATGGACGGTACGCCCCGCATGACGCTGACGTACAAATGCCCAATGCCACGCCACAGCGGCGTCGACCTTCCACGCAGCCACCAGACGAGGTGGCCTGTGACGAAACTGGTGACGGCGGCGAGCACCGTCAGCTCCAGTGTCACCCGCAAACCAGTCGCCAAGTCGGGCAGGGCGTTGAGCATTTGCGCGTATGCACTCATGCCTTAACCTGGAAAGTCACTGAGGTCTTCGGCCACCGACAGCTCTACCGCGCCGGGTGTGTCGTTGCCCGCAATACCGGTGCAGCATGTGCAGACCACGAACACGGTGTCGAGCACCACGCGACAGGTCACCGAGTCACCGGCCTTCACGGTGTTGGGCAATGGCGTCAGCGTGCCTTGCTGATCCAGTTGCACGTTCATGAACAGGTTGACCGGGTCCGGCAGCTTGGGTTGTTGGCGGCCAAGGCGTTGCAGCTCTTGCTTGAGCGACTCAACGCAACCGGTTTGCCCTGCATAGCCGTGAGTGTCGAGAAACGCAGTGGTGGACGCCGGCATCAGCAGGTCATGTTTGCCGACACTGTCCTTGCCCAGCACCATCACCGGACGACGACGGTTGTTGACCAGGCGCATGCCCGCGCCCAGCACATAGGAATTGCTGAACACTCGGGTGTGATGCACCGATAGATGCACGTTTGGCTCCGTTTCGCTGAAGCCGAACAAGCTCGCCACAGCGCCGGCTTGCAGTGCGGTGATGCGCAGTAACTGGCCGCGCTTGACCACGATGGAACCCGCGCTGCCCGCCGCGATTTTTACCGTCTGCATCGGTAGCGGTGGTCGGGTTTGTGTGGCGTCTTTCATTAACAACATGGGGGAGTCCTCAACAGCGCGGCGGTTCGTCGTCGGAAATGACGATGTCAATAGGAGTGACCAACAAACCGTTACCGGGAATGATGTCCTGCGGGCATGACGACACCGCGCAGACTAGATCCTTGAGTGCTTTGAAGACGATTCTGTCACCGGGTTTGCTGATCGGATCGGTGACCTGCATGCGGCAATCGGCGGTCACCGGACCGTTCTGGAACAGGTTGAACGGCTCGGGGACGTTCACCGGCAACACGCCGTAATGGCTCAGGCCTTCGTGCATGTTGTCCAGGCAGTTGCGGTGCCCGTCAACGCCGAAATCGACGCTGAAGCGCGTGCAATCACAGGCCGGGACATTGGCGTCATGCACGCCGACGGTGTCGTGAACCACTTTCAGCAAGGGCTCGTCGGCGTTCGAATACAGGCTGTCGCCGACGTTGAAGAACAGCGAGTCAAGGCGCCGCCGGGTGTGTGTAGGGGACAGGTATTGATCCGTCTGACCATTAACGATAGCGACAAAGTCAGCGGCTTGTTGGCCTTCGCGATCAATCACCGTGATGTACTGACCGCTGCGCACTTCGAAGGTACGGCCATGCCCGGCTGGCACCTGTACCTGGATGGATGACAAAGACATGGGGGCTCTCACTTGGCAGGGATGAAGTCGCTGGAAGGCAGATCGAAGGTCACACCCAGGTATTGCTGCTGCAGTTTTTGCAATTCACCGGAGTGCTTCATCGCAATGATCTGATCGCTGATGACCTTGTTCAGGCGCACGTCGTCTTTGCGCGTGGCCCAACTGATCCATTGGCTGGCGCCCAGTTCACCGACCTGGCGCAGGTTTTCAGGGTGCTGTTTGAGCAGGCTGCCCAGCACGGTGATGTCATCGAGGATGAAGTCGGCGCGGCGCGTCATTAACGCCGACAAGGTTTGGTCGACGCTGTCGACGCCAACGATTTTGATCGGCGCCAGGCCTTTGGTCTTGAGTTCAACGTTGAACTGCTTGATCAGTTGTTCCGGTGCCGAGGTGCTTTTCACCGCAGCGCTCAGGCCAGCGAGGTTTTCGACTTTCAAGCTGGCTGGATCGATACGTTTGTCGTCGGCGCGTGTCATGACGGCATTGACGCTTTTGCCAAACGGGGCGACGAACAGCACTTTGGCGGCGCGTTCGGCGGTGACGTTCAAGGAGGAACCCTCAGCGTCCACCGAGCCTGAAATCAGCGCCGGGATGATCCCGCTGAACGCCATCTTCTGGTATTCCACTTTTACGCCGAGGGTCTTCGCCACCTGCGCCATGATGGCTGGCGTGTAGCCGGTGATAGCGCCGTTGTCGTCGGTATATTCATAAGGGGCGAAGGTCGGGTCGATGGCCACCACCAGCGTGCCACGCGCCTTGACGTCATCCAGTGTATCGGCCGAAGAAATCGACGCATGCAGGCTGACGCCAAGCGTGATTGCCGCTAAAACGAGCGGGAGTCCGGGAAAGGTTTTTTTCATGATGGCGCCCTTGGTTAGGTGTGTAGACCCAAGGGGTATCGCAGGTTTTGTGCCAGCCTCTTGGGCGATGGCGAAAGAAAATCATTCGGCCTTTAGAAACAACGGTTTCACATAGTTAATTTGTGAAACATTGGTTTCTTTGTGCGGGACGCCAATCGAGAACTTCGAAAACCCTCGCGCTGCAATGGTGCGTCAGCGTGCTTTTTTGGTGCCTTTGAGCGCCGATGTCTTGCGTTTATTCCAACTCCCCGAGCTGTTGATGCAGGACCTCGGCCTGGGCCAGATGTGTCGATTTTTCCCCCGCCAGTTCTTTACCCACCAATGAGCAGAGCAGATTGGTGATGCCTGCCACGCTGGCGTTGCTGTCGAACATTAGGCTGCCTTCGGTATGGCAGCGGATGACCCAGCGTGCCAGCTTCGCCGGTTTGCCCGCCAGCACATCGGAGATGTACAGGATTTGCACACCCAGCGCCGCCATTGCCGCCATGCCGCTTTCCAGTTGCGGCACGCGTCGACGCAGACCGATGCAAATAGCCACGTCGCGCTCATCCAGTCCGGCGATGTACTCGGCCAGGCTGTCGCCGGGTGCCGGTAACAACAGAATATCGCCGCGCACCTGAATCAGATTGCTGCGAAACATCACCGCGATGGTCTGGCTGTGACGATAACCAACGATCACCACCCGACGAGCCTTGGCGATGGCCTGTGCCATGTGAAACAGATCAGTCTGCGACAGCGATTCGTAGGTCTTCACCAGGTTGGTGATTTCCTGATCGAGGTGATGTTGCACCAACGCTTGCGGGTCGCGGTCTTCGGCACCCAGGTGTTGCAGATACAGGGGCGAGCCGCCACTGCTGGCCTTGCGCGCTTCGCGTCGGGCCGTTTCGTAAGAGTCGTAACCCAATGCGCGGAAGAAACGAGTGGTGGTCGCTTTCGATACGCCCGCACTGATGGCCAGTTCGGTCGCGGTCTGCATGGCCAGGTGGCCGGGGGAGGCAAGAATCACGTCCGAGAGTTTTTGTTCCACCGCCGACATCTGTTCATACCGGCCGCGGATGCGGCTTTCCAGCGACGCCGTCTGGTCCGATGGCCTGGAGGTGCTGTTCGACGCCATTGATGGCCCCATATGCGTGTCTGTGAAGGAGCGCAGTGTACATAAGAATGCTCATGGGCCGCTGATGAGGAGATTTCTGTACGGGTTGGATGCTTCTGACAATTGCGCCAAAGAACTGTATGCCCTGTGCAGCCCGTTTGGCCTTGAGTAAACGTTGAGACTGGCACTCGCCTTCAGCAGGATCGTCCTCTCCCTCGCGGGAGAGGTGCCGACCTTATGTGTGATGAATGTCCCGATCCTTGGTTTCCGGCAGGAAGAAAGTGCCGAGGATGGCTGTCATCACGGCAATGACAATGGGGTACCACAGCCCAAAGTAGATATCACCCGTGGCCGCGACCATGGCGAACGCCACCGTGGGCAGAAAGCCGCCGAACCAGCCGTTACCGATGTGATAGGGCAGCGACATCGAGGTATAGCGGATGCGTGCCGGGAAGAGTTCCACCAGCCAGGCGGCTATCGGGCCATAAACCATGGTCACGTAGATCACGAGGATGGTCAGGAGCAGCAGCACCATCGGGTAATGGGTCTTGGCCGGGTCGGCTTTCTCGGGGTAGCCGGCGTCCTTGAGCGCGGTACCGAGGGTGGCGGTGAAGGCATCGTTCGCGGTCTTGAAGTCAGTGGCGGGCAGGTTGGTGCCCGCGAAGCTCGGGACCAGCTTCTCGCCGATGCGGATCTGTGCGACAGCACCAGGCTCAGCTTCCTCGTTGGTGTAGGGGATGGCCTTCTTCGCCAGCAGGCTCTTGGCGAGGTCGCAGGAACTGGTGAATTTGGCCTTGCCCACCGGGTCGAACTGGAACGAGCACTGGTCGGGATCGGCAATCACCGTGACTGGATTGCGCTCCTGCGCGGCGAACACGTCGGGGTTACCGTATTCGGTCAACGCCTTGAAGATCGGAAAGTAGGTCAGCGCCGCGATGATGCAGCCGGCCATGATGATCCCCTTGCGGCCGATGCGGTCTGACAGGCTACCAAACAGGACGAAGAACGGCGTGCCGATCAGCAGCGAGCCGGCAATCAGCAAATTGGCGGTCTGCGGGTCGATCTTGAGCATCTGCAACAAGAAGAACAGTGCATAGAATTGCCCGGTATACCAGACCACGGCCTGGCCGGCGGTGCCGCCGAGCAACGCCATGATCACCACCTTGAGGTTGTCCCAGCGGGCGAAGGATTCGGTCAGCGGCGCCTTGGAGGCTTTGCCTTCGTCCTTCATTTTCTGGAACACCGGTGACTCGCTGAGTTGCAGGCGGATGTACACCGAGACGATCAACAGCAGGATCGACAGCAGGAAGGGAATTCGCCAGCCCCAGGCCTCGAAGGCTTCGGTGCCAAGGATTGTGCGGCAGGCGAGGATCACCAGTAGCGAAAGAAATAGACCCAGGGTCGCGGTGGTCTGGATCCATGAGGTGAAGTAGCCACGCTTGCCTTTGGGCGCATGTTCGGCCACGTAGGTCGCCGCGCCGCCGTATTCACCGCCCAGGGCCAGGCCCTGCAGCAGGCGCAGGGTGATCAGGATGATCGGTGCCGCCACGCCAATGGTCGCGTAGCCGGGCAGAAAACCCACTACGGCGGTGGAGATACCCATAATCACAATGGTGATGAGGAAGGTGTGCTTGCGTCCAATCATGTCGCCCAGTCGGCCGAAGACGATGGCACCGAACGGCCGTACGGCGAAGCCTGCGGCGAACGCGAGCAGAGCGAAGATGAAAGACGTTGTTTCATTGACGCCAGCGAAGAAATGTTTTGCAATGATTGCGGCGAGAGAGCCGTACAGGTAGAAGTCATACCACTCAAATACTGTGCCCAGGGACGAGGCGAAAATGACCTTGCGCTCCTCCTTGGTTATCCCACGGTTGGGCGTGCTGCCCATGGATGTACTGTCGATTGTGGCCATGAGTGTTCTCCGTCTTGTTCTTGTTGTAGGCCGAAGTACCTCACTACCATTGCCGCACCCAGGCCCTAGGGCTGATGTCATCGAATTACCCATTGCGCGAAGCGTGGAGACGACCTCGCATTGCTGCAAGGTCCCTTGAAGCATAATCACCTTCGCGCAGATATCCACTCGGCTTCGCGTTCAAGCCCAGGCAGACGCGCTGTCGAAATCGCCCACAGCATGTTATTTGCGCTTTACTGCACGGCCCGCGCCGGCCGCAAAGAGAGCACTCGCTGACGCTGATCAGGCGCCAGCCAGCGATCTGCGATTGAGCCATGCCCAGGGAGGTGTCGATGGGCAAACATACTCACCGATCTGCGCCGCTGGCCAGCAAGTCCAATGGCTGGCTGCGCAACCCCAGGCGTTCAGCCAGGCGGGTAGTGCGGATCACCCATTTCTCCAGTTCCACCACGATGTACACCAGCAGCCCCGCACCGATGACTTGCCCCCACTCCAGCGGGGACAAGTCGGTCGAGCCGAAAATATCCTGCATGATCTGGCTGTGGGTGTAGACGAACTGCAGGAGGATGCACGTGGCGATAGCGACCAATACGTAGCGGTTGCCGGTGAGCCCTTCACGATTGCTGACCGGAGCAAGAAGCGACCGGGTATTGAGCAGGTAGAACATTTCTGCAACGACTACCGCGTTGACGGCCATGGTACGTGCTGTTTCGAGGCTGGCGCCTTCGCTCAACTGCCACAGAAAGAGGCCGATGGCGCCGCACATCATCAGTACTGAAACCATGAGTATCCGCCAGATAAAGAACCCCGACAGCAGCGCTTCGCCCGGTGCTCGTGGTGGACGCTTCATCAGGCCGTGCTCTGCCGGTTCGAAGGCGAGCGCCAGGCCCAGGGTGCTGGAGGTGACCATGTTGATCCACAATACCTGGGCGGGGGTGAGCGGCAGCGCCAGTTCAAAGAGGATTGCCGCGATCACTACCAACGCCTCGCCACCATTGGTGGGCAGCATGAAAAGGATGAATTTCTTCAAATTATCGTAAACCGCCCGGCCCTCGCGCACGGCCGTGGCGATGGTCGCGAAATTGTCGTCGGCCAGTACCATGTCGGCCGCCTCTTTGGCCGCCTCGGAACCCTTCATGCCCATTGCTATGCCGACATCCGCACGTTTGAGCGCGGGGGCGTCGTTTACGCCGTCGCCGGTCATTGCCACGATATGCCCATTGTCCTGTAGCGCGTTCACCAAACGCAGCTTGTGTTCGGGGCTTGCTCGAGCAAACACATCCACTTCATTGACTACCCGGCGCAGGGCTGCGTCGTTCATCAGGGCCACTTCTGCGCCAGTAATGGTCGGTTTGCCGACGCCGATGGCGAGCTGTGCTCCGATGGCCCGAGCGGTCTCGGCATGGTCGCCAGTGATCATCTTTACCCTGATCCCTGCATGATGGCATTCGCCAACAGCCTTGATAGCTTCCTCTCGCGGCGGATCGACAATACCGACCAGGGCCAGTAGCGTCTGGCCGGACTCGGTATCCTCAAAGGTCAGGCGATCACCCGATGGGGTCGAACGTTTACACGCCAGCGCCAACAGCCGTAATCCCTGGGCTGCGGTGTCGGTGATCATACGGCGCCAATAATCGACATCGAGCGGGTGCTCGCCATCGTGGTTCAACTGTGTGTCGCACATATCGAGAATGCGTTCGGGGGCGCCTTTGACGAATATCCAGGACTGACCATTGCCGTCCCTATGGTGCGTGGCCATGAAGCGGTGTTGCGACTCAAAAGGGATGGAGTCCAGTCGTGTCCAGGCATCTTCGCTCAAACCGGTCTTGCCGCCGAGCACGAGCAGGGCTCCCTCGGTGGGATCGCCTTCGACGTGCCATAGACCGTCTTCACTGCGCAAGTGAGCGTCGTTGCAGAGCACGCCGGTGCGGATCGCCAGGCAGAGCGCCGGGTAATGGGCCGGATCAATGATGCGCCCATCAATGCTGCAATCGCCCACTGGCGCATAACCCACACCGCCGAGATCAAACACATGGCCGGCGCACACCACACGTTGCACGGTCATTTCATTACGGGTCAGCGTGCCGGTCTTGTCGGAGCAGATGACGGTTACCGAGCCCAACGTTTCCACGGCCGGCAGACGACGGATGATGGCCTTGTGTCGGGCCATGCGTTGCACGCCGAGTGCCAGGGTCACGGTCATGATGGCGGGCAGGCCTTCGGGTATCGCCGAGGCGGCGAGCGCCACGACCATCATGAACATCTCTGCCGGTGGATGGCCGCGCCATACCGTGCCCAGCACGAAGGTCGCCACGCAACTGCCGAGAATGGTCACGGCCAGCATCCGTCCGAACCGATCCACCTTGCGAAGCAACGGAGTGGCCAGGCTCTGGATATCGGCCAGCATCTGATTGATTTTCCCCAGCTCTGTCGAGGTGCCCGTTTCAACAACGATGCCACTCGCCTGGCCGTAAATCACGACAGTGCCGCAATACGCCATGTTGTGGCGGTCACCCAGCGGAGCATCGAGCTGCACGACGTCGATACCTTTTTCAACCGGCAGGGATTCACCCGTTAACGCGGCCTCCTCAATGCGTAAATCCCTGACGTTGACAAGTCGTAAATCCGCGGGCACCCGGTCGCCGGACGCCAGCAGAACCCGATCACCCGGTACCAGGTCAGCGGCATCAATCTCTTGGTGAAGGCCATTGCGAACCACCATTGCATGAGGGGCGAGCATGGCGCGAATGGCATGCAGCGCCCGCTCTGCCTTGCCTTCCTGGATAAAACCAATGATTGCGTTGATCACCACGGCGGCGAGCAGTACGCCGGTATCGACCCAATGCCCAAGGAGGGCCGTGATGAATGCCGAAGCGATAATCACGTAAAGCAATATGTTGTGAAATTGCGCCAGCAGCCGAAGCAACGGCCCACGGCGTTTGGGCGCAATCAACTTGTTCGGGCCATATTGAGCGATACGGCTGTGCGCTTCTGCATCCTGCAAACCTTGCGGCCCGGTCTGCAACATATGCTCGACGTCTATGCCTGCGAGCGTATGCCAGGAGGCTGGCGAGCGGGGGACTGGCGGAGCGTTAAAAGGTGCTGTCATGGGAGCAGGCCTCTTCCGTGGGCTAGGAGCGTTACGACAACCTTGCGCCATGGGGCAGGGTCACACCGACACAAGGACGTCACTTTGAGATTCGGCCAGAACATGTTTGGTGACGCTACCCACCAACAACTCTTGGAGTGCGCTTTGGCCATGCTTGCCCATCACGATCAGGTCGCAATCAAGCTCCTGTTCCTGTTCGACAATGCGCCAAGAGGCGTCGCCATGCACGGTTACCAACCGGGTGGCATAAGGCGGCAGCCCGGCTTCCTCGCGTAATGCATAAAGCTTTTCTGTTGCCTCCTTCCTGGCGATGATCCGGTAGTGGTCCAGCGTATCGGCATCAACATTGGCAAAGCGCAAACCCCCTTCGAAGGGCGCGTCAAACACATGCAGGAGAGTGATTTCGGCGTGCGGTGCAATGGCTCGGGCGTCCCTGATCGCACGCAACGACGACGGCGAAAAATCGACCGGGACAAGGAGCGTGCGGTACTCGCGACGCGGCGTCTGCTTGACCACCAATACAGGGCAAATCATGTGACTGAGCAGCCTTTGGGCGGTCGAACCCAAAAGCAAATGACGTACTGCGCTCTCTCCCCTGGCGCCGCAAACCAGCAGGTTTATGGCCATCTCATCCACTTGCCTTGTCAGCTCCGTGAGAACGGAACCTGGCAAGACGCGTACACCGCCAGCGACGTCGTAACGCTGCAACAGCGTGGCACCCAGCTGTTCGAGCTTCTCCCGTGCCGCATCGAGCACTCGCTGCAACAAGTCATCCTGAGGCGCCATCATTTGTCCGAGTCGCTCCAGAGGCGCGAGATTTGCCACGTAAAGCAAGTCAAGCGAGGCTTGCAGCTCTTTGCTCAACATCGCGGCGCGCTCAGCGGCGTGGCGGGCCGGTACGGAAAGGTCGGTGGCGACCAATATGCGGTTTATTTGCGGCATCTCCGTCTCCCTTGCAGATACTCTCGATCCAGCGGGTCGACGGTCAATGCCGTCGTGCGGGATCTTTGCGTTCACAGGGTTTATCGCTTGCGGTTTGCTCTGATCCTGCCGCTGGCCTGGATTTTGAGCTTGATCTGTATCAAGCAGGGCCAATGACGGTGATCGCGTCCGATGTACGGTCAGGCGCAGGCGATGCCGATCCACAGAGTGTTGACCGTGATCAATCTCTCTTTCATTCCCTGGGGGTAGGGTTTGAGCACAGAGATATTCGGCCGTCCGAACCTCACGCTGACGTTATCTGGCCTGACGCGCTGACCGCACGACAAGTGAGTGAGGCGGTGAATGGCGCGATTTCGAAATGCCATAGGGTTATAAAGAAGCGATAGTGTCCACACTATTGATATGTCTATAGAGTCAATTTACGCGTACCTGTCGGCCAACCGACGCGCCGCACGAATGAAAGCCTAGTGATCTGCTTTGCCTTTAAACAGGCGCTCTTGGGGCGCCGTACGTGTGGAGTGACCGTAATGCCAGCTGCATCCCTGAGTGCTACACCCTCTCGCAACCCGTCACAACATTTCGATGTCCGGCCCTTGGACGCCGCACTGGGCGCTGAAGTCCTGGGGCTGGACCTTAGCCGTCCGCTGAACGATGCCGACTTAGCCCGTATCCATCGTGCCTACCTTGATCATGGCCTGCTGATCTTGCGCGACCAGCGTATAACCCCCGAGCAACAGATCGACTTCAGTCGTCACTTTGGCACGCTGCAAATACATGTGCTCAAGCAGTTCCTGCTGGCCAATCACCCGGAAGTCTTCATCATTTCCAATATCGTCGAGAACGGCCAGCCGATTGGCCTGGGCGATGCTGGAAAGTTCTGGCATTCGGATCTTTCCTACGTCGAACTCCCTAGCCTGGGCGCCATGTTGCTGGCACAGGAGCTGCCGCCAGAAGGTGGAGATACCCTGTTTGCCAGCCAGCAATTGGCCTACGAAACGTTGCCAGCCGAGTTACGCCAACGCATCGATGGCAAACGCGCTGTGCATTCCTACACGGCTCGTTACGCCGATGAGGTGTTCAAGGGCGTCCGTCGGCCAACCCTGACCCAAGCGCAATTGGCGGCAGTCAAGCCCGTGGTGCATCCGGTCGTGCGCACCCACCCGGAAACCGGGCGCAAAGGGTTGTTCGTCAATGAGAACTTCACCACTCATATACTCGACCTCCCCGAGGATGAGAGCAGGCAAGTCCTCGCCGAGCTTTACGCTCACAGCATCAAACCTGAGTTCATCTATCGCCATCAGTGGCAACCCAATGACATGTTGTTCTGGGATAACCGCGCGCTGATCCATCTGGCGACGGGTTGCCCTAGCCACCTGCGTCGGCGTATGCACCGCACGACGATTCAGGGCGACGTGCCGGTCTGATCTGACGGTCGTTAGTTGCCAGTCCCCCCAAACGACCGGTTTGAGTCGCTCTCTGCCGGTCGTAGGCTTGGACTGCGTGAGTTACGGGGCAGGGGGATTCCTCCAATAAGCCACCCTGTGCCATTTTGCCGCAGGGTTATAAGTCGTTTGTGCCGTGTCCTGGGAAGCGTGGAATGTTAAATTCTGCGCCCATGAAATTCGTCCGAACCCACCAATCGCTCATTGCCTGGATGCTTTACGGCTTCATCTTGTTCAATGGGCTTGCGTGCAGCATCAGCCATGGGCAGATGCTCGGTGCATTCGCCAACGTGGTGCAGTCGCCGGTGTGTGGCCAGCATCATGAGCCAGAGGTCAACGTGGGCATGGGCATGGGCATGGGCGTGGACGGCATGGGCGACCATGCAGGGTTAATGAAGCTCGCCATGGACAACTGCGCCTTTGCCAGCACCCTGGCGCTGTCGATGATTTTCTTCATCGCCCTGGGCTGGCTGATACGCGCTTTGCGCCCGCGCTTGCACACTGCCTACGCGTTTCGCAAACGAACTCCGCGTCATGCCATTCCCGGACTTCTCCCGCAGGCTCCCTGAACGGGCGTGTGATGCTCATCGATTTATAGCTCAGTCGAGCCCTGCAATGCGGCACTTGCCGCGTCTGCCCAGGCGTTCGCTGTGATACATACCCGTGACTGACCCGCGCAACGATGCCCAATGGCTTGCGCGAGAGGAAGGTACAAATGAGTAAGTTATTGACCCGTCGCCAGGTGCTTGCCGGCATGAGCCTGCTTAGCCTGGGCCTGCTCGCAGGCTGCGATGGCTCGACCAGCGCCCTGTCGTTCAAATATGGCAAAGACCTGAGTAATAAAATCCTTGGCCGAACCTTCAAACTCAAGGATTCACAAGGCAACGTGAAGACGCTGTCGAGTTACCGGGGCTTGATGCCGATGGTGTTTTTCGGTTTCACCCAATGCCCGGCGGTGTGCCCGACGGCACTGGCCCGAGCGGTTCAGGCCAAGAAGTTGATGGGGCCGGACGGCGACACGCTCCAGGTGATTTTCATCACCCTTGACCCTGAGCGCGACACCCCGGCGATCATCGACGCATACGTCAAGCAGTTTGACTCAAGTTTTGTGGCACTGTCCGGTACGCTCGAAGAAACCGCCGCCACCGCCAAAGAGTTCGGCGTGTTCTACGAAAAAGTTCCCATCGGCGACACGTACACCATGTCCCACTCCGCTACCAGTTTCGTCTACGACTCCCGCGGCAACCTGCGCCTCGGTCTGTCACCGTCCCTTTCCGCAAAACAGTGCGCAGAAGACCTGCTCACCGTCATGGAGGTGTGCTGATGAGCACCAAAATCTTCAAATCGATCAGTCACACAGTGGCCCTGGCTGCGTTGCTAGGGTTCAGCGTTCATGCCTCGGCGCAGGTCACCGTTGAAGACGCCTGGGTCCGCGCGACGGTGGCACAGCAGGCTTCGACCGGCGCCTTCATGCACATCACCTCGACGACCGACAGCAAGCTGATCAAGGTGAAATCCCCGGCCGCCAACATTGTGCAGATCCACCAATCGAGCATGATCAATGACGTCATGAGCATGAAGGAAGTCGCCGACGTCACGCTGCCGGCCGGTAAAACCGTACAGATCGAGCCCAACGGCTACCACGTCATGCTGATCAATCTGGTGGGGCAGATCAAAGAGGGCGATCAAGTGCCGCTCACCCTCGTCGTTGAAAACGCCAAGGGCGAGCAGGAATCAATCGAAGTCAATGCCACCGCCCGGGCACTGAATGCGCCTGAGCATGAAGCCATGCACATGCAGTGATCGGTAGGCTGAGGGTGACGAGTTGCGGGGCAGAGATAGTTTGCTGACTGACGCTCGTCACCTGACGACTTGATCACCACTCTCATCAAACACAACATAACTAACTGAATAAAAAAGGTTATCTGTAGGTCAAGTGTTTGCTGCACGACGGGTGATCTCCCATAGACCGAGCGCAGGCTCAGTTCACCTGCCGCCTTACCGCCGCCAGCACATGGACTATCTCAAAGGGTTTTTCCAATACGTCGGAAAATAAATCCGGTCTGGCTTTGCCCAGGGCAGCTTGCGCGCCACTCATCAATATAATCGGTGTAGCGTGCATGCCTGGCCGTTGCCGAATCTGCTCAGCCAGTTGGATGCCGTTCATCCCCGGCATCATGTAGTCGGTGATGATCAACTGCGGGCGTTCCCGGTCAAGAATGTCGAGAGCCTTTTGCGCGCTTGCCGCCTTGACCGTCAGATAACCTTCGTCTTCCAGCGCGTAGCTCAAAATGTCGACGATCAGATATTCGTCGTCGATGATCAGGACAGTCGTCATAGCACGCTCATCCGGCTTGGTGCCGTAGGCGTGTGCATGTAAGAAACCGACTGCTGCTGGGGTTCAGTCGTCAATCGCATTCCGGGAAACCTTTTTGACGTCTATACCTGGGTTGCCGATGACGACCTCCATCAGGGAGGGGTCATAAGTGCTATCTCTTATCTTATGTATGGATAACGGCCTCTTAAGTTCACCCCAATATCGTTCAAATTTAACCGGGAGCTGATTGGCGACGACGCCTGGCAGCTGCGGCTCATATTTTGTGATTTGAACCAGGTGCCATGGAAGTGGGCAGGCGGGCTTGAGAGTCGCCCATCTTTTGGCAAATGAATAGAATGCTCTACCATGAGCTTCCATTCATGAAAGGCGGTTTTTAAATGCCCGCCGAGAAAGGGTGCCATGAGAGATCTGCCTCCCACCGCCACATTGCGCGCCTTTGAGGTTGCGACACGGCACGCAACATTTACCTCCGCCTCCGAAGAGCTGCATGTCACCCAAAGCGCAGTCAGTCATCAGTTGAAGAACCTCGAAGAGATCTGGGGACTGCAGTTGTTTCAGCGGGGCAAGTCATTGAGCCTGACACCCGCCGGGGCAGCTCTTGCACCAATTGTGCGGGAGTTCTTCATGAATCTTGAGGCCACACTGTCTGATCTGAGAGAGCAAAAGGGCAGGGTTCGACTTAAAGTCAGTACGACCTATTCTTTCGCGCTCAAATGGCTGCTTCCAAGATTACCGAGCCTGTCCCAGCAGCACCCTGAGATATTAGTGACGCTGGACACCACTGACAAAGCCATCAAATTCTCAAGCGGGGAGGCCGATGTGGCGATCCGTTTGGGCACGGGGAATTATCCAGCCCTCTTCTCGGAGTTCATGTTCAGGGAACACATTTTTCCGGTTGCAAGCCCTGATCTGTTAAGTCGCTTCGGGATGCCGCGCAAACCTGCCGAATTATTGCGCTACCCGTTGCTTACACGGGACGGATCAGACTTGGTGCCAAAGTGGGAGATCTGGTTTCAACACGTCGGGCTGGGGATTTCGCCCCTCAAGGAAAGTGTCAGATTTGCGGACACCAACATGACTGTCGAAGCGGCATTGTTAGGCCAGGGAATAGCGTTAGCTCGCAGCGGGCATGTAGAAACAGAAATCAGTGATGGGAGCCTGGTCAGGCTGTTCGATGTGCCGTTCCCATCCCCGGTCGCTTACTATTTTGTCTGCCCCAAGGGCATCGAATCCCAGCCTCACATCGCCAGCTTTCGCCGTTGGCTGATTCAGGAAGCCATGAAAGCCCAGCTGGCATATGAATGAAGCATGAGGATTTGCTCATTCTATGATGAAGAGACTTCGCTTTAGTTAAGGTGCCGGGTTACCTAGCATGGCGTATGCCTTTTCACATCGTTTTATTAGTGCTCATCGCCGCTCTGCTGCATGCAAGCTGGAATACGCTCCTGCGCGGCGGGGCCGACAGGCTTTGGTCGATGACCGTCATGTGCATGGCGGTAGCAATCGCCAGCGCAGTGGCAGCCTTGTTCCTGGCGCCACCGGCGAAAGCCAGCTGGTTCTATGCCGTACTTTCAGCGGTCCTGCACGTTGGCTATAACCTGTTCCTGGTGCGCAGCTATCGGGTTGGAGACCTCGGGCAAACCTATCCTGTTTCACGAGGCTCCTCGCCTATCCTGATCACCCTCTTCGCATCGGTATTTGCTGGGGAAAGGATAGCGGTGGGTGCTCTGCTTGGCATCGCACTGGTGTCAGGCGGGATCATTTCGCTGGCCTTCGAAAGATGCAGGCTTGCCGTTCCCAGCCTGCCATATGCCTTGGGAACCGGATGTTTCATTGCCGCTTATAGCGTGACAGACGGCATCGGCGTGCGCCTATCCGGCGCCCCGATGGCGTACACGGCCTGGATGTGCGCCTTGTGGGGCGTATTGATGCCGCTGGTGTACATCGGCCTGCGCGGCGCGAACAGTTTATTGACCCCCAGGCCTGGATTCATCACGGCCTTCATCGGTGGGCTGGTCTCTCTTCTGGCCTATGGAATCGTCATCTATGCCATGTCCGGTGCGCCAATGGGCGCGGTATCGGCACTGCGCGAAACCAGCGTGTTGTTTGCGGCGTTGATGGGTTACTTTTTTCTGGGCGAGACGCTGACTGTTCGAAAGATGCTGGCGTGCGCGGTGATCGCCCTCGGCACGATCATCATCGGCTGACGGTCGCAAGCATTGGGCAACACGATTTGCGGTCATTCAATGATCAACGCTGCATCTTTAGGCCCAGGCCGATCGTACGTGCGTGCAGATGGCGCGACTCCTGCGCGGGTCGTTCAACCCTGTTTTTTGTCCCACTACCCCATGAGGTTCGTTGAATGGATACCGTCCTGCAGGCACCGCTAATTCTGATAACGGGCGGAAGTCGTGGCGTCGGCGCGGCGACTGCGCGCCTGGCTGGCGCACGAGGCTACGATGTGGCGATTAGTTTCGTCTCCAACGAGGCCGCCGCCCTTGCCGTGGTGGCTGATGTAAACGCCCTTGGGCGCCGGGCTTTAGCCGTGCGCGCAGACAGCGCCGATCCCGAGCAGGTTGCGCATTTATTTGCCGCGATAGACCGGGAGTTCGGTCGGATCGATGTCCTGGTTAATAACGCCGCGATCATTGCGCGGCAGTCCCGGCTAGAGGACCTCGGCTTCGAGCGGATGCGGCGTATGTTCGCGGTCAACTCGATAGGCCCTATCCTCTGTTCACAGCAGGCGATCAAGCGGATGTCGTATCGTCACAATGGTCGGGGCGGCTGCGTGATCAACATCTCCTCGGCATCGGCCCGGCTCGGCAGTCCCAACGAGTATGTCGACTACGCTGCGTCCAAGGGCGCGCTTGAGACGTTCACTGTCGGTTTTGCCAAAGAAGTCGCGCGTGATGGGATTCGCGTCAACTGCATTCGCCCTGGGCACATCTACACGGACATGCATGCCAGCGGCGGAGAGCCGGGGCGTGTCGACCGCGTCAAGGACTCGATCCCTATGGGGCGAGGTGGCCAGCCTGAGGAGGTTGCGCGGGCGATCCTATGGCTGGCAAGCGCCGAGGCGTCCTTCATCACCGGCACGTTCCTCGATGTCACTGGCGGCAAGTGAGCCCCAGGGTACGGCGCCCAGCCCTTGCCTGGAGGCCCGACTCTCTGATTGGAGGGCGAACATTTCTACGCCAGCATGTGCTTGAACAGGCTCTTGAGGTCATGCTGTTGTTCAAGCCTCCAGGCCACATCGAAAAATGCTCGCGCTTGTTTTTCTGACCAGACGCCGTTGACCGATCTCAGGAATTTTTCTTCGGTACCCTCACGGGTAAGGGGCTTGCCGCCGAAACCCGGAAGATCATCCACCTGCTCAGTAATGACGCGACCGTCTTCAAGGGTGACGGTCACGCGGTTTGGCAGGCGTTGCGGCGTCATCTTGGTCAGCGCCTCATCCTCTTCGACTGTGAGCTTTTTGAGCAGGGCGATCAGTCGAGGATCTTGCAGGGCCGCATCGGAGTAACTGGCATCATTGATCTGCTGATCAAGCATGGCCCGTACCACGATGTAGGGCAGGCTGTGGTCGGCTGTTTCACGGGTTTTGGGGGCGAATTTCTCGGGTGATTCCGCAGCGTACTGATGGCCGACATGAGAAGTCGCGACCACGATTGATTTCACCGCCCAAGTGTCCTCAATAGCTTTGCCGACCTTGGCCGCGGCGGCAATCGCGGTTTGCAGAAGCGCTTGTGCAGGGTAAGGCTTGATCTGGCATTCAGCGATTTTGAAGCTGCCTGCGCGGCCGCCGAATTGCTCGGTGTCCAGCGTGAACGGGCCTGACACCTGTTTGAAAAAACCTGCATTGCCCTCGAAAGCGGGGCCCGGCCCAGTCAGCCCGGCGCGGGCTAACTGGTCGGCAAAAACCGCGTTGCGTCCGGCCTCGGCGTCCGCGAGGCCTTTCCAGTTCGACAACACCTGCAAGCGGGTCTGGTTCATCGCCAGATGCCCGGCGAGGGACAGGTTGACCGCTTCGGTCAGTTGTTGATACGAGAGATTCATCAGCTTGCCTGCCGCCAGCGCAGCGGCGGGCAAGCTGAAGTTGGGATGATCCCAGCCTCGGGCGCTGATCTGCACGGTATCGAGCAATCGGCAATCAATTTCATAGGCCAATGCAATGGCCAGAATCAAATCCTGGCCAGAGCGTTTTTCCGCTTCGGCGACGGCCAGGCATGGCGTGATGTTATCGCTGGGGTGGCCGACCTCTTTACCGGTATACGAGTCGTTGAGATCGAAATAGCGGACCGCGGCACCGTTGGCGAACGAGGCCAAATCCATGCTGGTTTTGTGGGTCGTGCCGATCAGGGTAGACACCCCGCCCGGCACGGCCAGCGCCACGTTTCGCACCTTTTGCACTTGCGGTTGGTTGAGCGCTCCGATGGCGCAGCCCATGGCGTCGATGAAATGCGCCTTCACCCGTTCGACGATATCTGCCGCCAGGTTGCTGTACTGAGTCGTCGCTACATAGTCGGCCAATTGCTCTGCAATCGTTCTGGCAGTGGGCTGGGTCGAATCTGCGGCAGTTTTTTTATCCTCAGCGAATGAAAAGGCCGGCATCAGCGCCAGGCAGGTCATTGCGCCGAGCAGGCGGCGTCTATCGATCATGTAAGGCATGAGCACTCCAGCGGTTATTTGTTGTTTTTAGGGGTAAGTCTGTTGGTTTAACGCTCTTCAACCTCGGCGAAACCATAGAATTTGGCCGGATTGTCGACGAGGATTTTTTGCCAGTGCTCGCCGGCCCATAGGCTCAGCAGATTGACCAGATGGGCATCGTCGGGCTTGTGCTGTTCGGTGACGTGTGGCCAGTCGCTGCCCCAGAACAGCCTTTCTGGCGCCCATGTCACCAGTTGCTGTGCGGTTGTCAGGGTTGGCACGTAGTCGGGGGCGCCGCTGTCGCTGTTCAGATACGCGCCTGACAGCTTGATCCAGGTTTGTCCTTCGTCCAGCCAGCGGCGTAGCAGTTGCGCTGCAGGGTGTCGCAGGCCCCGTTGCGGTGGCAAGCGCCCCATGTGATCAATCACCAGCGGCGTCGGCAGGCGGTCGATCAACCGTTCGTGGGCGATCAACTGATCAGCCGCCGCGTGCAGTTGGATGTGCCAGCCGAATTCGGCGATGCGTGCGGTCAACGGTGCGAGGGTTTCCCAACTGGCGACGGCATTGGCGCTGTTCCACAGGCTGAAACGCAAACCGCGAATGCCGCCTTTGTCGAGGTGCTCAAGCTCGGTGTCGCTGATGTCGGGAGCGACCACCGCGATGCCTCGCGCTTGTCCGTTGCTGCGTGCAATGGCATCCAGCAGGCAGGCGTTATCGAAGCCATAGTGCTTGGCCTGGACAATTACCGCTCGGCTGCAGCCCAGATGCTGCTGCAACAGTTGGTAGTCGCTCCACGTCATATTGGCAGGGGTCGGGGCGCCCTCGATGGCCGGTGCAAACCGGGCATCGAGGATATGCAGATGGGCATCACAGGCGTTGGTCGGTAATACGAGTTTCGGCGGTTCAACACACAACGAATGGGGAACGAGTGTAAGGGGCATGGTTCAGGCTCCGAGTCAGACGGCAGGCAATTGTGAGAACAGCAGCAATGCCAGCATTACCGTGATCGCCCCGCCGATCTTCGTGCAGGTGGCGCCACCCATGCCGATCATCGCAGTTTTGATGGGGTGCGTTGGTCGTGCTCGACGTGGCGCCGGTTAATCCACCAGACCCGCGTTGCGTGCTTGCGCCAGCACTGTCTGGGCGCTACGCACGAACGGCCCGTCGACCATCTGGCCATCGACCAGATAAGCGCCGATGCCCGCCGCTTCGGCTTTTGCCGCAGCCTCGACAACCCGCAATGCGTGGGCGATCTGCCCCGCATCCGGGACAAATGCCTGGTTGGCCAAGTCGATCTGGGTGGGGTGGATACACGATTTACCGACATAACCCAGTTGCCGCGCGGTTTTCGCTTCTGCGGCGAAACCCTCGGGGTCGTTGACTCGGGCGAACGCTGAGTCATAAGTCGCCACGCCCGCTTCACCCGCTGCCAGACGCAGATTCAGGCGGATTTGATGCAGCGCCCACCGATCCTTGCGATCAATGCCCAACGGTTCCAGCAAATCAGCCAGCCCCAATTGCAGGCCGTTGACACGAGGGCTGGCGGCCGCGATGGCCGCCGCATTACGCAGCCCTTTGGGTGACTCGATGGTTGCCAGAATCGCAATCGGTTGAGTGATGCCGTGCTGTGCTTCCAGTTGGTCGAGGCGCAGCGCCAGGGCATGGATCTGTTCGGCAGACTCCACCTTTGGCAGGTTGATGACCTGCATCGCGGTACCGACCAGTGCCATCAGATCTTTTTCATAATGCGCCGAGGATTGATCGTTGACCCGCACCACCACGGTCTTGCTCGTTGGCTGCAGGGTGCGCAGAAAGTCGGAGAGTTGCTGGCGGGCGCTGTCTTTCGCTGTCGGGTCGACGGCATCTTCCAGATCGAAACTGACGGCATCTGCCCGTGAAGCCAACGCCTTGGCGAAGAGTTCGGGGCGCGATCCGGGCACGAAGAGTTTGCTGCGCATTGACGATCCTCGGTGTTTTTCTTATAGGCCACGTCAGTGCGGCGCGGCGGGATCTATATTGCAAACCGCAGGAAGATAACTAAAGTGAGTATTACTTGAATTAGAGTCCAAAAAATATTCACTATGGATACCCGATACCTCGAAAGTTTTCTCCAGGTTGCGCGCCTGGGATCAACCGCTGCCGCCGCGCGTGCGCTTAACCTCACGCCGACCGCCGTCGCGCAACGCATCAAGGCGCTGGAGCACGAAATCGGCGCGACGTTGCTGACCCGTGCCGGGCGCAACATGCAGGCCACTGCGGCGGGGCTGGCGTTGATCGAACCGGCCGATGAACTGGTACGCCGCACGCGAGACTTGAGCGCCATTGCCGCGCTGGACGTCATCGCCGGGGACCTGCGCATCGGCTGCATTTCCACGGCGCTGGCGTATTTGGTGCCGCGCGTGCTGGCGACGCTGATCGAGCGCCACAAGCATCTGCATTCACACCTTGAACCGGCGGTTTCCACCGAGCTGTATCGCAAGGTGGTGACAGGGGACATCGATGTGGCGCTGATGGTGCGACCGGCCTTTGAGCTGCCGAAGGAGTTCACTTGGCGACCGTTGCACGATGAGCCGTTTATCGTGCTGGCCCCAGCGCAATTGACGGGCCGCGATGCGCATCAGGTGCTGACCAGCGAGCCGTTCATTCGTTATCACCGCCGTTCCTGGGGCGGCTTGCTCGCTGATCGTTACCTGATGGAGGCCGGTATCGTCCCTCGCGAGCGTTTCGAGATCGACACACTGGACGCTATCGCCGCGATGGTCGGCGGCGGGCTCGGTGTGTCGCTGGTGCCCCGTTGGCAACCGTTGCATGCCAACCTTGACGCTCTGGCGCAACTGCCTCTGCCCGGTGCGGGATTGCGACGCCCGATTGGGCTGTTATGGAAACGCAATTCGGCGAAGGTCAAGCTCATCCACGCATTCTGCGAGGTGCTTTACGAGGTCAACGAGCGCTAGGGCGATAAATCCATTTTTATTTCACTCTGAAGCTATTGAAAACTATTTTTAATCTCCTGTTCGGAGCCTCAGACTTTACTTCAATGCTGCGCCTTGTCGTCATCCTGCGGGAGCGTCTGGCGCCATTCGAATAAAAAGCGCTGCGGAGATATTTTCATGAGTGAGCACCTCACACCCTCGTCATGCCTGGACCGCACTGGGCCGATTGGCCCCCTGAGCGGGATCAAGGTGCTTGATCTGAGCGCCTATATCGCCGGGCCCTATGGCTGCTCGCTGCTCGCCGATCAAGGCGCCGAAGTGATCAAGATCGAACCGCCGACCGGCGACAACTTGCGCAAATACCCGTCAACCCTCACCAGTGAAAGCCGCGCGTTTCTCGGGGTCAATCGCAGCAAGTTGGGCGTTGTGCTCGACCTCAAACGCGCTGAAGGATTGGAAACGCTGTATGCGTTGGTCCGCGATGCCGATGTGCTGGTGCATAACTTTCGCCCCAGCGTGCCGGACCGGCTGGGCATTGGTTATGACCAGCTCAAAGCATTGAATCCGCGTTTGATTTATTGCGCGGTGACAGGTTATGGCGAAAACGGCCCGCTGAAAGACAAAGCGGGATATGACCAGGTGCTGCAAACCATGACGGGCATGTGCGCCGCGCAAGGCAAGGCCGGCGGACCACCAGAAGTGCTGTACGGCTCGGTGGTGGATTACTACGCGGCAGCGCTGGTCGCGGGCGGCGTAGCGTCGGCGTTGTTCGAGCGGGAGAAAACCGGAGAGGGGCAATACGTCGGCGTGTCGCTGTTGCGCAGCGCGTTGACCATGCAGTCGGCGCGATTGATCTGGGCCGAGGGCGAACCCGCCGAGATGGACCGCGACATGCGTTCTGGCGGTATCACGGGCATCCACCCAACACGCGAAGGCCACCTCTATTTGTCGGCGAATACGCCGCACTTCTGGCAAGCGTTGTGCGAGAAGACCGGGCTGTTGAACTTGCTCGATGAGCGCTACGACACGGTGCGCAAGCGTGCCGAACAGCAGGCGGTCATCGTGCCGCAATTGCACGCAGCCTTGCAGGCGCGTACCGCCCTGGAATGGGAAGTCGAGTTTGGCGACACCGTGCCCTGTGCCGCTGCGCGGCGTGTCGAAGACATGTTCGACCATCCGCAAAGCCAGGCCGAAGACCTGATCGCGGATTACCAGCACCCGGTGGTGGGGCATTACCGGGGTTTTACCCGGTCGATTCGCTATGGCCGCACCCCAGGCCCGCAGCCGTTTGCGGCACCTGCGTTCGGTCAGCATTCTGATGACGTGCTGCTTGCTCACGGCTTCACTAACGAGCAAATCAGTGGTCTGCGCGATTGTGGCGCGTTGTTGTAAACCCAGTCACTGCTGTTAACAGGGCGCCCAGAGCGCCCACCTGTTTCTGTCCATAACAATCACAATAGGATTTACGTCATGCCAATCAACACGGTGCAACACCTGGGCGTATCACGCTTTGCGCGGAGGATGCCCGAATGACTGTCGCGCTCAGCAAATCCCGGAGCCTGCGCACTCGGCTCACGGACAACACGATCCGGGTATTCGAACGCACCATCCCTGATCCGTTCGTGCTTGCGGTATTCCTCACCTTCCTGATCGCCCTCGCGGCGCTGATCTGGGGGCCGCAGGCCTCCATGACCAATATCTTGTCTGGCTGGTACAAGGGTTTCTTCAATATTTTCACCTTTGCCTTGCAGATCACCCTGGTGCTGGTACTGGGTCACGCATTGGCCCATGCGCCGATTGTGCAGCGCTTCTTCACCCGTCTCATCAGTCTGGCGCGAACCCCTGCGCAGGCCGGTGCGCTGATTTTTGTCAGCGTCGCCGTGACCTCGTTTTTCAACTGGGGCTTTGGGCTGGTGATGAGTGCGCTGCTGGCGCGGGAAATTGCCAAGCGCATGCACGTCGATTTCGCCTGGATCGTCGCGGCGGGGTTTTCCGGTTGGGTAGTCTGGGCGGGCGGTCTTTCAAGCTCGATCGTACTCGCGCAATCCACGGCAGGCAGCCCGATGAACGTGGTAGAGAAAGTCACGGGGCAGGTCCTGGGGCTGGGCGACATGGTGTTCGCACCGTTTAATCTAGTGCCCAATCTGATCATGGTGCTGGTCATTCCGTTCGTGTTGGCCGTCTTGCGTCCACGCGGCGATGACGTCATTGCCCTGGACATCAGTAAACATCCAGACCCAGTACCGCAAAGCAAGCCAGAAGGGCCATGGACCTTCGCCCAGCGCCTGGAGTATTCATGGCTGGGCAGCGTGTTGATGGGGGCGGGCGGGATTGCGGTGATGGTCTTCGCCTATTTTGGGCAGTTGCAATTTGCCGGTGTCAACGCGGTGATTTTCGTGATGTTCACCGCCGGTATCCTGCTGCATCGTTATCCATTGGCCTATGCCAATGCGGTGAAGAATGCCGCCAGGCAAAGCGGTTCGATGATGCTGCAATACCCGTTGTATGGCGGTCTGATGGGCATCATGGAAGCCACTGGTCTGCCGGGCGTGATCTCCAATTCGTTCGTGGCCATTTCCAACGAGCACACGCTGCCATTCTGGAGTTACGTTTGTTCGTTGGTGGTGACGTTTCTGATCCCAAGCGGCGGCGGTCACTGGGCGGTACAGGGACCGTTCGTGATCCCGGCTGCGGTCACGCTGCACGCTTCATTGCCAGCGACCACCATGGCTGTTGCCATGGGTGAGCAGGTTTCCAACATGCTGCAGCCTTTCTGGGCAGCGCCAGTAGTGGCGATGGCCGGTGTTGGTGTGCAGCGCGTGTTGGGCTTCACGTTCGCAACGTTTTTGGTTGGCGCGGTGGTCTACGGCGGGTCATTGCTGTTGCTGGTGTAGCCTGGCGGGTCACGCATTTTGCGGTCGATATGACGCAGAGCGCGTGACGCCGCGCAACGCTCCTGTTTGCTCAACCTCGGTGGCTTGCTCAGCCGCCCTTGACTTCGCCATCCCGATATTGCCCCCACGCTTGATGCAACTGCTCCATCGCGGCCTCGTCGTAGTCGCAGGTGGGCAGCGTTTCTGCGTCCCAATGACCAAAGCGATCTTCCCCGCGAACCAGCGTTGCGCGGCGTCGACCCATGGTCGAGGTCACATGGGTTGGAATGTAAAAGAAAGCAAAGCCGATGCGCCGATCATCGGTGGTGTTGCATCGCGAACTGTGGGCTGTGCGCTCGTGGTGGATGGAAAACTCACCGGCCTGCAATGGCATCTCCAGCCCTTGGCTGTCATCCACTCCAATCAGCACCTGGCCCTTGGCGAGCATATTGTCTTTGGCGAAAGTTTCCTGGTGTTGATAGTCAGCCTCACGGTGTGAGTCAGGCAGTATGCGCAGGCAGCCATTTTCCGACGTCGCGTCGGTGAACCCGACCCATACCGTGACTTCCTCATGGGGCGTCAGACCGAAATAGGTCGAATCCTGATGCCACGACACATAGCGTGGATCGTTGGCGTTCTTGGCAAACACCGAGGCCCCAAACAGCAGGATGTCCGGGCCGATCAAATCTTCGACGGCGTCGAGAATTCGCGGATTACGTGCCAGTTCGACGAAGGCCGGTGATGCAAGGTGGGCTTTGATTTTCAGCGAACGGTTAGCATCTTCTCCCACATGCGCTTCATAAGCTTCAATGTGTGCCCGGTATTGCGCGGCGTCTTCGCGGCTCATCGCCCGAAACGCAAAGGCGTAACCATGTTGTTGGAAGTGTTCGACTTGAGCCGTTGTCAGGTGCTTGGTCATGAGAATCTCTGGTCAGGATTGGGAGGCTGTGCTTGCTTCAAGCCAAAAACGTGCCGATAAAAGTGGGTGACGACAAAGCCGTTATAAAACAAGGGTCTAACGAAAAATAAAGCGATATGTGAAGTATGGGTTATACCCCTCAATATTTTATTTGTGGGTGTTTTGATGAGCACAAGCCAAGAACTTAGTTTGTTTGTTGTTTTTTAAAAACAATGGCTTATAAGATTTTCTACAGAAAATTAACTGTCCTCAATCCGCGCTATCGTCGTGTAAATGTTAAAAAATCCCTGCTTTTTACTGTGCATTTGAGAGGCATACCACATATGACCTGGGTTATTTTGGTGCGCCTATGTCCAAGGTCACGGACAGAGTCGACTGACGCATCGTGGCAAACATGCGTCCATCCCCGCGTTCAGGGCCTCAGGTCAGAAGATAATATGTGGCATGCCACTTGCTTTGTTCGATCGGAGCGCTTTTGGCGCTGTCAGCCCGGACCATCTGAATGGACCGATCTCAAACGGATTCAGTAAGGAAATTCCATGACTGCTCTACTGCACAACCTCAAGCGTCGGATGCGTATCAGTAAGCCGTTATTGGTATTGGCGATGGCGATGACCGCTGCATTGGCCAATACCTCCATGAGTCATGCGGCCACGATCGACGAGGTCAAAAGCCGTGGTTATCTGCTGGTGGCCACCGAGGATGACTACCGTCCTTTCGAGTTCATGGAAGAGGGCAAGGCAACGGGTTACGACAATGAGCTGCTGGCGTTGGTGGAAAAATCGTCCGGTGTGAAGATTCGTCAGCAAGTGCTGCCATGGGCGGGGATTTTGCCAGGTGTGACCACGGGCAAGTACGACATGGCGCTGTCGGCGGTACTGGTTACTGCCGCGCGCAAGCCGACCTTCGATTTCACCTCTCCAACGGCACAGACCACAACCTATTTCGCCACCAAAAAAGGCAGTGCAATTCTCAAGCCTGAGGATTTGATCGGTAAAACCGTGGGCGGTGAAACCGGCAGCGCGATGCTCACCGATTTGAAGGATTTCGATGCAAAACTCAAGGCCAAAGGCAAAGGCCTTAAAGAGATCGTCGAATATCACGGTTATCCAGAGGCGTATCAGGACCTGGCCAACGGTCGCCTGGATGCGGTCGCCAATACCGACCTGTCGTTGATCTCTTTGGTCAAGGAACGCGGCGATATGTTTGTCGTCGGCCAGCCGATTGGCGAGCCGACTTATCTGGCCTGGGCTGTCGCCAAAGGCAATACCGGTGTGTTGAAGATGGTCGACGATGCACTGCTCGAGTTGCGCAAGAACGGCGAGATGTATCGCTTGCAGAAAAAGTGGCTGGGTGAAAGCCATGAAAACATGCCTGTCAACGTCAACTGATCCACGCTCATGACGGCATACGACTACTGGAGCATCCTGCTGGGTGCTCTGTCGACGATAGGGGTTTCGTTGGTCAGCATTATCGTTGGCGTGCCACTGGGGCTTGGCCTGGCGTTGGTTCGTTGGGGCAAAGTGCCGGTGGCTCGGCAGGCGGTCTTCATCTATGTGAGCATCATGCGTTCGTGCCCGGCGGTGACGTTGATCCTGTTGATCTTCTTCGCGCTGCCACAGTTTGGCATTTCGTTGGACCCGGCAACAGCAGGGATTCTGGCATTGACCTTGTCGACCGCAGCGTTCAATTGCGAGGTCTGGCGGGGCGCGTTGATTGCTTTTCCCAAGCAGGAATACGACGCAGCGCTGGCCTTCGGCATGCGCCGTGGCTTGCGCTTGCGGCACATCGTACTGCCGCAGGTGTGGCGTTCCAGTTTGCCGGGCCTGGTCAATGAAATGACCATGTTGCTCAAGTCCAGCCCGGCGGTGGCGGTGATCGGCATGGTGGAAATTACCCGGGCCGCGCAACGTGTCGGGGCGCGCACCTATGACCCGCTGCCGCCGTTCATCTTCGCCTTGCTGCTGTACAGCGTGATCGTCTACTTGCTGATTCGTTTGCAACGGCGGCTTGAGCAGCGCAGCGCTGGGCATGAGGTGGCTGCATGATCAACGACTTTCTGACGATCTGGGGGCAACTGCCGGATATCGGCACCGGCTTTCTCAACACGCTGATATTGGTCAGTATCGCGGCCACGACGTCGCTGCTGCTGGGCATGCTGTTGACGCCGATGTTGATGTCATCGCGCCCCGGTATTGCCCGCATCGCCAATACGTTTTGCGATGCCATGCGTTGCGTGCCGTTTCTGCTGTTTGTCTATCTGATCTATTTTGCGCTGCCGTCCATGGGCATTCGCCTGTCCAACTGGAGCAGCGGCGTGCTGGCGCTGGTGTTGTACAACTCGGCCTACATGGCTGTGCTGCTGCGCGGCGCCTGGCAGGACTTGCCCGCCGACACTATTGAGTCGGCGCGGGCGTTTGGCTTTCACGGTTTCAGTCTGATTCGTCGCATTATTATGCCGCCAGTGGTCATGCGCGCTATTCCAAGCCTTGGAAATCAACTGATCCAGATCGTCAAGGACAGTGCGTTTTTGTCGATCATCGCGGTGACCGAGCTCACCAGCGTGATGAACGCCATCCAGTCCACTTACTTTATCCCTTTTGCTGCGTTTCTCTCGGCGGTGCTGCTGTATTGGCTGCTGTGCCTGTGCATTGAGATTCTGACCAGCCTTCTGACCCGCTACGCCGAGGAACGTCGAACGTGAACGCACTGCACAATTCCCCCAGCGAGGTCGCTTTGGTTCAACAAACAAAGGTGTTGCAACTGCAGGGTATCTCCAAATGGTTTGGCGATAACAACGTCCTGAAGGATGTCTCGCTCGATGTCATGAGCGGTGACGTGGTGTGCCTGTTGGGGCCGTCCGGCTGCGGTAAATCGACCTTGTTGCGCTGTATTAACTGGCTGGAGCAACCCAACGCCGGCAGTGTGTTTCTCAAAGGCCAACGCATGGGCGTACACAAGGGTGGGATGAAGATGAGCGACGCTGATCTGGCGCAAATGCGTTCGCGGATCGGCATGGTGTTCCAGCACTTCGCGCTGTGGCCGCACCTGACCGTGCTGCAAAACATTATGGAGGCGCCGCTGTACGTGCAGAAACGCAACCGTGATGAAGTGCTCCAGGAGGCGCAATCGTTGTTGGCGAGGGTCGGCTTGGCAGAAAAGGCCAACATGTTCCCGTCGCGCCTGTCAGGCGGGCAAAAGCAGCGCGTCGGTATTGCCCGGGCACTGGCGATGAAGCCGGATATTTTGCTGTTCGACGAGCCCACCAGTGCCCTCGATCCGATGTTGGTGGGCGAGGTGCTGGAGGTTATCCGTGGTTTGGCGGGTGAGGGTGCAACCATGGTCATCGTCACCCACGAAATGGAGTTTGCACGCCAGGTCGCCAGTCGCGTGGTGTTCATGGACGCTGGTGACATCGTCGAAAGTGGCGCGCCAGCAGAGTTTTTCTCGGCGCCCAAGACCTTGCGAGCGCAACAATTCCTCTCGCGTTTTCACGGCGGTGCGACAACTGTTCGCTAGAGCAAAAGGCGTGCGGGGAGCTTGATCCTGCTGCCTTATGCCTGGCGTGACTGACTAACTGTTGTCACGCTCCAGCTTGAAGGGCGCGCTGCCCACATCGTTGTTGGCTTCGACCAGTCGAATCAATTGCAGCATGAACAACGCCCGTTGTGCTTCAGGGATGTGCTCGATGGTGCGGTCATGGGCGCGTTGCACGTTAACGTCCATCTTCTTGAGCAGGTAAAGCCCTTTGCGGCTGAGCTTAACCAGCTTCACCCGGCGGTCTTCGGTGCTCTGGCGGCGTTGCAACAAACCGCGCGCCTCAAGCCGGGGGATGACTTCCGCGACGCTGGTACGCTCCAGACCTATCTCATGGGACAGGGAGTTCTGGTCCATCTCGCCATGGGTGCCGAGCGCGGTCATCAGGCTGTACTGCACCGGTGTGATGTTGAATTCGCGGGTTTCATCGAGAAACAGGCCGCAGTGGATCTGGTGCAGGCGGCGGATCAAAAAGCCAGGGCGTCCAAGCAAGGCCGAACGGCCAAGGGCGGCGTCCAACTCCGGCTGGTGGTCATCGTCTTGCGTCGTCATAAAGCGTGGCAAACCTGTTGTCAATGGAGCCCCTTCAGCGCCGCAAAAGGGGCTGGGTTCAGCGAAGCGAGAGGCTGCGGATTATAGAGTAAAAAGTGGCATACCTCTTTATCTTAAAGTGATTTTTCCGGCATCTTGCGGGCCACCCTGCTGAGGATTGGACTCAATGTTCTCAGGATTTATGAGGGGTATGCCTCTCAGTGCGCGGGCATGGTGCGCAGAGACTTCAAACGGTGCAGATATCAGGGGCTTACAGATTTTAATCGCTGCGATAAAAGATGGTATGCCACGTTTATTTATTGACGATTAAATTCATATAAAACAACAAGATATTAATTTGTGATGGGATAGATATCTCTGATTGGCACATTGATTGCGTTGCAGCCTCCACCTAATGACACTTCTAGAAGACTTCCATGAAAAAGATCCTTCTCCACGGCGGTCGTGTTATCGATCCTGCGAACTCCATTGATACCGTCTGTGATGTGCTGATCGAGGCCGATCGCATCAAGGCCGTTGGCACGCTGCTCTATACCGACGCCGCCATAGGTGCCGAATTGATCGATTGCACGGGCAAGCTGGTGCTGCCGGGCCTGATCGACACCCACAGCCATGTGTATCAATACGTCACCGGACGTTTTGGCCTGAATGCCGACATGTGCGGGGTTCATTCCGGCGTCACCACGCTCATCGATCAGGGTGGCGCCAGTTGCATGACCTTGCCGGGGTTTCGCAAGTTCGTCGCCGAGCCTGCCGAGAGCCGCGTGTTGTCGTTTCTTTCCGCGTATTTGGTCGGTGGTCTGGAAGGGCATTTTTATCCCGAACTGTATCGTCCCGAATGTGCGGATGTTGCCGCCACGGTCAAGTCGGCGCTGGCTAACCGTGACATCGTCAAAGGCATCAAGGCCCACGCCGAGCTGGGCGGTTTTGCCCGCTGGGGCTTGGACGTGATGAAAAAAGCTGCGCAGATCGGTGAGCAGACTTCGCTTCCGGTTTACATCCACTTCGGCCAGCTGTGGCCAATGCCCGACGAGCCTGAATACACGATCGATCCCGACAGCATCTTCCCGCAGGTGCTGGACCTGCTGAAACCCGGCGACGTGCTGGCGCATCCTTTCAGTCGTCATCCGGGGGGCTTCGTCGAGCAGAACGGTCAACTGCATCCGTTGGTCAGTGAAGCCATCGAGCGCGGTCTTAAGGTCGATGTCGGCCACGGTTCGCACTTTAGCTACAAAATGGCGGCCAAAGTCATTGACGCGGGCGTCGTGCCCGACACGCTGGGTTCGGACATGCATGGCTACAACACCACCGTCCCGGCACCTGCGGGTACGCCGGACGAGCATCCCGACGAAGAGCATTTGTTCACGGGAACCTCACGTTTCAGTCTGGTGTCGGCCATGGTCAGCATGATGGCGTTGGGGCTGACCCTGGAGCAGGTGGTGCCGATGGTGACCAGCAATGCGGCGAAGCTTGCGGACATGAGCGACGAGATTGGCACCTTGGGCGTTGGCCGAGAAGCCGATGTCAGTGTGCTGAGCGATGAAGAAGGCGCCTGGCTGCTGCGCGACAACGAAGGCACTGAAGTCATCGCTCATCGCATGCTGCAACCGGTGTTTTGCCTGCGCGCCGGCAAACGCTTCGACTCCATTGCGCAAATACTGCCTGTCCCTCGTGTCGTCTGACTGAAGGTCTGCCCGCATGAACGCTGAATCGATCCCGACCGCTAGCGATCAGCCCGCTTTGCAGGCTGCGTTGGCCAGGCTGTATGCCGTGCGCCCGGCATGGACCACGGTGCGCAGCGCCCGCGAGGCGGTGGGCCTGGAGCCGATGACGCTGTTGCACGCCGGGCCGCCGTTCACCAACCCATGCCAGCCCAGTGAGCCGGTGTTGTCGTCCGCCGTCTTGTGTTGCTTGTATGAAGGCTGGGCGGGCACTGAAACCCAAGCCCAGGCGATGATCGCGGACGGTCGGGTGCGCGTGTTGCCAGCTCAGGATTACCGCATCGTCACGCCGTTGGCAGCGGTAATTTCTCCGTCCACCAGCCTGGTCGAAGTGGTCGACAGCGCGCAACCGGACGGCCCGCGCTGCTGGTCATTGTTGAGCAGTGGTTTCGGTCCGCAAATCCGTTTCGGCACGCGCAACCTGGCGGTTATTCAGCGATTGGCGTGGCGTGATGAACGTCTGGCACCGGTATTACGGAGCGCGCTGCAACGCTCACCCCTCCAACTGATACCGCTTGCCAGGGCGGGCCTGTTCGGCGGCGACGATCTGCACAGCCACACCACGGTCGCTACGGCTGCGTTACTGGCAGCCTTATCGCCGTCGCTGGACGACGCCGACGTGCAAGCGATGCTGGAAACCACGCCGCTGTTTTTCCTTACGCTGTGGATGGCCGCCTGCTATTTGATGCTGGATGCGACGCGCAGTAATGATCCCGAGCACGCTACGAAGCTGGTGTTGGCACTGGCCGGTAACGGCATCGACGCCGGGGTGCGTCTGGCTGATCGACCTGATCGTTGGATTACCTTGCCCGCGCATGTGCCACAAGGTCCGAGAATGGCACCCAGTGATCTTGCCGCCAGCCCGATGCTCGGTGACAGCGGCGTCATTGATGCGGCCGGGTTTGGCGCACAGTCGTGGTTTTACACCACCGAAATCGCCAGCGACATGCGCGGCTGGTTGCCGGGAGCCACGCGCGAGCGCCCCCGTTGGCTGGTCGGCAGTCATCCTGAGTTCCAGGCATTTCAACTGGGCAGCGCAATCGATGCGGAGTTGATTTGCGCGGATCAATCCACTCCGCGTGTGGCCATTGCGATGCTTGACGCCAATGGCGAGCAGGGTCTGTTAGGGCGCGGTGTGTGCCTCACCGATCCGGCGTTGTTTGGTGCTGTTTCGGTGACCGCCCCGGTCATCAACAACCCCCAATCGTTGGCCAGTCTTAACCAGGCTTTCGAGCGCTATGAACGTGCGTTGACCCGCAACGACATTGCTGTGCTCGATGAGCTGTTCTGGGACAGTCCCCACACGCTGCGTTATGGTCCGGGGGAGCATCTGTATGGCTACGAGGCCATTCAGGCGTTTCGACGTGCGCGTCCCGGTCAAGGCCTTGAGCGCACGATCCTTGAGCGAGCGGTGACCAGTTTCGGCGACGATTTTGCCGTCACCCACATCGTCTTTAGCCGCGCCGGACAAGCACGTTTCGGGCGGCAAACGCAAAGTTGGGTGCGCATCGCTGGGAGTTGGCGCATCGTCGCGGCCCATGTCAGCTGGATGGAGCGATGAAGATGCGTCTGCAACCGGGGCTCAACGGAGCCTTCATGGCTGAGGGCTTTGCCGGCCAGCCTTCACGACCCGAGCGTGTTGGCGCGTTGAGTCTGAGCGGCGTTCGCCTGGCAGTCAAAGACGTATTCGATGTCGCGGGGTTGATCTGCGGCGCTGGCAATCCGCGTTGGTTGCAAGAGCAAGCGGTTGCTACCCGAACTGCCCCGGTAGTGCGCCTGCTGTTGGCCGAGGGGTGCGAGTGGGTCGGCAAAACCGTGACCGATGAGCTGACCTACAGCCTGGCCGGTATCAATGCCCACTATGGCACGCCGATCAATCCCGCTGCGCCTGAACGCTTGCCGGGTGGGTCTTCCTCCGGTTCTGCGGTGGCAGTGGCGGCTCACCATGCCGACTTATCGCTGGGCACCGACTGCGGTGGTTCGATTCGCCTGCCCGCCAGCTATTGCGGGTTGTGGGGGATTCGCCCGAGCCACGGCCGGGTAGCGGCGGACGGCTGCTTCACTCTGGCTCACAGTTTCGACACGGTGGGATGGTTTGCCCGAGCCCCGGAGGTTCTTGGCGCGGCACTGGAGTGTCTCATGCACACTCGGCTGCCTGAATCGTCTGAATTGTCGAGTCGGTTGCTGGTCAGTGATGACGTGATCGGCTTGCTGGACGAGCCGGTGCGCGAGGCGTTCGAGCGCTGGCTGATCGAGCAGGCCATCCCCCATGATCGCCTGGGCGTTGGCACACTCGCGCTGGACGCCTGGGCCCATGCGTTTCGTACGCTGCAGGCAGCGGAAATCTGGCAACAACATGGGGAGTGGGTGCGCAGCTCGACACCTGAGTTTGGTGTCGATGTGGCCGAGCGCTTCGCAGCGGCGAGCCATGTCACGTCGGAACAGGTATTTGCAGCTGCGCAGGTGCGTTCCCAAGCCCAGAGCCTTCTGGCGAACGTGTTGAGCAATAATCGCTTGTTGTTGCTGCCGCCAGTCCCGGGTGTCGCACCGCGACTGGACGCTTCACTGCCGCAAGTCAACGAGATCCGCGGGCGTTCGCAAAAACTGCTGTGCATGGCCGGGCTGTCTGGCCTACCACAGGTCGTCATGCCGTGGCAGTGCTTTAACGGCGCGCCGGTCGGAATGTCGCTGATGGGCGCGCGCTTCGCCGATGAAAGGGTATTCGACGCCGCGCGCCTGTTGCATCACCGTACCTCTCTGTAAAAGAGGCAAAGTGCTGGCCCCCTGAATCTGAATGTGTAGGCAAACTTGCGTTCTTTTTAGAAAGCTAGGTAATGGTTGCATGCGGATTTGTTTGTTTTGCATGGTATTTGCGAGTTTGTTCGGCGTTGTATCTTCGGCACAGGCGAAAGCGCTGAGCAAAAACGATCGTGATCTTTGCAGTTGGGGGTCGGCTGTCGCTGGATCTGCGCAGGCGTCCAAGCTTTCCCGAGTCTCGCTATACGGCGCACGCAACAAGGTCCAGGCGCGTAAATATTCCCAGCCCTGGATGCGCATGATGGCGTTGGGCATTACCGAGCAAACCTATGACAGCGCTTCTCGATTGAAGCCTGCGGCAGTCAAGCAAACCTATTACCAAGATTGCATCAAGCACGAAATGGCGCGCCGGTAATGGACCGCTGGTCACAACGCAAACGCTCTGACAGCGTACTTTCATGAATACCGGCGGGCCTTTGTTCATAAGGCTTTGGAGGTGGATGCGCGGGCGAACATTGCCGTTTCCACCGCGCGCAGACCGACAGCTTAAATATGACGTGTTCTTAAATTGAAGTAATAACGGATGACTCTTTGCTATTCAAGCGTTAGCATTGTGTGTGCGTAACGCGCTCCCCCTAAGTCAATGGAATTTACTCAATGTCTCGTCTCGCTGAATTTCGCAAACTCGAACAGCAACTCGCTCAACATCTGGCAGAACTTGAATCCCTTAAAAATGACTCCGGCCTGCAAAAGGAAATTGAGTTCGAGACCAAATTGCGCGCATTGCTGGGTGAGTACGGCTTTAGTCTGAAGGACGTGATCAACATTCTTGATCCTCAGGCTGGTCGTCGTAGCTCTGCGCAGGCTATTGCTCCTGTGAAGGCACAACGCAAAGCACGTGATATGAAGGTTTACAAGAACCCTCATACCGGCGAACTGGTAGAAACCAAAGGTGGCAACCACAAGCTGTTGAAACAATGGAAAGCAGAGCACGGTTCGGACACAGTAGAATCGTGGCGCTCTAACTGATAGTTGAAGCCGCATTCGTGCGGCTTTTTTGTGGGCGTGAGTAATTGTTTCAAAAGAATTCTACTTTCGCCGTTATTGGACAAGGCTGACAGAAACTTAAGTGATTTCTTGTCAACGAACGGCGCATCTTCGTCGAGCCCCGCAGGGTTAACTTCCTGGCCTCGTGCGTCCTTGCCGATCAATGCTGGAGCCGCAGGTGTTCGGGAAGTCTTCCCTGGCCATCGGGCGCCTGGATAAAACCTTGTTAAATATGCATTACACAAAGACAGTTTTAATTCCCAGCCTATCTGTTTCGATCACGTTAGCGCGTGATGACGGACGTTAATATAACAATACGCTCTGTGCGATTGTCGCCCCTCCTGGCCGGCCGATTTCGAGTCAATACTATAAAGTGCGCCGCCACAAACCCTTGCGCAGAAGCCTATGAAGTAGTAGCAAGCAATCTCGCGTGCTCAATAACGCTCCGCCAGGCGGCACTATGAATAAACATCATCCGTATCATCCGTACCATCCGATTATCGAGGTGAGGGGTTGGCGTGAAGGCCGACAAAGTCGAACAGGCCATAGCGGACGCTTATATGGGGTCTAGCATCGGCTCTGCCATCCCGTCAATAAATAGAAAAGCCCTTGGCAATGACCAGGATTTGAATGTCTGGCGGTCGATCAGCAGCCATGGCACATGGTTTGAGTGAGTTCCTCGATGGCGATTGCAACAGGGAACCTGATGCTATTACCTGTTGCCTCTATAGTTAACGTCATCCAGCTTACTGAGAACGGCCATGCGCGAAATCGTTAACAAAGAACCTTGGTGGGCCGCCCCGCCCAAACCGGGCCAGGACGAAGCCGAGCTGGACTGGGGCTGGCTGGTGATTTACAGCGAGGGCGAACCACGCTTCGAATTCATCAAGCAGCGGCCTTCGGAAAGTGAGATTCGCAATCGCAAGAGTTGTCGGATCACGCCTCAATCGGACTGACTGTCGCGCGTCAAGCGTTGCTGATGGCCGGACTTTCATCCCAGAAACATGCCAGCCAGTAAAATCAGGTTCAGCCCGACGATGAGTGTGGCGATGATCCATGCGCACATCGTGAGCACTTTACCCGTCACCAGATTACCCATCAGTTGCCTGTTCGAGACAAAGCGCACCAGCGGTATGACCGCGAAGGGTAGCTGCATGGACAGAACCACCTGGCTCAGCACCAACAATTTCGCTGTGCCGCTGTCGCCATAAAGGCTGGTCACGATGATCACTGGAATGATCGCCAGTGCGCGGGTGATCAGGCGTCGTATCCAGCCAGGCATTTTCAGCCGTAAAAAGCCTTCCATCACAATCTGCCCAGCCAACGTTGCCGTGACCGTTGAGTTGATCCCCGACGCGAGCAAGGCCACGGCGAAAAGCACGGAAGCCATTGCCACCCCAAGCATCGGCGACAGCAGGTGGTAGGCCTGTTCTATCTCGACCACATCGGTTCTGCCGGACGTGTGAAACACCGTGGCGGCGGTGATCAGAATCGCAGCATTGACGAACAGTGCCAGCGTCAGGGCAATGCTGCTGTCGGTCACCGCCCAGCGCAGGCCAAGCTTGCGCCCGGCATCGGTGCGCGGATAGGCGCGGGTCTGGACGATTGAGGAGTGCAGGTAAAGGTTGTGCGGCATGACCGTGGCGCCGATGATGCCGATCGCAAGGTAAAGCGCCGCCGGATTGGTGACGATTTCTGCCTTGGGAATGAACCCGTGGAGGACCTCAATAAGGACCGGGTCAGCGAGAAACATCTGGATCGAGAAGCAGGCGAAAATGATGATTAGTAGAGCAATCACGAACGCTTCCAACGACCGGAAGCCTCTGCCCATCAGCAGTAGAATCAGCAACACGTCGAGCGCTGAAATCACCGCGCCCCAGACTAATGGAATATCGAATAGCAGATTCAAGGCGATGGCGGTGCCAATGACTTCCGCCAGATCACAGGCGATGATTGCGCTTTCACAGGCCAGCCACAACGCGATGCAGACTGGACGGCTATAGAGTTCCCGACAGGCGCGGGCGAGGTCCCAACCGGTGGCGATGCCCAGCCTTGCGGACAACGCCTGAAGCACTATCGCCATGATGTTGGAGAGTAGAATCACCGACAGCAGCATGTAGCCAAACTGCGAACCACCCGCGATATCGGTAGCCCAATTGCCGGGGTCCATGTAGCCGACGGCAACCATATAACCGGGCCCGGTAAAGGCCAGTAATCGTTTGAACCAGTTGCCACTCTTTGGCAATGCAACGCTGGCGCTCATCATCGCGCCGCCAAGCAGTGATTGCGAGTCATGCGCTTCGTTCTCGCTCTGTAACATCAAGGTCGCCTGGGTGAAATCGAAGAAGAACACATAACAACGTCTGGCAGTAACACATACACCATCCAAGCTTTGTGGCTCAAGCGGCGGGGCGCCTGTTCAGCAATATTTGTGCATGGATAATCACGCTGCATCTCTAAGCGTTTGGCTGCCCTCCACCTGACCCTCTGTAGCGTTTTCAGCATTCAGCCGACCGACAACGGATTGGCCAGCGACTTCAGATAGTCTCCAAATCCTTCCCGACATCTGCAGTTTTTTCGTGCGCTGGTGGTGACCCGGTTGGCAGCGGTCCACATGATCGTGGCGCCGCTGCGCTCAAGGTCTTCGATCAAGTACACGTCCTCATGGGCTGCGAGGGCCCTGAATCCGCCGGCCTTTAAATAGGCGGCGGCGCTGACGCCGAGATTTGCCCCGTGGATGTGCCGATGACCGTCGACAGGTGTGTAATGCGCGTCATAGCGCTCGCGCACAAAATCAGAGTGCTCGGACCAGTCCATCACCTCCACCACTCCACACACCGCATCGGTACCGAAACGGACCTGATCTGCCAGCCAGGAATGTGGCACCAAGGTGTCGGCGTCGGTGAACGCGAGCCATCTGGCGCCGCGCTGTAGCATTAGGCGGGCGCCCTCGGCGCGGGTCATACCCACGTTGCGGTTATTGCAGGTGTGGGTCAATACGTTGTGACGCTGGGCGACGAGCAGGGAGTCGTCATTACAATCATCCAAAGCAATCAGAATTTCGACAGGCTCATTGGCCAGGCTTTGGTGAGCGGCGGCGGCCAATAGCGACTTGATGCAGCCCTCCAGGGCCAGCTCTTCGTTATGCGCGGGGACAATGATTGCAATCATAGGCTGACCTCAATGCGGCGCAAGCGACGGTCGCATTGGCCTTTCGATGTCGACTGGGGTGATCGGAAAATGGTTTCAACTATTTGCCGTGTGACGGACCGCGTGTCGTCAGTGCGCGAACATTGTTCAGCCCGATTGCCCGAGTCATCACCTGGGTGGAGCCACTTAGGTGTCGCGCAGCAAGTCGTGGGCGTTCAGCAATTGGTAGGCGATTTGCGGACGTCTTTCCAATCCACGGCGGATCGCGCGCGGAATCGACTTGCGGGTTTTGCGGCACATGCCGGGCAGCGCTTCGATATGAAAATCGATTCCGCGGGCGCTTCGCACTTCGTTGAAACCCGGAGTGATGTGCAGACGGATGCCAAGTTGTTCATACATGCGGCGTTGCATGTGTTCGAGGTCGCCCAGGCTTGTGATGTTTTCCAGGCGCTCCAGCAGGCGTTTTTCTTCCGCACGTGTCAGGGACAAGATGCGCAGGTCTGCGTCCGACGCCTCAAGCAGCCGTTCACGCTCGCAGTCGCAAGCGCCGGGCGGGCAGAGTTGGCGGGTGGGTGCGGTGGGTTTCATGGGCTGCAATCATAGCGATGCATCACCCCGTTTGCCCATGGGCAGGATGACCGCTCATCCCGTCGACCGTCCAACGAACTGCGCCGAATCCATCGATCATCGGGCCGTGGGAACGGGTGTTCGTGGCGCATCCTGTTCCTGAAAAATAAATCCATCTCCTTTGTCCATCCTTTATCCTGCTGGGCACAACCTAAAGGAGACTTTCATGCGCGTCGTATCGTTTGTAGCTCGCATCGTTGCGTTGTCGTTGGTGCTGGCGTTCACGGCCACAGCCTTCGCCAGTGAGGAAACACAGTTGGCGGCAGCGATCAATGTCTATCGCAGCCAGGCCCAGCGTTGCGCGGGGCAGGCATCCCTGGAGTTACCGCCCTTGACGGCGGACCCTAGGCTGAATCTGCCCGCAACCGGTAGCGGCGACCTGCAGCAAGCATTGGCGCGTGCGTCTTATCCGATGGTCAGCGTGCAGGCAATCAGTTTGTCTGGCCCGCGCGATGCGCAATCGGCGATGACAGCCATTCAGGAAAGTTTCTGTCAGGTGGTGCTCAATCCGCAGTTCATTGATATCGGCGTGAGTCGAGAAGGGCGTGAGTGGCGCATTGTGCTGGCACGTCCATTGTTGACGGCGCGCCTTGGCGATGGGCAAGCAGAGGGGCAAAAGCTCCTTGAAATGGTCAATACCGCCCGCGCCCAGCCCCACACCTGTGGCGCCCAATCCTTCTCGGCCACGACACCGCTGGCCTGGAATGCTACGTTGGCGACGGCCGCCCAAGACCACAGCCGCGCCATGGCCAACAATAACTTCTTTGATCACCGTGACCGCGATGGCCGCATGCCCGGCGACCGGGCGGAACTGGCTGGCTACCTTGGCCAACAAGTGGGCGAGAACATCGCAGCCGGGCAAGACACCCCACGCAAGGTGGTAGACGGTTGGCTGGCCAGCCCTGGACATTGCGCCAACCTGATGAACCCACAGTTCCGAGAGCTGGGTGCCGCGTACGCCGTCGACCCAAAGAGCGATGCTGGGATTTACTGGACTGCGATGTTTGGTGCGCAGTAATCAAAAAAGTGCGAGGGCGATTTTTTGGCTGGCAACCATCCAATGTGGGAGCTGCCAAAGGCCGCGATGCGAGGGCTGCCTGATACCCCGCCACTACGCAGCCATCTAGAGTTCTATCAGGACCCGGCCAGCGACAAAGTCGTCAAATTGAGCCTTGTGGTCGTTGGCTAAAGACATCATTATCACCCTCTGTATAGGGAAGGGGGGTATTGTATGTCGCATGTGTTGGCTGAGAAAGATGACCTGCTTAAACGTGTGCGCCGCATTGCTGGCCAAGTGCAGGCGATAGAGCGCTGCCTGGACACCGATGCAGATTGCGCCAGGACATTGCACCTGGTGGCTGCTACACGGGGGGCGATTAACGGCTTGCTTGATCAAATCATCGAAGCGCATGCCCGTGAACACGTAGCGCATCCTGGCTTGAGCGACAGCGAGCGCGCTCAAGGATTGGAAGAACTGCTTGAAGCGATTCGGCGTTATTCGAAATAAGGGGGGCAGACATGTTCAGTGCAGAAAAACAGACTCATGATCACGTGTTCCTGAGCGCTTCTCACGATGAGAATGCCGGACGAACATTGTGGGTAGTTGCCCTCACGTTTGTAATGATGGTGGCGGAAATTGCCGCAGGTTACTGGACTGGCTCCATGGCGTTGTTGGCAGATGGATTCCATATGGCGACTCATGCTGGCGCGCTGAGCATTGCCGCTGCTGCATATGCGTTTGCTCGGCGCAACGCCCACAACGGCCGCTTCAGCTTCGGTACGGGCAAAGTGGGCGATCTGGCGGGTTTCGCCTCCGCCCTGATTTTGATGCTGGTAGCGCTGGGTATTGGCGTTGAATCTATGATTCGTCTCTTTGCGCCGACTGCGGTGGCGTTTGGTGAGGCGACGGTGATCGCGGTGGTCGGACTGCTGGTGAATATCGTCAGTGCCCTGATGCTCTCGGGCGGACACAGCCATGTCCACAGTCACGATCACCCTCATGCGCATTCTCATGGCGGCGACAACAATCTGCGCTCCGCTTACGTGCATGTGCTGGCGGACGCGTTGACCTCGGTGCTGGCCATTGCGGCGTTACTGGCCGGGCGTTACCTGGGCTGGATCTGGCTGGATTCGGCGATGGGCATTGTCGGGGCGCTGGTCATTGCCAAATGGTCGGTTGGCCTGTTGCAGCAAAGTGCCAACGTATTGCTCGATGTCACCGATGAGCACGTTGCAGAGGAAATCCGCGAAGTGCTCGAGCGTAGCGGCGACGTAACCATCACCGACCTGCACGTCTGGCGGGTGGGACCGGACGCGCGCGCTGCAATCATCAGTGTGCTGGCAAAGGTGGAGGTTTCTGCCGATGCCATTCGTGCGCGCCTGCGGGTCGTTCATGAGATCTCCCACCTGACAATCGAGTATCGCGTCGCTTGAGCCGTACCCATGCCGATTCGGCCTAGGGTCTGCTCCCGTCTGGTTGCGGCCACAACCAAATGAGAACAGACCCTGGGGAAATCAAATAAATCTGCCGCTGTTTTGGCCGATGCGATAGTCTTCGCACCATTGTCGATACGGACACTTGGACGGAAAGCTATAGATGGCGCCTCATGACTATCTCGTAATGACCAGCAAGGAATGGGCGGGGCTGCGCGCCAACACGCCACTGACTTTGTCCGAAGAAGACCTGTCGGCATTGCGAGGCGTAAACGAAGATATTTCTCTGGAAGACGTCTCCAATATCTATCTTCCCTTGTCCCGACTGATCAATCTGCACGTCAGTGCCGCGCATAACCTCTCTGGCATCAAAGACACGTTTCTCGGGCGTCCGACGCACAAACAGACCTTTGTCATCGCCGTTGCAGGCAGTGTTGCGGTGGGTAAAAGTACGTTTGCGCGGGTTTTGCAGGCGCTGATGGCACGTTGGCCGGATCATCCGCGGGTCGACCTGGTGACCACTGATGGCTTTCTGTACCCCAACGCCAGGCTCGACGCCGAAGGCATCATGCACCGTAAAGGGTTTCCGGAGAGCTATGATCGCAAGCGTATGGTCAAGTTCTTGTCCGACCTTAAGACCGGTGCGGCGCAAATCAGCGCACCGGTCTATTCTCACGTCAGCTACGACATCGTCCCCGACAAGTTTCAGGCGGTCAGCCAGCCGGATATCCTGATTTTCGAGGGCTTGAATGTTTTGCAGACCCAAGGCGACAGCAGCCAGAAGCCTGGCAGTATCGTCTCTGACTACTTTGATTTCTCGATCTATCTCGATGCCGACGAGCTCAACATCGAGCAGTGGTATGTCGAGCGTTTCCTGATGCTGCAACGCACGGCGTTTCGGGCGCGCGGCGCTTATTTTCGCGAGCTGGCCGACCTCGATCCGGCCAAGTCTCCGGATGCGGCGCGCAAGATCTGGCGTGACATCAATCGCCCCAATCTGCTGGAGAATATCTTGCCCACGCGTGAGCGGGCGAATCTGGTGGTGCGCAAGGCGGCGGATCATTCGGTGAGTGAAATCTGGTTGCGTTGATTAAGGGGGGTGAACAAAAAATCCTCCACTTGGGCTGCGTCGAAAATACAGTGGCATTTCTGGTCGATAGGGACGTCATCAGGAGATGAGCATGCGCATGAACGCTTTGATCGTAGTGCTGCTCACTGCTCTGGTGGCGGCTACTTATGGTTTCGGTATTTACCTGTTCGCTCAGTTGGTGCCAGACATGCGCGCCAGCCTGGGCTTCGATATTTCCTATGTTGGCGCGATGACGGCAGCGGGGCAGTTCGGTTTTTTGGTCAGCGCGCTGCTTGCCGCCTGGCTAACGCCGAAGTTGGGCGGCGGCTGGGTGATTTTTGGATCAGGCGTAGTCTGCGGTGGCGCGTTGTTACTGATCCCGCTGTCGCATAACGTGCTGGTCATCGGCGCCTTGTTGACGGTGCTGGCTGGCACTGCCGCTACGGTCTTCGTGCCCATGGTCGACGTGTTGTCCAGGGCTGTGGCCTACCGATATCGCGGGATGGCTATGGGCCTGGTCTCCAGCGGCACCAGTTATGGCGTGTTCATCAACAGCTTGTTGGTGCCTGTTTATGCGCCGCAAGGCCAATGGCGTACCGTCTGGTGGATCGTGGGTGTGTTGACGGTGATGATCGCTGTCGCAGTCTTCTGTGTGTTCAAGCGGGCCGGCCTGTTTGTCAAAGCCCCACCCTTGGCGCTTTCGTCCGGGCGTGATCCTGACCCTTGCGTAGATGCAACGCTGACGATGGGCAAAAGCCTATTGATGAGGCCTTGGGTATTGACCATCTGGTCGATGAATTTCCTGATCGGCTTTTCAACCTTCCCGTTTCAGAACTACTTGTCCTCCTACTTGCGTACCGAACTGGGTTTTGCCGTAGAGAGTACCGCGCACATTTGGGCGGTGATTGGTTTCGTGGGTATGTTCGCCGGGCTTGCGGTGGGCTGGCTTTCGGATCGGATCGGTCTGCGCGCGGCGATGCTATTGGTCTATCTCAACGTGGCGCTGGCGGCGCTGATTTTCGTTGTGCATCCGGTGGGTTATTGGCCCCTGGTGGCGGGCATCTTGTTCGCAATAGCGTTCTATCCGATATTTGGCCTGATCCCGGCTTATGTGTCGAAGATGGCAAACAGCGCAGCGCTGGCCGTCACTGTGTTTGGCGTAGCGAACATCATGCAAGGCGTTGGCGGGATGATTGGCAATTATTGCGGCGCACTGTTGGCAAGCCTTTACGGAAGTTTTGTGGGCGTTTATTGCGCCATTGGCATCGTTGCTGTCTTGCTCGGTGGGTTGACGCTTCGGCTGCCAAAAGAGCGCGTTGTTTGTCCCGCGTCGAATTCATGCGCAGTCGGGGATTGACACCGATGGCGCTTGATAGTGGGCGTGACGCACTTTTTCAATCACCAGTCCCGCCTATCGCAGACAGGTAACGGCGCTGCTGTCTCAGGCGGGGCTGGTTGTCGGAACTACCGGTCTGCAGGGGTTGATTGTGAACGAGCCTGCGCTTTGATCCACCACGGGCCTACATCGAAACAAGGGCACGCCTTGATGAATTCATTCGCCGAGATGTGACCGTCGTTGTTCAGGTCTGGAGACAAATCTCGGTGACCAAGAATCCGTGCATCGGGGTAGCTGCGGCTCAGTTTAGTGAGCACATCCAGCAGCGCGGAAAACTGCCCATCGGTGAAGTTGTTTTCCGGTGCTCCTTTGGCATCGACACCGCCGACCAGGCACACGCCAATCGAGCGGGCGTTGTAGCCTTTTACATGGGCGCCTGTTTGCGACTCGGCTCGGCCGCTTTCGACCGAGCCGTCGCGTCGAATGACATAGTGATAGCCCACCGTTGTGAAGCCCCTTTGCTGATGCCACTGGGTGATTTCGGCTACGCCGACATCGCGGCGGGCATTGGTCGCCGAGCAATGCACCACGATGAAATCGGTGCCGGCACGGTGTGGAATTGGGGCGGGTATTGTGTTGGTTTTTATGCTGCTTATGTCTTGCTTCCTTGCAATAGAGTGAGCCTTGCACTGAATAGAAAATCTCGGATTCGGTCAACTCTGGAGTGTTACAAACGCTCTCACGATTACCCTGTAAACCGCAGCGCGTTGGTCAAGTCGCCCATTGGCGGCTGACCACGAGCGATCATTGCGTTATCCCGTTCGCTCAGGCCATTGAGCCTCTCCAGGCCATGCACCCGGGTGATCAGACGCAGGATCGAGGCGGTGTCATAGATCGTATGGTCGACAGTACCTTTGCGCGCGAAGGGTGAAACGATCAGCGCCGGAACGCGAGTGCCGGGGCCCCAGCGGTCGCCTTTGGGTGGTGCAACGTGGTCCCACCAGCCGCCGTTTTCGTCGACCGTGACGACAACGACCATGTTCTTCCACTGCGGGCTTTCGCGCAGCACTTTGAGGGCGCGGTCAATGTGGCGATCACCTGAGGCAATGTCCGCATAACCGGCATGCATGTTCAGGTTGCCTTGTGGTTTATAGAATGTGACCGCAGGCAGCGTGCCCGCTTGCGCATCGGCGAAGAATCTGTTGGTGCCGGGCTCATCGCCCAGGCCACCGTCGCGCAGGCGCTTGTTGCGCTCTTCAGGATTCTGTGGCCCTTGTTGCTTGAAATAGTTGAAAGGCTGGTGGTGGTACTGAAAGTTCGGGATCTTCGGAATGCCGCTGGAATCCTTGAACTGATCCAGCGTCGCTTGCCAGGCACCTGCGTACCATGCCCAGTCGACGTTCTTTTTCGACAGTTTGTCGCCGATGTGTTCGTGGCTCTGCGGCACCAGCACGTTGGCCAGATCCGGTTTGGAATAGTCCGGTCTTTCCGGATCGCGCAACCAGGTGGGCCAGTAAGGCGGGGCCAGCGTGTTTACACCATAACCGTCCGGAGTCAGCGCGCTGGGGCCGAATTGCGGCGGCCCGGTCATGGCACTGGCTGGGGATTTTTCAAGTGGCTTGAGTCGGTAATCGTGGGCGTCATCGCTTTGAAGCGCCGCGATCTGCGATTTCGCGGGGGAGTTGGCGGCGTCCGGGTAAAACGGCGCCGTCGCCGACACCAGATAGTGGTGATTGAGGAACGAACCCCCGAAAGCGCCCTGGAAAAAATTGTCGCAAAGCACGAACTCCTTGGCGACGTCCCACAGGCGCAGGGAATATTGCGACTGACTATAATGGCCCATGGTCAAGCCGCCGGCGTCGGCCCAGGCAACGAAACCGTCATTCTTGCCGCCATTGATCTGCATTTGATTTTGGTAGAACACGTGCCACAGGTCGCGTGTGACCAGACCCAATGGCAGTTCTTCACCGTTTGGTCCTTTGAGCGGGTACGGCGCATTGGGCAGGTTTTCTTGAAATTGCACGCCGGTGGCATACGTTACGCCATCCACTGTTTGTGGACCCACTTGCAGTACGCCGCCCCAGGTGGGTGGCAGGTTTTCCAGCAGCTTGCCGTCGCGGTCGCGCTGCTGAAAGTCCGCGGGCTTTAACGCAGACATTGGTTTTTCAATGCCTGGAAAATTGCCGAACAGGTTATTGAAACTGCGGTTCTCGGCGTAAATGACCACGATGGTTTTGACGTTGTCTTGCAGTGCCTTGTCTAGCGCCGGGCCGGACAACGGCGTTTCTTGCGCGGTGTTGTTGCCAGCGCCGGACTCGCTGGCCATCACGTAGTTGCTCAGTGTTGCTCCGGCACCCAATACTGCAACGCCGCCGAGAAAGCGGCGTCGGCTGGTGTCTGCAGGTGTGTGGCTGGCGGGCGGCGTCGACGGATCTTCTGGTTTTTCGCTCATGGCTCTACCTCCTCGCTGGGCCGAAGTTGTTGCGAGTTATGTCGACGGAGCCTAGCGACGCAGTGTGACGGTATTGCTACATCCTGGCCGTGTGCCCCTGTTTCAGCGGACCTGCGTCAGTCAGTCGAGGGGAAGGGTCAGTAGAGGTCAGTGGGATTGCCGGATTCAGTGTTGTAGCGTTCGACGATGCGCTCTATCTCGCCGGACATTTTCATTCTCAACAGCGTGCGCATGATGCGCTGTGCCGGGACGTCGGGATCGTTGCGCACCACACATCCGACGGGTTGTTCGTCAATGGTCAAGACCGCCACCAGCTTGTCCTCGTCGCGGCGGCCACGGTTATACCAATCAAGGGACCATTGCGTGTCCACGGCATACCGATATCGATGGGCGGCAAGCTTTTGCAGGACTTGTTCCTGCAACCTGGCGTCTTCGCGTATCAGGTCACGATTTGCGAACAACTGCTCCAGCGCCGGATAGGCATAGCCCAGCACCGTGCCGATGTGATCGCCGAGAATGTCGCTCATCTGCACGGGAGCCGAGTTGTAGGCCATGCTGATCAAGACGTTGCGTTGATTAAGCAGCGGCAAGCTCCAGGTGTAATCGCCCGACATATCCGGTAGCCAGGATTGCGCCGCATAGCAGCGCACGTCGACCTCACCATGCTCGAGCGCGGCTTGTACGCGCATACGCGGATAGACGCGGTATTCCGGTGCCTGGCCGAGTTGGCGTGACAGGCTTTCCATGATATCGAACAGGATGCCTGATGTCGGTCCATCGCGGCCTACCTGCATCAGGGGCATCGACCAACTGTCTGCCACCGAGAACCGCAGCGGCGGCCCGGCGGCCCAGACAGGGGCGTTCATCAGTACAAAAGCGCTCATTACCAAGCGACGCATCCAGGACCCTCGAAGTGAGCAACGCAGTGCGGTGGGGCAGTGTAACGTTTTGACAGCAGGATGAGCGTAGCCATATTAAAGGCAGAAGCGACGCGCCAGATGCAATTTTGCGCCTGCTCGGCTAGCATTGGCGGTCTTCCGCTTCCCAGTCGCGACGGTTTTCGATGAGTTATCAGGTTCTTGCACGTAAATGGCGTCCGCGCTCGTTCCGCGAAATGGTCGGCCAGACCCATGTGCTCAAGGCCTTGATCAACGCGCTGGACACTCAACGCTTGCACCATGCCTATTTATTTACAGGGACGCGCGGCGTCGGCAAGACCACCATTGCGCGGATCATTGCCAAGTGCCTGAACTGTGAAACCGGCATCACATCGACGCCTTGCGGTGAGTGCTCGGTGTGCCGCGAGATCGATGAGGGGCGCTTTGTCGACCTGATCGAGATCGACGCCGCGAGCCGGACCAAGGTCGAGGACACCCGCGAGCTGCTGGACAACGTGCAATACGCGCCCAGTCGTGGACGCTTCAAGGTCTACCTGATCGACGAAGTACACATGCTGTCCAGTCATTCGTTCAACGCCTTGCTCAAGACGCTGGAAGAGCCACCGCCCTACGTCAAGTTCATCCTGGCGACCACCGATCCACAGAAACTTCCCGCGACCATCCTGTCGCGCTGCCTGCAGTTCTCCCTGAAAAACATGACGCCTGAGCGTGTGGTCGAACATTTGACCCACGTACTGGGCGTTGAAAACGTGCCGTTTGAAGACGACGCCTTGTGGTTGCTGGGGCGTGCGGCAGATGGCTCCATGCGCGACGCCATGAGCCTGACCGATCAGGCCATCGCGTTTGGCGAAGGCAAAGTCATGGCCGCCGATGTGCGCGCCATGCTCGGTACGCTGGATCACGGTCAGGTATTCGACGTGCTGACCGCGTTGATCGATGGTGACGCGCGCAGTTTGCTGGAAGCTGTTCGCCATCTGGCCGAGCAGGGGCCGGACTGGAATGGCGTGCTGTCGGAAATTCTGAACGTGTTGCACCGGGTAGCGATTGCTCAGGCGCTGCCGGAGGGTGTCGATAACGGCCACGGTGATCGCGATCGCGTTTTGGCACTGGCTCAGGCGTTGCCGGCTGAAGATGTGCAGTTCTATTACCAGATGGGTCTGATCGGACGTCGCGACCTACCGTTGGCGCCTGATCCGCGGGGCGGTTTTGAAATGGTGCTGTTGCGGATGCTGGCGTTCCGCCCGGCCGACAACGAGGATGCGCCGAGACAGCCGCTAAAGTCAGTGGGGATCAGCCCGGCCACGGTTGATTCCCAAAAAGCGGTGGTCGGTGTGACGTCAGTTGCACCGGCGCCCGTTACACAACCCGTGTCCGTGCCGGTTGCAGCGCCTCTACCGGCGCCGGTGGAAGAAGTCGACCTGCCATGGCATGAGCCAAAAGTCGCCCAGGCGATCAGCGCACCCATGTCTGAGCCGGAGCCCGAGGCGCAGCCGGCCGCTGAAGACATCCCTGAGCCGATGCTCGATACCGTCGCCGAACAACCTGAGTTGACGCCCATGCCGACACCGGCACCTGCCAGCCCGGTGCCGGATGCTCCAGAAGAGGAGCCCGCGCAACAGGTGCAGGTCACCGCTGAGGTGGTCACGTCTTCGATGCTTGAGGCCGTACCGGACGCGGTGGCTTATGTGCCAGCGCCGATGGACCGTGACGACGAGCCACCGCCGGACGATGACTATTACGAACCGGACGTTGACATTGATCCTGCGTCTTATGCGTATCTCGATGATCTTGCCCATGAAACGGTCGAAGCCGTCGAAGCTGAACCCGAGTTACTGCCAGCCGCGATGCCGGCAACGGGCCTGGCGCTGGAGTGGCTGGAGCTGTTTCCGAAATTGCCAGTGTCCGGGATGACCGCCAGTATCGCTGCCAATTGCACGCTGATTTCGGTTGATGGCGACCGCTGGCTGTTGCACCTGGACCCGGCCCACAGCGCATTGTTCAATCCGACGCAGCAACGCCGCCTGAACGATGCGCTAAACCAGTTCCATGAGCGCACTCTCAACCTGAGTATCGAGTTGATCAAGCCCGAACAGGAAACCCCTGCGCAGGCGGGAGCGCGGCGCAGGGCTGACCGGCAGCGTCAGGCCGAGGCTTCGATTCACGGTGATCCGTTCATCCAGCAAATGCTGCAACAGTTTGGCGCGGTGATTCGAGAGGATACGATTGCTCCCGTGGATGCCCCGGCTGCACAGACTCATTAATGACCGCGAGGCGCTAAGCTGATTAGCGTCTCGCCAATGACCCGATCGACTTTTGAGGAGAACTCTCATGATGAAAGGTGGCATGGCTGGCCTGATGAAGCAGGCGCAGCAAATGCAGGAAAAAATGGCCAAAATGCAGGAAGAATTGGCCAATGCCGAAGTGACCGGCCAATCAGGTGCAGGTCTGGTCAGCATCGTCATGACAGGTCGTCACGACGTGAAGCGCGTCACTCTGGACGACAGCCTGATGCAGGAAGACAAGGAAATCCTTGAGGACCTGATCGCTGCCGCAGTCAACGATGCGGTGCGCAAGATCGAGGTGGCCAGCCAGGAAAAAACCGCGAGCATGACGGCTGGCATGCAACTGCCACCAGGCATGAAGCTACCGTTCTGATTTACAAGCTCCAGCGTGACCCGAATGCCAGGCCCAGTGCCTGGCATTTTTTTTGACCCCCACATGTCTGTGGTAGATCGCCCGAAGTCCAGGCAGCCGCGCTGTCGCGCTGGCTGTTGTTGGAACGCCGCCCGGCCTCGTTCCAACAGGTTATTTATCGCCTGTTAAATAACCTATCTTTTGTCTGATGAAAGCTGACGGGTTTACGAACGCTGCGATAGCGTACGTTCCCGACCATCAACGGCATCCTTTCATTCGCGAGAGGACACGTGCCATATTCAAAGGCCCACCCAACCGAACGCCTCTGGGCCACCACGGTCTGCTCTTCATAGCCATTCATCCGCATCAAGGAGTCGTTTCGATGTCTCAAGAATTGATTTTCAACCAACGCATCGTGCTTGCATCTCGTCCACAGGGGGCACCCACGCCGGAAAACTTCCGTCTTGAACGAGAGGCCTTGCCCGAGTTGCAGGACGGGCAGGTCCAATTGCGCACGCTCTATCTTTCACTTGATCCCTACATGCGCGGTCGCATGAGTGATGCGCCGTCCTACGCACCGCCAGTCGAAATCAATGGCGTCATGGAGGGCGGCGCGGTCAGTGTCGTCGAGCAATCGCGTCATCCGGATTTCAAGGAAGGCGATCTGGTGGTCGGCCAAACTGGCTGGCAAACCCACAGTGTTTCCGATGGTAAAAACCTGACCGCGATACCCAAGGATTTGCCCAGCCCGTCGATGGCCGTGGGCGTGCTCGGTATGCCCGGCATCACGGGCTATATGGGGCTGATGCACATTGGCCAACCCAAGGCCGGTGAAACCCTGGTTGTTGCAGCCGCTTCAGGGGCGGTGGGCTCGGTCGTGGGGCAGGTCGCCAAGTTGCATGGCCTGCGGGTGGTTGGTATCGCCGGTGGTGTCGACAAATGCCGATACGTGGTGGATGAGTTGGGTTTTGATGCTTGCATCGATCACAAGAGTGAGTACTTTGCCGAGCAACTGGCCGAAGCCTGTCCCAGCGGGATCGACATTTATTTTGAACTGGTAGGCGGCAAAGTGTTTGAAGCTGTTTTGCCGCTGCTCAATCAGCGGGCGCGGATACCCTTGTGTGGTCTGATCGCGCAATACAACGCCGAGCGTCTGCCAGAGGGCACTAATTACTTGCCGCTGCTGATGCGGACCTTACTGACCAAACGTGCGCGGATTCAGGGCTTCATCGTCTATGAAGAGTACGAGCAGCGTCTCGACGAATTCATGCAGGCCATGGTCCCGCTGGTCAGAGACGGTAAGGTCAAGTTCCGCGAAGACGTGGTAGAAGGCCTGGAGCACGCGCCTGACGCTTTCATTGGCATGCTTGAAGGCAAAAATTTCGGCAAGCTGGTGGTCAAGGTGTCATGAGCCTGAATTGACGCTGGCCGGGGGCGCGGGTATAAACCGCGTCTCGTTTTCTTGTCGGAGCTTTCTTTAATGAGCTTGGCCCCATGAGCTTCAGCCCCCTGATTCGCCAGTTGATCGACGCTTTGCGCACTTTGCCTGGCGTCGGTCAAAAAACCGCACAGCGCATGGCGTTGCAACTGCTTGAGCGCGACCGCAGCGGTGGTACGCGTCTGGCTCAAGCGTTGAGTCAAGCCATGCAAGGTGTCGGTCATTGCCGTCAGTGCCGTACGTTGACCGAAGATGATCTTTGTCCGCAGTGTGCCGATCCGCGCCGCGACGATTCGTTGTTGTGCGTAGTCGAAGGCCCCATGGACGTGTACGCCGTTGAGCAGACGGGGTACCGCGGGCGTTATTTCGTGCTCAAGGGGCACTTGTCTCCGCTCGATGGTCTGGGGCCTGAGGCCATTGGTATTCCACTGCTGTTGGCCCGGATAGAAGAGCAGGGCACCTTTACCGAAATAATCCTTGCGACCAACCCCACTGTCGAGGGTGAAGCCACCGCGCACTACATTGCTCAGTTGCTGAGCAAGAAGGGTTTGATCACCTCACGCATCGCCCATGGCGTGCCATTGGGCGGCGAGCTGGAATTAGTCGATGGCGGTACATTGGCGCATTCTTTTGCCGGGCGTAAGCCGATCTCGCTGTAAGCGATTTCTTATCGCGTCTGTTTTGTCAGGCCGGCAACTCAACCACAAACCGCGTCAGGCCGTCTGCTGACTCACAGCGAATCGTCCCGCCATGGGCGCGAATGATCGACTGGGTAATCGCCAATCCCAAACCGGCGTGTTCGGTGCTGCCTTCGTGCCGCGCAGGGTCCGCCCGATAAAATCGGTCGAACAGGCGCGGCAATAACTCAGCCGGGATGGTCGGGCCGTTGTTCTCGATGTTGATACGCACGCTGTTGTTGATCTTTTCAATACGCACCCACACCTGTCCGTGGGCTGGCGTGAAGCGTAACGCGTTGTCCAGCAGATTCGACAAAGCCCGGCGTAGCATGTGGCGATCGCCTTTGATCGTCGCTTGTCCTTCCCGCGACAAGCTCACATGGGTGTCCTCGGCCAGTGGCAGAAAAAACTCCAGCAACGCATCCGCCTCGTCTTCCAGGCGTAAATGTTCCCGATTCGGTGTGAGCAAACCATGCTCGGCCTTGGCCAGATACAGCATGTCGTTGACCATCTGCGCCATCCATTGCAGTTCTTCCAGATTGCCCAGCAGCGCTTCGCGGTAGTCCTCAATCTCACGCGGGCGGGTCAGCGTGACCTGGGTGTGAGTCAGCAGATTCGACAGCGGTGTGCGTAGTTCATGGGCGATATCCGCCGAAAAGGCTGACAAACGCTGAAAGGCATCGTCAAGACGCCCGAGCATGGCGTTGAACGCCTGGGTCAGGTCTGCGAGTTCGCGGGGCATGTCGCCTTGAGGCAATCGCGTTGTGAGCGAGCTTGCAGACACGCTGGCTGCGATTTCGCTCATCTGCCGCAAGGGCTGCAAGCCGCTGCGAGCAGCCCATGCACCGAGCAATGCCGTCGCCAGCGCAGACAGCCCGACTGTCAGCCAGATCAAGTGCTGCATTCGCTGTAGGAAGTGCTGATGATGAGTGATGTTTAGAAGCAGCGTCAGTTGCGGTGAATTCGGGGTGTCAGGATGTAGGGCGACGGTATAGGCGCGGTAGGCTGTTTCGGCAGTATTCAAGGTATGAAGACCGTTGTGCATCGGCATGTCGGCTGACGCCTGGGGCAGGCTGTCGAACCACACCGCGCCGTCAAAGCCGCGAATTTTCAGGGCGAGGTCCGGTTGATGAGCGAGTTCTGTTTGCAGCGCCGGTTTGCGCTCGTCGAGTCGACGGGCATTGTCCACGTCATGAAGCACGGTACGTAAAGTCGGCAACTTGCTCTCCAACAACTGTTGATCGAGTTCCAGAAAGTGCGCCTCACTGGCCCGGTTGAAGAGCACGCCGGCTGTCAGTGAAACCACGGCAGTGCAGGCGGCGAACAACAACGCCAAGCGATTGGCCAACGACAGGCGATTGGAAATCACAGCGTTCGAGCTTCGAGCACATAACCCATGCCGCGCACGGTATGGATCAGTTTGTTGGCGTAGTCATCATCGACTTTCAGGCGCAGGCGCCGGATGGCAACTTCAATGACGTTGGTGTCGCTGTCGAAGTTCATGTCCCAGATCTGCGAGGCAATCAGCGATTTGGGCAGCACCTCACCCTGGCGGCGTAGTAGCAATTCCAGCAGGGCAAATTCTTTGGCGGTCAGGTCGATGCGTTGACCGTTGCGTTCGACGCGGCGGCGCAGCAGGTCCAGGCGCAGGTCGGCCAGTTGCAAGTGGGTTTCCTGAGGGCTGCTGTTGCCGCGGCGCAACAAACTGCGCACCCGCGCCAGCAGTTCTGAGAAGGCGAACGGTTTGACCAGGTAGTCGTCTGCGCCGAGCTCCAGGCCGCGAACGCGATCTTCCACGGCATCGCGAGCCGTCAGGAATAACACGGGTGTTTCCAGTCCGGCGTTGCGCACCGCTTGCAGAATCTGCCAGCCATCACGGCCAGCAAGCATAACGTCGAGAATCAACAGCGCGTAGTCACCGCTCAGCGCCATGTGTTGACCGCTCGCGCCGTCTGCCACCCATTCAACGTTAAAGCCTGCTTCAGCGAGGCCTTGGCGTAGGTAGTGGCCGGTTTTGGGTTGATCTTCGATGATCAGTAATTTCATGGCGTGCTCGTTTAACCCAGTCAGGCGTAGCGCTTTATAGCGTGAGTGAGCGTTTTGGGCCGCAACCTTACAAACTTGTAATGTTCCCGTCAGCCCACTGCCAGCGCGGGTGGCCTAGTGTGGGACGATGGATTATCGCTGATTGGAGAGCCCTTATGTTTGATCGTCTGACGCTGTTGGCATTGTTGACTGGCCTGGGGTTGAGCGCACCGCTGATGGCATCGCCCGGCAGTCATTTGGACTTTGGCCATGCGGCGCCTGCTTCTCAGGCGACTCGTACGATTGAGCTGACGTTGGGTGATATGTATTTCGAGCCCAAAGCGTTGCAGGTCAAGACCGGCGAAACCGTGCATTTTGTGTTGGTCAATAAAGGCCAACTGCTGCACGAGTTCAATCTGGGGGACGCAACGATGCATGCCGAGCATCAGCAGGAAATGCTCAAGATGCAACAGAGCGGCATGTTGACGCCCACCGGGACCAATCATCAGGGCATGGGGCACGGTGACATGGCCGGTATGACCATGAACCATGACGAGTCCAACAGTGTATTGGTCGAGCCGGGTAAAACGGCGGAGTTGACCTGGACCTTCGACAAGGCCGGTGATCTGCAGTTTGCCTGCAATATCCCGGGGCATTATCAGGCAGGGATGGTGGGTACGCTGGCGGTCACCCCTTAATGGTTGAAAGCGGGGCTGAAAGCTGGGGGCAAAACCTATAAACTCGCCGGTCCTGGTTTCACCGCCGTCTTCCGATTCAGGTCTCATCATGCATCCCGCAGCCGAACACTCGCCGCTGGGCAAGTCCAGTGAATACATCGCCACGTACACGCCATCTTTGCTGTTCCCGATTGCGCGCACCGCCAAATGGGCTGAATTGGGGCTGAGCGCTGAAACGCTGCCGTATACAGGTGTCGATTTCTGGAATTGCTACGAGCTGTCGTGGTTGTTGCCATCGGGCAAGCCGGTGGTGGCAATTGGCGAATTTGCGATCCCTGCTGATTCACCCAACATTATTGAGTCCAAATCCTTCAAGCTCTACCTCAACTCGTTGAACCAGACACCGTTCGCGTCTCAGGCTGAGTTGGTGACGACACTGGAGAACGACCTGTCGGCTGCCGCGGGCAAGCTTGTCGGTGTAAAGATTCGCAGCCTGAAGGCGATTGAAGGCGAGGGCATCGTCGCTTTACCGGGCGTATGTATCGACGATCTGGACATCCGCATCAGCAATTACGACCGTCCGCAGCCAGAACTGCTGCGTTGCGATGAGTCACGCATTGTCGAAGAAGCCCTTCACAGCCATTTACTCAAATCCAATTGCCCGGTGACCAGCCAGCCGGATTGGGGCAGCGTTGCCATTGAATATCGCGGTCCTGCGCTGGATCACGCAAGCTTCCTGGCTTATCTCGTCAGCTTCCGCCAGCATTCGGATTTTCATGAGCACTGTGTGGAGCGGATTTTCATGGACCTGCAGCGCTTGCTCAACCCGCAAACGCTGACGGTCTATGCGCGCTATGTGCGTCGCGGCGGGCTGGATATCAACCCGTACCGAAGCACGCAACGGTTGACAATGGGGAATGGACGATTGGCGCGGCAGTGAGCTTAAGCATCAGTCCGGAGTGGGCTTGCCCGCGATAGAGGCGTGTCAATCAACAATGATGTTGAGTGTTTTACCTTCGATGCGGGCAAGCGTGCTGTTTGTACAGCGATAGCAGGGTTTTAGATCCCGATATTACCCAGCGTCTGAACAATGTTACGCAGAGTGCCGGCGATGCCGGGGTGTTCCAGTTCGAAGCGTTCGACAGCCAGATTCACACCATCAGCCAGGCTGCTGTCTTGAGTGGCGGTCTCGAGTTCGATCTGCGATTGAATCTGCGCCATCAGATCGTGCAGATTGTCGCGTTCTGCTTCTGTCAGCGGCGGGTTTTGATTCAGTTGCTCGCGCAAGGTGTTGAGTTGCTCTTGCAGTTCGCGGGCGGGCATAGGGTGCTTCCTTAGTTGATGGTCTCAGCATGGACCCCGACGGGTGCTCGAAGGTCCTTATGGCTATAAGACTAATCCAGTCCGCGACAACCTGCATGATGTCTATCAAGCGGACTCAGGGTTTTTCCGCTTTCATCCGGCGAAGCGCGATGTCAGCCAGACACGATTCCAGTTCGCCCAGGTGATCGATCACCGAGTGCGCGCCTGCTTCATACAGCTGCAATGTGGCCCGCGTTCGAAGCTGTTCGCGCCCACTGTCGCTCAATGCCTCCCATTGCGCTGGCGATGCCCCGCACAGCGGTCCACAGGAGGCAAGGCCAATCGTCCACAACCCGGCATTGAGTCCGGACTTGAGCAGGCGTGGATCGCTGCTGACCAGCACGCAGCCATCCAGTTGGCTGACATTCAGGTGCATCAGTGCTTGCCAGCAGGCGTCGGGTGCCGGCCAGCAATGGTTGGGGGTGGGCGATGGTTCGATCCAGCCCCGCAGCGGCGCGCAGAGGGTTTGAGCGATGATTGCCGGAAGCTCTTCGATCCAGGCACAAGGCACGCCTTGAAAGTGTAGGGATTTCAAGGCGCCGAGCGCACCCGGAGTGGCGATGGCATAATCCGCCGCCTGTGCTGTCGCCTCGGTTGAAGTGAGTTGTTGCGAATCTTTCATTCGGAGGGTTCGCACCTGTGCGCCGAAATCGACGAGACAGCCGCTCAGACCGAAGAGCAGAGCCGTAAAGGAAGGGGCGGGGACCGCGACGGGAGCGAGCATGGATATCCCTCTCAAATAGAGGTGAAACTAAGGACTTTCAATGACAGTCCGATGACGGCGCGATGACAGTGGTCCCTACGTGTAGAGAAATCCTTTGGCGTTGACGACGTAAATCATCGCGGAAGGCTTTATACTCGCGACTTTAGTTTTGGGGGCGTAGCGCCCGCTTCATAACTTTGACTAGGAGTGTCAGCTATGCCCGTGACTGGTGCAGGCTTGTTTGATCGTCTGGCTAAGCTTTGTTTTTTTGCCGGTATTGCCCTGATTCCAATGGCCGCCCAGGCCGCTGACGAAGATCCATGGGAAGGTGTGAACCGGGCGATTTTCCGCTTCAACGATACCCTTGATACCTATGCGCTCAAGCCTATCGCGCAGGGTTATGAGTTCATCACGCCGCAGTTCCTTGAAGACGGCATCCATAACATGTTCAAGAACGTCGGCGACGTCACGAACTTCGCCAACGATGTATTACAAGTCAAGCCACGCGCCGCCGGCATCGACACCGCTCGACTGGTGTTCAACACCACCTTTGGTGTGCTCGGCTTCTTCGATGTGGGCACTAAAATGGGCTTGCAACGCAATGATGAAGACTTCGGTCAGACTCTTGGTTATTGGGGTGTGAGCAGCGGTCCGTTCGTGATGCTGCCGTTTTTCGGTCCAAGTACCGTGCGTGATGCCATCGCCAAGTACCCGGATACCTACACCGCTCCGTATCGCTACATTGATCACGTACCAACTCGCAATACGCTAGTCGGTGCAAGTGTCATCGATACCCGTGCAAGCTTGCTGTCGGCCGAGAAGTTGATCAATGGCGACAAGTACATCTTCATCCGTAACGCCTTCCTGCAGAACCGCGAATTCAAGGTCAAGGACGGCAAGGTCGTGGACGACTTCTGATTCGTTCGTTTCGATCTGATGATGCAAAAAAAGGCGACTCAATGAGTCGCCTTTTTTGCTTGAGTCTGTCCCGTCCGTGAACTCGTTGCGCCGTTGCAATCAGTTCATCTTGAGAATGGTCAGGCCCAGCCGTTGTCCGCCTTCTTCGTGGTCAGTTAGCCAAACGACCTCGGTCTCGGCTTCCAGCCCCTTCAATGCAGCATGTTCGGAGTCGATGCGAACGCTGATTCTGTCGCCGACCTTGAACGAGCGCGGCGCCTCTATCTGCATGCCAGAGCTGGATAAATCCACGCACACGGCCGGGATGATCTGACCCGCGTACAGTAAACTGATATCGGCATCGACCCGCATGCGGATGTAATCACGTTTCTCAGCGTAGTCGCGATCATTCTGGCCCATGGCGCATCCTTTGTTTTCGTTGCTGATTTAACCGTTCTTATAACTCCCGGCGATTTGCGATGTAAAGACGCAAAACCGACCGCTGGAGCGTGCTTGAAACGCCCGGCGGATGGGAGTACCGTCTGCGCCTTGAAGGGCACCTCTGTAACGCGTCGCGCGAGATCAAAAGTCCGAGCGCACGGGTCCAGAGAGGCTAGAAGCGAATCCAGTACGCGACCAGACAGAATCCGGTCGCCTACGCCAACCTAATCTGGCGCCGTTTGCCCACATGCAAAAAACCAGTGCCACGCTGCTGATAATCGATGACGACGAAGTAGTGCGCGCGAGTCTCGCGGCCTATTTGGAAGACAGTGGGTTCAGTGTCCTGCAGGCGAGTAACGGCCAGCAGGGTCTACAGCTCTTTGAGCAAAAAAAGCCCGATCTGCTGATCTGCGACTTGCGGATGCCTCAGGTGGGCGGTCTTGAACTGATCCGTCAGGTAACCAGTCTCGCCCCCGAAACCCCGGTCATCGTGGTGTCTGGCGCTGGCGTAATGAGCGACGCCGTCGAAGCGTTGCGTCTGGGTGCTGCAGACTACTTGATCAAGCCGCTGGAAGACCTTGCCGTGCTGGAGCACTCAGTGCGCCGTGCATTGGATCGTGCGCGCCTGCTACAGGAAAACAAGCTCTATCGGCAGAAGCTGGAAACAGCAAACCGCGAACTCGAAGCCAGCCTTCACCTGCTTCAGGAAGATCAGGACGCCGGTCGCCAGGTTCAGATGAACATGTTGCCGACCAACCCTTGGGCTATCGATGCGTTCGAGTTCGAACACGAAATCATTCCGTCGCTTTATCTGTCTGGGGATTTCGTGGATTACTTTCGCGTCGATGAGCGGCGCGTAGCGTTCTACCTGGCCGATGTTTCAGGGCACGGCGCATCTTCAGCGTTCATCACCGTGCTGCTGAAGTTCATGACCACGCGCTTGCTGTTCGAATCCAAGCGCGGTGGCACATTGCCGGAATTCAAGCCCTCTGACGTCCTGGGCCACATCAATCGTGGATTGATCAGTTGCAAGCTGGGCAAGCACGTAACCATGGTGGGCGGGGTGATCGACGAAGATACCGGGCAATTGACCTACAGTGTTGGCGGCCATTTGCCGTTGCCAGTGCTGTACACGCCAACCGAAGTGCGCTACCTCGAGGGACGCGGCTTACCAGTCGGGTTGTTCAGTGAGGCGACTTATACGGATCATGTCCTTGATCTACCTGAGGCCTTTAGTCTGACGCTATTGTCTGACGGCATTCTGGACCTTTTGCCAGGTGATACACTCAAAGAAAAAGAAGCCGCGTTACCTGAGTTGGTGAAGGCGGCAGGCGGCAGCCTGGATGGCCTACGTCGCAAGTTTGGATTGGCCACACTCGGGGAGATGCCGGATGATATCGCCTTGTTAGTGTTGAGCAGGAACCTTTAATGAGTACTGGTAGAATCCAGTTCGCCGAGCAAGATGGTACGTTCGTCCTAAAGTTTGTAGGCGAAGTGCGGTTAACGCTCTGTTCGGCTCTGGATACGACGATTGAGCGGATCTTCACGGCGTTGAATTTTTCAACGGTCGTGATTGATTTGACTGAAACCCGCAGCATCGACAGCACCACGCTCGGCTTATTAGCAAAGCTGTCTATCTTGTCGCGTCAAAAAGTGGGCCTGCTGCCCACGGTGGTGACCACCCACGAAGACATCACGCGCCTGTTGCAGTCAATGGGCTTCGATCAGGTGTTCAACATCGTCGATCGTCCGATCCCACGCCCTGAGTGTCTGACCGACTTGCCGTCGCAGGATCAGTGCGAGGACGTGGTCAAGGCCAAGGTGCTGGAGGCGCACAAGATCCTGATGGGCTTGAACGACTCCAATCGTGAAGCGTTTCATGACTTGGTCAACGCACTCGAACGTCAGTGACCTGAAACTCCGGCCGCGATAAATCGCAGGCATAAAAAGGGCGGCATCCGTGAGGATGTCGCCTTTTTTGCAGCTGCCGACTAGCGCATTACGTCTTTGCTGACAGCAGTGCTTCCAGCTTTTCCTGGTCGCGAGCGAACTGCCGAATACCTTCAGCCAGCTTCTCGGTGGCCATCGCGTCTTCGTTGGAAGCCCAGCGGAATTGGCTTTCATTCAATGTCTGGCGCGGCTCGCCGCCTTTACCTGGTGCCAGCTTGCGCTCCAGAGTGCCTGTGTCTTCGGACAGTTTGTGCAGCAGATCCGGGCTGATGGTCAGGCGATCACAGCCTGCCAGTTCTTCGATCTGACTCAGGTTGCGGAAACTGGCGCCCATGACCACGGTTTTGTAGTCGTTGGCTTTGTAGTAGTTGTAGATGCGGCTTACCGATTTGACCCCCGGGTCTTCGGCACCTACGTATTCTTTGCCTTCGGCTTTCTTGTACCAGTCGTAGATGCGGCCTACGAAGGGTGAGATCAAAAATACGCCAGCGTCAGCACACGCCTGGGCCTGAGCGAAAGAGAACAGCAGGGTCAGGTTGCACTGGATGCCTTTCTTTTCCAGTACTTCAGCAGCCTTGATGCCTTCCCAGGTCGATGCCAGCTTGATCAGGATGCGATCTTTGCCAATGCCAGCCTTCTCATACAAGCCGATCAGGCGCTCAGCCCGCTCGATGCACGCATTGGTGTCGAACGAGAGGTGAGCGTCTACTTCAGTGGATACACGGCCTGGCACGACTTTGAGAATTTCCTGACCAATGGCGACCGCGAAACGATCACACGCCAGGCTGATATCACCGTTGCTGGCGCTGAACGCTTCTTTCAGTCGGTCAGCGTTGCTGTCGCTTGATGCGGCTTTGAGCAGCAGGGACGGGTTGGTCGTGGCATCGACTGGCTTGAGTTTTTCTATGGCTGCGAAGTCGCCGGTGTCGGCAACGACGATGGTGATCTTTTTGAGTTGTTCCAGCTTGGAAGTCATGGGCGTGCTCTGTCCTGTGGGTTTGATGACATTACCCGAGCGCCGCCAGTCACTCAAGGGTGTAAACCATAGCGTACATGGCTGATTTCAAGGCTGTCGTTTGCGCAAACGAGCGGTCTGCGCATCCGCCACGAACTCAGTCGAACAGCCCTTTTTGTGAGGCTGTCCTTATGTGGCGTTGTCGGTCCCCGAAGCGGCGGTTGCTCGATCCAGCCTGAATTTGAGCTTCGTTGGCGCTCCTTGTTCCCAAGGTATTCAATTGAAAGGGGCGATACTCAAATAGATGCTGTTGACGCAACGGCAGCGACCGAATCATGTGCTACCTGATAAACTGCGCGTCCGCCACGCTAGGCTCGTACGATTGCCCAACATGTTGCCAATGACCGCCCCACCCGCCGACTCCAAGCCCTGCGAACTGTCCCGTCGCTTCTCTGTTGCGCCGATGATGGACTGGACTGACAGGCATTGCCGGTATTTCCTGCGCCTGTTGTCGAAGAACGCTTTGTTGTACACCGAAATGGTTACAACGGGGGCATTGCTGCACGGCGACAGCGAACGCTTTTTGCGTCACGACGACACCGAGCACCCGCTGGCCTTGCAGTTGGGCGGCAGCACTCCGGCGGATCTCGCCGCGTGCGCCAAAATGGCCGAGGTGGCGGGTTATGACGAGGTCAACCTGAACGTCGGTTGCCCCAGCGACCGCGTGCAGAACAACCTGATCGGCGCGGTGCTGATGGGGCACCCCCACTTGGTGGCCGACTGCGTCAAAGCCATGCGCGATGCGGTGTCCATCCCGGTCACGGTCAAGCACCGGATCGGCATCAATGGTCGCGACAGCTATGAAGAACTCTGCGAATTTGTCGGCACCGTGCGCGACGCCGGTTGCACCAGCTTTACCGTGCATGCGCGGATTGCCATTCTCGAAGGCCTGTCCCCCAAGGAAAACCGCGACATCCCGCCGTTGCGCTATGACATCGCCGCGCGGCTGACGCAGGATTTTCCAGACCTTGAGTTCATCCTCAACGGTGGGATCAAAACCCTGGAGCAGTGCCGCGAGCACCTGACGACTTTTGATGGCGTAATGCTCGGCCGTGAGGCCTACCACAATCCCTATCTGTTGGCCGACGTCGACCGCGAGCTGTTCGGCAGTGCCGCGCCGAGCATCGGCCGGGCTGAAGTCCTTGCCGCAATGCGTCCTTACGTGGAAACCCACCTGCGCGATGGCGGTTCGATGCACCACATCACTCGACACGTTTTGGGCTTGGGCACCGGATTCCCTGGCGCGCGACGGTTTCGGCAGTTGTTGTCGGTGGACATTCACAAGACCGACGATCCGTTGGGCTTGCTGGATCAAGCGGGGTTGCTGCTGGAAGGACGATGAGTGTTCGCTGGAAGTCTTGTGCGGCGGCTAGTTCCGGGTGAGCGAGTGTATCGTTTGTTGCAACCTCAGCATCCCGGAAACACCCTGCTGCAAGCGCTCATGTGCAAATGCGCTCCGGGTTTTCACTATTTAGTGGCCGGTGATGCTGTTCACACACATTCTGAAATGCCCTCCAAAAGGCCAACGCTGGTACAGTTCTAGCCTACGCCAAACAATGCCACGGTGAAGGATACGATCAGCAAAAACAGGATGGTCATATTGATTGACATGGCGGATGAGTCCTTAAAAATCGATGGCGCTATCATCCCTATCTCGCACAAGGAAATGAACGGCGAAGTTGGCCATGTTCAATATTGATCGAATTGATAGTAAGTGACTGTTCCAGCCCTGCAATACCAGTGAATTTCCCTATCGATCTAGTTCCTTGCCTGCCGTGCTCGCGCCGAAGATGTGGTGCCGGACGGCAACTTTAATCGTCAGGTGGGCAAGAGCAAATCCCAAGGCATTGAGCTTGAGATCAACAGTGATGTGACTCGAAGCCTCAGTCTGACGGCGTCTTATACTTACACCGATGCACGCGTCACCAAGGATGTTGCAGGTTCCCTGTACAAGGATCATCAACTGACCGGTATTCCGGTAATCAGGCCTCGACCTGGGCGACGTATCGCTTCTATGACAACGTGCCCTCGACATATTGCAGCTTGCCGTTGGGCAACAGCGCCACTCAGTACCCCGAAGGCGATCGTCGTGGGCTGCTCTCAATGTGGTCCAAGTACTGCTTCATCCGTTTGATCCCGCCGCTGATCGCTGCCTCGCTGATCCTCGACTGGCACCTGCCGTTGGCGGCGGGAATTACTTCGAATGGCTGCCGGGAATCATCGCCAGCGCCGTGCCCCACGCCGACCTTGCTGATAGACACGCCTTGCTCGGCGCACCTAAAACGCCCGATGGGCTGCGCAATCCTCTGTTTCAGCCGGTGCATTACCTGGCAATGGAAGGGCAGAGCGAATTGAAGCGGCTGCGGCGAGTGTGCTGCGTGCTTTATTTGGTGCGTGGGTTGGACCGTTGTGGGAATTGCCCGTTGGTCACCCCCTAAGTTCTGCGCCCGCACGCGCCGACAGCCCGCCATTATTGATTTTCAAATGCCGAGCCACTTCGCCTTCATGACCTATTGGGGGAACCAGAAGCGTGATGTTCAGATACAGGGAATCTTGTTGTTGGAAATTTGACGTCAAAATGCCATCATTCTGTTTCAAGCTCTGTCGCGCCTTGCCGATACTCTGAAAACCCACACCGACCAGGAGGATATCGAGCTCATGAAGCTTACCGTCAAAAGAAAATTGCTGTGTTTAGCCATCATCCCTGCATTGTTGTTCGCCTTGATCGTCAGCGGCCTAGCGTCGTGGATGCTGCAGCGCAGCGCTGCCCAAGCGATGCACGAGACCCGTGACAGTTTGGTCAAGCGCAACCGCGAAGTGTTGAAAAACTACGTGGACGTTGCGCTGACCACCATCAAGCCGCTGCACGACGCTTCAGCTCCCGGCGACATGGCAGCGCGGGACAAGGCGCTGGAATTGTTGAAACCGGTGAAGTTTGGCGAAGACGGATACTTCTTCGGCTACGACACCAAGGGCGTGAGAATCTTTCGTGGTGACAGCACCGCAGGCGTTGGCAAAAGTTTTTGGGACACCAAGGACCCCGACGGTTCCTTTCATTACCAGACCTTTGTCGAGGTGGCTAAAAACGGTAAGCATTACATCGATTACGCAGCGCCCAAACCGGGTGAGGAGAGCGTGCAGGTCCCGAAGTTGGGCTACACCATTTACCTGGAAAAATGGAACATGGTGCTGGGCAGCGCAATCAACATGGACGATATCGACGCGGCCATGGCGCAGGAACAGGCAACGGTTACGGCACGCACGCGCGATATCCTCGGCAGTATTTTCATCGTGACGCTGGTGTTGTTGTTGGTCACAGCGGCAGTGGGCGTCTGGACGGCCAATGGGGTGGTGCGTCCCCTGCGGATTCTCAAAGCCAATCTGGACGACATCGCCGCTGGTGACGGTGACCTCACGCATCGCTTGGTCATTACCAGCAGTGACGAGTTGGGTGATCTTGCCGCCTCGTTCAACCGCTTCGTCGAGAAGATTCACACCATGGTGCGACAGGTGGCACAAATGACCACCGATCTCGATGGGCTGGTGGATCAAGCGACCCAGCAGACCCTGCGTTCCGAGCAGGCGATGCAACGTCAGCGTCACGAGACGGATCAGGTCGCAACGGCTATCAACGAAATGTCGTCGGCTGCTCAGGAAGTCGCAGTCAGTGCCCAGCGTGCCGCCGAGGCCGCTGCAGAGACCGATCAGCAAGGGCACGCCGCACGTAAAGTGGTGGGCATTAATATTCAGGGAATGAACGCGCTGGTGTCTGATATTCGCCTGAGTGGCACCAGTCTCGACAACCTCCAGCACGACGTGCAGTCCATCGTGTCGGTCCTCGACGTGATTCGCTCGATTGCCGACCAGACCAACCTGCTCGCGCTTAACGCCGCTATCGAAGCAGCCCGAGCCGGTGAAGCCGGTCGTGGGTTTGCCGTGGTCGCCGACGAAGTCCGCGCCTTGGCCAGTCGTACGCAACAAAGTACCCAGGAAATCCAGGGCATGATCACTCGCCTGGAAGCAGGGGCCAGCGCTTCGGTTGCAGCCATGCGTCGTTCAACTGAAGCGGGCGAGGGGGCTAACCAACAGACCAATGAAGTCGGCGTGTCTCTGGACTCCATTTCAGGCCTGATTGGCACCATCAATGCGATGAACGCGCAAATTGCCAGCGCCGCCGAAGAGCAAACCGCAGTGGCTGAAGAGATTAATCGCAGCGTGCATCAGATTGCCGGTGCCGTGGAAAACCTGGCCGATGAAACCGAACAAAGCGCGCACACCATGCGCGAGGTGTCTTCTTTGGGCAGTAATCTGAGTAGTCTGGTCCGTCAGTTCAAGATTTGAAGAATCATTTCAGCCTGTCGCCTGTCTGGAAAGCGGGGTGGATAACTGGTTTAGTACGCTCAATTGCTTAGCTTGGTCATGATTAGCTAGCGATCTAATTGTCGCGTTGCAGTGACAAACAATAAGAAAACACAAGAAAAATAGAAGCACACCCGTGTTTAGACCCAGGAGTGAGTAAACGATGTCCGATGACGATACCTCCCCAGGGCGTCGCGACTTTTTGCGTAAGTCGCTGACGCTTATCCCCGTCGTAACCCTGGCCAGTGCTGGCCTCCCTGCGACAACCTTTGCCCAGACCCCGGCAAGCGATGCCCAGCCAAGCGTGCAACCACCGGCCAAAGCCGATGACTACACCCCCACGTTCTTCACGCCCGAGGAGTGGACGTTCGTGATTGCGGCATGTGACCGACTGATCCCGTCCGATCAAGTGGGGCCTGGCGCTGTCGAGCTTGGTGTCCCGCAGTTTCTCGACCGGCATATGCAGACGCCCTATGCCAATGGCGGCATCTGGTACATGCAGGGGCCCTTCCTTGAAGCGGCGCCAGAGTTTGGTTATCAGGGCCGTCTGACCCTGCGCGAGACACTACGCATCGGCATCAAGGCGGTGGACGCCAGTTGCAAGAAAACCTTCTCCGGCAAGACCTTCGCCGAACTCACCACGGCCCAGCAAGAGGAGCTGCTCAAGAACGCCGAGAGCGGCAAGCTGGCGTTGGATGACATCTCGTCGAAGCTGTTCTTCAGCAATTTGCTTAACGAAGTACGCAACGGCTATTTCGCCGACCCTTCTCACGGCGGCAACAAAAACATGGGTGCGTGGAAAATGATCGGTTATCCGGGCATGCGTGCCGATTACCTGGATTGGGTGACGGTGCGTGACAGGCCGTACCCATTGCCGCCGGTCGATCTGGCCGGACGGAGGGGCTGAGCATGGCGAACGTTAAACCAAAAGTAGACGCTGTCATCGTTGGCATGGGCTGGACCGGGGCGATCCTGGCCAAAGAACTCACCGATGCCGGGCTGCATGTGGTGGTCTTGGAGCGCGGCGCTGATCGCGACACGCAACCGGATTTCGCTTACCCGAAAGTGGTCGATGAGCTGGAAGGTTCGGTGCATCGCCGTTACCTGCAAAGCCTGTCCCAGGAAACAGTTACCGCACGCCACAACCTGACCTCCACCGCTGTACCGTATCGGCAGATGGGTTCGTTCAAGCCGGGCACCGGTGTCGGTGGCGCGGGCAGTCACTGGTCGGGCTGTCATTTCCGTGCGCTGCCGGAAGACTTCAAGCTGCGCAGCAACGTCGAGCAGCGTTACGGCGCCAAGTTCATTCCCACGGACATGACCATTCAGGATTTTCCGGTCACCTACGAAGACCTTGAGCCGCACTTCGATCACTTCGAGTACGTCTGTGGTACCTCCGGCAAGGCCGGTGTGATCCAAGGCACCAAACAGCCGGGCGGCAATCCGTTCGAAGGCTCACGTTCGCGTGAATTCCCGTTGGGACCCAACCCTAATTATCTGGGCGCGGAAATGTTTTACGGCGCCGCGCGCGAGATGGGTTGGGACCCGTATCCGATCCCGGCATCCAACGCATCGGCACCTTATGTCAACCCGTACGGTTGCCAGATGGGGCCGTGTAACGCCTGCGGTTTTTGCAGTGATTACGGCTGTTTGAACTACTCCAAGGCCAGCCCCAACATCAGCATTCTGCCGGTGCTGCGTCTGCGTAAAAACTTTGAGCTGCGCACCCATGCGCAAGTGTTGAAGGTCAACCTCGACAGCGATGGCAAGAAAGCTACCGGCGTCACCTATCTGGATGCCCAGGGGCGTGAAGTCGAGCAACAGGCTGACCTGGTACTGCTCTGCGCGTTCTCACTGTTCAATGTGCATTTGATGCTGCTTTCAGGCATCGGCAAGCCCTACGATCCAGAATCCGGCGAGGGCACCATCGGCCGCAATTACTCGTACCAGAACCTCAACCGCGTGGTGCTGTTTTTTGGCAAGGAAGTGCAGGCCAACCAGTTCATCGGTATCGGTGGTGCGGGCACGACCATGGACAACCTCAACGGCAATCAGCTGGACAATGCCAAGGCCGGTTTCGTCGGCGGCGGGATTATCTGGGCGCGGCAACCCGGCGCAGGACCGGTGCGCGGGATCAATGTGCCGCCTGGCACACCAAACTGGGGGACAAAGTGGAAGCAAGCGGCAAGCGATGCCTTCCGCCACTCGTTCTACTTTGAAGTGCAGGGCGCGTGCATGTCGTACCGTCAGCACTACCTGAGCCTGGACCCGACCTACAAGGACGGTTTCGGTCGGCCATTACTGCGAATGAACTTCGACTGGCACGACAACGAGGTCAAGGCTTCGCAGTTTTTGGTAGGCAAGGCACTGGAGATGTCGAAGATTCTCAACCCGACCGCCCTGGCTGGCGACGCCAAGAAAACGGGTGAGCATTACAACATCACCAAGTACCAGAGTACCCACACCTGTGGTGGCGCGATCATGGGCAGCGATCCGAAAACTTCGGCGTTGAACCGGTATCTGCAATCCTGGGACGTGCATAACGTGTTCGCCATTGGTGCTAACGCGTTTCCACAAAACAATGGTTATAACCCGACCGGCATGGTGGGTGCGCTGGCGTATTGGTCTGCCAAGGCCATTCGCGAGCAGTACCTGAAAAACCCCGGCCCGCTGGTTCAGGCATAAGGAGAAACCCATGAAAAAGTTTCTCTTGAGCCTGGTCGCACTGGGCGTGGTGGTACTGGTTGCGTTGCTGGTGTTCGCCTTCTGGCCAACCCATACCCCTGCATTGCAGGCAGCGTCGCAAGCCGAGCAGGCGGCGTTGATCGAGAAGGGCCGTTACCTGGCGGATGCCGGCGACTGCACGGCGTGTCACACCGCCAAAGGTGGCAAGCCGTTCGCCGGTGGTCTGCCGATTGCTTCACCGATCGGCACGCTGTACAGCAGCAACATTACCCCGGATAAAGCCTCGGGTATCGGCGGTTATTCGCTGGATGATTTTGACCGGGCGGTCCGTCACGGCATCGCCGCCAACGGCGACAGTCTGTATCCGGCGATGCCTTATCCGGCGTATGCGCGGACCAGCGACGACGACATGCGGGCGCTGTACGCGTACTTCATGCACGGTGTTGCACCGGTTTACGCCGAGAACCATGCCAATGACGTGCCATGGCCGTTGTCGATGCGCTGGCCGCTGGCGATCTGGCGCAAGACCTTTGGCCCCGCGCCTGCCGAGGTGGGCTTCAACGCCGCGCGCTATAAGGACCCACAGATCGCTCGCGGTGCTTATCTGGTGCAGGGCCTGGGCCACTGCGGCAGTTGCCACACGCCACGGGAAGTGACCTTGCAGGAGAAGGCGCTGGATGACACGGGCGCAGCCTACCTGTCTGGTGGGCAGGTGATCGATGGCTGGTTGGCGGTCAATCTGCGCGGTAATCCGGCTGACGGCTTGGGCAATTGGAGCGCTGAAGACATCGTTGCCACGCTGCGCAGCGCTCGCAGTGCCACGCATGCGGTATTGGGCGGTGCAATGGGTGATGTGGTGGTACACAGCACCCAGCATCTGAACGACGGTGATCTGCAAGCTGTGGCGGCGTACCTGAAAACGCTGCCCGCCAGTGAGCATCAAGTGTCGAGCTTCAAGGCTGATCCGGCCACGGCAAAAGCCTTGGCTGCCGGGCAGGAAGGCAGTCGTGGCGCTGAGTTGTACATCGACAACTGCTCGGCATGCCACCGCACCAATGGCCTGGGTGATGAGCGGGTGTTCCCGAAGATCGCCGGTAACTCATCGGTGCTCTCGCCAGATCCAGTGTCGATGATTCGGCTGGTGTTGGCGGGCAGCAAGCTGCCGGGCACCGAGGCTGCGCCATCGCAGTTGGGCATGCCCGGCTTTGCCTGGCGTCTGTCAGATGACGAAGTGGCGCAGCTGCTGACCTTCATCCGCAGCAGTTGGGGCAACCAGGCGCCAGCGGTGAGCGCCGACCAAGTGAAGCAACTGCGCGCGACGCTCCCCAAAGAGTCGCCAGCGGTTTCGCGGACAGATATCGCTAAACCATAACCGCTTGGTGTCACCCCAAACGGCAGGTTGACGCGCAATGCGTGAGCCTGCCGTTTTTTGCGGCGTCAGGTGCCGCAAGTGCCATCAGCCATCAGCCATCGGTTGATCGTGTCACTTGCTCCCATTCATCCATCTGCGCACTCAGCTGAGCCAGTTTGTCCCGCACCAGTTGCAACGCATCACTGCCCAGGAGCAGGTGCGCTGGCGGGTTGTCGCTGGCAATCAGTTGCAGCATCGCTTGTGCCGCTTTGACAGGATCACCCAACTGCTTGCCGCTTTTTTCTTCACGGGCCTGGCGGATGGGGTCGAACAATGCGTCGTAGTCGGCAATCTGCCTTGGCGAGCGCTGCATCGAGCGGCCCGCCCAGTCGGTGCGAAACGAGCCCGGCGCGACGGCGGTGACGAAGATGCCGAAGGGCTTGAGTTCCTTGCTCAAGGTTTCGGAAATACCCTCCAGCGCAAACTTGCTGCCGCAGTAATAGGCAATCCCCGGCATCGTGATGTAACCGCCCATGGAGGTGATGTTGATGATGTGTCCACTGCGCCGCTGACGAAACAGCGGCACAAACGCTTTGGTGATTGCCACTGCACCAAAGACATTGACCTCGAACTGACGGCGCATGTCGTCCAGCGATGATTCTTCAAACACCCCTTCATGACCGTAGCCTGCGTTGTTGACCAGCACATCCACTGGGCCAAATGTGCGGTCAGCTTGGTTGATTGCGGCATCGATGGTGTCGAAATCCGTCACGTCGAGCAACACGCCGTGAGCCCGCTGTGACAGTGACTCGAAGGTCTGCAACGCCTGTTGATCGCGCAGGGTGCCAATGACTGTATGTCCCGCTGCCAGTGCCTGTTGCGCCAGTGCTTTACCGAAACCGCTGCTGACGCCAGTGATGAATAGGGTTTTGCTTGTGCTCATATCGTGTGCCTCTTTGGGGTGTGCCGTTGCTGGGATGGGGTCATGGGATGCATCCATGGGACTCATTAAGCAGTAGCCGCCATGCTAGAAAGCTTTGCCATCAACGCGAACGCCCAGACCTCCCTCATGTTTGCCTATTCCTACCCATCCGCTGGATTTTCCTGTTGAGGCGGTACAAGGTTGCACGGCGCATCCATCAAAGCGAACCGACCATGACAGACCTGAAAAGCACCCGAGATAAACGTCAGCGGCGGATGGTTGCACTGCTCAATGAGCTGGCGCCGCATGAGGGTTACAACCTTACGACGTTGCCCACGGTGCGATTGCTGCGCTCAAACCGACCGTTGGAGCGGGCGCCAGTGCTCTACGATCCAGGCATTGTGATTGTCTGCCAAGGCCGGAAAATCGGTTACTGGGGCGATGAGATGTTTGTGTATGACGCTCAGCACTGCTTGGTAGTGTCGGTGCCGGTACCCTTCACCATGGCCACTGATGCCAACGAAGACGAACCCTTGTTGGCCATCTACTTTCATCTGGATTTTGCCTTGGCGGCGCAGTTGATCCTGCAACTGGACGAACAGCGTCCTCAATCCCAGGTCTTGCCTAAAGGTATGTATTCGTCACTGATGGATGACCGCCTGAAAGACTCGGTGTTGCGCTTTCTTGAAGCCATGCGCACACCTTTGGAGAGCGACATTCTTGGGCCGGGGCTGGTGCGGGAAATCTACTTCCGGATATTGATGGGCGAGCAGGGCGGCTCGATGCGCGCGGCACTCAAGGAGCAGGGCCAGTTCGGCCGGGTGTCGAAGGCGATTCGCAAGATTCACAGCAGTTTTCAGCAGGCGCTGGCTGTCGAGGACCTGGCCCACGAAGCCAACATGAGCGTCACCCGTTTTCACGCGCATTTCAAAGCGGTGACCCACACCTCGCCGATGCAATACCTGAAATCAACCCGCCTGCATCAAGCGCGACTGCTGATGCTGCGCAATGGCATGACCGCATCAGTGGCATCATCGACAGTGGGCTATGAAAGCCCCTCGCAGTTTAGCCGGGAGTTCAAGAGGCTGTTCGGACGCACGCCCACCGACGAGGTGGCGCGATTGCAGGGCACGTTCGCGCTGCCGCCAGCGCAGGTGAATTCGATCTACGTGTCGTCGCATTGATGACGCGACCCTAACCGTGGCAGCGCCGCATCATGCCGTATTTTTGGTCACTAACCGCAACCCGCTGGCGATGCTGCCCACCGCCGCGAAACACGCACCGATGCTCAACGCCAGCACCGGTCCATGCTCGCTGGAAATCCCGAAGCTCAGCGCGACCAAGGCAGCGCCTGTTGCCTGACCAATCAAGCGCGCGGTGGCAATGGTGCCGCTGGCGCCACTGGCCCGGTTTTTCGGGGCGCTGGTCATCAACGCCTTCTGGTTAGGCGCCTGGAAAAAACCAAAGCCCAGGCCGCAGAGAATCATCCGTGCGCCAATTTCCCAGGCGTTGGCGTCTGCTGGCATCAATGCCAGCGAAATCATTCCGGCGCACAAGATCGCCAGCCCGATACCGCCCAGCAGGCCCGGCGCATAGCGATCAGACAAGCGTCCAGCCGCTGGCGCGATCAGGGCGACGATCACTGACCATGGGGTCATTAAAAAGCCAGTCTGTACCGGATCGCGGCCCAGCGTGGTTTCGAAGAAGAACGGCAGCGAGACAAACGCCAGCCCCTGCGTGGCGAACGAGCAAAAGGCGGTCAGTGCAGACAGGGCAAACATCGGTCGCTTGAGCAGGTCCAGCGGAAACATCGGCGCCGGATGCCCGGTTTCTCGCCTCAACATCAGCGCGCCGCCAACCAGAAAGAAACCCAGCGCGATCAGTACCGTGCTCAAGGAACCCAGTTGCGCCGCTTCGCTGAGCGCGAAAATCAGGGCGCCGAAGGTGATGACGTTGAGGATCGCGGTGATGCGGTCGAAGGTCAGTGTCCCAGCCTTGCCAGCCGGCAGCGAGTTCCAGGCAAATACCAGGGCAAAAATACCGATGGGCAGGTTGATCGCGAACAGCCATGGCCAATTGGCGACTGACAGCACCAGCGAGGCAATGGTTGGGCCCGCCGCGAATGAGGTGCCAACCACCAACGCGTTCATGCCCAGCCCGCGACCTAGGCGCTCATAAGAAAAGATCGAGCTGATCAACGCGGCGTTGACGCTCATGATCGCGCTGGCGCCCAAGCCCTGCAGGACGCGGGCGATGGTCAGGGTCGGCAGCGACCAGGAAAAGGTGCATAACGCTGAGGCGACAATGAACAGGATCAGACCGCCGAGATAAACCTTGCGATGACCGATCACACCCCCCAGCGCGGCGAGCGGTAGCAGCGTGGCGACTGCCGCCAGTTGATAGGCGTTGATGATCCACACCGAGGCGGCCGGCGACGCATTCAGGTCAGCGGCGATGGCGGGCAGGGCGGTGTTGGCAATGGCGGTATCGAGTGTCGCCAAAGCGATGGACAGCAGCACCGCCACCATTGCGCGAAATTCGACGGAGGTAAGTTTGCTGCTGACGCGCGAGGAATCCTGGGTGGTGGGCTGGACCATGACCGACAACGCTCCGGGAAAAGACTGATCAATCAGTGCGGGCAGGTCTGCAGGTGCAGACGAAAGGCTGATCGTGCCGGTTTAGTGCCTGCTTGCGCAATGGGGCATGCAGCTATCCGTAGGTAGTCGTCAACCTGTGGGGGAGTTTGATGACGCGGCGTCCGGCTACGCTGCATCGTGCGTTATCCGCAGCCGATTAAATCACCAGTTGCGCGCCATTGCCCTGGATAACGTCGCGATAAAGCTTCGGTATTTTCTTGTCGCAGACCACTACATGAAACTGCTCCAGTGTCGCGAAATGCGCGGTACGTACCGCATCGAACTTAGTGTGATCGGCCAGTAACATGCAATGCCGGGCCTGGCGCAAGACTTTCTGCTTGACTTGTACTTCATTGAAGTTGGAGCAGGTCACGCCCAAGGCCTCGCTGACGCCCGCCGCAGAAACCAAGGCCCAGGTCAGTCGAACGCTATCGAGGATACTGCTCTCGTCGCGATGCTCGAAGATCTGGTTCTTGCGGTGGAAGGTCCCGCCGCACAGGATGATGTTGCAATTGGGCTTTTGCTGCAGCTTGAGCAGGACATTGAGCGAGTTGCACACCGCCGTGAACTCCAGTTCGTCCGGGATAAAGTCAACCACGAAGGGAATGGTCGTGCCGCAATCGAAGAACACCGTATCACCTGGTTTGATGAACGCCGCAGCGAGCTTTCCGATTCGGCGTTTATCTTCTAGATGTTGGATGCCTTGCTCGGGGACCCTGTAATCGGCGGTCGCGGTGGGATCGAAAGCCAGCGTGATGTGACCGCCGAGCAACTGAAATCTGTCCGGATATCGACCCAGATCCCGGCGCAAGGTCATTTCAGAAACATCCAGCAGGGCTGCCATCTCGCGCAGATGAATGGCTTTCTGGTCTTGTAGCGCCTGCTGAATCAGTTTGACGCGGTGGGATTTTTTATTATCCACGGGGCATTCCGGTGTCGATTTGAGTTGTGAAAATAACCAATGATTGTTGATTGTGTAACGAGCGCGCTGATTATACGGCGGTATCTGATGCAGTGCATTGGAGGGATTTGCTGCCAATTCCCGGCAGGTTAGCGGCACGTCTGGGGCCTGCGACTGGCGGTCAGAATCACAGGTGACGTTCCCTTTGGGCAGAAGGAAATGACCCGCTTGTGCAATGAATGGCAAACTGCTCCTCTTCGTCGCGTTGCCCGGAACCCCACGCCAATGCCCAAACCTTTACTCGCGCACTTCAGGGCCCGTTGGCTGCTCTATGCCTGCATGGTCGCGGTCATCGTTGGCCTGCCCGTTGGCTGCTCGGTATTGCAACACAAGGAGCGCGAACTACTATTTCGCATCGAGCCGGGCACTGCGAGCTGGTATCACGGGTTGCCGCCCGAGGTGCAGGAGTTCGAGCTTAAGGCGCCGTCGTTCGGCGTCGCGCAGAACATTCATGCCTGGTGGTGGCCCGCCGAGAAAAGCGATGCGCCTGCATTGCTTTACCTGCACGGCTCACGTTGGAACCTCACCGGCCAGTTCTTCCGCATTGAGCAGTTGCACGCGCTTGGCTTTTCGGTATTAGCCATCGATTACCGTGGCTTCGGGCAAAGCAAGGGTCAACTGCCGTCAGAAGCGTCGGTGTATGAAGATGCCCGCATCGCCTGGAAACGTCTGAAAATACTCCAGCCGGACCCGCGCAAGCGGCTGATCTACGGACATTCGCTGGGTGGCGCGGTGGCGGTAGACCTGGCAGCGGAACTGGGACAAGACGCGCAGAAGGGGGAACCGATCCAGGCGCGTGGCTTGATCATCGAATCAACATTCACCACTCTCGCCGAGGTCGCCACAGCGTTGGCCAACACCGCGCTGCCGGTGCGTTGGTTGGTGTCGCAGAAGTTCGACTCCATTGACAAGATCGCTCAGGTGCAGATGCCGGTACTGATCGTCCACGGCACTGACGATCAGTACGTGGCGCCGCGCTTCAGTAAAGAGTTGTTTGATGCCGCACGCGAGCCGAAGAGTTTGCTGATGGTGCCGGGCGGCAATCACAACAACAGCATGAATATGGGGCGTCAGGCCTATAGCCAGGCGATCCAGGCATTGCTCAATGCCAATGCGCCGAAAGTGCATGCTGTCAGCGGCGGGACCGGACACGCTGCACCCACAGGTTCGGCAGGCTAAAGGTGACGGCTACTGAGCAGCGTGGTGTTCGACCTTGAACGGCTGATTGTGGACTACCACTTTACCGGGATGGCTGTCTGGTACGACAAACCCGTTGAGCGCTTCAATGAGTGCTTGTGGATTTTCGATGGGCAGATCGGCTAACTGCCGCGCGGTCAGGTTCCACCACTGGCTGGCCAGCAGGCTGTCGATGGTCGGTGGGTCGAAGCGAAAACGCTTCACCTGGGCTGGCGATCCCATGACGATGGCGTATGGCGGCACGTCTTTGGTGATCAGTGACTGGGCGCCGATCACCGCACCTGTGCCGATGGTCACGCCTTCCAGAATCAATACATCCATGCCGATCCAAACGTCATGCCCGATGACCGTCTGCTTCACGCCATCATGATGCGCCGGGGCGCCACTGAGTTGTTGACGCAACCCCACCAGACCACTGTGGGAGCTCAGCCAGCTCAGTGGATGGGATTTGCGGTCCTGTCCGATGGTTACGTTTTTGGCGATCGAGCAGTAGCGTCCAATGCTCGATACATCGTGCAGCTCGGTGCCACTGACGATGTCGGTATAGGCACCGATACTCAATTTTTTTGAATGAATTTTGATCTGGTGCAGCTTCACGCCATGTTCTAGCGTCAACTGGACATCGTTGCGCAGCCCTCTGACACCACTGTCAAGCCGGCAGTTGTTGTGCAAAAGTGCTTGTTTCAGCTTCCGGTCCAGCAGCGCTCGCTTGAGAAAGTTCATGTCGACGGTCCGTGGCAAAATGAAATGAAACAGGCTAGTTCACGGCGCAGGGGCAGTGTGCGGGATTTCAATCCCGTCGATCTGTAATGGCGCGGGATCATCGCACGGGGCTGCACATTCTGAAAGCGCAAAAGAGCCCGCCCGGTCACGTCGCTCACCCCCGAAAATGATTACATATCAACTGAGCCATCACCTCGCACGCCGCACTGGTATCCCCAGGCGCCAGCATCAGTTTCATCTCGTGCAACGCTAGCTCGGGCAAACCATCCTCTTTGCCAAGCACGCGCATGCCAGCCTGTACCAGCGCGCGGTCGACGATACCAATGGCCAAGCCGGCGCCGATCGCCGCTTCCAGCGCGATCACCCCGGCGCTACTGATCACCGTGCGCCAGCGTTTGCCCTGCCGGGTCAAGGCATCCACCGCTGCGCTGCGATACGGGCAGCCCCTGCCGTGCAGGGCCAGCGGCAGCGGTTTACTTGCATCTACCCGGTAGCCGTGGCTTGCGACCCAGACCGGCTCGGTCGTACCGACTTTTTTAACCAGCCGCTCATCAGGGGTATCGATACCTAGCGGCTCAACCACCAATGCCAGGTCCAATTGACCGCGTGCAAGCTTGAGGCTCAAACGACCGCTTGCACCCGTTTCCACCTCCAGATCGATGTGCGGATAGAGCGTCGATAATGTTGACAATGTGCATTGCAACAGCGCCCCTGCGTATTCCTCGGAAATGCCCAAGCGCACGCGCCCGCTGGCGAGAGGCCGACTGAAACTGGCGAGCATACGGTCGTGTACTTGCAACAGCTCGGCACTCTGCAACGCGAACCGGCGACCCAGCGGGGTCAGGCTGACGGTCTGGTTATCCCGCTCAAACAGCCGCCCACCCGCCAGTTCTTCCAACCGCCGGACGTGCAGGCTTACCGCCGAGGGGCTGCGGTTGAGCCACGTAGAGGCCGCTAAAAACTGATTGAACCTGACAATGGCCTGAAAGGTTCGCAACAGTTCAATGTCCAGCGCGTCACCCATAATCCAATAATCCTGCATGAGTGGTGCTAATCATCTCGTTTGATTGCATCAGCCATCCCTTCTTACCATCACGGCCAGTCAACATAAAAGGGCGACGTGATGACCAACCGACAGACTGCGTATGACCTCAAACCTGCTGACGTCTGTGCGGACACCTTCAGGACAAGGTTGATCGGGCTGCTATTGATGCTCGCGATGATCATTAGTTGGAGTTCCGGCTTCATCGGCTATCGCTATGCGGCAGAGCAGGGTGGGGTGTATCTGGCGACGTTCTGGCGTTTCGTGCTGGCAGCATTCGTGCTGCTGCCGTTCGCTATTAAGGAACTGCGCCGATTGTGCTGGGGAGATTTGCTTCATCACGGCCTTATGGGCGTGTTTGCCATCGCCGGTTACATCGCACCCATTGCTCGTTCCATCGAGTTGGGCGTAGCGCCGGGTACTTCGTCAGTCATCGTCAATTTGTTGCCTGTGACGATTGTGTTGCTGGCTGGTTTCGTGCCGGGCCAGCGTACTCAAGGCTGGCAATGGCTGGGACTGCTGCTATGCGTAATGGGGATGTTGATCGCCAGCGCATCGAGTATCGAGTTCGGTACTGCATCCGCGTGGGCCTATTCACTGCCGTTGCTGGCGGTGCTGTCGCTGGCCTGCGCGACGCTTTATGAGAAGCGCGCGACCGTTGTACGCATTTCCGGGCTAACAGCGTTGTTCATTCAGGTCTGCTCGGCGGTGCCGGTATTCGCGGGATTGGCACTGTACGAAGGCGGATTGCGGCCGGTGGCGACAGTAGGCTTTGGTCTCGGCGTCGTGTGGCTGACAGTGTTTTCGACGCTCGCCGGTTGGGGTTTTTATTGGTTGTGCTTGCAACGTTTCAGCCTGCAACGCATCAGCGGTGCGCTGTTTCTGACACCGCCCTTGACGATGGTCTGGGCTTGGCTGCAGTTTGGCGACAGCGTTCTCGGGAGCACGCTGGCCGGTGTGTCGCTGACGCTGATCGGTCTGCCATTACTGGTGCGTCGCACATAGCGCTAGGTAGCCTGATCATTGCCCGATGCGTTTTCGCGCGTCGGGCAATGTTTCAGCAGAGGGAAGTTGCAGGGCAGCCGAACAGGATGCCGCGCTCAATAGGCGATGACCCGAATCGGGTCGCCTCTTTTCTTATTTAAACCGCCGCTCAACGCCTTTCTCTACCAGCACCTTCGCGGAGATTTCTTCCACAGAGAAGTGCGTGGAATTGATATTCGGAATGTTCTCGCGGCGGAAAAGACTTTCCACCTCGCGCACTTCGAACTCGCACTGGGCGTAGCTTGAATAACGGCTGTTGGGTTTACGCTCATGGCGGATGGCGGTGAGGCGATCTGGATCGATGGTCAGGCCGAACAACTTGTTACGATGCTTCTTGAGTGCGGCAGGAAGTTGCAAACGCTCCATGTCGTCTTCGGTCAGCGGGTAATTGGCCGCCCTTATCCCGAATTGCATAGCCATGTACAGACAAGTCGGGGTTTTGCCGCAGCGCGAAACACCCACCAAAATGATGTCAGCCTTGTCGTAGTAATGGGTACGAGCCCCGTCATCATTGTCCAGGGCGAAGTTCACCGCCTCGATGCGCTCCATGTAATTGGAGTTGTGACCAATGGAGTGAGATTTCCCCACCGAGTACGAAGAGTGTGAACTAAGCTCCTGCTCAAGCGGTGCCAGAAAGGTCGAAAAAATGTCGATCATGAAGCCGTCGGAGGTCGCGAGAATCTCGCGGATGTCCTGATTGACGATGGTGTCGAAAATGATCGGGCGGGCGTCGTCCTTCTCCGCAGCCTTGTTGATTTGTTGTACCATCGCCAGCGCTTTTTCGGTGCTGTCGATGTAGGGCCTGGTGAACTTGTTGAACATAATGTTTTCGAATTGTGCCAACAGGCTCTGGCCAAGGGTTTCGGCAGTAATGCCGGTGCCGTCGGAAATAAAGAAAGCGGATCGTTTCATTTGCGCCTTGGGCCTTAAGCTGGTGACGATTCTTGGATATCATAGGCGTGCTTGCTGCCATGACTGGCCGCATTCTTACTTATTTTCCAGATTCAGACCACAAGTGCGCAGAACTGCTTGTGCAATTCAAGCACCAAAGCTTTTCCCAACAACAAATTGGTTAGTGGAGAGATCACCTTGGTAGAGTACGTAGTTTCCCTCGATAAGCTCGGCGTCCATGATGTGGAGCATGTGGGGGGCAAGAACGCATCCCTCGGCGAGATGATCAGTAACCTCGCGGGTGCCGGTGTTTCGGTCCCCGGTGGCTTTGCCACTACGGCTCAAGCCTATCGTGATTTTCTTGAGCAAAGTGGTCTGAACGATCAGATTCACGCGGCACTCGATGCCCTTGATGTCGACGATGTCAACGCCCTGGCAAAAACCGGTGCGCAGATTCGTCAGTGGATCATGGAGGCTGAATTTCCCGAGAAACTCAACGCCGAAATCCGCACCGCCTTCGCTGTCTTGGCAGCAGGCAATCCGGACATCGCCGTTGCTGTGCGTTCTTCCGCCACTGCAGAAGACTTACCCGACGCATCCTTTGCCGGTCAGCAGGAAACCTTCCTTAATATCCGCGGCGTGGAAAACGTCATCCGTGCGGCCAAGGAAGTGTTTGCCTCGCTGTTCAACGACCGCGCCATTTCCTACCGCGTTCACCAAGGTTTCGACCACAAGCTGGTGGCATTGTCTGCTGGCGTGCAGCGCATGGTGCGGTCCGAAACCGGCACCGCGGGCGTGATGTTCACCCTGGACACCGAATCCGGCTTTCGCGACGTGGTGTTCATTACCGGCGCTTACGGCCTGGGTGAAACCGTGGTTCAGGGCGCGGTCAATCCGGACGAATTCTATGTCCACAAAAATACCCTTGAAGCCGGTCGTCCTGCGATTCTGCGCCGCAACCTGGGCAGTAAAGCGATCAAGATGATTTACGGCGACGAAGCCAAGGCCGGTAAATCGGTCAAAGTCATCGACGTTGAACCGGCTGATCGCGCGCGTTTTTGCCTGAGCGACGAAGAAGTCACCAATCTGGCTCGCCAGGCGATGATCATTGAGAAGCACTACAAGTGCCCTATGGACATCGAATGGGCCAAAGACGGCGACGACGGCAAGCTTTATATCGTTCAGGCGCGTCCTGAAACCGTGAAGAGTCGCAGCTCGGCCAATGTCATGGAGCGCTACCTGCTTAAAGAGAAGGGCACCGTACTGGTCGAAGGCCGTGCGATTGGTCAGCGTATTGGCGCGGGCAAAGTGCGGATCATCAAGGACGTGTCCGAGATGGACAAGGTGCAACCGGGCGACGTATTGGTGTCCGACATGACCGACCCGGATTGGGAGCCGGTCATGAAGCGCGCCAGCGCCATCGTCACCAACCGTGGCGGTCGTACCTGCCATGCTGCGATCATCGCCCGTGAGCTGGGCATCCCGGCAGTCGTCGGTTGTGGTCATGCGACCGAGTTGCTCAAAGATGGCCAGGGCGTTACGGTTTCCTGCGCCGAGGGCGATACCGGCTACATCTTCGAAGGTGAGCTGGGTTTCGACATCAAACAAAACTCCATTGATGCCATGCCGGAGCTGCCGTTCAAGATCATGATGAACGTCGGCAACCCCGACCGCGCCTTCGACTTCGCCCAACTACCCAATGCCGGCATCGGTCTGGCGCGTCTGGAGTTCATCATCAACCGCATGATCGGTGTGCATCCGAAGGCGTTGCTGAACTACCCGAACCTGCCGCAAGACATCAAGGACAGTGTTGACAAGCGTATCGCCGGTTATGACGATCCAGTCGGCTTCTACGTCGAGAAGCTGGTCGAAGGCATCAGCACCCTGGCCGCAGCGTTCACACCGAAGAAAGTCATCGTGCGTTTGTCGGACTTCAAGTCCAACGAATACGCCAACCTGATCGGCGGCAAGCTGTACGAGCCGGAAGAAGAAAACCCAATGTTGGGCTTTCGTGGTGCATCGCGCTACATCAGCGAAAACTTCCGTGATTGCTTTGAACTTGAATGCCGCGCCCTCAAACGCGTGCGCAACGAGATGGGGCTGACCAACGTCGAAATCATGGTGCCGTTCGTGCGCACCTTGGGCGAGGCAAGCCAGGTCATCGATCTGCTGGCAGAAAACGGTCTGACGCGTGGCGAAAACGGTCTGCGTGTCATCATGATGTGTGAACTGCCATCCAATGCGATTCTGGCCGAAGAGTTCCTTGAGTTCTTCGATGGCTTCTCTATTGGCTCCAACGACTTGACTCAACTGACACTTGGGCTCGATCGCGACTCTGGAATCATCGCGCACCTGTTTGATGAACGTAATCCGGCGGTCAAGAAGCTGTTGTCCAACGCGATCCAGGCTTGCAACAAGGCTGGCAAATACATCGGCATCTGCGGTCAAGGACCTTCAGATCACCCGGATCTGGCTCGCTGGCTGATGGAGCAGGGTATTGAGAGCGTTTCGCTGAACCCTGACTCGGTGCTGGAAACCTGGTTCTTCCTGTCTGAAGAAGAAGCACCCACTTAATGTAAATTGAGTAAAATGCTGGCCCACTTCGGTGGGTCAGTTTTTTTAGGGCGGCTTTATAGACTCCGCCCTTTTTTATGCGAGTTATTCAGCGCCTTGGTTGACGTGTCTGCCAGGATGTTGGAAGAAACCCTGAGTTTTCAGAGCCAAGCAAGACAATATGCAAAGCAGCAGCCATCTTTTTCCCGTGGCCTTGATCAGCGCCGAACGTCGTGGCGACCTGATCGAGGACGTATACCGCTTGAAGCCCGGCAACAGTCTTGATTTCACCGTTGAGCTAGCCGTCACCCGTCTGGGATTGGTCGCCAGTCCTGATGCGCGCGGGGTGCCAGTGATCCTGTTGCACGGCAGTTTTTCCAATCGCCGTTTCTGGTATTCGCCCAAGGGCATTGGCTTGGGCGCTTATCTGGCGCGGGCCGGTTTCGATGTGTGGATACCTGAGATGCGCGGGCACGGGTTGTCAGCACGCAATGAGGCCTATCGGCACAATCGCGTGGCTGACTATGCGCGCTATGATCTTCCGGCCATTGCTGCTTTTGTCCGCGAGCAAAGTGGTCAGATTCCTCACTGGATCGGCCATTCGTTGGGTGGTACGACCTTGGCCGCTGCGCTGGGCGGTCATTACCTAGGTGTTGAGCAAGCCGCTTCCGCAGCCCTGTTTGGTAGCCAGATCACACGGAATTTCTGGCCATTGAAAGTACCCCCTGTGCAATGGGCGGGGCACTTTGTGCTCAAGCGTTTCGCGCATTTCTCGGGGCCGCGTTTCAAGCGGGGGCCGGAAGATGAGCCCATGGGGATCATTCTCGAAAGCTTGCGCTGGCGTGGCCTGTTCGGGCGCTTCGGTGACAAAAAGGACGACTGGTGGTCTGGGTTGCGCCACGTTCAGGTACCGCTATTGGCTGTGACTGCTGCTGGCGATCATCAAGACCCGGCCTGGGCTTGTCGCGAGCTGTTCGAACAGTTCGGTTGCGAGCGCAAACAGTTTCTATGCTTGGGGCGCGAGCAAGGTTTTACCGAGGATTTCGGTCATGTGCGAATGCTGGTCAGCAAGGCCGCGCAGGTGCAGGTCTGGCCGTTGGTGCAGGCGTGGTTGAAGCGAGAGGATGTGGCGCCTCTTGCTGAATCGACGCTGAATGTGTCGACAACTCCTTGACTCTGACCATGCTTGAGCGTTCCGCTGGGCGTGAGTTATCGCTAAGCTACGAATGCACAAAGCATGTAGCTGACGATTTTGTTCGACTTAAGTATGAAGCAAGCAGTGCGTGACGGGGTGTCAAGCCTTGTGGAAACAGGTTTATCCTTGCGGGCCACGCTCATTACTGACAGGAGTTACCCCATGCACTACCTCACTCCGGATTTGTGCGACGCCTACCCTGAACTGGTGACTGTTGTGGAACCGATGTTCAGCAATTTCGGCGGTCGCGATTCGTTTGGCGGTGAAATCGTCACTATCAAGTGCTTCGAGGACAACTCCCTGGTGCGCGAACAGGCGGACCAAGACGGTAAAGGCAAGGTGCTGGTGGTCGATGGTGGCGGCTCTCTACGGCGGGCGTTGCTCGGTGACATGTTGGCCGAGAAGGCTGCGAAAAACGGCTGGGAAGGCATTGTGATCTACGGTTGCATTCGCGACGTTGATGTCATCGCACAGACTGATCTCGGCGTACAGGCGCTGGCCAGTCACCCGCTGAAGACTGATAAGCGCGGTATCGGCGACCTCAATGTCGTTGTGACTTTCGCCGGCGTTACGTTCCGCCCGGGTGAGTATGTGTACGCTGACAACAACGGCATCATTGTGTCTCCCAGTCCTCTGAAAATGCCGGACTGACCTCGCCACAAACGGAACACTGAATGTTCGACGAGACAAACGCGCAATGGGGGCTGCTACATGCCCTGATACTGGATGGTAAAGGCGGAGCGCGTTCGCTCGCTCGTACTGAACTCGATGGCTTGCAGCTACAACCCTACGAAAGTGTATGGCTGCATTGGGATCGCAGCCATCCGGAAACTCAAACCTGGCTGCGAATGGCCAGTGGTTTGAACGAATTTGTCTGTGATTTGCTGCTTGAGGAAAACACTCGTCCACGGCTGCTGCCGTTGCCGGACAACCAATTGCTGCTCTTTTTGCGTGGGGTCAACCTCAATCCGGGGGCTGAACCGGAAGACATGGTCTCGGTGAGGATTTTCGCGGCCCCCCAACAGGTGATTTCTCTGCGCCTGCGTTCACTGCGGGCAACGGACGAACTGATTGAACAGCTTCACGCAGGAAAAGGACCGAAAACCGCGTCTGAGTTGCTGCTTTATCTGTCTCAATACCTGACCGATAAGGTTCAGAAGGTGGTCAGTGAGTTGACCGAATTGGTCGACGAAGTTGAAGAAGCGATGGACGCCGACGAACGGCATGTTCCTGAGCATGGAAAGATGTTGCACATCCGTCGCCGCGCAGCAGGATTGCGTCGTTTTCTTGCACCGCAGCGCGAAATCTATGCGCAGCTGACGCGGATCAAAATGCCTTGGTTTGTAGAAGGCGATGCTGATTATTGGAACGAATTGCACAACAGTCTGACGCGTTATCTTGAAGAGCTGGAATTGAGCCGAGAGCGAGTAGGGTTGGTGCTGGAGTCCGAAGACCGCCGCTTGAATGAGCGGATGAACCGGACCATGTATCGCTTCGGCATCATCACCGGAATCTTTTTGCCAATGAGCTTTCTCACCGGTTTGTTGGGTATCAATGTGGGTGGGATTCCGGGCTCCGACAACCCTTATGGTTTTCTGATGGCATGCTCGTTGATGGTGGCGGTTGCGCTGGGCCAATGGTGGATGTTCAGGCGTCTGAGGTGGGTTTGATCAAGTTATTTCCTGCATCGGGAGGGTGGAGTTGTGACTCGGCGAAATTTGGCTGCGTCTTCCAGTGACATTGCGTGAGGTACCTATGCACGACCCGTTTGAAAAATCACTGCGTGACATGCTCAACACGACGTCCTCCAGCCGGGATGACGATGCGTGCTTGGGGCGCGTGCTTAAAACGGCCAATCGGCAGGTCGGCGCAGGTGATTTATTTAGTTTACTGGGGCGGTGTACGCAGGCACTCATGATCGCCGTGAACAGTGGTTCGGCTCATATTTCCCCGGTTTCTCGGCGCAAGGCGGAACTTGCCAGCGCTTCAGACAAGGCTGATTGAATATGGAATTGGATCTCTGGACACAGAGCCTGGTTACAGCAATGACTGCGTTGTGGACCAAAGTCGCGAACTTCATCCCGAATCTGTTTGGTGCGTTGGTCGTGGTGCTGTTGGGGTTTGTCGTGGCGAAGCTGCTCGACACGCTACTGTCCAAATTACTGGCCAAGCTAGGGCTTGATCGCCTCATGGGCGGCACCGGCTTGACCAAGTTGATCAGCCGAGCGGGCATTCAGGTGCCGATCTCGACTCTGATCGGCAAGATTGTGTATTGGTTTGTGCTGTTGATTTTCCTGGTTTCGGCGGCAGAATCTCTCGGTCTTGAGCGAGTGTCTGCGACGCTGGACATGCTGGCGCTGTACCTGCCGAAGGTTTTCGGCGCAGCATTGGTGCTGCTGGTCGGCGTGCTGTTGGCGCAACTGGTCAACGGGATTGTTCGTGGCGCCGCAGAAGGCGTCGGTCTGGATTACGCGGCAGGTCTTGGGAGAATTGCCCAATGGCTGGTTATCATCATCAGTATTTCGGTGGCTATCAGCCAGTTGGAGGTGAAAACCGACCTGCTGAACCACGTGATTGTGATTGGATTGATTACCGTTGGTCTGGCAGTTGCGCTGGCAATGGGGCTGGGTAGCCGTGAAATCGCCGGTCAAATCCTGGCAGGAATTTATGTGCGGGAGTTGTATCAAGTAGGGCAACAAGTGCGAGTGGGAGAGGTCGAAGGTCAGATCGAAGAGATTGGCACGGTGAAGACCACCCTGCTGACCGATGAAGGGGAGTTGGTATCGTTGTCCAACCGAATCCTTCTCGAGCAGCGAGTGAGCAGCCGCTGAACCGGCAAATCTGCTAATGTATGCCGCCGCAAAATCCCGGGGCGCCTGGGATGGCGGACATTCACCTGACAGTCGGCACGAGTTGTTTTGAATAAGCCCCAATCGCCCTCTTTGCGTTACGACCCCCGCGAGCTCTCTGATGAGGAGCTGGTCGCGCGTGCGCATGTCGAGTTGTTCCATGTGACGCGGGCGTACGAAGAGTTGATGCGTCGCTATCAGAGGACGCTTTTTAACGTCTGCGCACGTTATTTAGGGAACGATCGCGATGCTGACGATGTCTGTCAGGAAGTGATGCTTAAGGTGTTGTATGGGTTGAAGAATTTCGAAGGGAAATCGAAGTTCAAAACCTGGCTCTACAGCATCACGTACAATGAGTGCATCACGCAGTACAGAAAGGAGCGCAGGAAGCGGCGATTAATGGAGGCTTTAAGCCTGGACCCGCTGGAAGAAGCGTCGGAAGACAAGACGCCCAAGCCTGAGGAGAAAGGAGGGCTTGATCGCTGGCTTGTGCATGTGAACCCGATTGACCGCGAGATTCTGGTGCTACGATTTGTCGCAGAGCTGGAATTTCAGGAAATCGCAGACATAATGCACATGGGCCTGAGTGCCACGAAAATGCGATACAAAAGGGCACTTGATAAATTACGCGAGAAATTTGCAGGTATTACCGAAACTTAAGTCGGAGCAAATATCTCTAACGAGCAGGCAAGTTCTGATAGACTTGCCGACGAGTTGTCCCCCGCATGCGGGACTGCTTTACAATCACCAGATGGGGATTTAACGGATGAAACTGAAAAACACCTTGGGCTTGGCCATTGGTACTATTGTTGCCGCAACTTCGTTCGGCGCTTTGGCACAAGGCCAAGGCGCAGTCGAAATCGAAGGCTTCGCCAAGAAAGAACAGTTCGACAGCGCTCGTAATTTCAAGAATAACGGCAACCTGTTCGGCGGTTCGATTGGCTACTTCCTGACCGACGATGTTGAATTGCGTCTGGGCTACGACGAAGTTCATAACGTACGTAGCGACGACAGCAAGAACATCAAGGGCGCGAACACCGCTCTGGACGCTCTCTACCACTTCAACAACCCGGGCGACATGCTGCGTCCTTACGTTTCTGCCGGTTTCTCTGATCAAAGCATCGGTCAGAACGGTAGCGGTGGTCGCAACCGTTCCACCTTCGCCAACATCGGCGGCGGTGCTAAGTTGTACTTCACCGACAATTTCTATGCGCGTGCTGGCGTTGAAGCGCAGTACAACATTGACCAGGGCGACACCGAGTGGGCTCCTAGCGTCGGTATCGGCGTAAACTTCGGCGGCGGCTCCAAGAAAGTTGAAGCAGCTCCAGCTCCAGTAGCTGATGTTTGCTCCGACAGCGATAACGATGGCGTGTGCGATAACGTTGACAAGTGCCCAGACACCCCGGCCAACGTTACCGTTGACGCAAGCGGTTGCCCGGCAGTTGCTGAGGTTGTACGTGTTGAGCTGGACGTGAAATTTGACTTCGACAAGTCTGTAGTCAAGCCTAACAGCTACGGCGATATCAAAAACCTCGCTGATTTCATGAAGCAGTACCCACAAACCACCACCACTGTTGAAGGTCACACTGACTCCGTCGGTCCTGACGCTTACAACCAGAAATTGTCCGAGCGTCGTGCAAACGCCGTTAAACAAGTTCTGGTTAACCAGTACGGTGTTGGCGCTAACCGCGTGAATTCGGTTGGCTACGGCGAAACCCGTCCAGTTGCTGATAACGCAACTGACGCTGGTCGCGCTGTTAACCGTCGCGTAGAAGCTGAAGTAGAAGCCCAAGCTAAGTAATTAGCCAAAGCAAAAAAGAACCCGGCTTCGGCCGGGTTCTTTTTGCCTGCAATTTGAGTTCCGCGACGCGTAGATGTATTTCAAATAGTGGGATGATGAAGTGATGCAGTCTTTGTTAAACATTGATGGTCATCTAACGGTGGCCCACTTGCCGCTGTGGTCGATGGGCAATCGTTGGCTTCAACTGGCGCCTTGTCGGTACATATCTGAAACTTCGGAGTTTTCAGTGATGGGCTCTCGATTGCCTATTACTTCTCCGATCACAAGAATGGCCGGACTTTTTCGCCCGAATACCAGAGCATCCCGCTGCATCTCCAGTAACGAGCTATGGCATCCATATTGATGGGGCGGGGAGGCGTTCTCAAGCATTACGTCCGTCGTATCGTCTAACAAAACAACGGTGTTCAGGTGACGTGCAGCCATTATGCAAAATTCAGTATGGGCCTCGCGCTGTGCCTGTGCGGGCGTCTATAATCGCCTGCTGAATTCAGCCGCAACGAGCCACACCCGCCCATGTATAACCTGGCCCGCCAGTTACTGTTCAAACTCTCCCCGGAAACGTCCCATGATTTGTCGATCGATCTGATCGGCGCAGGTGGGCGGTTGGGGCTTAACAGTCTGTTCAACAAAGCCCCGGTCAAACTGCCGGTGACAGTCATGGGCCTGGAGTTTCCCAATCCTGTCGGTTTAGCCGCAGGGCTGGACAAGAACGGCGCGGCCATCGACGGATTTGCTCAGTTGGGCTTCGGTTTCGTAGAGATCGGTACGGTGACTCCGCGTCCACAGCCGGGTAATCCGAAACCGCGGATTTTTCGGTTGCCTCACGCAGAGGGGATCATCAACCGCATGGGGTTCAACAACCTGGGCGTAGATAACCTGATCGCTCGCGTGCAGGCGGCCAAGTACTGCGGGATTCTTGGCATCAATATCGGGAAGAATTTCGACACTCCGGTGGAGCGTGCGGTCGACGATTACCTAGTCTGTCTGGACAAGGTTTACACCCATGCCAGCTACGTGACGATTAATGTCAGCTCGCCGAATACACCTGGCTTGCGCAGCCTGCAGTTTGGCGATTCGCTTAAACAGTTGCTCGAGGCATTGCACACTCGTCAGCAGGCGCTGACCGAGATTCACGGCAAGCGCGTGCCGTTGGCCATCAAGATCGCTCCGGATATGACTGACGAAGAAACCGTGCTGGTCGCCACTGCGTTGCTTGAATCCGGAATGGATGCGGTGATCGCCACCAATACCACCCTTAGCCGGCAAGGCGTGGAAGGTCTACCGCATGCCGATGAGGCGGGTGGATTGTCTGGCGCGCCGGTAAGAGAGAAGAGCACTCACATCGTCAAGGTGCTGGCTGCTGAGTTGGGTGGTAAATTGCCGATCATCGCGGCAGGGGGGATCACCGAAGGCAAGCATGCGGCTGAGAAGATTGCTGCGGGTGCCAGCTTGGTGCAGATTTATTCGGGCTTCATCTACAAGGGGCCGGCGCTGATTCGCCAGTCGGTGGATGCCATTGCAGCAATGCCTGGCAAGGCAAGCTCAATCGGTTGAAGCAAAAAAGGGGTTCCGTTATGGAACCCCTTGGGCTTTAGCCCGCGGCCCGGATGGGGCACGCATGGTGTGTTGAAATCAAAGAAATTTTAGTCGGAAGATACCTTGTGTTTAGCCGACTGCGTGAAGTTCGTTGAGTCTGTGGATACCCGCAGTGCCGGTCATACCGTCCCAGTTGTCGCCGCGTCCTTCTCGCCAGCCATTGATCCAGGCTTGGCGCACCGACGGTAGAGTAAAGGGGCAAAGCTCACGGGATTTACCATGAACGCCAAATTGATATCCGCGTAAAAATGCTCTTTCCAACGGATCACGCTTAAGTCTTCTCATAGGGTGTTGCCCTCGTTTGTTGACTGTTATGTCCCTTGAGACCTCATGTTGAGGTCGGGCAGAAATCTTCTGCCGTTGGTACCCGCTGCCGGCGTCGCGGGCTTAGGTGCTGCCGTCATTGCGACGACAACCTGTGTTGATTTCTAACCAATGTGTCATGCGCTGTGAATGATCGTTTTGTCATAAGAAGGTCATGGTGGAGGCATTAAGGCCATAAGCGGTGAGGTCTTTCGCAGGCATTTTTTTTGCGAGCCCCCTGAAAACCGGCTCTGCACCGATATTGAGACTGTGTCTCAAATACAAATACTGGCTGATTGCAGTCAGCGTTAAAACGACGAAGGGTCGGCGAGGTGACTTTTTATTGCCGACATTGTCGTGCTGAATAGTGGTTTTTTAATATCAGTTTTGGGCTTGTCACGGGACAGGCCCATCGACTGCCACGCCATTCGCCATCGTTGACGTTGGAGGGTAGTGGTGGACCGGCACAATGTGTGTGCCACGCAGGTGTTCTCCAAGAAAGGCGCTTGTTTTAAATCGGGCCGGACAATGCGTTGTCCCGCCGCTCATAGCCAAGGCTCTGGAATGCTCATGTCGGACCGTTACGAACTTTTCCTCACATGCCCCAAAGGCCTCGAAGGCCTGCTCGCTGAGGAAGCTACTGCGCTTGGCCTAGAGGACACCCGCGAACACACCTCGACCATACGCGGTACCGCCGACATGGAAACAGCCTACCGGCTGTGTCTATGGTCACGTCTTGCCAACCGCGTGCTGTTGGTACTTAAGCGCTTCCCGATGAAGGACGCCGAGGACCTCTACCACGGCGTGCTTGACGTTGAATGGCAGGATCATCTTGAGCCCGACGGCTCCCTAGCCGTTGAATTCAGTGGTCACGGTTCAGGCATTGATAACACCCATTTTGGCGCCTTGAAGGTCAAGGACGCCATCGTTGACAAGCTGCGTACCTCATCGGGTTTGCGTCCCTCGATCGACAAGCTTAATCCTGATCTGCGCATACATCTGCGTCTGGACCGAGGCGAAGCGATTCTCTCTCTGGACCTCTCCGGTCATAGTCTGCATCAGCGCGGTTATCGCCTGCAGCAAGGCGCCGCGCCGCTCAAGGAAAACCTGGCAGCGGCGATTCTGATTCGAGCCGGTTGGCCACGTATTGCTGCTGAAGGCGGGGCGCTCGCTGACCCGATGTGCGGTGTGGGAACGTTCCTGGTGGAGGCCGCGATGATCGGCGCCGATATTGCACCTAACCTCAAGCGTGAACGTTGGGGGTTCTCCGCCTGGCTTGGCCACGTCCCGGCACTTTGGCGCAAACTACACGACGAAGCGTTGGCCCGTGCCGAAGTGGGGCTGGCGAAGACGCCGTTGTGGATCCGCGGCTATGAAGCCGACCCGCGCCTGATTCAACCGGCACGCAATAACATTGAACGTGCGGGCCTGAGTGACTGGATCAAGGTTTATCAAGGCGAAGTCGCAACCTTCGAGCCGCGTCCCGACCAGAACCAGAAAGGCCTGGTGATCTGTAACCCTCCCTATGGCGAGCGTTTGGGCGATGAAGCAAGCCTGTTGTATCTCTATCAGAATCTGGGCGAGCGCCTGCGTCAGGCGTGTCTGAACTGGGAAGCCGCGGTGTTCACCGGGGCGCCCGATCTGGGCAAACGCATGGGCATTCGCAGTCATAAACAGTACGCGTTCTGGAACGGTGCCTTGCCGTGCAAACTGCTACTGATCAAGGTTCAGCCAGACCAGTTCGTCACCGGGGAGCGTCGTACGCCTGAGCAACGCCAGATCGAGCGTGAGCAGGCTGAGTACGACGTCGCACCTGAGCCTGTCAAGCTGAACAAGAACGGTAATCCAATTCGCGAACCTCAGCCGGTGCTCGAACAGGCACGCCTGAGTGAAGGTGGGCAGATGTTTGCCAATCGCCTGCAGAAAAACCTCAAGCAACTGAGCAAGTGGGTGCGTCGCGAAGGGATCGATTGCTATCGGGTCTACGATGCCGACATGCCTGAATACTCGTTGGCGATAGATCTTTATGAAGACTGGGTCCATGTGCAGGAATATGCCGCGCCTAAATCCATCGATCCAGAGAAAGCGTCGGCTCGCCTGTTCGATGCGCTAGCTGCTATTCCTCAGGCGCTGAACATCGACAAGAGCCGCGTGGTGATCAAGCGTCGTGAGCGCCAGAGCGGAACCAAGCAATACGAGCGGCAGAGCGCTCAGGGCAAGTTCGTGGAGGTCAAGGAGGGCGGCGTCAAGCTGCTGGTCAACCTGACGGATTACCTGGATACCGGATTGTTCCTCGATCACCGCCCGATGCGTATGCGCATCCAGCGCGAGGCAGCCGGCAAGCGTTTCCTCAATCTGTACAGTTATACTGCGACCGCCAGCGTACATGCAGCCAAGGGCGGTGCGCGCAGCACCACCAGTGTCGATTTGTCGAAAACCTATCTGGACTGGGCGCGACGCAATCTGTCGCTTAATGGTTTTTCGGACAAAAATCGCCTTGAGCAGGCTGATGTGATGGTCTGGCTGGAGGCGAGTCGTGATGAGTACGATCTGATCTTCATCGACCCACCGACGTTCTCCAACTCCAAGCGCATGGAGGGGATCTTCGATGTTCAGCGCGATCAGGTGCAATTGATCGATCTGGCCATGGCGAGGCTGGCGCCGGGTGGCGTCCTGTATTTTTCGAATAACTTTCGCAAATTCCAGCTCGAGGAAAACCTGACCGAGCGTTATGCCGTGGAAGAAATCACTGAGCAGACGCTGGATCCGGATTTCACCCGCAACAGCAAAATCCATCGAGCCTGGAAAATCATGGCGCGATGAGCTGACGGCCACGGCGTGCCTGACTTGACGGTTGTTTGGTCATTCAGATACGCGGTGTGTGGTGGGCGACATGATGCACGAGGCAAGTTAATGGCGAATCGCTATAAGTGAACCTTGGTCATGTGTCGCCACAACACATTGGCGTCCTGAGCTTTGCTTATGCCGTCGAGTCTTCCAGACGTGTGACTGTGTTGAGCCTGAGCTATCTGAGCGTTTCTGAAGTCGGGTGCTGACCTGGCGAGCGATAAATAATGTGTTGGCCTTGAGTTCGCCGTGCAACTGGGCGTCTCAATGCAAACAAAAAAGGCCCATCGAATGTGGGCCTTGAGGGCAGAACGGTGCGGTTATCGCTGTAGCGAGATGGCGGTGTTTGCCAGTTTCGGCTGGTTATACATGTCAACCAGTACTTCATCGAGAACCGAGGAGGCGCCCCATGGGCGTGGGTCGTTGAGAATAGCCACCACGGCCCAGGTGTTGCCGTTGCTATCTCGACTGAAACCGGCAATTGCCCGCACGGTGTTCAAGGTCCCCGTTTTGATGTGCGCTTCGCCACGTAACGCAGTGCGTTTGAGGCGTTTACGCATCGTGCCGTCCATGCCCGCCAGTGGCAGTGAGCTCATGAATTCGGCTTGATATGGGCTATTCCAGGCTGCTTGAAGCATCTGCGCCATTTCTCGGGCACTGACGCGTTCGGCGCGAGATAAACCAGAGCCATTTTCCATGACCAAATGCGGCGCGATGATACCTTTCTTCGCCAGCCACTGACGGATTACCCGTTGCGCAGCCTTGGCGTCGTCGCCGTCAGTATCGTTACGAAACTCCGAGCCCAGGCTTAGAAACAACTGCTGGGCCATGGTGTTGTTACTGAATTTGTTGATGTCGCGGATGATCTCTGCAAGGTCAGGCGAAAAGGCTTTGGCCAGCAACTTCGCATCCCCAGGCACGACGTCCAGTCGATCCTTGCCGAGGATGGTGCCGCCCAGCTCCTGCCAGATCGCTCGAACGGCGCCTGCGGTGTAGGTGGGGTGGTCAAGCAGTGACAGATACGTCTGAGAGTTGCAGCCATCGCCCAATTGGCCGCTCACTGTGACCGTGATGCCGCCGCCAGCTTCCGGGACGGGGTTGTACGAGACATCGCCAGTGCATTTGTTGGAGGGCAGCGCCTTGACCTGATTATTGATGTGAATCGCGGCAATCGGTGGCTCGACCGACACTAGAATCTTGCCGCCGTCATTACGGGTCACGAAGCGCAGGGCTTTGAGGTTGACCATCAATGAGTCGGGTTTGACCAAAAACGGTTTGTTCTTGTCGTTGCCATCATCATCGAACACCGGCAATTGCGGTTGCACGAAATGGCTGCGGTCGAGCACCAGATCACCGGTGATCTGTTGCACGCCGTTGGCGCGCAGATCGCGCATCAATAGCCAGAGTTTTTCCATGTTCAGCTTTGGGTCGCCGCCACCTTTGAGGTACAGGTTGCCGCGCAGGACGCCGTTGCTAAGGGTGCCATCGGTGAAGAATTCGGTTTTCCACTGGTGAGTCGGACCGAGCATTTCCAACGCTGCGTAAGTAGTCACCAGTTTCATGGTCGAGGCGGGGTTGACCGACACATCGGCGTTAAAGACGGTTGGAGTGCCGGGGCCCGTGAGCGGAAGCATGACCAGCGATAAAGCGTTGTTATCCAGTTTGCTGGCCTTGATGGCCTGCTGAACTTTAGGTGCTAGTGCAGTATTGATTGGGACAGCGATGGCAGGTAGTGACAGGGGTAAAAGAAGAGCGGCAAAAAACAATGGACGCAAAGATTTGATCATCAAATAAACCCTACTGCAAAAGAGGGGGAAATGAAGAGGGGATGGATTCCCTCGGTCCTCGTGTAACTCAACGGGCCGCACCCGATGCATGAATAATTGTATTCAGGCGATGCTGCAATCGCACATGCTTACAAAGGGCATCTGGAATAAGTCGGCATTATGCCCCAAGCGTGCTCGACTTGCGCCGGGGTAAGGCCATCCAATCGCGCTATTTTTTCCGTTGACGCCATGATTGTCGAGGTCCAAGACGGATTTCTGCTGCGCAGTAGTGGGCGCACAGCGCTGGTTTCGGGCTTTTGTGTGGACAAGCTGGTAAAGTGCCGCCCGATATTTACTTTTGAGGATTGTTTCATGGCGACTAACCGTTCCCGCCGTCTGCGTAAAAAACTCTGCGTGGATGAATTCCAGGTTTTACTAATTAGCAGAAAATAGTGCTTTCGTTGTCAAAAACCCTTCCGCTTTTGCTCCCCCCTGAAATCCCGTTCCCCCCTCAAATATCCATCCCTTCTTCTGCAGATCAGGCCCCCGGCCTGTGCCACGGTCTCCCGGTCAACCCCCACCTCCTGAGTCAAGGCCCTGACCAACCCTATCGCGTCCCGGCCCGGAGCTGGGCCCCTGGAAAGCTTTACTTGCCCGAAAATGGAAGCTTTCCTGATCACGCTCCTCACCCGAGAGCTCGGGGTTTGGCAGCCAAACAAGCGGTCTGCGAAATCCTCGACGCCATCCGGTCGCCTGCAGAATTACCTAGCAGCCCTCCAGATTCCAGCAGCTTGAGAACCGAGCGCTCTTCGCTGTGATAAGCCAACAGCCCCGTACCAAGGGAAAAAGCTGTTGTCGTGAAGTGCGGGAGGGTGAAGCTTCGCACGTCAGACCTTAGTCTTCCCCGTAATCGCATCAACGTAGATAAGGCCCCTCGTTTGAGCTGCTTTGATTTTGGCATCAAGCATCTGCGTGAAGCTCAGAAAGCCTTCAAGCACTAGGATGAGATCTCCACCATCGACAAAGACGGTCTTCAGGGCCTTACCTGCAGCGAGTGAGCTTACGACGTTCTCGCTGAAGCCTTGGATTGATATAAATATGCCGCGGCCGTACATCTTGCCTTCTACTTTGCCTGCAAATTGGTATACGGCCTCATTAGCGGAAGTTTTGTCTTGCCACTTTGCTTCAATGAGATAGTGCTCACCATCGTATTTGACAGCACCGTCAATCTGCTCGCCATTCTCGCGGAAGCCTTCGGTCACCTCCAAGGCTGAAACCCGGCCGAGTTCCTGAAGAATCTTTTCAAGGGCGTAGCCTCTTTTGCTCCCGGTAAGCGATCCCTGAAGCAATGCCAGGAACTCTTTTTTCAGGTCGGCCAGCGTAGATGTAGCCGACCGATTTACGGACTCGCGGCGTTCCCGGTCTTTTTGCTGTTCGCGGATTTTATGGTCACGAATTTCCTGGAGTTGCTTGAGATGCGTGATCGCATTCTCGGCTTCGCCTCGATCGAGCTTAGCCAGTTTGACGAAGTAGTAGTCGTCAAAATGCGTCCAAGTGATCAGCGATTGCAGCATCGCGCGAAACTGGGCGAGACCAGAGTCCGGCTTATTAGCAAGATGAGAGAACATGGTGTCCACGATGCCGGCACGTGGGTTCTCCTTATAGTTACCTAGTGCTTTGATGTCAGCGACCGTGCAGCTATTGCTAGTGAAAAAATTAACGATGTCGTCTTTCGGCCAGAGCAGCTTCAGGATGCATTGCCGCATGGCCAACTTGATGTCTGCTGGAAAATCCAAGGCTCGGTTGCTCCTGTTTATAGATACCGATAATTTAGGGGGGGCTGGGCACCGTAAGGCCGCCAGGTAATGACGCCACGAAGAAATTGAAGCCCATGCGTGAAAGCGTTGAATCTCCCTGCGGACATACCACCTCAGGCTGCGCTATAAAAACTATGGACGGCCGAGCCAGAAGCCAACCGCAGCGAGCGAAGTCCCTTAAATGTCATTCCGCTCTTGGAAATCGATTCGCAGTCGCCGAGCCTCCTGCTCATGTTCGAGAGTTGAATTTAGGCCAAAAAAAACTACCCATAGGGGTAGTTTTTCTCAACCAGTAGGGATATGCGTCCCTACCAGCTTACTCAGCAGCGCCGATTGGCTTCTCTGGATACCATGCATCCAGCAGTGGGCTCACATCAGCCTTCACCACTTCGCTGCGGCCTTTGAGCCATGTTTCAACAGCAGCACGCTGCTCTTCGGTAACCGAGCCACGGTTTGCCAGGCACACCAGGCCGAAGTCATCGCCGCCAACGTAGTCGAGGCCGTTAGCGTCCATGGCTTCAGTCAGGAATGCGTCGAGGAAGGCATCGACCGCTGCGTCATCCAAGCCTTCTTTAAATTCCAGATTGAGCTCAAACCCCAATTCCTGAAACTCGTCCACACATAGTTTTTTGCGCAGACGGCGGGAACGGTTAGTAGCCATGAAAAAATCCTCTTAGTAATTACGGTGCGCAGTCTACCAGCTAAGGTCGAAGGATGCCTGCTTCGTCTGATTA
>NZ_DASWOT010000057.1:0-3696 GCF_036404235.1 Pseudomonas sp.
TCTTTTGGATGAGATTTTTGGTAACAGATCCTACAAAAAAGATGGAATGCCATATTCATCAATGGCTTGTGGATTAGCTGATCTCCAGTATTTCCAGGGGCGACGTCGTTTTTGAAACATTTTGGCGTAATTATTGCGTAAAAAATAAATAACAGGCTGTTTGGATATTTTTACGAATATATCCCTTACGCCTCGAACCGTACGAAAAATCCTCCAAAGGTTGTTCTTATGAGCAGTACTGCTAACGCTTCACATCTCGAACAAGGGCTGAAATCGCGTCACATCACCATGCTTTCAATTGCCGGCGTTATCGGTGCCGGTTTGTTCGTGGGTTCCGGCCATGCCATTGCCGAAGCCGGCCCTGCTGTCCTGTTGGCGTATGGCGCCGCCGGTACACTGGTTGTGCTGGTGATGCGCATGTTGGCTGAAATGGCCGTCGCGTCGCCGGATACCGGGTCCTTCTCTACCTATGCCGATCGCGCGATTGGTCAGTGGGCGGGCTTTACCATTGGCTGGCTGTATTGGTGGTTCTGGGTGTTGGTGATCCCGTTGGAAGCCAACGCTGCCGCGACAATCCTGCACGCTTGGTTCCCGAACGTGGCGATTTGGGCGTTCACGCTGGTGATCACGCTATTGCTGACCGCGACTAACCTGTTCAGCGTGAAAAACTACGGTGAATTCGAGTTCTGGTTTGCACTGATCAAGGTGCTGGCGATCCTGGGTTTCGTGGTGCTTGGGGTGCTGGCGATTTTCGGTCTGCTGCCAAACACCCAAGTGAGTGGTGTCAGTCATCTGTTCGATACTCAAGGTTTCATGCCTAACGGTATTGGCGCAGTGCTCGCAGCCATGCTGACGACCATGTTCTCGTTCATGGGCACCGAGATCGTCACCATCGCTGCTGCTGAATCGAAGAACCCTAGCCAGCAAATCACCAAGGCCACCAACTCGGTGATCTGGCGGATTTGTCTGTTCTATATGGTGTCGATTTTCATCGTGGTGGCGCTGGTGCCCTGGAACGACAGCCGCCTGGCAGATGTTGGCTCCTATCAGACGGTACTTGATCTGATGGGCATCCCGAATGCCAAGCTGATTGTCGATCTGGTGGTATTGGTCGCAGTGACCAGTTGCCTGAACTCGGCGCTGTATACCGCTTCGCGCATGTTGTTCTCCCTCGGCAAGCGTGGCGATGCGCCCGCGATATCGCAACGCACCAGCAAAGCTGGCACGCCGGTGTGGGCGGTGCTGCTGTCCACCGCAGCGGCGTTCCTTGCTGTATTCGCCAACTACGTTGCACCCGCTGCGGTGTTCGACTTCTTGCTGGCAAGTTCCGGTGCGATTGCCTTGCTGGTGTATCTGGCGATTGCTGTTTCGCAATTGCGCATGCGTAAGAAGCGTCAGGCTGCAGGCGAGACCATCGCGTTCCGCATGTGGCTGTTCCCTGGGCTGACCTGGGCGGTCATCGTTTTCATCGTTGGCGTGTTGACGGTGATGCTGTTTCAAGAAACCCATCGCATGGAAATCATCGCCACCGGTTTGCTCAGTATTCTGGTGATTGCGGCAGGTTTGATTGTGGCCGGCCGCCGCAAAGGCGCGAAGGTTGGCGAAGTCGTGCTCAATTGATGTACTGAGCAGTTTTCGCTGGAAAGACAACGGCCGCGATCAGTGATGATTGCGGTCGTTTCATGTTGTCACTCGGATCGGCCCTTTTTCGCTTGCTGACCAGAATCCAGTCGATTGAATCACCGCATCCGCCCCAGCACCGACCGCCCCCTGATCTGATGCTGTACCACCGCCAGCAAATGCACCGCCACCAACCCCGCCAATATCGCGCACAGCACATGATGTACTTCATGCAGTTCGCCCAACGCTGTGGCTGAATGAACCAGCTGTGGCAGTTGGAAGAGGCCGAGCATGTTCACCGGGTGAGCCATCATCAGCACGCCGGTAACCAACACGCTGCTTACCAGTATGTAGATCGCGATATGTGCCGTACTGGCCAGGTGTTCCTGAAGGGTTTTGGATCTTTTGGAAGCCGCGGTCATCGCAAGCCACACGCGCCACGCAAAGAATGGGATAAACACGCTGGTGATCTGTGGATTCACCGATTCAACCCACTGCCGAAAGGCGTCGTCCTTTGCCATGAGTGCGACGCCAAAGCCGCTGAAGGTCGCCCACAGGATGATCACAGCCGATATCCAATGCAGATAAATCCGAGGGCTTGAATAGGGTTTGGCAGAAAGGGGAGAGAGGTCGGTCAACGCGTCAGCCTCCATTGAGAAGAAATTTCATTCTCGTTAAGGTTGGCACGCTAACCGCGCAGTAGAGCTTTGTAAATTAAATTCGCTGTTAAGAATGTGGCTGCGTCGGACGACTGGCACGTGCGTTTTTCTTCTCAAGGATCTGCGACGCCTGATTGTAGTCCGCCTGAAACCCATCGCTGCCAATCCACACCACGGCGGCTTCCTCGTCTTCGTCGTGGTGGATCGCTCGATACATAATCAGCAGCCCCATCATGAAGTCGGTGGCGTCTTCTTCCTCTTGCTCTGCAATCACCAACTCCAGCACCGGGTATTGCAGGAACACCACGCACATCGCCAGTTGGCTGATGCCTTCGGCGGTTTTCATCGCCAGGAACAAGTCATCGAAGTCCGCGGGGTCGAAACCGTTTTCCAGGATGTCCTTGAAGTCGAACGTGCTCAGGTCGATCTCGACGTCATCAAACGGCTCGTTGACGAATGGATTGGCCAGGACAGGGTGTACGACGTTCTGCACTGCCTTGCCCATGCGATTGTGCCTGGCTTTGACTTTTGCCCGTTTGGCGCGCTTCTGTTGTTTCTCAGGGGAGGCCATGGGCTTGGGTCCTTGTCAGGTTGCATTGAGCATCTACGGCGCCGCAAGAGACAACGCCGACGAAATGGCTGTGCATTGTATTCAGTCCGGCGCGGATTCGCTGCGCTTTATGATCTCGGCAGCCATGCGATCGATGGACTGATCCTCAGTCAAGCGCAGCGCTTCAAGAAAGTCCGCTCGGAAATCATCGCTTTCGACGCGTGCTATAGCGGCCTCTTTAGGTGTTCCGTGAGTGCTCAGCCAGTAATCGCCTAGTGTTTTGACAAGGATGTCGTCCAGATCCTCAAACGTGAATGTTTGGAAGACGTGCGCAGCGACAGGGCCGTTGAGAAACGCGGTCAGAACGGCTTGTTGACCTTGCGATTCAATCGCTTTCAGTTCTTCATAATGTTCAAGGCGTTGCTGATCCGAAGGGGCTTCGGCGGGGTCCAGGAACAGACCAGACATGATCATTTCTTCTTCGGTCATGTCGATTTCTATTTCATCGCCCCTATGTAGAGCCTTCAGTGCTTCCAGTTCTTCATCGGTCAGACTCTCCCGCAGTTCCGGATCTATGGCGTCAAGGAGGCCCAACGCATCTTCGTCGTCCAGGTCGTCTCCGAATCCGAGCATGTCGTTAAAGCTCGGGAATGCGTCGTCGGGATTCGGTGCCACACCGCTGCGCGCAATGCGTTGCTGCTTGGCTTTGGCCTTTGCACGCTTGGCGCGCTTTTGTTGTTTCTGGGGGGAGGACATATTCGGTCTCCTGCACTTGGACGAGCTGAAAGCCTACTAAATTGCGCCCAATAAAAAACCCCTGAATCTTTCGATGCAGAGGTTTTTTGGTATTTATGGTGCCAGAGACGG
>NZ_DASWOT010000058.1:0-40080 GCF_036404235.1 Pseudomonas sp.
TCCTACATCATCAGCCAAGGCAGGCGTGCAGCGGGCTCGCTGGACAGCGTCAGCTCCTGCCCCTGCCGGGCCCGATTGGAGCCTTCCTTCTTCGGTTCGTCTTATCTAAGCAGCAACGGCCCTACACCGTCGACAGCTGACGCCTACCTAGGCCCAATATCCACCCGCGGCCCAGGCTATGACCGTACCCCTAAAGACGAGCTTGTCGACAGCGAGATCGAAGAGGAGGAAGAAGAGGTCGAGCAGGAGCAGTTGATTACCCTGCGCATTGGGATGTTCTTCGATGGCACCGGCAACAACCGGGACAACAGTGAAAAAGTGCGCGCTTGCTTTGCCCGCGACGTAAACCTTGAGGAAGCGGCTGCGGACATCCGTCAGTTCTGCGTGCAGCATGGATTTGATGGCCATGGCGGCGCCCCCGATAACAGTTACGGTAATGACAGCAGTAATGTGGCCAAGCTTTATAAGCTCTACAGAGACGACAGCGACAAGCAAATTCCAGATGATGAGACAGAAGCGTCATTTCCCGTCTATGTCGAAGGCATCGGCACCAGCAGCACCCAAGGCGACTCGATGTATTCGCAAGCCACCGGCCTTGGCACCCAAGGGGTCAGGGCCCGTGTTGAGGAAAGTCCAGCGCTACTTCTTGAAACCCTTCGGACCTTTCAGGAGAAGAACCCCGATAAGCGCATCAAGCGCATTGAGTTCGACATTTTCGGTTTCAGTCGTGGTGCAGCAGCGGCAAGGGATTTTGCCAACGAGGTGCTCAAAGGTCCCGACAGCATCATTGCCAAAGCGCTCCCAGCTGGATCACCGGTGCTGGCAGATAACTTCGCCTGGACCCACCAGACCGATTTCTGCATCAACTACATCGGCATTTTCGACACAGTCGCGGCGATAACCTCGTACCTGGACGGCGACTTCAGCAGCAATAACGCCATTAACCCTGGCATTGATATTCGCCTCGCGCCGGGTGCTGCCAAAAAGGTCGTTCACCTGGTCGCCAAGGACGAACGGCGCTACAACTTCTCGTTGAACAAAGCGGGCGACGCGGACATCGCCCTGCCCGGCGTGCATTCCGATCTGGGCGGCGGATACCGGCCCGATATGGTCGAGCGCGTGCTGCTGAGCAAACCGCGCCACAGCGTAATCGATAAACAGACGCCGACCCACAGCGCTGTCAGTTATCAACTCACGCTGCAAGACTTGCAACAGATCCAGGCGTTGTACGCCAATTACGCCCTGCCGCTGGAAATCCGTACATGGCAGGTGAATGTCGATAGTTATGCCCACGGAGATTTCTCTCACACTAAACGGGTCTATGCGGCCGTCAGTAGCCTGCGCGAAGTACGCAATGATCTGGGGCTGATTTACCTGCGCATCATGCGTGAATTGGCGGTGCAGCATGGCGTGCCGTTTCAAGAAATTCCTAACGACGATAAACGGCTGGCATTGCCTGAAGATCTCCTTCCCATCGCCGAGAAACTCATGGCTTATGCCATGGGGAAATCCAGCACCTACGGCTTAAGCCCCACCGAGGAGGCGTTGCTCTATCAGTGCTACGTTCACCTCTCCTCGCACTGGAACCCCGCCACTCACTCGACGGCTGAACGCGATACGGTGTTCATCAACCGCCCCGGCGACAACGACCTACGCACGGAGCACCCCAATGAGTAAGCTCGTATTAATCTTCGCACTGGGGCTTTTAATTACTGCCTGCACCAGCGCGAACAACCATTCACTGCCTTACGACGCCTGGCGTCTTGGCTTTTTCGCCCCTGATTACATGGAGGTCTGGATTGAGACAGCCAACGTCTTGGATAACAGTGGTTATGTCATTTTCGAAGCAGCTAGCGGCGTACCTTCCATAGGGTATCCACGGGCACGAAGCAAGGGGATTCCTGAGGTATTCAAAGGCGACCCTAAGGGATGGCCAGATCGTGTCGGTTGGGGTAAAGGCAAATACGTCAAGGGCGCAGATCTACCCAAACAACTCTATATCCGCTGGCGATCTTTGGTCGAGCCGCAAACTTATCAGGCCCGGATCGATATAGCTGAAGCGACACGAGAGATCATGCGCAAGGGCGAGAAAACCTTTTGCCGTGCCGACGCGAAATGGATCACCGACTACCGCAAAGCCATTGTCATCGGCTTGGCACCCGGAGGCATTGCCAAGGCCTGGGTCACAGGCCCCTGCTTGACGCCTATCGAGATCGCACGGGTGCAGGGAACGCATGTTCAGCGAGGGCACAACGACGGCGACTCCGGTGGTAAATACGACCCGCCCTCGGCTGAATCCAGAGCCTACATCGAGAAATTCGGCATCCCGTATGGCTCATGGTGAGCACCCTGATGAATAAGCTTTTGTCGCTCATCCTTTCAGCATTCGTTCTCAGCGGCTGCACAACCGCTAACAGCCGTTCGATGCCTTACGAGGCCTGGCGATTGGGCTTCTTTGCGCCTGCCTATATGGAGGTATGGATTGAGACCGCTGATGCCATCGGTATCGACGGGATGGTTCGCATCCAGGCGGGCAGCGGTTACCCTGCGATGAGTTATCCGAGTGCTTTCAGTAAAGGCATTCCAGAGGTATTCAAAGGCAAACCAGCGGGTTGGCCTGTACGGATGGGCTGGGGAAAAGGCAAATACGTCAAAGGCGCCGACCTGCCCAAGCAGATCTATGTCCGCTGGCAATCGCTGGTCGAGCCGCAGATTTATCACACGCGCATCGATATCCCTGAGTCAATCCGAGACATCATGCGCAAGGGGGAAAAAACGCTCTGCCCTGCTGATGGGAAATGGATCACCGACTACCGCAAAGCCATCGTTATCGGCTTGGCACCCGGTGGCATCGCCAAGGCCTGGGTCACAGGCCCCTGCTTGACGCCTATCGAGATCGCACGGGTGCAGGCCAAGGTTGATCCGACTGGGCCGTATGACGGCAAATCCGGTGGTAAGTACCGTCCTCTGTCTCCCACCTCAAAAGCCTATGTTGAGAAATTCGGCGTTCCTTATGGCTCGTGGTGAACAGTTGAATGAAAAAGCTCGTATTAATCTTCGCACTGGGGCTTTTAATTACCGGCTGCACCAGCGCGAACAACCATTCACTGCCTTACGACGCCTGGCGTCTTGGCTTTTTCGCCCCTGACTACATGGAGGTCTGGATTGAAACCGCTGATGCCATCGGTATCGATGGGATGGTCCGTATCGAAGCAGCTAGCGGCGTACCTTCCATAGGGTATCCACGGGCACGAAGCAAGGGGATTCCTGAGGTATTCAAAGGTGACCCGAAGGGATGGCCAGATCGTGTCGGCTGGGGCAAAGGCAAATACCTCAAAGGTGCCGCCCTGCCCAAGCAGATCTATGTCCGCTGGCAATCGCTGGTCGAGCCGCAGATTTATCACACGCGCATCGATATCCCTGAATCAATCCGAGAGATCATGCGCAAAAAAGAAAATGCATTCTGTCGATTTACCGGCAAAACGGAAGTTCAATACCGCGAAGCCATCGTTATCGGCTTGGCACCCGGTGGCATTGCCAAGGCCTGGGTCACAGGCCCCTGCTTGACGCCTATCGAGATCGCGCGAGTGCAGGCCAAGATTGATCCGACTGGGCCGTATGACGGCAAATCCGGTGGTAAGTACCGTCCTCTGTCTCCCACTTCAAAAGCCTATGTTGAGAAATTCGGCGTGCCTTATGGCTCGTGGTGAGCAGTAGAGTGAATAAGCTACTGCCAGTCATCCTGCTATCGATATTGCTCAGCGGCTGCACAACCGCTAACAGCCGTTCGATGCCCTACGATGCCTGGCATCTAAGTTTTTTTGCACCAGACTACATGGAAGTATGGATTGAGACCGCTGATGCCATCGGTATCGATGGAATGGTGCGTATCCAGGCAGGGAGCGGGATTCCTGCTATTGGCTATCCACGAGCGTTCAGCAAAGGGATCCCGGAAGTATTTAGAGGCAGTCCGAAGGGATGGGACGAAACACCGAGCTGGGGAAAAGGCAAATACGTCAAAGGCGCCGACCTGCCCAAGCAGATCTATGTCCGCTGGCAATCGCTGGTCGAGCCGCAGATTTATCACACGCGCATCGATATCCCTGAATCAATCCGAGAGATCATGCGCAAAAAAGAAAATGCGTTCTGTCGATTTACTGGCAAAACGGAAGTTCAATACCGCGAAGCCATCGTCATCGGCTTGGCACCCGGTGGCATTGCCAAGGCCTGGGTCACAGGCCCCTGCTTGACGCCTATCGAGATCGCGCGGGTGCAGGCCAAGGTTGATCCGACTGGGCCTAATGATGGCGAATCAAATGGTCAATTCGACCCGCCCTCGGCTGAATCCAGAGCCTATATCAAGAAGTTCGGTATCCCATACGGATCGTGGTGAACACCTCAATGAATAAGCTTTTGTCGCTCATCCCACCACAACGGACCCTGTTTGCTGTGCGACAGAGCGGCGTATCTCTTACAGGCGTGATGCGATATGCCGTACTTGCTGGATGACCAAGCTTTGCCAATAATGCGCGCAACCTTTGTTGCGTAAGGGCGGGTGCATCGCCCTCCCATGAAAAAAAATGAGCTGTCAATCAGGCTGCTCGGTTTTTCGGTGCATCTATAACTAGTTGTCGCATTGAAGAAATATCGACTTCAGACCTGCCGTTAAAATGCCGACCACTCGCCGACGGCATGTCGAGCCAAGCCTTGATGGCACCTCGCCTCGCAATCACTGATCTTCCTTCTGCACATTGAGCGTCTCGCTCACTCTGCCATTTGTCGCGCTTTACCGATGGGGTCCAAAAAAATGAAAAAGCTCATGCTTCTTGGCGCACTGGCGCTGTCCGTTTTGGCACAGCCAGCCTTCGCCGATGAAAAGCCTCTGAAAATCGGCATCGAAGCGGCTTACCCTCCGTTTGCCTCGAAAGCACCGGACGGCAACATCGTCGGCTTTGACTACGACATCGGTAACGCGTTGTGCGAAGAAATGAACGTCAAATGCACATGGGTCGAGCAGGAATTCGACGGGCTGATCCCGGCACTCAAAGTGCGCAAGATCGACGCTATTGTGTCGTCTATGTCGATCACCGAAGACCGCAAGAAATCGGTCGATTTCAGCAATAAGTACTACAACACTCCGGCCCGTCTGGTCATGAAGCAAGGCACCGTTGTCAGTGATAGCCTGAGCGAGCTCAAGGGCAAGAACATCGGCGTGCAACGTGGATCGATCCACGAGCGTTTCGCCAGGGAAGTTTTGGCTCCACTGGGTGCCGAGATCAAACCGTACAGCTCGCAAAACGAAATCTACCTGGACATCGGTGCCGGTCGTCTCGATGGCACCGTAGCGGATGCCACGTTGTTACAGGATGGCTTCCTCAACACTGATTCCGGCAAAGGCTATGCATTCGTTGGCCCGGCTTTCACCGACGTCAACTATTTCGGTGACGGCGTAGGCATCGCTGTGCGCAAGGGCGACAAGGCTGACCTGGACAAAATCAACGCCGCTATCGCCGCCATTCGGGCCAACGGCAAGTACAAGGCGATCCAGGACAAATACTTCAACTTCGACATCTACGGCCAGTAAGTCGTTTTGACCTCACTTATGGCGCAACAGCATGGTTTCAAGCCGTCTGATTGCGCCATTTTCATGTCCACGCCAGAGGGCCGAACACCATGTTGAAAGGCTACGGGGCTGTCATCCTCGACGGTGCATGGCTGACCCTACAGCTCGCCTTGGCCTCCATGGCGCTGGCGATTGTCCTCGGCCTGATCGGTGTGGCACTGCGGCTGTCGCCAGTACGCTGGCTGGCGTGGCTGGGCGACCTGTATTCCACGGTGATTCGTGGCATTCCCGATCTGGTGCTGATTCTGCTGATCTTTTACGGCGGTCAGGATTTGCTCAACCGTGTCGCGCCCTTGCTCGGTTATGACGATTACATCGACCTCAACCCACTGATGGCCGGCATCGGCACGCTGGGTTTCATTTTTGGTGCGTACCTCTCGGAAACCTTTCGCGGCGCATTTATGGCGATTCCCAAAGGTCAGGCCGAAGCAGGCATGGCGTACGGCATGAGCAGTACTCGGGTGTTTTTCCGTATCCTCGTGCCACAGATGATTCGTCTGGCGATCCCCGGTTTTACCAACAATTGGCTGGTATTGACCAAGGCCACTGCGCTGATTTCCGTGGTGGGTCTGCAAGACATGATGTTCAAGGCCAAGCAGGCGGCGGATGCCACCCGCGAACCCTTCACTTTCTTTCTCGCGGTCGCGGCGATGTACCTGGTCATCACCAGTGTGTCGCTGCTGGTACTGCGTTATGTCGAGAAACGCTATTCGGCAGGCGTTAGGGCGGCAGACCTATGATTTTCGATTACCACGTGATCTGGGAAAACCTGCCGCTGTACTTCGGTGGCCTGCTAATCACTTTGAAGCTGCTGGGGATTTCGCTGTTTTTCGGTCTGTTGGTGGCCTTGCCACTGGGGCTGATGCGCGTCTCGACCGTGCGCTGGGTCAACCTGAGCGCCTGGCTGTACACCTACGTGATTCGTGGCACGCCAATGCTGGTTCAGCTATTTCTGATCTACTACGGCCTGGCGCAGTTTCAGGTGGTGCGCGAAAGCTTCCTCTGGCCGGTGTTATCCAGCGCAACCTTTTGCGCGTGTCTGGCGTTTGCGATCAACACCAGCGCTTACACCGCCGAAATTATCGCTGGCAGCTTGAAGGCGACGCCTGCGGGCGAGATCGAAGCGGCCAGGGCGATGGGCATGTCGCGCTCGAAAATGTACCGCCGCATTCTGTTGCCATCGGCGTTGCGCCGGGCGCTGCCGCAGTACAGTAATGAGGTAATCATGATGCTGCAGAGCACCAGTCTGGCCTCCATCGTGACCCTGATTGACATCACTGGCGCGGCCCGTACAGTCAACGCCCAGTTCTATCTGCCTTTCGAGGCGTATATCACCGCAGGGGCTCTTTACCTGTGCCTGACCTTCATTCTGGTGCGCCTGTTCAAGCTGGCCGAGCGTCGCTGGCTGAGCTACCTCGCGCCAAGGGAGCACTGATATGCAACGCGTCGATCATGTTTTGCCGTGGAGCACCCTCGGTACCGAGCGGCAACTGAGCGTGTTTCGTTTCGGCAAGGGCGAGCGCAAGGCCTATATCCAGGCCAGTCTGCATGCCGATGAATTGCCCGGCATGCGCACCGCCTGGGAATTGAAAAAACGTCTGGCTGAACTGGAAGAGCAAGGGTTGCTCAACGGCGTCATCGAGTTGGTGCCGGTGGCCAATCCAATCGGTCTGGGCCAACTGATGCAAGGTGCTCACCAAGGCCGCTTCGAGTTCGGCAGTGGCAAGAATTTCAACCGTGATTTCACCGACCTGAGCGAGCCAGTGGCCAAGTTGCTCAATGGTCAGTTGGGTGATGACCCGCACGCCAACATCCAGTTGATCCGCCAGTCCATGGTGTCCGTGCTGGAGCAATTACCTGCGCCAACAAGCCAATTGCAGGGCTTGCAGCGTTTATTGCTGAGCCACGCCTGCGTCGCAGATATCGTCCTCGATCTGCATTGCGATGCCGAGGCGGCGCTGCACATGTACGCGTTACCGCAACACTGGCCGCAATGGCGTTCGTTGGCTGCGCATCTGGATGTTCGCGTGGGCCTGCTGGCTGAAGAATCCGGCGGCAGTTCGTTCGATGAAGCGTGCTCGTTGCCCTGGTTGCGGCTTTCCCGGCAGTTTCCCGAGGCGCAGATTCCACTGGTCTGCCTGGCGACTACCCTCGAATTGGGCGGTCAGGCCGATACCGGCAAGCTGCAAGCCGAGGCGCACGCCGAGGGCATTCTGGCATTTCTCGCCGAGCAAGGGTTGATCGGCGGCGAGTGGCCAAAACCCCAAGTCGAAGCCTGTGAAGGCATGCCGTTCGAAGGCACCGAATTGCTCTATGCTCCGCATCCCGGCGTAGTGACGTTTCTGCGTCAAGCCGGCGCGTGGGTAGAAGTGGGTGAGCCCTTGTTCGAGGTGATTGATCCGCTGTCCGACAAGGCAACCACGGTCTGTGCTGGAACCGCCGGTGTGCTGTTCGCCATCGAGCGACTGCGCTACGCCCAGCCGGGTTTCTGGTTGGCCAAAGTGGCGGGGCGCACTGCGCTGCGTCAGGGTCGCTTGCTCAGCGACTGACTTTTTTGAGAAACGAAAGCTGTGAGAACCGAAAGCATGAACAAGCTGGAAATCCAGGACCTGCACAAGCGGTACGGCAGCCACGAAGTGCTCAAGGGCGTTTCCCTGACGGCCAAGGCGGGCGATGTGATCAGCATCATCGGCTCCAGTGGTTCGGGCAAAAGTACCTTTCTACGTTGCATCAACCTGCTTGAGCAGCCTCATGCCGGCAGAATCCTGCTGAACAATGAAGAGCTGAAGCTGGTTGCGGGCAAGGACGGCGCCCTCAAGGCTGCGGACCCCAAGCAGTTGCAGCGCATGCGCTCGCGGCTGTCCATGGTGTTCCAGCACTTCAACCTGTGGTCACACATGACAGCATTGGAGAACATCATCGAAGCACCGATTCATGTGCTCGGCCTGTCGAAAAAGGAAGCGCTGGAGAAAGCCGAGCATTACCTGGCCAAGGTGGGCGTTTCCCACCGCAAGGATGCCTATCCTGGGCATATGTCCGGTGGTGAGCAGCAGCGAGTGGCGATTGCCCGTGCGCTGGCGATGGAGCCGGAAGTCATGCTGTTCGATGAGCCAACTTCCGCGTTGGACCCAGAGCTGGTCGGTGACGTACTGAAAGTCATGCAGGCGCTGGCGCAGGAAGGCCGGACCATGGTCGTGGTGACTCATGAAATGGGTTTTGCCCGTGAGGTGTCGAACCAGTTGATCTTCCTGCATCAAGGTGTGGTGCAAGAGCAGGGTGATCCGCGTGAAGTGCTGCTCAATCCACAATCGGAACGCTTGCAGGGCTTCCTCTCGGGTAGCTTGAAGTAACGACTGGCGGTGGCTTTTGCTGCAGAACAGGTCATGCTGCGATTCATTCATATCGACGACATGACCTGGTTGGACCCGATTTAGCGCAAGCACCTCAACGCTTGACCCATGCAGGCCGCCGTAGTTTTCACACGGTCCGCACAATAAATAGCGACACGTTTCGGATTGCACACCATGACTGCCCATCGAATAGGTTTCCTTATTTGGCCCAGCACCAAAGCCCTGACTTTGGCGCTGGCCGAGGAAGCCTTGCGTGTCGCCCAGCGGGTCCACCCCGATGTGGTTTACGAATTGTCTTTTTTGCAGGCCGAAACCCCGCTCGATGGCGCTGCCTGGCAACTTCCAGGCGAGCCGTGGAATGGGCGACTGGAAGGGTGTCAGAAAATTTTCCTGTTGGCCGACGAACCACCCGCGCCTATGTCTTCTGCCCTGAGTGGCGCGCTCAAGCAAGTGGTTCGCGCGGGTTGCATAGTCGGGGGCTTGTCGGCCGGTGTTTATCCGCTGGCGCAGTTGGGATTGCTGGACGGTTACCGTGCTGCGGTGCATTGGCGCTGGCAGGATGATTTTGCCGAACGCTTCCCGAAGGTCATCGCTACCAGTCATCTGTTTGATTGGGACCGGGACCGTCTGACTGCCTGCGGTGGACTGTCGGTGCTGGATCTGCTGCTGGCGGTGCTGTCCCGCGATCACGGCGCTGAGCTCGCCGGTGCGGTATCCGAAGAGTTGGTGGTGGAGCGTATTCGTGAAGGCGGCGAGCGTCAGCGCATTCCATTGCAAAATCGCCTGGGGTCGAGCCATCCGAAGCTGACCCAGGCGGTACTGTTGATGGAGGCGAACATTGAGGAGCCGCTGACCACTGACGAGATCGCCCAGCATGTCTGTGTGTCGCGACGGCAACTGGAGCGGATTTTCAAGCAGTACCTCAATCGCGTACCGAGCCAGTATTATCTGGAGCTACGCTTGAACAAGGCGCGGCAGATGCTGATGCAGACCAGCAAATCGATCATCCAGATCGGCTTGTCGTGTGGCTTCTCATCAGGCCCGCATTTCTCCAGTGCCTACCGAAACTTTTTCGGCGCCACCCCCCGCGAAGACCGCAACCAACGCCGCAGTAATAGCCCGTTTGAATTATCGTCGGTGCCGGCTGAGCGCGGTTGAGCGCAGAATCCTTGGCGCATCCATGTGCAGGCGACATCTATATGGCGTCGTGCGACAAAGGCATCTTCTCCCCGCATCCGACGCGGGCCTTTCATTCGTGTGACCGTTATGATTTCGCCCATCTACCCGACCACGGTGTGACATGAACTCTCCAGATCCCTCCAAGCCCGCTATGCATGATCGCAATCGGTTCAGCGCTTCTTTATTAGGTGCTGGTTGCGAGCCTGACCCCCGCTTTACCCTGGCCAATGAGCGTACGTTTCTGGCCTGGATTCGCACGGCGCTGGCGTTTCTTGCCGGCGGTATTGCGGTTGAGGCATTCACCGGCGAAGTCTTTGGCCCCGACCTGCGCAGAGGCGTGGCGTTGACGTTGCTGGTGTTGGCAATGTTGGTCAGTGGCAGTGCCTGTGTGCGTTGGCTGAAAGTGGAACGCGCGATGCGCCAGCGCAAACCGCTACCGTTGCCGGTGCTGATACCGCTTCTGTCGTTGGGCGGGGCGTTGGTCGCGGCCGGGTTGATCGTGTTTTTGAGCTTTGGCGCTTTGTGATTCGTCGCACCGCGGGTCGCACGCGGGCAGCCATCGGGCATGATGATCCAGGGTTGCAGCCGGAGCGCACGTTGCTGGCGTGGCGCCGCACCCTAATGACATTGATCGTGTGTTGCACGCTGTTCCTGCGCTGGATTCCGCATTTCGGGCTGATTGCACTGATCCCTATAATCGTGACCCTGGCGGCGTGCCTGTTGATCCAGCTGGGGCTGAATTCGCGCTACCGCAAGAGTACGCGCGGCATGCGCAAAGAGCGGATTTCGGTGCCGTTGCGCGAGGTAATGGTACTCGGCGCTATCGTGATCGTCCTGGGCCTCATCGGGATTTATGCCGTGATGTTTCCCTGAGTACTGTCGGCAACTGACACACCGCATCGCAGCCTATGGCGACTCCTCCAGGTTATTGGGGCGATGCGGGCCATAGGCCGTCGTGCGGGTCGCCGCGTTTGGTGGTCATCGCCTTGAATGCCTTGCATCCGCTGATCAATCCTACTGTGGCGCGAGGCTACCGGGGCTGGTCAGGCGATGACCACGGTCCAGCGCTGCGATCTGCGCCATGTCTTGCTAGTTCGCTGCGCAAACACCAAGTAACGGGAAAGAGACTTTTGGTTTCAGGTCATGAATGCATGGATTGTAGGGTGGATATCCTCACGGTTTTGCAAGAGAGGTGGCTTAACGCTTCATATCGAGGATCATGCAGGTGGTAGTGCCGGTGGCGTACAGCCGACCCTCGGCGTCATAGATACGGCCTTCGGCCAAGGCGGTAGAGCGACCGACATGGACCACTGTGCCCTCAGCGCGAATCGGGCCGACCTTATTGCTCAACGCGCGTACATAGCTGATACGCAGGTCGAGGGTGGTGTAGCCCTGACCTTTTTGCAGGCGGGTGTGAATGGCGCAGCCCATGCACGAATCCAGCAGCGTTGCTGCATAACCGCCATGCACACTGCCCAACGGGTTGTAGTGCTGAGGGCCGGGCGTGCCCTGGAAGATGAACGTGCCATCGGACCATTCCAGCGGCACGAAATCCATCAGTTCCCCAATCGGTGGATGGGGATACACACCATTGCCGACCCCGTCGAAGAATTCCTGCGGTGTGAGCTGTGCAACGTCCATCAGGCTCATGCTCCCGACCTTGCCCAGTCGAGCACGGATGTCCTGCTCCTGAGCCAGCCAAAGGGCAATGGTGTCTTCGCGAGAGCTGCTGGGCATGGCTTCCAACTCCTTCTGGCATTCGGCGGGATGACCGGATGCATTTAAATTACGGACATAATCCCTATATTCGATGTTGATCGCAATACAATAAATGTCCAACAGAGACTGAAGCGTTCACTTGATAGGCAGAGCAGGCGACTTTGACGCGATCTTTTGTGGACGCTTACGAACCGTTGAAGGCTGCGATTTATTGCCTATCGGGTAACGAGTCTTTATATGACTCACCGGTTCGCAACCTTCGGCGGTTCCTACAGGATCGAGGGCTATCAGGTGTGGCTATTTTTTCTCACAAAATGCTGATGCATATCTGCCGTCAGCGTTTCGATCCGCTCGCTCAGCTCCTTGGTCATTTGCGTCAGTCGGGTGTTTTGCTCCAGCAGTTCCAACATTTGTGCGGTATTTTGCGCTGCCTGCGCCATGCGCTCTTCATTGGCCACGGCGAGCGCTTCGCGGTGCTGCGCGTCGGCGTCGGCGTTGGCTTTGTCGCGCGCGGCCTGTCTGGTTTGTGCCAGCAGGATCAGCGGGGCGGCATAGGCCGATTGCAGGCTGAAGGCCAGGTTCAGCAGGATGAAGGGGTAGACATCGAATTTCACCAGGCCGGTCATATTCGCCACCACCCACAGCACCACGATGATGGTTTGGCCGCCTAGAAATGTGGGGGTGCCGAAGAAACGTGCGAATGCCTCGGCCTTGAGCGCGAACGCGTCGTTACCGAAGGTTGGCATCAGATGCGCATGGGCTTTGTGAAAGCGCAGATGATCGACGGTGGATTTACGTTTGGGGGCGCCAGTTACCGGGGTAGCTGAATCAGGTGCTGCGGTGGGCATGGTGGTTTCCTGCTGGCAAAAACATGCCCCACTATAAGCGCGGACTTTGCAGCTTTGTAGCCACTTGTTGCACATCGGCTGAACGTGCGCTTAACGCCCCCTATTTGCGTGAGGCGTGCTTTATGGCGTTGCCGGAACGATTGGCCCCGGGCGCAGGGATGTGCGTTCCTGTGAGAGCATTTTCTGCCAGGCAAACCCTATCGGTCCAAACAGGGCACCGCGGGCAGGCTTTCTCCCGCAATGGCCCAGCTCGAACCCCTGTGCAGTCAATCCACCGGGTCAGGATGCAAAGGTTTGGATAGGTGCATGATGTTCGCGTAGTCGTACACATACTGCCGTCCCGCGTGGCTGGTCAGGCGCAGTCTGTCGATCAGTTGTCGCTCTTTTTTGCTCAGGTATATCAATCCTTGATGGTCACTGGACTTGAGGCGATCACGTTCATGGGCGTCAGGGAAAGTGATGACGTTCGTCATGAAATATCTCCTTTATTGGGTCCTAGCTCCCGGCTCCATCTTCCGGGGTCACCGTTTGTCGTGCGACTGCGCACCTTACCCATAAAAAGTCTGCCCCTTCAACCCTGCAAATGATCAACGGATCACAGTATTTGCGTGATTTCGAAGGATTGCCGGGCGCCATTGACGCTGATTTCCAGCTCATCGCCGTCGAACTTGCCGATCAGGTTTTGACCTAACGGCGCCTTGGCGGTGATGACAGTGATCAAGATGTGCTCGTGACGGACCTTCAAACCGGCTGCGTCTGGCCCAAGAAACAAGTGCTGTTGCACGCCGTGAGCCGACTCAAGGGTAATCAGATCCCCCGACTGAATACCGCGTTGTTCGTCGTAAGGCTCAAGCACCAGCTTTTGATACAGCACCAACGAATGACGAATTTCCTCTACCCGTCGCGCCTGACCTGCCGCCAGATACGAGGCCTCCAGGCCCAGCGTGTCGTATTTGTTCTCGGCGATGTTCTCTTCATGCGTCGCTGTTTCATAGGCCGTTTGCGCGGCCCGAGTGGCGACATCGAGGTCAACTTTTAGCGTCTCGATGATCTGTTGCAAAACGTGTTGTTTGTTCATGGGCATCGATTCATTTTTGTCGGCTCAACCGCAGAATTGATAAACACTGGCGCGGCTCTTTTCACTGGGGGCGGTCTGGTTTTGTTGCATCCAGAACTGGCATTTCGGGCCGTTGAAGGATTTCTGCCGCTCGGCCTGTTCTGCTTCCTGCGCCTGACGCTGCTCGCTGTCGTGCAATATCTGCCTGTACTGATCGAACATCGGATTGTCACTTTGCGGCTGTGCTTTGGGTGCGGGAGGTGCCGCCAGTTGCGTTGCTGCGTTAGTCAGCGCTTGCGCCTGTTCGGCTGGCAGCAGCTTGAAAATCAGCAGCCCAGTAAGGACGATAGCGATAAACCCCAGCCAGATACCCAGCGCAATACAGAGCAATAATTTCAATGGCTTAATCGTGACCGACAATTCGCGACGGCGTATCGAGGTGGGCATGACAGACTCCGGACTTGGCACGTGGTTGACATGGGCATGTGAATGCCGGCGATTGTCGCACGTCCGGGGCTGGTGATCGTGCGCCGTTATGAAGGACAATTCGCACTTTTCGACATCCACAAGGAGCCGGGATGAAAGCCTCTTGGGATATTTTCTGCACGGTTGTGGATAACTTCGGCGACGTCGGCGTGACCTTTCGTTTGGCGCGTCAGTTGGTGGCAGAGCATGACTTCGACGTGCGCCTGTGGGTCGACGATTTGCCTGCTTTCGCCCGTTTGCGGCCCGGCGCCGATCCGTTGGCACAACAGCAAATGTGCGATGGCGTGCGTGTGTGTCATTGGGCCAAAGACTGGCAGCCGACGCAACCTGCTGACGTGGTCGTCGAAGCCTTTGCCTGTCGCCTGCCGGCCGTGTACATCGAGGCGATGCACGCCTGCGAAAAAAGGCCGTTGTGGTTCAATCTGGAGTACTTGAGCGCAGAAGACTGGGTGCCAGGTTGCCATGGCCTGCCTTCGATCCAGTCTTCAGGCCTGCGCAAGTACTTTTTCTTTCCAGGCTTTACGAACAAGACCGGCGGGTTGCTACGCGAGGCTGGGCTGATTGATCGACGCAAGGCGTTTCAGTCCGATAACGACGCGCAGCGATCGTTTCTTCGGGACATGGGCATCGTTCCAACTGCCGACGCACGATTGATTTCGCTGTTCGCCTATGAGCACGCAGGCTTAGGCAGTTGGCTTGATTGTCTGGCGCTTGATGACCGGCACACCCATTTGTTGGTGCCGGAAGGTCGGGTCATTGGGGATGTCCAGCGTTGGCTTGGCGTTGATCAGCTTAAGGCAGGCGACGTGAACCAACGCGATGCGCTGACCATTCAGGTCCTGCCGTTCGTCCGCCAGGAGGATTACGACCAACTGTTGTGGTGCTGCGATTTCAACGTGGTGCGCGGAGAAGACTCGTTCATTCGGGCGCAATGGGCGGGCAGGCCGCTGATCTGGCATATCTATGAACAGGACGATGACGCTCATTGGGCCAAGCTCGACGCGTTTCTGGAGTTGTACCAAGTGGGGTTGTCCGATGGCGCGGGTCAGGCGTTGACGGCGGTATGGCACCGCTGGAATGCAGGCCAGGATATGAGCCAAAGCTGGAATGCGCTGACCAAACACTGGCCAGAGATCACCGCACACGCTGAGCGCTGGTGTCTGGAACAGGCTTTGCAGGACGATCTGACGACTGCGCTAGTAAGGTTTTATCGAAATTCGCTATGATACGCGGCCTTGTATTAAGCCCTGTACGAAAAGTGGCTTTTCGTACAGGGCTTAGAAAGTACTTCCATCCAAATTCGGATATACGTAATGAAAACTGGTAAAGAACTCAAACCCGGTACCGTGATCAAGCTTGAGAACGATCCTTGGCTGGTTCAGAAAGCTGAATTCACCAAGTCGGGTCGTAACAGCGCGATCATGAAAACCAAGCTGAAGAACCTGCTGACCGGCTATAAGACTGAAATCGTCTACAGCGCCGACGACAAGCTGGACGACGTAATCCTCGACCGTAAAGAAGCGACCCTGTCCTTCATCAGCGGCGATACCTACACGTTCATGGACACCACCGACTACACCATGTACGAGCTGAACGCTGAAGATATTGAAGCCGTTCTGCCGTTCGTTGAAGAAGGCATGACCGACGTTTGTGAAGCGATCTTCTTCGAAGAACGTCTGGTTTCCGTCGAGCTGCCGACCACTATCGTGCGTCAGGTTGACTACACCGAAGGCTCCGCTCGCGGCGACACGTCGGGCAAAGTCATGAAGCCAGCCAAGCTGAAAAACGGCACTGAGCTGAGCGTTGCTGACTTCATCGAAATCGGTGACATGATCGAAATCGACACCCGTGAAGGCGGTTCCTACAAAGGTCGTGCTAAATAAGCACGATGTTGTAGCGCTCAAACGCAAAAAAGCCCGGCTTTGCAGCCGGGCTTTTTTATGGGTGCTGGGTGGTCCATTGCTACCTGGAAACGATGGCTTAGCAATCGCAGGCTCACCGCAGTGACTACAAGCTAATGGTCAACCGCTGCTGTGGTCCACTTCCGGCGCCTTTGTAGGCCGTAACTTCAATTTCGAATAGGTACTCAGGGCCGCCCAGCGGCGAGCAAGTCACACAGTGCGCATGGTCAATCCCGCGAAAGCGTTCGCCGATGAATGCCATGACCGCAGGCACATCTGCCTGGTTGGGAATGAATATCCGCGAGCGCACCACATCGCTCAATTGCGAGCCGATCGCCTGCAATGCGCCTTCGACGTTGCGCAGGGCATTCTCGGCTTGGCCGACGGCGGTGTCCGGCATCACCCGGCTTTTATAATCGCGCCCGGAAGTGAGTGACATGAATATCCAGTTATCGACGACGACGGCACGCGAAAAGCTTTCCTTCTCTTCGAGAATGCTGCCGGATTTGAGTTTGCTGATCTGAGCCATGAAAAGTCGTTGTCCTGAGTAAGTACGGGGAGTTGTCAGTGCCAGGCGATCTTTTTCATGAAGGCCTGGGTACGAGGGTTTTGCGGGGCGTCAAACAGTTGGTCGGGAGGTCCCATCTCGATGATGCGGCCTTTATCCATCATCGCCACCTGGTCGGAAACCTCGCGCACAAAACGCATTTCGTGGGAGACGATGAGCATGGTCATACCTTCGTTGGCGAGGATACGAATGGTGTCCAGCACTTCGCCTACCAGCTCTGGGTCCAGCGCTGAAGTCACTTCGTCGAGCAGCAGGATGTGTGGGTTTAGGGCCAACGCGCGGCTGATCGCCACTCGTTGCTGCTGGCCGCCGGACAACTGCGCCGGGTATACCTCGGATTTACTTTGCAGGCCTACCTTGGCCAACAGCGCCAACGCTTCTTCGCGGACCCTGCTGGGGTGGCGCTTTTGGACCTTGACCGGGGTGACCATGACGTTCTGCAGCACGCTCATGTTGTGGAACAGGTTGTACTGCTGGAAGACGATGGCAATTTTTTCGCGTGCGCTGCGAACGCTGCCAGGGGAGTTGTAGTCGATCGCGTCTGACTCGATGTCGATGCTGCCCTGATCAGGTTTTGTGAGGCCCATGATCACCCGTAGCAGTGTGCTTTTACCTGAGCCAGAGCCGCCGATAAGGCTGACGACCTGGCCTTTCTCCAAGGTCAGGTTGACGCCGTCCAGCACCCTCAGTTGGCCGTAGGAGCAGGACAGGTTGTTAATGTGCAGATGCGCCATCGCATTCATCTCCGATTCAGAAGGGGTTGAGCGTGCGTGGGTGACAGCAACGCGCTTTCAGCAGCTGGCATGTCGGGGTTTATGGCTTGACTGACGCGCCGCTCCAAACGTGCCCCCAGGCGGCTGAGCGGGTAGGAGATGGCGAAATAAATCACCAGTACCAAGCCATAGATAAGAAACGAGGAATAGCCCCGGGTGATCAGAATCTTGCCAGCGAAGGTCAGCTCCACCACGCCCAGTTGCGAGGCCAGCGCGGTGTCCTTGATGAACGACACCATGAAACTGAATGCTGGCGGCAACACCACCTTCCACGCTTGGGGGAGCATCACCAGGAAGATCAATTGGGTAGCGCTGAAGTTGAGGGTCTGTGCTGCCTCGATTTGCGCGTGGGGCACCGAGTCGAACCCTGCGCGGAAGATCTCTGCCAGGTACGCCGTGGAAATCAGGCACACGGCAATCAGACCGATTATGAAGAATGACAGGCTAGTGCCCATGGCTTGCAGCACGAACAACGTCAGGAACAACGTGACCAGAAAAGGAATACGCCGCATGAGTTCGACAAACAGAATCAGCACCGCGCGTACGGGCAAGAGGTAAAGACTTTGTGTACGGCGGATACAGGCGATCATAAAGCCCATCATCAGTCCCATCGCGCAGCCTATGCCGGCCAGTGCCAAGGTGCTCCAGGCAGCCTGCAAAAGGAACATTAAGGTGAAACCGCTGAACAGTTGGTGCAATTGCTGGGAAAGAGTCAGCATCAGATAAACCTCGCGCGAACTCGGAAACAGAAGTAGCCGACCGCATACAGGAACAAGCTGGCGATAAAGGTCAGCAGCACATAGATGCCTGCCGTCACGGAGAACGCCTCAATGCTGCGCATTGTCGTAGAGCTGATATCGATGGCCTTACCTGCTAACTCGTTGACCCCAAACAGACCGCCAATCGAGCTGCCCAACAGTATCCAGATAAAAAAGTTTGAGAGCATCGGGTACAGCGTCGCCGCGAGATGGGGCAGGGTGACGTAGCGAAAGCTCTGCCAGCCATTCATGTTCAAGGTGGCGGCGGCTTCCAGCTCCGCCTTTTTCACTGAAACCAGCCCACCGCGGATGATGTCGGTGAGGTAGGCGCCAGCATTTAGCGACAAGCCGATCAGTACCGCCGCCATCGGCGACAGCACGATCCCAATATCTGGCAGGCCATAAAACAGCACGAAGATCTGGATCAGCGACGGTGTATTGGTGAAGAACACCACGTAACCGCGTACCAACTTGCGTACCCATGTGCTGGCTTGCTGTTGCGCCAATGCACCGGCCAGTCCGATCAGCATGCCGATCCAAAACGCCAGGAAGCCGACCAACAGGGTGACGCCCGCGCCTGCCAGCAAGTCGGGCCACTGCTTGAGGATCTCACCGAACTGAAAGCTGTAGTGCATGAGGAGCCTCCCGTTGACGTGCCGTGTCAGAAGTAGGGCGAGGGCACGATCTTGACCAGCATTGGCGCCTTGAACCAGGTTTCCCAGGTCTGGTTGACGAAGCCGCTGGTATGCAGGTTGTACAGCGCTACATTCAGCACATCGCGCAATGCGGTGTTGTTCTGTGCAAGGCCGATACCGTCATATGCTGTGTTAAGTGCTTCGGGCATGGTCTGCCAATGTACGTCTGGGTAGTTCTTGGTGAATGGCACGTAGAACTCAATGTTTTCCACCAGTGCATCGGCGCGGCCTTGAGCAATAGAGCGAATGGTGTCTGCCATGGTGTCGACGAACAGCACTTTGGCATTGGGAAGGTTTTGCTTGAGGAAGTCTGCGGTCCACACGCCTCTGATCAGCACCAGGGTGTACTTGGAGTCGTTGAGTTCTTTCCAGTTACCAATCTTCACTTTATCGGTGGTCAATACGCCCATCGATTCGGTGTGCAGCGGCATGGTGTAGCTAATCAGCTTGGCACGATCGACCGTTCGGGTCAGGCCGCCGAGGCAGACGTCGATGCGATCAGTGACCAGGAAGGGCACGCGCTGGGCAATTTCGGTCATGACAAATTCGGGTTTCACACCCAGGGTATCTGCTAGCTTTTTTGCGACGTCGATGTCGAAGCCTTCCAGTTCGTTGTTGGCACCCAACGCCGACTGCGGCGGTGAGTTGGGCAAGACCCCGACGCGCAAGGTGCCGCTCTTGAGTATCTCGTCGAGGGGACGGGCCTGAGCACTTTGTTCCGCACCTGCTACCAGCAGCAGACCCAACATTGCTATCGCAAATTTTTTTAGCATGCTCGACTCCAGACGTATCCAGACAGGCTATTCCGGGAATCGAAACAGCGGGCGTTTTTGATGATTATCAACAATCTATTCGATGTCAATAAGGTAGCGACGGGCCATTTTTGAGAAGCGTTGAAGTTGTTGATGGTGGGCAGTGTTCAGTCGATCAGGATTAAAAAGTTGTCGAAAACGGCAGGTTGTTGCCGTTTCAAACGGGTTACTGTTCTGTTTTTTATGGGTTTTTTGTGTCGGGGTGGAGAGCGTCAGTGGCTCCAGGAGCGGTGCGCGATGTTCGAGGCGTACCGTCCTGGGTGGCGAAATCGCGCTCGTCAGCGGGGCGCCGAACGCGTCCCGGTCGAGGACTTGAACTGAAACAGTGCAGAAAAAATTTAATTTTTTTAGAGGCTACTGCCGGTTCAACCGAGAATCTCCAGCGCTTGTCCATCGCCAGCCATTGGATCGGTGTGGGCAATGAACCGCTCCGCCGCACGGCTGAACTTGAGCTGCCAGATGCTCTGGGCCTGTTGCAAGTCGCGGGCCTTGATGGCCTCGTACAACGCCAACACATAGTTGATGGCGTCTCCTTCTCTGTCGGTGTAGGCGATACGCGAAAGGTTGTTGAAGCGATGTACCTCGGCGGTCAGCTCATCGAAATAACGTGTACAGCGCTCCAATCCACTGGCTTGGACGATGCTGCTCTGGAACTGCATGTCATTGGCGATGGTATTGGCCTGGTTGTCCTGTCGCGCCAGTTTCAGGGCATTTTTGGCCAGCGCTTCAAGACTCTTGAGCACAGCGGGAGTCAACCTTTCAGGCGTGGTGATCAACGTCTTGAGTGCCAGTTTGCCCAAAGCCGCCCGGATCGAATAGACCTCCAGAATGGCATCGGGATTGAGCTCGGCGACGATCGCCCCTCGGTTTATGCGCATTTCCACCAAGCCTTCACGGCTCAGACGCCGCAACGCTTCGCGCACCGGATGGCGTGACAGGTTCAGTTGTTCGGTCAGTTGTTTTTCGATCAGACGTTCACCGGGGCGAAACTGCCCTTGGATGATCGCAGCACGGATCTGATCGGCCGCGTGCTGGGCGCTTTCCAGATTAGACATGGGCGCGAGCACGGCGCCCGCCGCGTTTTTCTTTGCAACCATTTTGCTTTCCACCCGCCTTGTACGTGTAGCAGCGGAGCTTATCACGGGCTCATGCTGGAGTGCTCCAGCGCCGACGTGGGTAAAAATAATAGCGGTATCGTGCTTGACGGATTGTTGACAATCTGCAATTTTAAAAATGTGTTCGGGCAGCGACAGGCAGAAATTTCCATGATTTCCAGCGAATCCCAAGCGCTTTTGCAAGAGCGTTTCAAACAGTCGATGCGACGCCTTGCGGCAAGTGTCAGCGTGATCACCTGTGCTCATGAGGGCCAGTGGCATGGGCTGACCGCTACCGCTGTGACGTCGCTGTGCGCGGAACCGGCATCGATCATCACGTGTATCAACGCCAGCTCTTCGGTAATGCCAGCTTTGAATGCCTCGCAGCATTTCTACGTGAACCTGCTGCGCAGTGAACACGTGGCGATTTCGAGCAACTTCGGGGGGCGCCTCAAGGGCGCCGAGCGTTTCAGCGAGGGCGTGTGGGCGTTGGGCGAGCAGGGTGTGCCTTATCTGGAAGACGCCCAGGCCAATCTCTTTTGTCAGGTCGAAAAGGCAGTTGCCTATGGGACCCACATGGTGCTGATCGGCCGTGTGAAGGAAGTGCGCTTCACCGAGCAGGTCACCCCGCTGATTTACCAGAACGGTCTTTACGTGGGCACGGCGCCATTGGACACCTGCCTTTGAACCCCTGTTTGTTATGAATTAATGCGCCTCGCGGCGTGAACCTGATTGAGGAACGATGAGATGAAGTTTGGGATTTTCAGTTTGATGACCCTGCGCGATCACCCCGAGGGCGCTGCCGGAGTGATGGCAGACACCCGGCAGATGGTGCAGGCGGCCGAACAGGCTGGCTTTGATATCGCATGGTTCGCCGAGCATCACTTCTGCAATTACTCCTCGTCGCCTTCGCCCTTGATGATGGCAAGCTACGCGGCGGGTTGGACGTCGAAAATCAAACTAGGGGCTGGCGTATTGGTATTGCCGCTATATAACCCGCTTCGTCTGGCCCAGGAAATCGCCTTGCTCGATGTGCAGTCCCAAGGGCGCGCGGTCATCGGTCTGGGGACAGGTTATCAGTTGTTCGAGTTTGAGCGTTTTGGCGTGGACATCGAGGATAAGGTCGATATCTTCCTTGAGTACTGGGAGGTCATTGAACAGGCCCTGACTCGCGGCGAGGTGGAGTTCCACGGCAAGCATATTCAGGTACCGCACACTACCTTTGCTGTCGGCCCGCAGCAAAAACCGCTGCCACCGGTGTACTTCACCTCGACCCAGCCGGCGCTGTTGGAGCGCTTCAAGAATACGAATGCAATCCCGTTCCTCGCTGCCAGCACCCTGGGTTCGCCGGTGCTATACAAGATGGTCGATGGGCTCAATACCAACTGGGAGTCCGTGGGTTGCGCACCAGCCAGCAAGCCGCTGTCGATCATGCAATACGTGCACGTCACTGACAGCCGTAGCGAGGCACTGGAGGCGGGCGAGCGCGCCCGTTATGTAGGTCGCTTGGCACACCACTTGCGATACAACGTACTACCCATGGACGGCAGCTTCATCCGCGATCAGGCGGTCGACGGAGAACATAGCATTGAGCAGTACACCGCCAATACGGTGGTCGGTAGCGCCGAGGAGGTGGCCGCACGGATGATCGAGAACATCCAGCGCCTGGACCCTGTGCACTACGCCTGCAACTTTCAATTCGGCTGCATGCCGCTGAATCGGGCTAAACGCTCTCTGGAGCGCTTCGCTACTGAAGTGGTGCCATTGATCGAACGTGAGCTGGGGCCGATCGAGAATATCGGCAAGCGGTAATTGTTCCACCTGTGCCGACATCGTCGCGACAACTGCGTGTTCGCGTTGATGCCGGTAGTTTTGACAGGACCCCACGACTAAAGCGCGGCACAGCGCGAGTCGAGTAAAGCCTTCAAGCAGTCTGCTGCCGTGATACTTCATATAAGGTGGCGACGCATGTTCGGGTACGTCTTTTATTGGTCGTTGGTGTGGGATGCCCTGCCGCAATTGCTGGCAGGCGCCTGGCTGACGTTGCAAATCGCCGTGCTTTCGATGCTGATCGGAACGGTCATTGGCCTGGGGCTGGCGCTACTGCGTCAGAAGGGCAAGGGCGCGCCGTTGCGCCTGGCCAGTGCCTGGGTGGAGTTGGCGCGCAATACGCCGGTTCTGTTCCAGATCTACATGATGTACTTCGGGCTCGGCTCCATTGGCATTCAAATCAGCAGCTACGCGGCAGTGCTCACTGCACTGTCATTCAATAACGCAGGTTACCTCGCAGAAATCTTCCGAGGCGGGTTGGTGGCAATCCACCGCCAACAGTTGGCTGCCGCTCGCTCGTTGGGCCTGAGTTCACTGCAAAGCTACTTGCATGTGATTTTCCCGCAGCTGTTGCGCATTGTCTTCTTTGGCTACGTCACACAGGCGGTGTGGGCGCTGCTCAATACCTCTCTAGGGATGCTGGTGGGCCTTCAAGAACTGTCGGGTGCGGCTCAGGCTGCGCAGTCGGTGACCTTTCGCAGCTTCGAATTCTTCTTCATTACCGCCTTGATCTACTACCTGCTGGCCAAGTTCATAGAGCTGGGTGCGCGGGTTGTGTTCCGGCGCTGGCTGAGGGTCTGACCATGCAATTCGTATTGGCCGACCCCGGCCTGCATTGGCGCGACGCGCTGTTTCTGTTGCAAGGCGCAGGGCACACCCTGTGGGTGACCGCCGTCTCCGGTTTATTCGGCACTCTGCTGGGCATTGCTTTGGGCTGGATGCGCTTTAGCTCCGGCGTGCTTCGTGTGATTACCGCGCCATATATCGATGTGGTGCGCAGCGTGCCGCTGATTATCCAGTTGGTGCTGGCCAACAGTTTTCTGTCATTGGCCGGTGTCGGCTTCGACACTTTCTGGCTGTGCGTGATGGTACTCAGCTCGTCCATGGCGGTGGTGACTGCCGAGGTGGTACGCGCAGGACTTGCATCTGTACCACAGACCTTCCGTCGTTCGGCGCGTTCGCTGGGACTGAATGGCGTTCAAGAGTTCGTGTATATCAGCGCGCCACTGGCGGTACGCACCAGTTTTTCCGCCTGGGTCGGCCTGTTGCTGGGGCTGGCCAAGGACAGTGCATTGGTCAGTGTGGTCGGCTACGTGGAATACATGAAGTCGTCGCAGATTCTCATCACTCGTACCAACGAAGCTCTGTTGCTGTTGCTCGGCGTCGGGCTTTTCTACTTTGTGATCTGTTACCCGGTATCGCGCTACAGCGCGCGGCTGGAAAGGAGGATGGCGCTGTGATCGAGATACGTTCGGTTCGCAAACAGTTCGGCAATATCGAGATTCTGAAGGGCATAGACCTTGACGTAAACAAAGGTGAGTTGTTGTGCCTGCTGGGTGCAAGCGGGTCAGGCAAATCGACCCTGTTGCAATGCATCAACGCGTTGGAGCCGATTCAGGGTGGCCATATCAAGGTTGACGGAATCGACGTTCACGACCGCAAGACTGACCTCAACAAGCTACGACAAAAGCTCGGCATCGTATTCCAGCAGTTCAACGCGTTTCCGCACCTGACTGCGTTGGAGAACGTTGCCCTGGCCCCGCGCCTGGTGGGCGGCAAAAGTCGACGCGAAGCTCGGGAGCTGGCTGTGCGCCATCTGGAACATGTCGGTTTGGGCGGCAAGGCCCAGTTGCTGCCCTCGCGTCTGTCTGGCGGTCAGCAGCAGCGCCTGGCCATCGCCCGAGCGCTGGCCATGCAGCCCACTTACATGTTGTTCGATGAGGTCACCTCCGCGCTGGACCCAGAACTGGTGGGCGAGGTTCTGGACACCATGCGCATGTTGCGGCAGGAGGGCATGACCATGGTGGTGGTTACCCATGACATTGCCTTTGCGCGTAATTCCAGCGATCGCGTGGCGTTTCTGCACGCTGGCACCGTCGCCGAGATAGGCACCGTGGCTCAGGTGCTGGGACAGCCGACCAGCGAACACACGCAGAAATTCCTGCGCCGCGAACACCATTAAAATTTGACCAGCGTCTTATAACGAGAGTGAAGAAAATGCCGAAACGTGCACTGTGGGTATCGTTGGGAAGCGTATTGCTGATCACTGCGAGTATGCCGGGCGCAACCTTTGCTGCCTCCACGCTCGACACTGTCGTGCAATCTAAGGTGTTGCGCTGTGGGATCATGCTCGACTCCCCTCCGTCGGGCTTTCGTACCGCCGACAACCAAGCTGATGGCTATGACGTGGCCTACTGCAATGACATGGCCAAGGCGTTGGGGGCCAAGCCGGTAATCGTTGAAACGCCATCCCCCGACCGGATCCCGGCGCTAGTGTCGAACCGCATCGACGTGCTGATCGCCTCCACCACCAACTCCTCGGCACGCGGCTTGAGCGTTGCCTTTAGCCAGCCTTACCTGAGCGTGCCCATCGCCGTGCTGACCCGCAAGGGCTCGGATATCAAGAGTTGGGCTGATCTCAAGGGGCACCCATTAGGTGGTGTGACGGGCACTACCACCGAGCAGTTCCTCAAGGCCGCCATCGACAAGTGGAATGCGCCAAACACGCCATACACCGGGTATGGCAATGATAACAACTCATACATGGCGCTGGAGCAGGGCAAGGTCGATGCCATTTTGCTGTCGGTGCCGGTGTCGACATTGCTGATCAAGAGCGGTCAGTTCCCCCATCTGGAAATGGCCGGTGACGCACCCATGCCGCCGGACCTGCTGTCGATCGCCGTCAAGCGCGGAGATTTCGAGTTCCTCAACTGGACCAGGTTATTTGTCTGGAACCAAGTGGCTTCGGGTCGCTACAAGGAAATCTACAACCGGTATTTCGCTCCAGGGGATGCTCCGTCCTTGAGCGTTCATGGCGTCAACTATTGATAACAGCGAGGTTTTACTCATGAAACTGCAAACCCTGACTCTATGCGCGTTACTGGCCTCCTTCAGTGGTCTGATGGCCATCCCACAAGCCCAGGCTGCTTCTGTCCTGGACAAGATTGTGCAGTCGAAGAAACTGCGTTGTGGGGTGATGCTTGACTCACCACCTTCCGGTTTTCGTACTCCTGACAACAAACCCGATGGCTTTGATGTGGCTTATTGCCTGGACATGGCCAAGGTGCTCGGTGCTACTGCCGAGATCGTCGAGACGCCATCGTCCGACCGCATCCCGGCACTGGTTTCCAACCGAATCGACGTGCTGATCGCGTCGACGACCAGCACCGTCAGCCGTGGATTGACCGTCGGCTTCAGCCAGCCCTACATGAACTACACCACGGCAGTGATTACCCGTAAGGACACTGGCATCAAGCAGTACAGCGATCTCAAGGGGCATACCCTGGGCGGTGTGACTGGCACCTCCACCGAGCAGATGCTGAAGAAAGACATCGGCAACTGGAGTGACCCCAAAACCTCCTACATCGGCTACGGCAACGACACCGAGGCATTTCTGGCTTTGCAGCAAGGCAAGGTCGACGCAGTGCTGCAGGCCACCGCAGTTGCCAGCACGCTCCTGAAAAGCGGGCAATTCCCTAACTTTGCAATGGCTGGCGAAGCGCCGTTCCCGCCGGACCTGGTGTCCATCGCCGTGCGGCGTGACGACCAGGAAATGCTCGGGTGGGTCAAGCTGTTTGTCTGGAATCAGGTAGCGTCCGGCCGTTTCGCCGAGGTGTACCACACCTACATCAGTGAGACCGAGCCGCCAGCACTGGGCGTCACGGGCGTCGACTTCTGAGCACTTCTATCACGGGGAAACATCATGCTTTTATTTGATTTGAAGGGTAAGACTGCGCTGATCACGGGCGCTGCCTCCGGTATTGGCTTGGAAACCGCGCGGATGCTGGCGGGTTTTGGCGCCACCGTGGCAATTAATTATCTGCCGGACGACGCTCGGGGGCCCGACGCCGTCGCTTCTATCATCGCGACTGGCGGCAAAGCCATCGCAGCGCCCGGCGACCTGGGGAATCCTGAGGCCGCACAGGCCATGGTGCTCAAGGCCGTCGCTGGGTTGGGGCGTCTAGACCTGCTGGTGAATAACGCTGGCACTCCAGGGGTAAGCAAGCCAATCCCGATTGACCAGTTGGACGACGTCACCGAAGAGTTGTGGGCATTGATCCTCAATACCAATCTGATGAGTGTGTTTCGCTGCTCAAGGGTGGCCGCTGCCGCCCTCAAGGAAAGCGGCGGGGCGATCGTCAACACGGCCTCCATCGCAGGCTTCAGTTCAGTCAGCAGCAGCATCAGTTACAGCGCCTCGAAAGCGGCTGTGATCAATCTCACCAAGAACCTCGCCAAGGCATTGGCCCCAGAAGTGCGAGTCAACGCTGTAGCACCCGGTGCGGTGATCAGCAGTTGGGCAATCGAATGGACCGAGGATCACAAAAAGACCTCTGAAAGTGCAACGCCGCTCAAACGCTGGGCAACCACCGCCGACATCGCGGAAATGATCATCTACCTGGGCTTTGCTGCGCGTATGACCACCGGGCAGACGGTGATTGCCGACGGCGGGATCTCTCTCTAACTCCACTGGCTGAACATCCCCGCTCGTCTGTCTGGCGCGCGGGATCGCCGAATAAAAACAACAGGAGAAACCTCATGAACACCCTGACGCATGCTTACTGGGAACAGCGTGCCAAAGTCTTGAAAGTTGAAGGTCGTGCTTTCATCAACGGTGAGTACACCGCCGCCGTATCCGGCGAAACCTTGGAGTGCTTGAGCCCGATCGATGGCCGGCTGCTGGCCAAGGTCGCCAGTTGCGACAGTGTCGATGCCAACCGCGCGGTGGACAATGCCCGCGACACGGTCTACGGGCTGGCGGCGGCAGTGTGGAGCGCAGACCTTTCTAAGGCGCACCTTACGGCCAAAGTCTTGCGGGCCGGCAGTGTGTGGATCAACCAATAAGATGGTGGTGACATAACCGCGCCGTTCGGTGGTTTTAAACAATCGGACAACGGTCGGGACAAGTCGCTCCACGCCTTTGATAAGTACACAGAGCTGAAGTCGACCTGGATCAAGCTGTAGGGCTGGGCTAGCCTTTTGCACAAGGCGTAAAAAAACCGGAACAGGTAATAAGCCTGTCCGGCCTGTTTGACGTAATACTGACTACAGCATTACTTCAAATGCACCTTCAGCTCTTGCGAAGCCTGCAGCATCGCCGAGCGCACTTCCGGCACTTGGCTGACGACGTTCAACAGACCGTAGTCATGGATCATGCCGTTGTAGCGAACCGCAGTGACCGGTACGCCAGCCTGATCCAGCTTGCGAGCGTAAGCTTCACCTTCGTCACGCAGCACATCGGAGCCAGCAGTCTGCACCAGTGCTGGTGGCAGGCCTTTCAACTGATCGGTCGTGGCTCGCAGGGGCGACGCGTAGATCTCGGCGCGTTGTTTCGGATCGGTTGTGTAGTTGTCCCAGAACCACTTCATCATGTTGCGGGTCAGGAAATGGCCCTCGGCAAACTGGTTGTACGAACCCGTATCGAAGTTGGCATCGGTCACCGGCCACAACAGCACCTGGTACTTGATCGCAGGTGTGCCCTTGTCTTTTGCCATCAGGCTGACCACCGCCGCCATGTTGCCGCCCACGCTGTTGCCTGCTACCGCCAGGCGCTTGCCATCGACGTTGATTTCCTTGCCATGCTCGGCCACCCATTTCGTCGCCGCGTAAGCCTGATTGATCGCGGTCGGGTAATGCGCTTCAGGTGAAGGCGTGTAGTTGACGAATACCGCCACCGCGCCAGAACCCTCTACCAGGTCGCGCACCAGACGCTCGTGAGTCGGGAAGTCACCCAGTACCCAGCCGCCGCCGTGGAAGAACATGAAAACCGGCAGAACTGCTTTGACGCCCGCTGGCCGCACGATGGTCAGGCTGATCTGCTGGCCGTCGGCGGTGATGGTTTTCTGGCTCACATCAGCCTTGGGCAGCGTCAACTTGACCCCGGATTGAGCGCCCGTCAGCACTGCACGGGCATCTTTGGGCGACAACTGCTCGATTGGCTTGCCGGTGCCTGAGTTCAGCGCGTCGAGAAACGCCTGGGTGTTGTGTTCGACGTCTGAGTCACCCGCCGCGAAAGCACTGCCGATGGACAGCGCGAGGAGGGAGCCAGTCAGAATCTTGCCAAAAGTGTTCATGTTCTTTTCCTTGAGGGCCGAGTCAGGACGATGGATTAGACGGTGACGTGCAAACGAACGTCGACGTTGCCGCGAGTGGCATTGGAGTAAGGGCAAACCTGATGGGCAGCATCGACCAAGGCTTGTGCATCGGCTTGCTCCAAACCTGGCAGGTTGATGTTCAGATCGATGTCCAGACCGAAACCGCCAGGAATCTGGCCGATACCGACATGGGCCGTGATCGATGCGTCGGCAGGGATGCTGCGTTTGCTTTGGCTGGCAACGAATTTCAATGCGCCGATGAAACAGGCCGAGTAGCCCGATGCGAACAGTTGCTCAGGGTTGGTGCCATCGCCGCCAGCGCCACCCAGTTCTTTCGGGGTGCTCAATTTGACGTCCAGGACGTTGTCGCTGGAAACAGCACGACCATCACGGCCACCGGTAGCAGTTGCGACAGCGGTATAGAGCGTTTGCATGGTGTGTTCCTCATTCGTTGATTCAGGAGTTGGCTTGATCTATCTGCGCTAAATACTTGCGTGCTAACTAGTTGAGATAAATGTAGCGCTCAATTATTTAGTGCGCAATATAAATTTTCAGTTTTTTTGAAATCGATGCGTCTTTTATTTCGGGCGCGAGTGTGTACGAGGCTGGAGGCCTTGGAATAGAAAGGTTGTGCCGCAGTTTTACGTATCAGAAACGGATCGTGTTGGCGGCAAGCTTGCTCACGAAAGCGTGAGGGGAGAGACATTGACGGACCCGCTCAGTCCGCGGGTCCCAAGGCAAGGATGACTCAGAGGCTATCGTGCAGATTGCCGCGCAGGTGGATCAGGTCTTGTTGCATGTCGCGCAGCTGCTGCACGCTGATCCCGCTGGCGGCAAGGATGCACGCAGGGATGGTCAGGGCTTTGTCCTGCAGTGCTTTGCCTTGTTGGGTCAGGTACAACTGCACGACGCGCTCGTCTTCTTTGCTACGAGTGCGGTTGATCAGACCGTCGGCCTCGAGTCGCTTGAGCAACGGCGTGAGCGAGCCAGGATCTGTCAGCAAACGCACGCTGATGTCGCCGACGGTAATCCCGTCGCGCTCCCACAGAACCATCATTGCCAGGTACTGGGGATACGTCAGACCAAGCTCCTGAAGCAGCGGCTTGTAGACTTTGGTCATCATCAATGACGTGGAATAAAGCGCAAAGCACAGTTGGTTATCGAGCAGCAACGCGTCGCAATTGCCAGCAGCCGATGCTGTAGAGCTATCGTCGGCGTTCATTGGAGGGTCCTCAGATGGAATGGTGATCATGATTAGTGCGGCTACCTTTAATGCGCAAGGTAAATTCTACAATCGGTCATTGGCTCTTATCTAATGGTCTGCATCGAATAGTCACATTTCGTGAATGGACATCTCACACTTCGTGGTTGTTGACAGTTATCCGCCGATTTCCATTTACGTATCGACTGCGTAGCATGCGCGCAGCATCTGAAAGAGGAGCGGGGCGTGATTGAGCTGGTGATGTACCTGTTGCTTGGGGCTGCGATGGGCACTTTGGGGGGCTTGTTCGGGATCGGCGGTGGTTTGGTCGCCATTCCTGCATTAGGAGTGCTATTCGGACTCGATCAACAACAGGCGCAAGGCACTGCATTGTTGATGGTATTGCCCAACGTATTGTTGGCGCTGTGGCGCTATAACCAGCGCAACCGGATTTGCGTTCGCAATGCGATGCTGCTGATCGTGCCCAGTTTTGCGATGTCCTGGCTTACGTCTTTGTGGGCGGTACGTGTCGATGCACACAGCATGCGTATCGGCTTTGTCGGGTTTCTGGTGGTGTTGACGCTGTTCAATTTGATCCAGATGTACTGGCGCAAAGGTAATTTCGGTCCTGAGTTGCGCCACGGCAAATGGCTGTGGGTACTGGGCCTTGGTTCCGGTGTCACGGCGGGGTTGTTCGGTGTGGGTGGCGGGGTCGTTGCAACCCCCATTCTGACCGGCATTTTCGGTGCATCCCAGGTTGCCGCTCAAGGCCTGGCGCTCGCGCTGGCGGCGCCAAGTACCGCGATCACCATGACCACCTACGCGTTGCACGGCCATGTCGACTGGGCCATGGGAATCCCATTGGCGATTGGCGGTCTGGCGAGTATCAGCTGGGGCGTGGCGCTGGCTCACAGTCTGCCGGAGCGCCTGCTGCGTTCGTTGTTCTGCGTGTTCCTGGTGATCTGCGCGATCATGTTGGCCTTTCGGGTCTGAGTGACCGTTTACCCGCTACAACTTGAATCCCTCGGCGATGTGCTCGGCCAGGCATTCGGTAATCGGCGATGGATTGTTCGGCTTACGTAGCAGGACGATGCTCGCCGAAGGCAACTGCGGCAGGTTTTCCTGGTCGCCGAGAATCCGTAGATCCGGTGTGATCAGGCTCTGCAACTGCGCAGTCACCGCAAGCCCGGCGCTGACCACTGCCATGATCGCTGAGAGACTCGCGCTGGTGTAGGCGACGCGGTACTCACGCTGCATCGCGTCCAGCGCGTTAATCGCCCACAAGCGGCAGAAACAATCGGAATTAAACATCGCCAATGGCAGCGGTGTTTGTTCATGCGGGCAAAACCCCACGGCCTCGGCCCAAACAAAACGCTCATGGCGCAGGGTCTGCCCTATCTCCTTGCCCGGCTCGCGCGTGACGATGCTCAAATCCAGGTCTTGGCGCTGCAGCAATTGTGATGATGATTCGCAGTGTACTTCCACCTGCACCAGCGGATACGCCTGGGCGAAGCGCGACAAAATTCCCGGCAGAAAGCGCATCACGTAATCATCCGGGGTGCCGATTTTCACTGTGCCGACCATGTGCGGCTCGCGCAGGGTGTTGAACACTTCGCTGTGCAATTTGAGGATGCGTCGAGCGTAACCGAGCAGCACCTGGCCCTCTGCGGTCAGGTTGAGCGTGCGTCCATCCTTCTGAAAAAGCGGCCGCTGCACGACATCTTCTTCCAGGCGTTTCATCTGCATGCTGACGGCCGACTGCGTGCGGTTGACCACCTCGCCTGCGCGGGTAAATCCGCCTTGGTCGGCAATGGCGACGAAGGTGCGCAGCAGTTCGCTGTCGATACTTGGATAGGTCGCCATACATCAAACTCCCAGATGCAGTGCATCACAAACATTCGTTGGATTGATCTTATCCTCGGCGCGACACTCTAGCCATCCCACTTGGAGGGCAACAAGATGAAAGGTCAAAAAGGTTATGTGCTGGTACTGAAAACCCTGGCACGCGATTCGTGGTTGGAGCGCTCTCTGACATCATTCAAAGCTCATTTTTTGCGCTGGCTTCAGCTGCATCGTGAGCGCATGGCGTTGGCCAGTTTGAGCGACGACGCACTGAAGGACATGGGCCTGAGCCGTGCCGACATTCAGCAAGAGGTTGAGCGTCCGTTCTGGGATGATCCGATGAAACACTGACAGGCGTAGGGCTGATCAGGTAGTTTTGCGCATCGATCAGGAGAACCTGAATGGTTGTGCAACGCCCTTCTCAGCAAACGCTTTCACTTAAGCAGGCACGTCGTGTGGCGCTGGCCGCCCAGGGTTTCAGCGGGCGTCAGCCGCCCGCGACGATCAAGGCCAGCCATGTTGTGCAATTGATCGAGCGTCTCGGCGTTGTGCAGATCGATTCGGTCAATGCGCTGGTGCGCTCGCATTACCTTCCTCTCTATTCTCGCCTGGGCAATTATTCCCAGACGCTGCTGGATCAGGCGGCGTGGAGTCAGGGCCGGCATCGCAAACTGTTCGAATACTGGGGGCACGAGGCATCGTTGCTGCCGGTCGAGCTGTATCCGTTGATGCGTTGGCGCATGCAGCGGGCGGCGCAAGGCGAGGGTATTTATCAGCAGATGGCCAAGTTCGGTCGTGAACAACAAACGACCATCGCGCGGGTGCTGCAGACCGTTCGTGAGCGGGGTGCGTTGGGCGCGGGCAGTATCAGCACGCGTCAGGAACGCGCCGGTCCCTGGTGGGACTGGAGCGCGGAAAAACATGCGCTGGAATGGTTGTTCGCGGCCGGAGAAGTGACGGTTTCCGGGCGACGCGGTTTTGAGCGTTTGTACGATTTGCCCGAGCGGGTGCTGCCTTCTGCGGTGCTCAATCATCCCGAGCTGATCGAAGCCGATGCCCAGCGTGGCTTGCTGTTGCATGCGATCAAGGCGTTGGGCGTGGGCACCGAAAAGGACATTCGCGATTACTTTCGTCAGGACTCGCTGCCCGCTAAAACCGGGCTTGCCGAGCTGCTGGAAGCTGGAGCTATTCAGGTGGTACGTGTCGATGGGTGGAAGCAGCCTACCTATGCGTTGCCAGGGCTGAAAGTCCCGCGCAAGGTCGAGGCCAGCGCGTTATTGTCGCCATTCGATTCACTGATTTGGGAACGCGCCCGCACCGAACGGCTGTTCGACTTTCGCTATCGCCTGGAGATCTACACGCCACAGCTCAAACGCGTGTATGGCTATTACGTGCTGCCGTTTCTGTACAACGAACACATCGCTGCACGGATTGATTTACGCGCCGAGCGTGCAGCGGGGCGGTTGGCCGTGCATGCCGTGCATGAAGAGGAAACAGGGTTGGACGAGGACGGCACACTGGCCCTGGCGCACAATCTTCGACAACTGGCCGATTGGCTGGGGTTGCCGCAGATCCAGATCAATTGCCAGCGGGCCAGCGCGGGGCGATTGAGGGGGGCGTTTATCGCGTTGGGGCATGACTTTCTGTAGGCGCGAACTCATTCGCGAGACTTCGGCACAGCCGACATATCGTTATCGCCTGAACAATCGATTCGCGAATGAATTCGTTCCTACAGCGATTTGAACTGGCTTACCGCCGCACGTCCTTCAAGGTTTCTGCAATCAAAAATGCCAATTCCAATGACTGATCGGCATTCATGCGTGGATCACAGTGGGTGTGGTAGCGGTCCGACAAGCCATCTTCAGTAATCGGACGAGCGCCGCCGATGCATTCGGTGACGTTTTGCCCAGTCATTTCTATATGGATGCCGCCAGCGTACGTTCCTTCAGCCTGATGCACTTGGAAAAACTGCCTCACCTCCCCGAGGATCTGCGCAAAATCGCGGGTTTTATAGCCACTGCTGGCCTTGATCGTATTCCCGTGCATCGGGTCCGAACTCCATAGCACTTTTTTGCCTTCGCGTTCCACTGCACGAATCAATGCCGGTAAATGATCACCAACCTTGTTCGCGCCCATGCGCGCGATCAGGTTCAAGCGGCCAGGGTCGTTGTCCGGGTTGAGAATATCGATCAAGCGGATCAGATCGTCGGTATTCATGCTTGGCCCGACTTTCACCCCGATCGGGTTTTTCACGCCGCGCAGGAATTCGACGTGCGCACCGTCGAGCTGACGCGTGCGGTCACCGATCCACAGCATGTGCGCCGAACAATCGTAGAAGTCGTGGGTCAGGCTATCGCGGCGCACGAAGGCTTCTTCGTAGTTCAGCAGCAGTGCTTCGTGAGCGGTAAAAAAGCTGGTTTCGCGCAGTTGTGGTGAGGTATCCATGCCGCAAGCACGCATGAACGCCAGGGTTTCATCGATACGGCCGGCCAGTTGGCTGTATTTTTCGGACAGCGCCGAGTTGGCAATGAAATCCAGATTCCACTGATGCACCTGATGCAGGTCGGCAAAGCCGCCCTGAGCGAAAGCACGCAGCAAGTTCAGGGTCGCGGTGGACTGGTGATACGCCTGCAACAGGCGATCCGGGTCTGGCACGCGGTTTTTCTCATCGAAGCCGATGCCATTGACGATATCGCCGCGATAGGCGGGCAAGGTCACGCCGTCTATGGTCTCGTCGTTGGATGAGCGCGGCTTGGCGAACTGGCCGGCCATGCGCCCGACTTTCACCACCGGGCAACCGGCAGCAAAGGTCATGACGATCGCCATTTGCAGCAGTACTTTGAAGGTGTCACGGATTTTCGCGGCGGAGAATTCGAAGAAGCTTTCTGCGCAATCACCACCCTGCAACAAAAATGCGCGACCCTCGGTCACCTCGGCAAATTGTCGACGCAGCTCGCGGGCCTCGCCAGCGAACACCAGCGGCGGATAGCTCGCCAGGGTTTGTTCGACACGCAGTACATGCGCAGCGTCGGGGTACTGAGGTTGTTGCTGGATAGGCAGGGCCCGCCAGCTGTCGGAACTCCAGGGTTGGTTCATGGTGAACTCGGGGTCAGTGCAATCGGGCGCTCATGTTAGCAGCCCCGATTGCGCGGGTGCCAAATCTGTGGAGATAGCCCGTCGCGCAGGCATCGTGCTCGTTCAGCGTTGCCCACGCTTGCCTGGGGATGGCCGCAGAGACGACAATCCGCGCTTTCCCGCTGGCGGGTAAGCCCTTTTTGGAGCGGCAATGACTGAGGAGCGCGTAGAGCGCGTACTGGCTGAAGTGCATGACGACTTCGGCATGATTCGCGTGCTGGAAGTGGACGATTATCGCTTCCTTGAGTTTGGTGACGCCATCGAACAGAGCTGTACTTTCACGGCTGATCCGGCCTGGCTGGAATACGACTACACCCGCGCCATGCTGATCGGTGCGTTGTGTCACGAGGCCCCGGAAAGCGCCTTGTTCATGGGCTTGGGCGCTGGGACCCTGACGCAAGCCTGCTTGAAGTTCCTGCCGCTGGAAGACGTCGAGGCCATCGAGCTGCGTCCGGATGTACCGCGCCTGGCCATGGAGTACCTGGGCCTGGCGGATGATCCGCGGCTGTACATTCGTATTGGTGATGCGCTGGAATTGCTGGACAGTGCTGAGTCTGCGGACCTGATCTTCGTCGACCTTTATACCGACACCGGACCGGGTGTCGCGCATCTCGCCTGGAATTTCCTGAAAAGTTGTCAGGAACGTCTTACACCAGGCGGATGGCTGGTGATCAACCAATGGGCTTCTGACGATGGCAAGCCATTGGGCGCGGCATTGTTGCGGGGGCTTTATCATCGGCATTATTGGGAACTGCCGGTTAAAGAAGGCAATGTGATTCTTATCGTTCCCGCCGATTTGGATCAGACGCTGGATTTCGACGCGCTGTCCGAGCGCGCCGAAGGTCTTGCCCCTCAGCTGGGCTATTCGCTGGCGGCGCTGATCAAGGCCTTGCGCCCAGCCAGCTAGTGACCCTTGAAGTGCGCGGTGCGGTGTTCAATCAGCGCTTGCAGGCCTTCTTTGGCGTCTGCACTGCCGATCACGCGTTTGATCAGCGCTGGCAACGCGCGTGCTGCGGCACCTTCGCCCTCCAGCACGGTCTGACGCGCCGACTCCAGTGTGGCCTTGATCCCCAGCGGCGCGCGGGCGGCGATGTGTTCGGCCAGACGCAGGGCTGAGGGCAGAAGGTCTTCACTGGCCATCACTTCTTGTACCAGACCCATCCGACAGGCTTCATGGGCATCGAACTCATCGCCCGTCAGCAGCCAGCGCATGGCATTGCCCCAACCTGCGATCTGGTGCAAACGCAGGGTCGCCCCACCGAACGCAAAAATCCCCCGTTGAACTTCCAGGTGTGAAAAGCGCGCGTTACTGGCGCAGAGGTTGATGTCCGAGGCGAGCATCAGTTCGATCCCCAGTGTCAGGCAGTAGCCTTGGGCGGCGACGATCACCGGTTTGCTCACCCGCGGCCCCACACTCAAACCCCAGGGATCGTAGCCGCCTTCAGGTATTTTCCAGCCTTCGCTCAGGGTGGGTCCGGCTTCGGCGAGGTCCAGGCCTGCGGTGAAATGCTCGCCGTGAGCGAATAGCACCGCGACACGGGCCTGATCGTCACGTTCAAACTCGCCATACGCCAGGCTGAGTTGATTAAGCATTTCCATGTCGAACGCATTGCGCTTGGCGATACGGTTCAGTCCGATGAGCATGATGGCGCCACGCCGCTCACGGCTGACGTGGCCTTTGGTGGGGGAGGTCATGTCTGAGATTCCTGCGCGCTGAGTTGGGTCGGGGGAGGGCTGCCTGACTGAACCGGTGAAACGATTAAGCCCCATCGCCAGTGATACCGGGCTCTTGAAAAGTAGACACTGACGAGACTTTGCGCAAAGCCTGTGACAGTTGGACAGTGGACTCTTCTTTGTACGAAAAAAAACCTCACTTTTTCGCGCAATTCCGGTATAGTGCGCGCCGGCCTTTAACCGGCCCTCGTCACGGTATTGGTAGCCGAAGCCATCTTCGGACACCTGTTCGCTTGCGAACTATCCTTGACGATCCATTCATCAATACGTTTTCGCAAATCCCCGCCGACAAAGCAGCCAGGGTGACTTTCAGGGTCTTACACGGCACGCGCAGCTTTGGAGCATGGGTCTTTGCGGATGCACTCAGAGGCAGACCCATGACCCAGGAAACTGGCGGCTTCGCCGCTCTTGAACTTCACCCTAATATTGTTGCAGCCGTTATTGCTACCGGCTACGAAGAGCCGTCGGCGATTCAGCAGCAATCGATCCCGATCATTCTGGCCGGCCACGACATGATTGGCCAGGCACAGACAGGTACCGGTAAAACCGCTGCCTTCGCTCTGCCGATCCTGCATCGCATCGATCCAACCAAACGTGAGCCACAAGCGCTGATCCTCGCGCCGACTCGCGAACTGGCCCTGCAAGTGGCCACCGCGTTTGAAACCTACGCCAAGCAAATGCCGGGCGTTACTGTTGTGGCTGTCTACGGCGGTGCGCCGATGGGCCCACAGCTGAAAGCAATCCGTAACGGCGCGCAAATCGTCGTCGCCACCCCAGGTCGTCTGTGTGACCACCTGCGTCGTGACGAAAAAGTCCTGGCAACCGTGAACCACCTGGTTCTCGACGAAGCGGACGAAATGCTCAAGCTCGGTTTCATGGACGACCTGGAAGTCATCTTCAAGGCCATGCCGGAAACCCGCCAGACCGTTCTGTTCTCGGCCACGTTGCCGCAGTCGATCCGTGCGATCGCCGAGCGTCACCTGCGTGACCCGAAACACGTCAAGATCCAGAGCAAGACCCAGACCGTTACCGCGATCGAACAGGCTCACCTGCTGGTTCACGCTGACCAGAAGACCTCTGCCGTTCTGAGCCTGCTGGAAGTTGAAGATTTCGACGCGCTGATCATGTTCGTGCGCACCAAGCAAGCCACCCTGGACTTGGCCAGCGCTCTGGAAGCCAAAGGCTACAAGGCTGCCGCGCTGAACGGCGACATCGCCCAGAACCAACGTGAGCGCGTCATCGATTCGCTCAAGGATGGCCGTCTGGACATCGTTGTGGCAACCGACGTTGCTGCCCGTGGTCTTGACGTGCCGCGTATCACCCACGTGTTCAACGTGGACATGCCGTACGATCCAGAAGCCTACGTTCACCGTATCGGCCGTACCGGTCGTGCCGGTCGTGAAGGTCGCGCACTGCTGCTGGTAACGCCGCGTGAGCGTCGCATGCTGCAAGTGATCGAGCGTATGACCGGTCAGAAGATCGCTGAAGTCCGTCTGCCGGACGCTCAAGCCGTTCTCGATGCACGCATCAAGAAATTGACCAACAGCCTGTCGCCGCTGGTCGCCGATGCCGAATCGACTCACGGTGAGTTGCTTGATCGTCTGACTGCCGACATCGGTTGCAGCCCGCGTGCGCTGGCTGCTGCTCTGCTGCGCAAGGCTACCAACGGTCAAGCGTTGACGCTGGGCGCAATCGAGAAAGAACGTCCGCTGGTGCCAAACAGTGCGCCGCGTGAGCGTTCTGAACGTTCCGACCGTCCAGCGGGCGACCGTCCGGATCGTGGTGATCGTGAACGTCGCGCTCCAGTGCCATTGGCTGAAGGCCGCGCTCGTTGCCGTACCGCCTTGGGCGCACGTGACGGCATCGCTGCCAAGAACCTGCTGGGTGCAATTCTCAACGAAGGTGGTCTGGCCCGCGAAGCAATCGGTCGCATCCAGGTGCGTGACAGCTTCAGCCTCGTCGAGCTGCCGGAAGATGGCCTCGAACGTCTGCTGGCCAAGCTCAAAGACACCCGCGTTGCTGGCAAGCAGTTGAAGCTGCGTCGTTATCGCGAAGATTGATCTGCATTGAGCTGATCGTCTGAAATAAAAAATCCCCGACTGGTTCGGGGATTTTTTTGCGTCGGGTTTGAGGGTTTTACACGTGCCTGGCCCTTCGTTAATCACAGGTATCGCAATGGCTCAAACCAGATTCTGCGGCGTGCCTGCGGCCCATGCACAGATATTGTCGAGGGTGGTCTGGGCAATTGCGTCGAGTGCTTCTCGGGTCAGAAACGCCTGATGCGCGGTGATGACCACATTGGGGAAGGTCAGCAGCCGTGCTAACACATCGTCTTGCAGCGGCAAGTCGGAACGGTCCTCAAAGAACAGCTGGGCTTCTTCTTCATAGACGTCCAGGCCCAGATAACCGAGTTGGCCGCTTTTCAAGGCTTCAATCAGTGCAGGGGTGTCCACCAGCGCGCCACGCCCGGTGTTGATCAGCATGGCGCCGCGTTGCATTTGGTACAGCGATTGCAAATTGATCAGGTGCCGGGTCTGTTCGTTGAGCGGGCAGTGCAGGCTGATGATGTGTGCCTGTTCCAGCAGTGCTTGCAAGGGCAAATACTGGGCGCCGAGGGCTTCAACTTGTGGGCTTGGGAAGGGGTCGTAAGCCAGCAGTTGGCAGCCGAAACCGGCCATGATTTTGGCGAAAGTGGCGCCTATCTGGCCGGTGCCGACGACGCCCACGGTTTTACCCGCCAGATCGAAACCGGTCAGGCCGTGGAGGCTGAAGTCGCCGTCGCGGGTGCGGTTGTAGGCGCGGTGCAGGTGACGATTGAGCGACAGGATCAGTGCGACCGCGTGCTCAGCGATGGCATGCGGTGAATATGCCGGGACTCGAACCACGGTCAGGCCCAGGCGTTGCGCGGTGATCAGGTTGACATGGTTGTAACCGGCCGAGCGTAGAGCAATGAGTTGAGTGCCGCCCGCCGCCAGATGTTCGAGCACCGCCGTACTGAGGTCGTCATTGATGAAGGCGCACACCACTTCATAACCATGGGCTAACACAACGGTGTCCAGCGTCAGGCGTGCGGGCTGAAAATACAGATCGACGCCGTGAGGGATGCGTGCGGCAAGGAAGCTGTCGTGGTCGTACGTCTGGCTACTGAAGATGAGTGTGCG
>NZ_DASWOT010000059.1:0-14187 GCF_036404235.1 Pseudomonas sp.
CCTGTCGACGCGTCAAACCTTGTCAAATCGAGGGAGGATGATGCTAGGGTCATCCCGACGATCGGTGATGGAGAAAAGGTAATGGACATGCCTTACTTCATGCTCAATTCCAGGACGGGAGGCGCGCATGCAAACTCAGAAGCGGGGAGGGACATTCTGGCTCTGGGCTGATTGCCTGCTCAAGACCCAAGGGCATCAAGCACAATTGCCTCGGTGCAGTATCGATGTTCAGGCCCGTATCAATCGGCAGGGATATACGCAGATGTTTATTGGCGTATACGGCCCTTCAGGCAAGGCACTCTGTGAAGAGTTCTATCCTCATTTATTGGAAGAAACCGTCGAGCAAGCCCTGAGTTGGGGGGGCCGGCGATGCGATGTGTTGATCGACCAGACCACGAACTTTAGCGCGCCCCACCGCATTAATCCTGCGGCAACGCAATCGACTCCTTCACAGCTCATCAACGCCGGTGAAGCAGACCATCGTCGTGAGTCTTTCCTTGCCGCGAGTAAAAGCGCCCAGGCCGAATATGCAGAAGCGAAAGCGGCGTTATTGTTGATCATGCGCAACGGCAACGTCGACAGCCGGATAAGAGCTGAGCATGTGCGCCGCCTGAATGCAGCTGTCGATGTTTGGGTTTCCTTGCCACGCCAGTACGCTGAGAGCCGTGCTGATGCAGTGAGCAAGCGCACGGTCGATCAGGTGCGCCGTTATGACGGATACTTATTTGACGAGGAGCTTGAACGAGACAATCGGGGTATCAGCGTGTCCGGGGTTGGGATATGTTGACGCAAATGTCGAGACCATCAGTGATTCAGCTTCTGATTTGATGACGTCCAGGGCACCCCTGACGTCATCGCCTTCTCGCTTGTTTGTTCGTGCATCAACCAATAGCGTCATCTGGTAAAGCGCATCGATGATCCCATGAAGATTTCGATGCAACTGATGGGTGACTGTGGCGAGATGGGCGCTCAGCGCAGAGTCGATTGACTCAGACGCAGCAGCCTGGGGCTGTTGAACCGTGTCAGCGGTTGAGGCTCTGAGGCCGGTGATCACGTAGGCGACGTCTATGCCTGCGGCGGCGATTTTCTCCAGATACGACGCTTTTGGTGAGCGACTGCCACTTTCGTAATTACCTTGGGCGTTGGTTTCTACACCTCCGATAGAACCCAAAATGCTTTGAGAGAACCTGAGGCGAGTTCGTTCTTCACGTAGGCGTTCGCCAATCCTTGTCATTGTTTTGCTCCTGTGTGAACGATCCCCCGGTCGAATGATCAAGACTGTACCCGCGCTGTTTGAAAAGGCTCAGCGGATGGCAGGCCTGACTGGCTTGCATGACACTCATTGGTGTGCGGTCGCATCGCCAGTGTCGATGTCAGTCTGTCTGCAGTGTGTACCCATTTGATTTTGCGGGTAGGAAATTTCTGAAACGGACGTATGACTGCATTCGCATGCATGCTGGCGCACAGTCAGGGGATGTGTGGTCGGTGTCTGAGGGCGGACCGAGCCGCGCGTGATAGCGCAGAGCCGGGCTGGCCGCGCCTTCAGCCCGGCAACACTGCGAGTGTTATTGCACTGAGGCGGGGCAGCGAGCGCCACCTTGGCGAGCCCAGTCGTTTGCAGTTTTGGCGATGGTGTCGGCCAGAACCGACACTGCGTGTTGGTGAGCCAGCACCAGATTTTCCATACCCACACCTGCCGGTTGACGAATGACGCTGCTGCAAGTGAGGTTCTGTCGTTTGGCGCCGCTGTTACTCAGGCTCAGGTTCCATACCACGTCAATCAACGCATATTGATCCAGAACCGATTCGAAACGACGTACATCGGTACGCAGCGACAAAACGGGTTGGTCACCCTGTTTGGGCAATCCGGCGAGATCCCGCAAGCCGAAGCGCCGCTCCAGTTGCCCGGTCAGGGCATCGTGAAACTCATCCCCAAGCGGTGCGCCCCAGCGATCATTCTCCAGGATCGCCAGGCTGCCATTGCCTTGGCGCACCACGACGGGCGGCTGATCGACCTGAACCGGCATCAGCACCGGCAGCATTTCGAATTGAAACGATGCCTGAGCAGTGCTGGCAGGTGCTGAAGTCGCTGGAGCGATAAGCGTGTAGTAATGCGTGGGGGTCGAGGTACAGGCAGCCAGGCTCAGCGCCGTCGCGATGCCGAAAAGGTGAGTGCGCAAAGTCATTGCTGCGGCTCCATATCTATTTGACGGGAAGAGGACGAGCCTTTGTAGGAGCCGGGAGCTGCATCGCCTGAACGGCCACGGATCAACGATTCCGGATGACGACTCAGGAAGTCAGTCAGCACGCGGACCGAACGCGCGGTGCGCTGAACTTCGTCCATGGCCTGCCCCAACTGCACACGCGCAGGAGAGTCTTCAGACAGCGTGTCGTTAGCGCTGCCCAGGGTTTTCTGCGCCTGCTGCAACGTGCCACGCATCTGCGGCAGAACATCGCTGTTCACCTGCTTCATGGTTTTTTGCAATTCGATCAGGCTGCCATTGAGGTTGTTTGCCAGTTCATCGATCGGGATCTTGCCCAACTTGTCAACGAAGGTTTGCAGCTGCTCCTGGAGCTTGTCGAAGCTGCCGGCCACGGTCGGAATTTCCAGCGGTCGGGCTTTGCCGTTGTAGGCAACTTTGGGCGCCTTAGGGTCGAAATCCATGGCGATGTACAGTTGTCCGGTCAGCAGGTTGCCGGTACGGACTTGCGCCCGAAGTCCTTTGGCAACAAAACTCGCCAGAATTCGGCTGATTTGCTCTTCTTCGTCACCACCGCCTGCTGTTTCCTTGAGCTTGTCATTGGCTGCGCCCAGGCGTTGCGGATAGATCACTGCGCCTACCACGCCGGGGAAGGTTTCGGTCTTGGCGTCGTAATCCAGATCGACCGATACCACGCGACCGATCGTGACACCCAGGAAATCCACCGGTGCATTGACCACCAATCCGCGCAGTGACTGGTTGAAACGCATGCGAATGTATTTGGGCTCGCCGTCGGGCGGTGCGAGTGCGGTGGCCTGATCTTCGAAAATGTGGAATTGGGCGTTGGCCTCTGCTGGCTTGGCTTGCGGGCTGTATTTAGGTTCGCGGAAGGCAATGCCGCCGGAGATGATTGACGTGAGCGACTGTGTAGAGACTTTCAGTCCCGCAGCGCCGACCGTGACATCGACACCGCTGGCATTCCAGAAGCGTGTATCGGTCAGCACGTACTGGTCGTTGGGCGCGTTGATGAAAATCTCGATGTCCACACCTTTGCCATCTTGCGCCAGTTCGTAGGCCACCACTTGACCGACCTGGATGCGCCGGAAGTACACCGGCGAGCCGATGTCCAGCGAACCCAGATCGTCGGTGTGCAGGATGAAGCGCTTGCCTTTTTCCCCGAATGTCACAGGGGGCGGTGTCTCCAGACCCGTGAAGTTCTTCTCGGTTTTTTCCGAGCTGCCGGCGTCAGCGCCAATGAAGGCGCCGGAAAGCAGGGTGTCTACGCCCGAGATACCATGCGCGCCGATGCGCGGGCGTACCACCCAATACTGGGTATCGGCCCGGGTAAAAGGGGCCGCCGTGTTGTTGAGTTCGATGGTGGCGAGAATGTGCGTACGGTCCCCGCTCAAGGTGATGTCGGTGACCACCCCGATAACGACATTCTTGTATTTGACCTGGGTCTTTTTGGCTTCCAGACCCTCGGCGGTCAGGAAGCTGACGGTGATCTTCGGACCGACGCTTAGGAGGTCGTGGATCACCATCGACAAACCGATCAAACCCGCGACGATGGGCACCAGCCACACCAGTGAAATCCTTGCCTTGCGGGCTTTTACCTCGGGCCGTGAGGGCGATGGCGGTGAAGGGTGAAGGGCGTTATCAGACATCGTCAACCTCTGCGTCCCAGATGAGCCGGGGATCAAAACTCATGGCGGCGAACATCGTCATCACCACCACTAAACCAAAAAACAGAATGCCCAGGCGCGGCTCGATGGTACTGAGCCCGCGAAACTGTACAAGCGCGGCCACCAGTGCGACCACCAATACGTCAAGCATCGACCAGTAGCCGATCAGCTCGATTAAGCGGTACAAGCGCGAACGTTCGCGCATCGCCCAAGTGCTGCGACGCTGACACGTGATCAATAACATGCCCAATACCAGAAATTTGATGCAGGGCACCACGACGCTGGCAATGAAGATCAGGATCGCGATGTCCCATGAACCGCTTTCGGCGAATTCGATCACACCGCTCATGATGGTGTTTTCGCTGCTGCTGCGGAACAAGGTGGTGAACATCACCGGCAAAGTGTTCGCCGGGATGTAGAAAATCAGGCCAGCCAACAGGAACGCCCAGGTCCGTACCAGGCTGTTGGGTTTGCGTTGATGTACTGGCGACTCGCAACGCGGGCATTCGTGAGCATCGGCCGGGCAGACATAACTGCAGACGTGACACAGCGTGACGTGATAGTCACGGGCAAAGGGAATTTCATTCATTGCGGGCCTACTCCCAAGTCTTCCCACAGACGCCGAATGTCCTTGCCCGCGATCAGTATGATCAACACCATCAGCATCGCCATTGCCCATAAGCCCGCGCCTGCATGCACGTCGAGCATGCCAGCCAGCTTGATGATCGCCACTAGAATGCCCAGCAGACAGACTTCCAACATGCTCCACGGCCGCAGATGCTCAAGGGCGCGCATGCAGGTTTTGAAACCAGGCGCGACCTCGCCGCGATAGGCGTGGACCAGCACCCAGAAAAGCAACGCGATTTGCAAGGCAGGGGCAAAAATGATCGCCAGCCCCGCCACCAAAGCGATCAAGGTAATCCGGCCTTGCGCCAGCGCCTCGACCGAGCCCCAGAGCGTCACTTCGTTGTGCAGGCCCTGTAGGCTGATGCTGATGACGGGGAAGACGTTGGCAAAGACAAACATGATGCCGGCCGCGATGCTCAACGCCAGCAGCTGTTCGATGCTCATGTGTCGTCCACGGTCCAGCACCGCTCGGCAACGTACGCAATAAGCCGACTCGCCCTTCTTCAGGGGGAGCGATTCGTAGAGCGAGTCGCAGTGTTCACAAATGATCCAGTGCCGCGGATCGTCAAGAGGCTGCAAGGTGCTGGTCATCGGCGCGGTGGTCGTTGATTGAGAAGAATAATGCACGGCTGGTTGGCTATCAGAGTGGCATGCAGGTTAGGGCTTGCAAAGATACTCTGGAGGCGCGGCGCTGGCTCGCCTTTTATTGTGACTGATGTGGGTGGCTTCATCGACAGCAACGACTTATAGGTTGGGATGACAGATTGACCACAATGCCAGCATCAGGTTCGCCATCGGCGTGACAGTATGAGAAACAACCACAATAAAAGTACGTTTGTGATGCATTGGCGTTGTCGGCGCCAGGCTTGGCGTCGTTCCATTCCCCTGTTCGCCTGATACTTGTGTTCCAGGGACCTCACCGCATGTATTCGATGAGGTCGCGGACTCTCTTGACGAATTCGTTTTCGACGATGATCGCTTAATCGCGTGTGCATTGCGCCACCAGACGCATGCGCTCTTCGCTCAGACGCAGTTCTTCTTCGGCGTCGCGGCGTTTAGTGATATCGATGAACGTCAGGACGATGCCGTCGATGTAGTCTGCGCTGGAGCGATACGGCAGCAAACGCGCGATGTACCAACGGTTGTCGCTGCTGCTGATTTCTCGTTCGATGATGCTCAGGGTGTCGAACACCGTCGTCGCGTCCTTGATCATTTCGTCGTAGGACAGGCGGTGAGTGATGTCTAGCAGGGAGCGCCCGGTGTCGACAGGCAGCATGCTGAAGATGTCGGTGGCCCTTGGGGTAAACCATTTGATGCGCATGTTGCGGTCAACGAACACGGTCGCGATGTCGGTGGACGCGATCAGATTGGTCAAGTAGTCGTTTATTTTGTCGGTCTCTTCGACCTTGGTCTTGAGCTCGTAGTTGAGGGTCAGTAGCTTCGTTGATTGACTGCAGCTCTTCCTTGCTGGTCTCCAGCTCTTCGGTGGCCGAGCGCAATTCTTCGTTGATCGCCTGCATCTCTTCGTTGGAGGCCTTGAGTTCTTCGCTGGACACCTCCGACTGTTCGATAGTGTCCTGCAACTGCAGCTTGGTGCGTTGCAATTCGCGCTCAAGGTTGGAGAGCACCTGGTTCTCGGAAAGAATTGCCGAGCTGAGATTCAACTCATGGGCATCGACTTCCTCTTCTTCGAACAACACCAGTACGCATTCGCTTTCGGTTTCCTGGTCTGTGTAGGGCTGCGCGGTAATGTCTACTTGATAGAAGCGCTTATCGCGCTGCAGGCTGACCTGCCGGGATTTAACCGCGATGCCATTTTGGTGTACCTGAAACAGCGTGGTGCGTAATTCCAGACGAAGTTCTGGCAGCACCAGTGTCAGCAGGTTACGTGTCATCTCACCGCCAACGTGACGCAGGTAACGGCCTGCACCTTCGCTCATGTGCATGATGTCGGCGTTACTGTCGACGATCATGCTCGGCGGCGCGGTTTTTTCCAGCGCGCGCTGATGGATATCGGCAAATGAAAGTTTGCGCGGCGCCTGCACCAGCGGTGCATGGGGCATAGAGCTGGTTCTGGAGTAGCCACCACGCGGCATGCTGGGTATTTTGCGAGACGAAGGTGTACCAGTCTTGGCGCGAAAAATGCGGTTTTTCTTGTCTATAGGGGCGAATAATTCAATGCACAGATCGGCAGATTCCGACGACCCCAGGAACAGATACCCGCCGGGGTTCAGGGCGAAATGGAACATCTGCAGGATTTCGCGCTGAACCTCGCGATCAAGATAGATCAGCAGGTTGCGACAAACGATCAGGTCGATCTGGGAAAACGGCGGGTCTGAAAGCAGGTTGTGTTTGGCGAACAGTACTTTTTCGCGAATTTCCTTACGAATACGGTACTGGTCTTCTTCCTTGACGAAGTACTGGTGCAATCGCGACGGCGGCACATCCGTGATGATTGCCTGCGGATACGCGCCGGCCCGACCAATGATGACTGCACGCTCATCGATGTCGGTGGCGAACACCTGAATATTTGCGGGCGAAGCGCTGGCTATCTTCTGGTCATTGAGCAGCATGGTCAGCGAATAGGCTTCTTCGCCAGTGGAGCTGCCGGCCGACCAGACCCGGACCTCTTCACGGGCATGTCCGGATGCATCATTGACACTGAATAACTGGGGCAATACATCACGTTCCAGCGCTTGGAACGCTTCGCGATCACGGAAGAAATTGGTCACGCCGATCAGCATGTCACCCAACAGCGCCTTGGTTTCCTCAGGCGTGGACAGCAGGTATTCGTAGTAAGCGCGCAGGCTTGATTGTGCCGTCACTTGCATGCGGCGCTCGATCCGGCGCAGCACGGTGGCGCGTTTGTAATGCTTGAAATCGTGACCGGTGCCCGAGCGTAACTGGATCAGAATGTCATGCACCAGTTGTTCGGTAATCGCTGCTTCGCGTTCATTGTTTGGGGCGATTGTAGGTATCTCTGGATCATTGGCTGTAGGCAACTGAATGTTTTGCGAGTTACGCCACAGTTCGATGATCTTCTGCGGCATTTCAGCCACGGGTAACACCAGATCGACCATTTGCGTTTCAATCGCTGCCTGCGGCATGCCATCGAACTCGGCATCTTCCGGTAACTGAGCCATGGTGATGCCGCCTTGCTCTTTGATCCGCGACAGACCCACCGCACCGTCCGAGCCGGTTCCCGAAAGTACCAGGCAGAACGCACGCTCCTTGTGAACATCGGCCAGGTCACGGAAAAACAGATCGATGGCGACATGACCACCTCGGCGCGGCTCGGGCGTTAGCACGCGCAGATAACCGTCGTTCATCGACAGGTTCTGTGCCGGAGAAATGACATAGACATGATTTTTCTGGATCGGCACAGCTTCAGTGACCTGCACCACCGTCATCCGGGTCGCTTCTTGGATCAGTTTGCCCGCGATGCTTTGATGGTCGGGCGACAGATGAAAAATCACCACGAACGCCATGCCATTGTCGGCAGGCATGTTTTCGAAAAAGCGCTTTACGGCTTGCAGGCCCCCAGCAGACGCGCCTATTCCTACAATTGGAAATGTCAGATCACTGGCCTGAAGCTCCGTTCGCTGAGGGACATTGGGTGAGCGTTCTCGGGAGCCGGCCATTGCTAATCCTTATGCTGATGATGGCGTTAATGCTTCAACTCGGTTGAAATCCGAGCCGTTTGACAAAACAGCGGAGATAGTAAGTGCGCAACCGCAAATAGGCGAAATATTGCTGTTAATCAGCGTGTTCCGGTAGCTATTGAACGACTCACTGATGATAGGTGGTTCAGCCGGGAAAGATACACAACCACATGGCGCTCAGGTGCCGGACACCTCGTTCTGAGGCATGCCTGATGGATTATAGAGGGTATATCCGAGTCGCCGTCAGGAGGGGCATCTTTCTGTGCCTGTTCACTCAAACGGTCATTTGCCCAGAGGCTGGGACCCGGCCGTTTGCTGGGCGTGACAATCGGGAGCCGTCCTCGAACCATCGGGTTACCGCAGCGAACTAAAACCCAAAGCGGACACAGGTGTAATTAATACGCTCTACAGTCTCGCGTTGTCTGTGGCTGACGGGCTGTTCTGATAAGTGGGTTGAAGAATGACAGTGCTTTAATAGCGTGTTTGGTTGCGATGTAGGGTGTTCTAAATAGTCGCGCTCATATTTTGGGTAATGCAAGCAGTCGCATCATGGGTGCATGTAATGCTAACCCTTGGCGCGGGTTTGAATACCCTCTGTTTGATGCACTTAATGCAAGTGCATCAAACAGGCCGTGCGAAAATAATTTAGGCGTCGCGTACTGATGCGTCGCTGATAAAAGTACAGGGTTCTCTCGCTCTTACTCATCGGTTAAACATTTAAATGTTTTTTGATGTTGTGTGGGCGGTGGAGTAGGAGATAGCGCTTGGGTGTTCGCACGGCCTGCAAAAAAAGTGGTTGTCCGTTTTAATGAGTCGGACAGTAATGATTAATTAATTTGTGGGAAGTATTTATCTACCAGCGCATATAAAATTGCTGCTGTTTCAGCATCCAGAACGCCGTCGTACTGCTGTTGACGGAAATGAAGCTGAAATGCCCGAAGCAACGTGTTATACCCGCTTTCAGTTCCGGCTCCGGAAGTGTCGTATCCGTACTGCTTCAGTTTAGCAATGATGTCTGTTTTAGCTGGCAAGGCGTTGCAGAACTGCTTCACGTAGTTTTGCTTGGTGCAGTAGTCGTACCATGCCCCAATTCCCGCAGCGTAGAGCTCCTGCCACGGGAAGACTGCCCCAGGATCACTTTTTCTGCCAAGAGCGATATCACTGTGTCCGACGACATGAGTGGGCTTAATGCTCGGATAACGCTGAAGGATATTAGCAGCCAGTTCCTTAACTGCATCAATCTGCGTAGGATTGTAAGGGGGAAATGTAAAATCTCCATTGTTGTCCGTCGCTAAATTAACTATCTCAATGCCAATTGAGGTGTCATTCAGGTTGCTGCGTCCGGCCCACTGACTAACCCCTGCATGCCATGCACGTTCGTTTTCGTCGACTAAATTAAAAATACGCATATCCTTAAAGCCTGCTTCAATATACGTTTTTTCCGTCGGGTCAGGAACGAGATAGTGGGAGCTTACTGAGCTGGTAAGTGCAGCTACCGATGCTTTAAAGTCGATGGCGGTGTAATGCATTACCAGAAAACGAACTCGGCGATCAAAGCTCTTCGCCGAACGAAAACTATTATAATCAATTCTATACATGGAAGCGTCCTGCTGTTCGATAAGGGATTTCGAAGATACCATAAAGTACTTCGCATGCAACCCGTACTATGCGTTTTGTGAATGCTCGATATCTATAAGTGTGTAACAGTTTTTGATTGGGAGTACATGGAGTTACATTCTGGTTCGGATAACCACAGCTTAATGCAAGTGACAATAATTCAGACGAGTGCGTAGGTGATCAACCGCCCATGCAAGCGCCTTGGAAGTTATAGCAAGGTGCCCCATTCCCGCTGTCCATGGGCCACTGCGCTCTTCTTTAAATAAAAGATTCTCCTGGGGTGAAAGATAGTGCAATGGAACATTGATGCGCGGCGTCGACCCGACCCTAGCCAACCGGGGTGGCGGGTGGCCGCTTGAACAATAGGTAGTCCCCGCTCTGGCGTCCCTGGGTCTCCAGATACTTGCCATAACGGATCTGCGCCGGCTCCCAACGTCTCAATGCGCCCTCCACGTCGCCGGGTGTCGCCTGCAAGGCATCGGCAAGCGCCAGCGCGTTGGCGGCAGCTTTCGAGGTGCTTGCGGCGGTATGAGGCCGTGGAATCGCGGCAGCATCGCCCAGGATGAGCACACGGCCAGCCACCATGTGGTCCGAGGCCAGGTCGCGTATGGCCTGGGCGAAAGGTTCTTTGGTTGCCTCGACGATGCTGCGAAACGGCAGTGGCAACAGCGCCTCGGCCTCGCGTAGAAGGTGCGCTTTCCATCGGTCGGCCAGTTGGCCCTCGGAAATCGAATAGCCGCGCTGGCGTCCTTGCCGGTCGGTCATGATCTCGTCGAGCAACGCAGTGTCGGCGACGCGATACCACACCCAGTTGTACAGGCGGTGGCCTTCGCGCACATCGTTGTTCTCGCCGGGTACGAGGTAGCCGAGGATGTGCGAGCCGGTGTTGTTGGCAAAGCCGAAATCGTCATGCAGCCCTTGGCGCGCGGGCTGCGGCATCGCGTCTTCGGGCACTAGCCCTCGCCAAGCCAGGTAGCCGGCATAACGGGGCTGCATCTGCGGCCAGAACTGCTGGCGCACGGCGGAGTTGCCACCGTCGGCGCCGATCAACAGGTCACCGACTTCCACTGAGCCATCGGTGAAGTAGGCCGTGACGGTTCCGCCATCTCGGTCCTGCTCGACTCGCTGCAATGTCCTGTCCTGGTGATAGTGCGCATCACCGAAGGCCGTGCGCAGCGTGGTGTAGATCAACGACCAGGAGGTCTGGACCTGCGGTGCATAGTGCTTGGACTGGATCGCGCCGTCCGGCCGAAAGACAGTGCGGTAGGCCGACTGGACGCCGAGGTTCATGGACGCAAGGTCGATACCGCTGCGCCGGAACACTTCGACCACGTCCGGCTGCAGGACGATGCCGCCGCCGCGGCTATCCAGATCGTGGGCGGAGCGCTCGAAGACGTCAACGTTCCAGCCAATTCGACGCAAGAGGTTGGCGGCAAAGAGACCGCCGAGCGAGCCGCCAATAACCAGCGCTCGGGGACTGTGGGAAGGTGTGGCGGTTGAGATGTTCATAGGCAACTCCGTTTAGGTGTTGCCACTTTGCGCCAAGACGTAATAGGTGATAACCGGGGCTTTTTGCTGTTCTGCTTTGCGCAATACGCAAAAGCCGGTCAGCCTGGGCCGCGACCTCTGCTGAAAGTCATTCAATGCGTCGTCTGGGTGTAGCGGTCCCAGTAGGGAGGAGTGCCGAAGTGCTGTTCCAGAAAATCCAGGAAGCAGAGCAGTTTTTTTGACCCGCGTCGGTTAGGCAGATACGCCGCCCAGATGGCGCCTTCACTGGCGCTTGGCGTAGGAACCCAGTCCTCCAGCACCCACATCAACCGACCCGCCGCCATGTCCTCGCCGACCAGCCAGGTTGGCATCAGCAGCAAACCGGCACCGCCAATGGCTGCCTCGCGAAGCAATTCCGAACCATTGGCCCTGAGATTGCCCGACACCCTGACTTTCTCGCTCTTGCCTTCGCGGGTGAGAATCCACGTTGAATTGCCAGTGAGGTACTCGAACTGCAGGCAATTGTGCTGCGTCAGATCGGCTGGCTTGGTCGGAACCCCGTGCTGCCCGAGGTAGTCGGGGCTCGCGCAAATCACTCGGCAATGCGGTGCCAGCTTGCGGGCAATCAGGTCCGGGGAGGCCATTGGACCGAGGCGGATGGCCACATCGATCCGCTCCAGCGCCAAGTCTGCGACCGTATCGGACAGGCGGATATCGAGCTGGATGTTCGGGTACACGCGCAGGAATTCAGGCAACACCGGACCGACATGCAAGCGACCGAACGCGACCGGCATGGCCACGCGCAATAAGCCGCTAGGCGGACCGGACAATTCGCTCACGGTCCGATCTGCGCCTTCCAGTTCTTCCAGGATCCGCCGCGCGTCCTGGTAATACTGATTGCCCTCCTCAGTGAGGGTCACGCTGCGGGTCGAGCGATTCATCAGTCGCGCCCCGAGGTGTTCCTCCAACGCATTCAGTTGTCGCGTCAGCGACGAGGGCGCGACGCCCAGCCGGCGCGCCGCTGGGGCGAAGCCACCCTGTTCGACCACCGCGACAAATGCACTCAATGCAGCAAAACGATCCATAGCACCTTTGCGCTCTACGCAATGAAGAAGTCCAGTTTTCGAAGATTATCAACGCAAGGGGATGCGGGCAACATGGCTGCAACACATTCAGGAGAACCATCATGACCCTTCACATCACCATCACCTCCGATTTCATCTGCCCCTGGTGCTTCATCGGCGAACACCGACTGGCCAAGGCGATGGATACCTTGCCTGCCGATACCGAAATCGCGTTGCAACAGGATGCCGCCTGTACGGGCGGCACCTGCTCGAACGGCTGAGCAGCAGGCCGGTGAATGTCGGCGGTGGCGTCAGCGTGAAATAAACGGGAGTCATCGTGAAATAAAAAAACGGCGCGACCTTATCAGGGCCGCGCCGTTTTTCAATCAGTGAATCAGGCACGCATCAAGCGATGACGTCGCGGCTCCATTCGCTGTTGACCAAACGCTTGAGACCCAGCGGGTTGGCGTTTTGCAGGGCCGCAGGGAGCAGGCTGTCCGGGTAGTTCTGATAGCAGACCGGGCGCAGGAAACGATCGATCGCCAAGGTCCCAACCGACGTGCCGCGCGCGTCGGACGTTGCCGGGTAAGGACCGCCATGGACCATGGCTTCGCAGACTTCCACACCCGTCGGGTAGCCGTTGACCAGAATGCGTCCGACTTTTTCTTCCAGCACTGGAATCAGCCACTGGTACTTTTGCAGGTCAGCGGTTTCGCCGATCAGTGTGGCAGTCAATTGGCCACGCAGCGCCAGCAGCGCGCTTTTCAGTTCAGCGTCGTCAGCGACTTCGATCAGCAAGGTGGTTGGGCCGAAGACTTCTTCCTGAAGCAAGGGGTCGCCATTGAGCAACAAGCTCACATCGGCCTTGAACAGTTGGGCCTGAGCTTGCTTGCCTTCTTGTGGCTTGCCCGCCAGATGGGTCACGCCAGGGTGCGCGAGCAGCGTTTGAACACCTTTGCTGTAGCTGCGCAGGCCGCCTGCATTGAGCATGGTTTGCGGCGCCTGGCCACCCATGTGCTCGGCCAGTTGTTCGGTGAACGCGGTCAGGGCAGGGGAGCGAACACCGATCACTACGCCTGGATTGGTGCAGAACTGGCCCGCGCCCATAACGACCGAAGCTGCGAGTTCGGCGGCAACCGTCGCACCACGCGCAGCCAGTGCGCCAGGCAGCAATATGACTGGGTTGATACTCGACATTTCAGCAAAAACCGGGATTGGCTGTGGACGCTCGGCGGCCATTTTGCACAGCGCATCGCCGCCGTGCAGCGAGCCGGTGAAGCCCACGGCTTGAATCGCCGGGTGCTTGACCAGGCCTTCGCCAACGCCACTGCCGAAGATCATGTTGAACACGCCTTTTGGCATGCCGGTTTTCTCAGCCGCGCGAATGATTGCATTGCCGACCAGATCGGCCGTGGCCATATGGCCGCTGTGGGCCTTGAATACCACTGGGCAACCGGCGGCGAGGGCAGAGGCGGTATCGCCGCCCGCTGTGGAGAACGCCAATGGGAAGTTGCTGGCGCCGAACACGGCCACTGGGCCGACGCCGATGCGGTATTGACGCAAGTCAACGCGTGGCAATGGCTTGCGATCAGGCAGTGCCAGATCGATACGCGCGCCGAGGAAGTCGCCGCGCCGCAGGACCTTGGCGAACAGGCGCATCTGGCCGCTGGTGCGACCTCGTTCACCCTGGATACGACCGGCCGGCAACGCGGTTTCCTGACAAACGATGGCCACGAAGTCATCGCCCAGCGCGTCGAGTTCGTCGGCGATGGCTTCAAGAAATTCAGCGCGACGTGCCGGGCTCAATTGACGATAGGCAGGGAACGCGTCTTTGGCGGCGAGGGCG
>NZ_DASWOT010000060.1:0-4692 GCF_036404235.1 Pseudomonas sp.
CTGTACAGCGAAGCTTTCTTCGAGGTGCTTGATGGCGGTCGAGACCGAGGGCTGCGCGATGTAAAGCTTGCGTGACGCTTCGGCCACGCTGCCGCACTCGACGGTAGTGACGAAATACTTGAGTTGCCGCAGGTTGTACGCTGCCATTGCTACCTCGAAAGTCCTGGAGCGGTGCATCAAAACGGTGCGCGACAGCGACACTTGTCGCCGGCATGCATGCGCATAGAGCACAAAAAAAACGACCGCCCGTTAGAGTCAGCCTATCGCGTGATGCGTTTCATGATCTTCAATCAGGCGTATCAAGAATCGGGCCGTTCGTCATCGCCCTTATGCATGCAGTGTGAATCTACCCCCCCCCTGAAACGCTAGTTGTTATAGCTCAGGGTTTACCTTGTTGTTGGCTAAACGCTTCTGTTTTCAAACACCTCACGCAGTGCTTCGAAAATTCCGGCTCGGCCTCTTTTGCACGCACCCAAGCCCCTTTGTCTTTAGCGCAGATTCGTTTCAGCGATCAGTAAAACCTGTCCTGATGATTTCGCTATATTAAAATATATACAGCGGTCGTTATGATGTACGCGCCCAGCCGGCTGAGATCCCAATGCGGACCAACGGCGAATACGCAGAGGCAATTGGATGGAGATAGGCACCATCAGAAAACTCATCAAGACAGCACAGCTTTGAGGACCAAGATGAGCGGGCAGACATACCCCTACACAGCCTGGGTGCTGACCAGAAATTTTGCAGTGATCGAGGTCCAACTCGTCGGGCGGACCGGCGACGGTCAACACGAACGTACGCTGAAAGGAAAGTGGTACACGCCTGATGCTCTTTTCAAAACCCATGAGGACGCGATCCAGGCAGGCCGCGCGCGCATCAGGATTGCGCGTGCCGAGATTGCCAGGAAAGCGGCGGTGCTCGAAGAGAGGAGCGCGTCGCTGGACAAGGTGGCGCGCCGACAATAAGCAGAAGGGGCGTGCAGGGTGTCAAGCACGCTGCCGAACTTCCCGGCGCCAACGTGCCGGCGAGCGCTCAGTGCGGTGTCAAACACAGCGCACGGCGAAAAGGATTGTGCGTCTCGTTTGCCCTACAACAGTGCAACGGTTGCTGTTCAATCCGCCCAGGATGCTTGGATCTGATTCTTCAAATCCGTTGGAATCGGTGCGAAATCCAGGGAGCGGGCTTGGTCCTGCCCACTCTCAAGCGTCCAGCGAAAGAAATCATGCACGGCCTTCTGGCGAGTCGCGTCCTTGGGTTGGCGGTACATGATAATGAACGTCGCAGCAGTCATCGGATAGGCTTGCTCACCCGGCGCGTTAAGCATCGACAGGTCGAAGTCCTTGGCGTTTTTCCAGTCAGCGGTTGCCGCTGCGGCCTGGAAGCTTTCCGCACTCGGGGCGACGAAATTGCCCGCCGCATTCTGCAGCAGCGCGTAATTCAATTTTTGCTGCTTGATGTAGGCGTACTCCACGTAACCGATGGAGTTGGGCATTTGTTTGACGTATGCCGCAACACCTTCACTGCCCTTGCTGCCGAGCCCTACTGGCCATTTCACCGAGGAGCCTTCGCCTAATCTGGATTTCCACTCAGGGCTGACCTGCGAAAAATAACTGGCAAGGTTGAACGTGGTGCCTGAATCATCGGAGCGATAAACCACGGTGATCTTCGCGTCAGGTAGCTTCTGGCCAGGATTGAGGGCCACGATGGCCGGGTCGTTCCACCTGATGACCTTGCCCATGAAAATATTGGCCAGCAGCGGCCCGGTGAGCTTGAGGCTGCCAGGCGCGACGGAGGGGACGTTGATCACCGGCACCACGCCACCAATCACTGACGGAAACTGCTGAAGCCCCAATGATTGCAGCTCGGCAGACTTCATCGGCATGTCACTGGCGCCGAAATCCACCGCCGCTTCCTTGATCTGCGCGATACCGGCGCCGGAACCAATGGATTGGTAATTAACGCGGATGCCGGTCTTCTTGTTGTAGTCGGTCGCCCATTTAAACAGCACGGGATAAACGAACGTCGAGCCTGCGCCGGTTACTTCGGTGGCCGCGCTGGCGCTGGAGAGTATCGATAGAGTAAGCGCAATACCCAGACCGGCGCTGAGCATCATTCGGGAAAGCTGAAGCATGGGGTGACTTCCTGTAATCGAGCGACATCGAGTGTGATGTCCTTATGGGATCACAGTAATCAGCACGTTTTTGTGACAGCGAGTGACGATCCGAACGCCAACCGATCTAGTGGGGGAGTGAGCTTGCTCATGAGGGGCCGATATATTCATTGCCTCTCTGGCGATAAATCATCTTCTGGTCCAGAAGTCCCCATAACGCATTTGCGATGATGACTCACATAAGCATCTTCCGTAATTGGAGCCGGGCTTGTCCCGCGACCGGCGGGGAACCCGTCGTAAACCTTCGCACGCGGTATGACTGGCAGACCGCGCACACCAGGTTTACTGCCGCTGCGCGCCAGGTCGCGGGACACGCCGCGCTCCAGTGCGCTCTGGCCCTGACCCGCCATGTAGAAGCCTCGCAAAGGCGTCAGTTCGGCTAATACAGGTGTTAAGGCAAGTCCACGCAGGCATAAAACGCCGTCAGCACTTTCACCAAGTGCGACAAGTCCTGGCTACCCGCCAATTCGCGGATCGAGTGCATCGCGAACGTGGGCAAGCCGATGTCGACGGTGCGCACACCGAGGTGGCTGGCAGTGATCGGGCCAATGGTCGAGCCACAGCCCATGTCGCTGCGCACCACGAAACTTTGCACCGGGACCTCTTCGGCCATGCACAGATGACGGAAGAAACCGGCGGTTTCGCTGTTGGTGGCATAACGCTGGTTACTGTTGACCTTGATCACGGGGCCTGCATTGAGCTTGGGGCCATGATTGCCGTCGTGTTTGTCGGCGTAATTGGGGTGTACGCCGTGGGCGTTGTCGGCTGACACAAGCAGCGATTTCTGAATGGTGCGCACGTAGTCGTCACCTTCAGGCAGCAGGCGTTGCAGAATCTGCTCCAGCATCGGGCCATCAGCGCCACAGGCTGAGGAAGAACCCACTTCTTCGTGGTCGGTGCAGACCAACAGGCACGTTTGCTCCGTATCGGTATTGAGCAACGCTTGCAGCCCGGCAAAGCACGACAACAGATTGTCCAGGCGTGCGCCGGCAATGAAGTCGCCATTGAGCCCCACGATTGCGGCACTTTGGGTGTCGTAGAAACTCAGCTCGTAATCGAGCACCACGTCAGCGTTCAGGCCGTGCTCGCGGGTCAGTTGGTCGGTGAGCAGGGCGCGGAAATCAGCGCGCTCGTCACCGGCGACCTGAGCCAGAATCGGCGGTAGCTCGTTTTGCGGGTTGATTGTCCAGCCTTCATTGGCGGTACGATTGAGGTGGATCGCCAGGTTCGGGATGACCGCAATCGGCAGTTTGAAATCGATCAGTTGGCTTTCGACTTTGCCATCGCGGCGGAATGTCACACGGCCTGCCAGCGACAGATCACGGTCGAACCACGGGGCGAGCAGGGCGCCGCCATACACTTCAACGCCAAGCTGCCAAAAGCCCTGACGCTGCAACTCAGGCTGCGGCTTAACGCGCAGGCAAGGGCTGTCGGTATGAGCGCCCACCAGACGAATGCCGTTGCCCAATGGCGAAAGACGACCCAGCTTGAACGCAACAATGGACGAATCGTTACGGGTGACGTAGTAGCGACCACCGGCTTCGGTGGTCCAGGTTTCACGCTCATCGAGACGCTGAAAGCCAGCGCCTTCCAAGCGTTGGACGAGGCTTGCGGTGGCATGAAAGGGGGTGGGGGAGGCCTTGAGGAAGTCGATCAGGCCTTGGTTCAACTCTTCGCGCATAAGTTACTCCAGACAGCAATGGGCGCGAGTTTACAGGCCTATGCCTGTTGGAGCGAGTGGCCTTATGGCGGGTTGTATTTCCTGTGTTGGGAATGGGGGTATTCGTTATTTGGGGTGGGGCTGATAACGGTTGCGCTCTTACAGCAGATCGCATTTGAGGCACTGGGATTGTGTGTATATCCGTTATTTCGGGTGATGCTGATATGGGTTCCGCTCTTACAGCGGGTTACTTTTGGCAAACGCCCCAAAAGTAACCAAAAGGTCTGGCTCCTGGTTTGGCCCCTCCTTCGTCGGGGTTCCCTCACTCCGGCGACGCTCCGTGGGCACGCGCCGAACGGACATCCATGCCCGTCAGCCCACTGCGCGCCGCCTACGTTCGGCCTGCACCCAAGTCGCGATTGGCGGTGTCTTTGCCATCGCGTATGGAAAATCAAAATCAAAAGCAAAGAGCGCTTTGTTTTTTTGATCTGTGTTGTACAGAAATTTTGTGAACGCCACAGATTGCGACTTTGGGAGGCCGAGCGCAGGTGTTGCGCAGCCGGGCGTACGACATGGATGTCGTGCGAGCGCCGCTAGGACATGGATGTCCGTTCGGCGCGTCCCGGCGGAGCAATGCCGGAGTGAGGGAACCCCGACGAAGGAGGGGCCGGACACGGGAGCAGGGCCTTTTTGGTTACTTTTTTGGCTCTTGAAAAAAGTGACCAGTGCCACACATCCACGGGAGCGTGTTGCCTTTGAAGACGATCGTGCCTCCCACCTTGTTCTCCTTCCTCCTCTCTTTGCGCTCCGTCTCATCCTCATCCCTGTCCCACCCAACATGTACATCACCCTCCCACTCCGCGCC
>NZ_DASWOT010000061.1:0-10670 GCF_036404235.1 Pseudomonas sp.
TCTCGGGCGTGCTTGTCACTATCCAGCCGGCTACCGCCGCCCGAGGCCTTTAAGGCAACCGTCTGCTTCTGGCCGGTTTCTGCCTGTCGCCACCTTCTAACTCGGATTGATTGCTAGTTGTTGTCCCGACTGCTGCAGGAAGATCACTGCTTATCATGGATGCGAAGCAAGGTTTTCAGATCGAATAAAGTTGGGGGTCAATGGAATGCTATCTCGTGAGGTATTCCGTTTGGTATCCCAATCAAAATACAAAAATAATATTAACGATAATAATCAATAGGATAAGTTACAGTTTCAGATTACCCCGGCGCGCTACGACCGTACTTACTTCGACAAAATCGTTGCCTCGCTACTGCCGCTGCTGGAGAAACTCACTACCGGTAAAACGGCCCAGTTACTGGCCCCCAACTACACCGACCTAGATGACCCGCGACCGATCTTCGACTGGATGCAGATCATCCGTAAGCGTGGCATCGTCTACGTCAGTCTTGATGCGCTGACCGACGCCGAGGTGGCCGCCGCGGTGGGCAACTCCATGTTCGCCGACTTGGTCTCGGTCGCCGGACACATCTACAAACACGGCATCGACCATGACCTGCCCCAATCGGGTAACAACAGTGACAAGTTGCCGATCAACCTCCACGCCGATGAGTTCAACGAGTTGATGGGTGATGAATTCATCCCGCTGATCAACAAGGGCGGCGGGGCCGGCATCCAGGTGACGGCCTACACCCAGACCCTCAGCGATATCGAAGCGCGAATCGGCAACCGGGCCAAGGCCGGCCAGGTCATTGGAAACTTCAATACCTTGCAGATGCTGCGGGTGCGCGAGACCGTCACCGCGGAGCTGCTCACACAGGAGTTGCCCAAGGTCAACGTGCTAACTAGAACCTTGGTGTCGGGTGCGACTGACACCTCCGATCCTGAAGCCAATACAGACTTCACTTCGTCCTCCCAGGATCGCGTCAGCAGCACAAGCGTGCCGTTGATCGAGCCCGCTCACATCGTCAGCTCGCCCAAAGGTCAAATGTTCTCCTTCCAGGCCGGTGGCCAGCTCTGGAAAGTGCGCATGTCGTTGCCAAAACCCTCCAACGACGATGCCATGCCCAAGGACCTGCAGGAACTCACTCAGCGGATGCGGGCGGCCGACAACGAGCAGGCGGGGCAATGGTGGAGTGCAAGCGGTGGCGGCCCAACAATTAACTTCGATTTGGATCAGGTGGGGTAGCCCGGCCCCGCCACAGGTTTCGATTCAGCAAACACGTATTCGGCAGGCGCCGTGGCGGCATCAACTCAACGGTGCGCAATGGAGTAAACGATGGCGACTTCCGTACAGAACACGCCGCCACAGCCGATCCAACACCCAGGACTGATTGTCTCAACGATCAGCCTGGTGCTACGCATCATTGGCTTGCTGATTGCCTCGTTGCTGTTCTCGATCCTGGCCGAGTTCGTCGGACTGCTACTGTTCTGGGGCGATCAGGGTTGGCGACACAGCCAAGCCATGCTAACCATTGAATTAGGTCGGCTCAGCGAGCACTTCAAATCTTCACTTCTCATCCAATAGCCTAGGCCAACGATTGTCCAGTGGCTGGATTTCCTCAATCAGTGGCTGCTGCTCAAGACTGGCTTTGCGGATTTTGCCCGGCAGGCGCGCGCGTCGAGCCAGAGTAACGGCTTCTGGAGCTGGACCAATCAGCTATACGTGAACATTGAGGATTTCGTGCTGGCTGCAGTGTATGTGACCTTTACCTTCGTGGCGCGCCTGACCATTCTAGTCCTGGCAACACCACTATTTTTGTTGGCCAAGCTCACCGGTTTTGTCGATGGTTTGATGCGCCGCGACCTGCGTAAGTTTGGCGCTGGGCGGGAAAGCAGCTTTGTTTATCACCACGTCAAGCGAGCAGTGGCGCCACTGTTATTCGTGCCCTGGATCATTTACTTGTCTCTCCCCTTTTCGTTTAACCCTATGGCTGTGTTTTTGCCTTGCGCCATGCTACTTGGAGTGACAATGGCGATCACCGCAGCAACATTCAAAAAATATCTTTGACGGCTTCTAGTCGGCGTTCCAACGTATCGGTACTACACATTTTTTAAAAGCGATCCGGGATTTGCTTGGCCATCTTTGTGCTCGAATAAAAGCTATGCCGATCACGAATCGTTGAGCTTAATCAGAGGAAGATTTTCGATGGTTAATGGAGGGGCATAAAAAAACCGGAACCCTTATCAGATTCCGGCCCTCCCCGATGCGCAGGGATTAGTCAAATATTCTAGCTAGACAACATAGCGGACATTCATCGGGATTGATTTTCCAACTGGACAACACATCGCTCCAGAAGATTTCCGCGCAACAACTCACCAAGCTCATGGTAGGGGATCGAACTTTAAATTGCTGAGGCTCTGTACTTTGTCCTCACGCACCATTTTGTAGGCGGTGTTCGGGCCGATCCAGCGGTCCCAGATCGCATCGATCTCCCCGGCTTTTTCCATCGACGCCAGCGATTCGTTGACCTTGGCCAAAAAGGCTGGCTCATCCCGGCGCATGCCCGCGCCAATGGGTTCGAGGGCCATCGGCTCCTTGGCCAATGCCAGTTCGACACCACTTTCCTTGGCCTGACCGACCAGTTTCAACGCGGTCATGGTGTTGGTCACCAAGCCCACGACCTTGTTTTGCTGCAAGGCCATGTAGGCCGAGCCGGTGTCCTGGAACGTCACCGGCGTGGCCCCGGCGATACGGATCGACTGCTCGGACGTCGAGCCTTTGGTGGAACTGATGCGCTTGTCCTTGAAGAAGCTTTTCGGCTGATCGGCGTTGACCGCGCGCACCACCAGGGTTTCCTTGGCAATGTAGTACGGGTCGCTGAACTGGATCTGTTCGGCGCGGGTCTTGGTGTAGGCCAGGTTGGCGAAGATCACATCGACGCGACCCATTTTCACTTCAGGAATCCGTGCTTCGACCGAAAGCGGCTTGAGTTCCAGTTCAACGCCCATGGTCTTGGCCAGCGCCTTGCACAAATCGACGTCCATGCCGACCAGTTCACGGGTTTTCGGATCCGGCGCCGAGAACGGCGGCACGTCGGCGTACACGCCGCAGCTCAACGACTTCTTGGCCATGATGTCGCTCAACTGATCGGCCTGCGCGACCGCAACAGCCAAAGGACCTAACGCCAGCGTGACTAACAGATGCTTCATACGCATGGAAAAACTCCGGGGATGAGAAAGTCGAATGGCAGAGCAAGCAAAACCGTTGGGACTCAATGAGCCCGCAGATCGGCAATAAAACGTTGCGCTCGCGGGTGCGCGGGCTGATTGAAGAAGCTTTCGGGCGTGCTCTTTTCCAGAATCTGACCCGCGTCCATGAACCAGATGGTGTCGGCGACTTCACGGGCAAAGTTCATCTCGTGGGTCACGCACATCATGGTCATGCCCTCCTTGGCCAAGCCTTTCATCACACTCAGCACTTCGCCGACCATTTCCGGGTCCAGCGCACTGGTGGGTTCATCGAACAACATCACTGGCGGCTCCATCGCCAGCGCCCGGGCGATTGCCACCCGCTGCTGTTGACCGCCGGACAACTGCGCCGGATAGGCCCCGGCCTTGTGGGCCAGGCCGACCCGATCCAGCAATTGCATGGCCTGTTGTTTGGCGGCCGAACCTTTCAGGTTGCGGATTTTGCTCGGCGCCAGGGTGATGTTTTCCAGCACTGACAGGTGCGGAAACAGGTTGAAACTCTGGAACACAAAACCCACCCGGCTGCGCAGTCGGTTGATATGAGCATCGGTGCCGTGGACGTCCTGGCCGTCGAACAGGATCTGGCCTTTCTGAATGTCTTCCAGGCGATTGACCGTGCGGATCAACGTCGACTTGCCGGACCCTGACGGGCCGCACAACACCACCACTTCACCGGGTTTCACCTCGGCGGTGATGTCGGTCAGTGCGTGGTACTCGCCGTACCATTTGTTGATGTTCGAAAACATGATCATTGGATGCATGGGCGCAACCCTCTTCAATTATCGATTGCCAGCAAGGGGTCGGTAGCCGCGGCCGGACCGCCGTTGCCCAGACGCTTGCGAGCGATACGGCGCTCCACCCAGCCGGCCAGATGGGTCAGGCCAAAACAGAGCAGGTAGTAGATGATCGCCAGGATAAAAAACACCTGGAACGGCTTGGTCAGTAGCTGGTTATTGACCTGGTTGGCAGCGAAGGTCACTTCCTCGACGTTGATGACATAGCCCAGCGAGGTTTCCTTGATGATCGAGATGAACTGGCTGATCAGGCTCGGTAGCGCGTTGTAGAGCGCTTGCGGCAGGATCACCCAGAGCGTCGTGCGCAGGTAACCGAGGCCCAGTGCGCGGGACGCTTCGTACTGACCCGGCGGCAACGCCTGGATACCGCCGCGAATGATTTCGCACAGGTAGGCGCTCTGGTAGATCACTAGGGTGCAGAGCATCGTGACAAACCCGGTGATGTTGTGGCCGATCAGCAAGGGCACCAGGAAGTAGGTCCAGAAAATCACCATCAGCAGCGGAATACCGCGCAGCACATAGACCCAGACCGTCGCAGCCCAACGCAGGCCTTTCCACGGCGAAACCCGCGCCAGCGCCAGCAGCAAGCCGAAAGGGAATGCCAGCAACAACGCCAGCGCCGCCAGAATCAAGGTGCTGGCCAAACCGCCCAAGGGGCCGTGGGGATACTGGCCGATCAGAAACAGGGTCCAGTTGTTTTGCACAATCGAGAAGAGATCGAACATGCTCGTCTACCTCGCCAGCGCTTTGTTGAAGCGCCGCGCCAACAATGCGCCGAGCCCCATCAACAGCAGTGAAAAGACCAGATAGAACACCGTGGCGACCAGGTACGACTCGAACGTGCGGAAGGTGTAGTTCTCGACTTCGCGAGTGGCGTAGGTCAGTTCGACCACGCCGATGGCCATGGCCAGGCTGGTGTTCTTGAACAACAGCACGGTGTGGTTGATCAGCGATGGCAGGCAATTACGCACCCCTTGCGGCAGGATCACGTAGCGCATCGAACGCACATAACCCAGCCCCAGCGCCCGGGACGCTTCGGTCTGCGCCGCCGGAATGGCGCGCAGGCCACTGCGGATGTCTTCACAGAAATACGCGGCCTGACACAGCCCCAAGGCAATCACCGAGAACAGGTATTCAGTGCTGTAGTTGGCCAGCCACAGCTGAGTGGATTCGCTCAGCAACGTCGGCACACCGAAGTACCACAGCATCAATTGCACCAGCGTCGGCACGTTGCGGTGATAAGACACGTAACCGGCCACCAGACGATCAGCGAGCTTGTTGCCGGTCAGGCGCACGGTCACCAGCAACAGCGCCAGGGCCATCGCCAGCAGCCAGGCGAACAGCGCCAGTTGTAGAGTCGTTTCGATGCCCTTGACGATCAGCTCGGCATATTCGCCTTGCAGAACCGCGGCCAAATCGAAGTCATGCTTCATGGTCAATCCCTACGGGCATTGGGCTAGGACAGAAATAAAAAGCGTCTGGCGAGCCATGACGTGGCTACCGCATGACGGATTGATCCGTTCTTCTGGGGTGCGTCCATTGCTGGGGAAATCTCAGCCCTGGTAATCCTGCGGGCGAGCCGTGGACAGACCGCCGGGCACTTGCAGGGTCGGGGTGATTTCCATGTGCCCGACGTTGACCGAAATCGGCGCGGCAATGGCAAACGCAATGGCGTCGGCGATGTCCTTGGCCTGCGGCAACTCGAAACCTTCGACAAAGCGTTTGTAGGTCTCTTCGGAGTCGCCATGAACGTGAGCGAAAATGTCGGTGGCCACTCGCCCCGGACAGATCTCGGTGACCCGGACCCGCTTGCCGAAGGCATCGATGCGCAATTGCCGAGACAGCATGCTCACGGCGGCTTTCGTCGCGTGGTACGTGGAGTTTCCTCCGAAGTTGTAAGCCGCAGCGATCGAACTGATGTTGATGATATGGCCGCAGTCGCGCTCGACCATCCCCGGCAGCGCCAGACGCGCCAGGTGCAGGACCGCCCTCAGGTTGACGTCGATCAGCAAGTCGATGCCTTCGGCGTCCGCCTTGAGAATCGAACCCGGCTTATCGACCCCGGCGTTGTTCACCAGAATGTCGAACTGCTGGGTTGCAAACAGGCGGGTCAACCCGGCCAGATCGGTGACGTCGATGGCGTGTGCGATACAACCGGTTTTCGCCGCCAGTTCTTCGAGCTTGTCAGCGCTGCGAGCCAAGGCATGCACCTGCACGCCTTCCTGGCACAGGCGTTCGACGACGGCGGCGCCAATGCCGGAAGAAGCGCCGGTCACCAGCGCGGTTTTGTAATCTGAAAATGGCATGAAGTTGTCCTCATATTACGTGTGCGGATCACTCGGTGACCGCGATGACTTCGACTCTATCCAGCCCTGAAGCCGTGGACCAAGACGGAATGACTGTGTGGCAATAAGCCCTGCTTATGACCGTGTAACCGTTACGCCAACAGCTGCGAAATGGGCGTGATGCAACCGCCCGCCAGCTCGATTTCTCGACGGATGGTGCGGGCCAGCTCCACCGCGCCAGGCGTGTCGCCATGCAACAGAATCGAATGCGCCGGCACCGCGATGTGCTTGCCGTTGAGCGTGGTCACGGAGCCCTCCTCCAGCAACTGTCGAACCCGTTGCAGCACGGCCGCCGGTTCCTTGATCACCGAGCCCGGCACCTTGCGCGGCACCAGCAGGCAGTCATCGTCGTAGGCGCGGTCGGCCAGAAACGTCGTCGCGACCCGCAACCCGCATTTGTCAGCGGCGTTTTCAATCGCACGACTGCTCGATGAACTAATAATCAGCGTCGGATCGAACGCCGCCACCGCACACACCAACGGCTCAGCCAACGCTGAATCGGCTGCGACCATGTTGCCCAGCGCCCCGTGAAAGCTCATGTGCGTCATGCGATGGCCGTTGACCGCCGCCATCCCGGCCAACGCCCCTAGCTGATAAATCACGTAGGTCGCCAGTTCCTTGAGTTCAATGTTCATCTGCCGCCGGCCGAAGCCCATCAAATCGGGGAAGCCGACATGGGCCCCCAAATCGATGCCGCCGGCCTTGGCCAGGCGCACGGTGTTGTCCATGATCAGCGGGTCGCCGGCATGGAAACCGCACGCCACGTTGGCCGATGAGATCAGGCTCATCAACGCTTCATCTTCACCCATGCGCCAAGGCCCGAAGCCCTCGCCCAGATCAGCATTCAAATCGATTTTCATTGCTGCTTTCCTCGCCTGTTCATGCCGCGTCCAGGCGCATGAACGCCTCGCCAAATCCCACCGTCGTGCCACACGCCGTCAACACCGCCGCCAGCCGTCCGGCCCTGTGGCTGCGGACCGGCAACAGCAAATCGCCAACCTGTAACAACGCGACCAGTTGCCCTTGCGCCACTCGACTGCCGACCGATACCAGCACCTCGCTCTGTTGCGGGTGCGTCAGCAGCAATCGGCCCAGGCCTGGGGTCTTCAACAGCTGTTCATCGGGCGCCTTCAACGCTATTGGCGCCGTGATCTGAACCGGTGCCGCGACCTCGTCGACACAACGCTTGAGAACCAGATGCAGCCCCGGACGACGGATTTCCGCGCCAGCCAGGTGAGTCTCCTTGAGCCACACCGCCAACTGGCGGATTTCCTGATTTGTCATGTCTGAATGTCCTTAGCGCGAGGCCAGCCCGTGAAGATCAACCAAGCGGCTGACCTCCGCGAGATAGCGCGAATTGTCTTCCAGGGCTGCCACAGCTTCGGCGTAACTGCACTCGATAAAGCGCACTTTGCTGCCAATCGGCGCCTGACCCAGACGCCAGAGGTCGGCCTCAATCACCGTGCCAAATTTCGGATAACCGCCACTCGGTTGCGCATCGCGCATCTGAATGATCGGCTGGCCACCGTGGGGCACCTGAATCACGCCGGGAACGATGCCGTGGGAACGGACTTCCATCGGTGCCTTGGGCAAGATCGGCGCGCCTTCGAGCCGGTAGCCGTAGCGATTGCTCTGGGTCGTGACCTTCCACTCGCCGGACCAAAATGCCGCCCGGGATTCATCCAGAAAGCACTCATATTCCGCCGCAGGCAGTACGCGCATCGCTGGCAATCCATCGCGTTGCAATGGCAAGGCCTGACTGGGTGACACGACCCCAAAATCTGAAGGCAGCGCACTCATGCCTGGACGTAACGCCGAGATCCGGTCGCCCTGCTGCAACGCCCGCCCCTGCAAACCGCCGAACTCACCGCGTAATTGAGTGCTGCGCGAGCCGAGCACCTGCGGTACGTCGACACCACCGGCCAGACAAAGGTAGGCGCGACTGCCGCAAGTCGGAAAGCCCAGACTAAGCACCTGGCCTTCCCGAGCTTGTGTCACCCAGAATGGCAACAATGGCTGACCGTCCAGGGTGGCTTCGCACGCCGCACCGGTGAACGCGAAGGCGCAGTCCTGCGTAAACCGTACTTCGAACGGAAACAGCGGGATTTCGATGGCCGCCGCGCCCTCGGGATTGCCCAGCAACAGATTGCCCAACGCCAGCGCCAAATGGTCCATCGCGCCGGAAGTCCCGACGCCGTAACCGAGGCTGCCGAAGCGGCCGAAGTCCTGCACGGTGGCCAAAGCGGTAGCCGATAAAATCTCGATCATCGAATGATCCTCTCGATGCGCAAGCGCAACATATCGCCCGGCCGAAGCATCGCCGGAGGGTTTTGGGTCGGGTCGAAAAACGACATTTCTGTGCGGCCGATGGTGTTCCAGCCGCTGGGACCGGCCGATGCAGAAACACCGGTCTGCACACCACCGATCGACACCGAGCCGGCGGCTATGCTGATCACCGGCACTTGGCGCCGTGGCGTGGCCAGGCGCGAATCCATGCCGCCGAGGTAGCAGTAACCCGGATGGCTGCCCAAGGCGTATACCGGGTACAACGGCTCGCAATGCAGGTTGGCGATGGTCTCGATGTCCAGCCCGGTGTGCGCCATGACATTGGCTATGTGTGGACCGAACTCCCCGCCGTAGACCACCGGCAACTCAACGATGCACCCTTCGAGCGGCAACGGTTGGCAGGCCTCCCAGGCCTCAAGCAAACGCTCGCACAACCCATTGAGGTCACGTGGCGGCTTGATGAACGTCAGCATCAGGTTGTTCATGCCAGGGACCGCTTCGTGGATCTCGGCCCATTCCCCCGCCTGCAAAGCAAGGCTCCAAATGCGTTGTTGCGGCGCCAGATCGAGCTCGCCCGGCGCTTCGAATAACAACGCCGTGGACCCCAGCAGACTGATGTGCGGACGCGGCGATACAGATGCAGTACTCATGTCGGACTCCGTTGCTGCAACCAGCGCTCCAGGTGATGAATGTCCACGCCGCCGGCACAGAACGCCGGGTCGTCGAGAATGTCGCGGTGCAAGGGAATATTGGTCGAGATGCCTTCCACCACCAGCTCACTCAGAGCCAGGCGCATGCGGGCCATGGCCTCATCGCGCGTCGCGCCGTGGGTGATGACCTTGGCCACCATTGAGTCGTAATACGGCGGTACTCGGTAACCGGTGGTGACGTGGGAGTCGACCCGCACACCAAAGCCACCGGGGACTTCCCAGCGCTTGATCAACCCCGGCGTCGGCATAAAGGTGATCGGGTCTTCGGCGTTGATCCGGCATTCCAGCGAGTGGCCATTGAGCTGGACGTCTTGCTGGCGCAACTCCAGCACTTCACCGCGGGCCATGCGCAATTGTTGCTGGACGATATCGATGCCGGTGGTCATCTCTGTCACCGGGTGTTCGACTTGCAGCCGAGTGTTCATCTCGATGAAGAAGAACTCGCCGTCCTCGTACAGAAATTCGAAGGTGCCGACGCCGCGATAGCCGATCTGCCGGCACGCGGCGGCACAGCGTTCACCGACCTTGGCGATCAGTTCCGGATCAATGCCCGGCGCCGGCGCTTCCTCGAGGACTTTCTGGTGCCGACGCTGCAACGAACAATCGCGGCAGCCGAGCCAGATCGCGTGGCCGTGGGCATCGCACAACACCTGGATTTCCACATGCCGTGGATGGCCGAGAAACTTCTCGATGTAGAGTTCCGGATTGCCGAAGGCCAGCCGCGCTTCTTCACGGGTCAGCGCAATGGCGTCGAGCAACTCGCCTTCCTCTTTCACTACGCGCATGCCACGACCACCGCCACCGCCGGCGGCTTTGACGATCACTGGGTAACCGATTTCACGGGCAATCGCCTGGATGCTGGCATCGTCAGTCGGCATCACAGAGTCCGGCCCTGGCACGCACGGAACTCCGGCTTCGCGCATCGCCCGTTTGGCCGCGACCTTGTCGCCCATGGTACGAATACACGCGGCGCTCGGCCCGATAAAGGTCAGCCCCGCGTTTTCGATGCGTTCGGCAAACCCGGCGTTCTCCGACAGAAAACCGTAACCCGGATGGATCGCCTGCGCGCCGCTGACCTTGGCCGCGAACAGCAGCGCCGCCTGGTTCAAGTAACTCTGGCTGGGTGACGCCGGCCCGATGCACAGGGCCTGATCGGCGTTTTGCACATACTGTGCGTGGCGATCGGCCTCGGAGTGCACGACCACGGTTTGTATCCCCAGGCCGCGGCAGGCACGCTGAATGCGCAGGGCGATTTCGCCACGGTTGGCGATCAGCACTTTGTCGAACATTGAATTCACCTGAAA
>NZ_DASWOT010000062.1:0-21868 GCF_036404235.1 Pseudomonas sp.
GTGCGTGGCGATCGGCCTCGGAGTGCACGACCACGGTTTGTATCCCCAGGCCGCGGCAGGCACGCTGAATGCGCAGGGCGATTTCGCCACGGTTGGCGATCAGCACTTTGTCGAACATTGAATTCACCTGAAAGAGATTGGACGTGAGATCAGCCGAGGCGGAACAGCGCCTGTCCGGCTTCGACTTCGTCGCCACTACGGGCAAGGATCGCGGTGACCTGACCGGCGATTTTGGCCTTGACCGGGTGGAACATCTTCATCGCTTCTAGGACCGCCAGGGTCTGCCCTGCTTCGACCTGATCGCCGACCGCGACGAAGGGAGCTTCCCCGGCGGCGGGCGTCAGATGTAGCACGCCATACAGGCTGGCCTTGATCTCGGTAGCGGCCATCGCCGGGGTGTCTGACGTGGGCAAATCCACGGTCGGTGTCGGCGAAGGCTCAGCCATCGACTCGGTCGTCACGACCTTCCCTGCCTGCTTGAAAAGACGAATCGTACTGTCGCCTTCGGTCAGACTCAGTTCGAGCAGATCGGATTCGGCGAGCAAATCGATCAACCCCTTGATGCGTTCTGAATCCATGCGTGGGCCCCTGCCTGTCGAGCTGTCTTAAGTGGATGGGGTCAATGTAGCGAGCCCGTCCGACGGCGACCAAGACGCTTTGGCTTTGGGGTGATAAGCCGTCCTTATGACCGTTCAGATCAGACTGCCGCGCATCTCCGCGACCAGCTCCAGCAGGATCGCCTTGACGGCTTGGGCGGGCACCGACAACGGCAAGTGGCCGGACAGACACAGCGCCAGGGGCGCCTCGATTTCAGGTTCAACAATTCGGCACATGTGTACGGAAGTGGCGGCGACCATCACCCGCGCCGAGGATTCGGGCAGGATCGTCGAGCCGAAGTGCTCGGCGACGGCGGTGGTCAGGGTGATCGACGATTCGATTTCCGCCACCACCCGCGCGCTCATGCCAATGCGCTGGAAGGCTTCATCCGCCAATCGCCGCATGACGTTGTAGGGACGCGGCAGGAGCATGTCCATGTCGGCGAGGTCGGCCAGGGGAATCTCATCGAGGGTGCTGACCGCCGGATCGGCGCTCACCAGATAAAGGTGCTCGCGCAGCAGCGAGACGAAGCTCAAGCCATGCACTTCACGGCCACCATAGAGTACTGCCATGTCCATCCGGCCGTTCATGATCAACTCGCTCAGGGTGGTGCCGAAATTTTCATTGAGGTACAGCAAAATGCCCGGATGACGCTCGCGCACCCGGCGCAACAACGGCAAGGACAGCGTCGAGGCGGCGGTGCCCGGCGCCAGGCCGACCGACACCTGCCCGGACAAGGCATGCCCCGTGGCATTGATGTCGCTCTGCGCCTGTTCACACTGGCGCAAAATGATTTGCGCATGGCCGTAGAGCACCTTGCCGGCTTCAGTCGGCGTGACCCCGCGTTTGGTCCTGATCAGCAACTGCTGCTGCAACTCCGCTTCCAGCGTGGCCAGTTGCTGGCTCAGTGCCGGTTGCGCGACATGCAGCACATCGGCGGCCTGGGTCATGCTGCCGATATCGACGAGTTTCACGAAATACTTCAAACGGCGCAGGTTCACGGTGGCGGTGCTCTTGCTCGAAAAAGGGAGACAGCCCTCAGGCTTTAGCAAGAGCCAGGCCAGTCCCGACAAGTCGCGCGCGGGGTTAAAGCCAAGGCCCAACCATAAGCCTTTGCTATGGCTGGATCGTGGCGACCTCGATCAACCCCCGCCACGGTCATACAGGCTTGATCGCACCAACCTGGTGCAAGCACTGTTCAGTTCCAGCCATAAGCGATTCCTATCCGACCAGAACGATCTCATCTTATGGCTGCCCGGTTAGCGGCTCGTACTGTAGGACCTCGTCAACGTCATCAACGAGGAACGACACGTGACCGCCTCCCGCATCGCCGCCCGTGTGCAACGCATCAAGCCGTCCCCCAGCAGCGCCGCTTCTGACCGTGCGAACGAACTTCGTCGGCAGGGCAAATCCATCATCAATCTGGTGGTCGGTGAGCCGGACTTCGATACCCCGGTGCACATTCGGCAAGCGGCCAGCGTAGCCATCGAACGTGGCGAAACCCGCTACACGCAAAATGCCGGTACGCCGCAATTGCGTCAGGCAATCGTCGACAAGCTGGCCCGGGAAAACGGCCTGACTTATACGGCGAACCAGATCCTGGTCACCAGCGGCGCGAAGAGTGCGATCTTCAATGCCTTCGCCGCCACCCTCGGCGCGGGCGATGAGGTGCTGATTCCAGCACCGTACTGGGTGTCGTACCCGGACATGGTGCTGGCCTGCGAAGGCGAACCGGTCACCCTCGCCTGCCCGGAAGAACACGCCTTCAAACTGACCCCGGAACAACTGCGCGGCGCGATCACCGAACGTACTCGCTGGTTACTGCTCAATTCGCCGAGTAACCCGACCGGCGCCAGCTACAGCGCTGCCGAACTGCGCGACCTGGCCGATGTGCTGCTCGACTATCCGCAGGTGTTGCTGATGACCGACGACATCTACGAACATATCCGCTATGAAGGCCTGGCCAACCCGCACATCCTCGCCATCGAACCGGCGCTGACCGAGCGCACCCTGGTGGTCAACGGTGTATCCAAGACCTACGCCATGACCGGTTGGCGAATCGGCTACGCCGCTGGCCCGGCTGATTTGATCAACGCCATGGCAACCCTGCAATCGCAATCGACCAGCAACGCCTGCTCGGTTAGCCAGGCTGCCGCGGTCGAAGCGCTCAACGGTGACCAGACTTTCGTCAAGGACAGCGTGGCGGTTTACCAGCAACGTCGGGATCGCTGCCTGGACCTGCTCAACGCCATTGATGGCTTGAGTTGCCGCAAACCCGATGGCGCGTTTTATCTCTATGTGAACTGCTCGGGGCTGTTGGGCAAATCGACCCCTCAAGGCAAGCGCCTGGACACCGATTACGACGTGGTCATGTACCTGCTGGAAAGCCAGGGAGTGGCCGTGGTCGCCGGGACAGCGTATGGATTGGCGCCGTTCTTCCGGATGTCGATCGCCACCGACATCAAGACCCTCGACGAAGGGTGTTCGCGGATTGCTGCTGCTGTTTCGGCGCTGAGCTGAGGACCGACAATGACCGCGGCCACCCACCCTCCTTTGAGCTTCAAGCAGGCTTTGTTGGCAATGCTTGGCATCTCGCTGGTGCTGATGCTTTCGGCGCTCGATCAGACCGTGATCGGCAATGCCTTGCCGAGCATCGTCGCCGAGCTCAAGGGGTTTGAGCTCTACGCCTGGGTGGCCACGGGGTACATGCTGGCGTCGATTGTCACCATCCCGATCTTCGGCCGACTGGGGGATTACTACGGGCGCAAACCCTTCGTCATCGCCGCCACCGTGATCTTCACCCTGGCATCGTTGGCCTGCGCCGTGGCCAACGACATGCTGTGGCTGGTGATCGGCCGCGCCTTGCAGGGCGTCGGCGGCGGCATGTTGATCGGCACCGCGTTCGCCTGCATCCCGGAACTATTTCCCGACACTCGCCAACGCCTGCGCTGGCAGATGTTGCTCAGTGCCTTGTTCAGTGTGGTCAACGCCATCGGGCCTGGGTTGGGCGGTTATCTGACCGGGGCCTATGGTTGGCGCTCTGTGTTCTACATCAATTTGCCGCTGGGCTGCCTGGCACTGTTTTTTGCCTGGCGCTACCTGCCTTATTACCGCCTGCAGCAACAGGCAAAAATCAGCCTCGACTGGCCCGGCGCATTGCTGATCGCCTTGGCGCTGGGCAGCCTGCAATTGTTCGTCGAATGGTTGGGCCATTACAGCCTGATGCTGAGCGCGGCGCTGGGACTGAGTTGCGTCTTGGCAACCCTTGCCCTATGGCACTGGGAATGCCGCTGCCAACACGCGCTGCTGCCGGCGGCGTTACTTGGATTACCGAGCATGCGCCTGTTGTTTCTGCTGTCGATGGCGGCCGGGGCGATCATGTTTTCGTTGTTGTTCTATCTGCCGTTGTTACTGCAAGGCAGCTATGGCTACTCGCCGCAGGATGCCGGCCTGCTGATTACACCACTGGCGTTGAGCATCACCCTGGGCGCCATCGTTAACAGTCGCATCGTCACCCGTTTGCGCAATCCAAACCTGTTGCCTCTGGGTGGTTTTGTCGCGCTGCTGCTGGCCTGCCTCGGGCTGGCCATTGCCGGACGCAGTGCTTCGTTTAATGCCCTGCTCGGCTTGATCCTGCTGGCGGGGCTGGGCCTGGGTTTCATCCTTTTAAACCTGACGGTCTTCACCCAAACCCTGGCCGAGCGTCAGTTCCTCGGCATCGCTACGGCGCTGACCCAATCGCTACGGCTGGTCGGTGGTTTGCTGGGAACGGCGGGGATGGGTGTGTTGGTCAACCTGCTGTACAGCGCCAACCTGCAACGACTGTTTATTGCCCAAGAGCACCTCGACGGATTGGCTTTGTTCGCCGACCCGCAGGTACTTCTGCGCCCCGACGCCGCCCTGCTCGAACACCCGCAGTGGATGAACCTGGCCCGCGATGCCCTGGCGCAGTCCGTGGGCGTCGGCCTGCTGCTGTGTGCCGGGCTCGGCGTGTTGGCGCTGTTCATCCTGTACCGCTTGCCGCCCGTGAGACTCAACGTCTTGCCGGTCACCGTTGCTCCTAAAAAACAATAACGACCTGACTGCCGCTTTTGACTGCCTCTCACAACACTCAACAACTCATGGGATGACTCCGATGGAGCTTTTCAATCGCGCACCTAAAGTAATGGCCGGCATTTGCGGCTTGATCATCGCTCAACAGGGTTACGCCGCAGGCCTGGTGGAAGACAGCAAGCTCAGCGTGCTGGCCCGCAACTTTTTCAGTAATGCCGACAACCGCAGCGGCGCGGCCGACCCCAACTACACCCAGGAATGGGGCCAGGGTTTCATCGCCAACTTCCAGTCCGGTTTTACTCAGGGCACCGTCGGTTTCGGCGTGGATGCCATTGGCATGTTCGGCGTGCGGCTGGATTCTGGCAAAGGTCGGCACTACAACCCGCAAAGCACTGCCTTCAACGGCAACATCTTCCCGACCGACAGTGATGGACGTGCCGTGGATGAGTTCGGCAGCCTGGGCCTGACGGCCAAGGCAAAGTTCTCCAACACCGAACTGAAATACGGCACGCTGGTGCCGATGTTGCCGGTGGTGATGTCCACCGACCGCATGCTGCAACAGACTTTTAATGGCGGGCAAATTCAGTCCAAGGACCTGGAGAATTTCACCTTCACCCTCGGCCAGTTGGAGCATGTCAAAGGTCGCGGCTCAAGCAACCAGATGGGCATGTCGATTCCCGGTGCGAACAATGCGCAGACCGGCGAGTTCGTGAACAAGTTCTACTACGGCGGCGTGGATTACAAAGCCACCAAAGACCTGACGTTGCAGTACTACTACGGCAACCTACAGGACTTCTACAAACAGAACTTCCTCGGGCTCAAATACGATATGCAGGTCGGCCCGGGTACCCTACGTACCGATTTGCGTCACTTCGACAACCGCTACGATGGTGCCAACGGCCATGACCCGGCGTTCTACACCTTCGGTTATTACGGCGACGGCGTGACCAAGGGCAAGGTCGACAGCCGCCTGAGCAGTGCACAGTTCACTTACCTGCTGAACGGCCACACCTTCGCCGCCGGCCTGCAACAAGTCAGTGGTGATAGCGATGCGGTCTGGTTGAACCAGGGCGATGGCTCGACGGCCTACTTCATGACCGAATCGATGATCGGCAAGTTTCAGCGCGCCGGGGAGACCACCTGGCAGGTTCGCTACGGCTATGATTTCGCGCGGATCGGAGTTCCCGGTTTGAGCTTCCTGGGCATGTACGAAAGCGGCTCGAACATCCGCACCCCCACTGGCGACAAAAGTGAATGGGAGCGCAACCTGACGGTGAGCTATGTCATTCAGCAAGGTCCGCTGAAGGACCTGAGTATTGCCCTGCGCCACGCCTCACTGCGCACTGAAGTGTCCACGCAACGGGACAGCGATGAGCATCGAGTGATCATCAGCTATCCGCTGAACATTCTGTAAAGCATCGAAACCCGGCGTCACGCCGGGTTTCGTCTCCTTTATGATGCTTATCTTTCCAACAGACGCTGATGTAAAGATGACCTGAACGTCATCGCCAATCTATCGAACACGGATTGGGGCTACCCCCAAAACCTAAACCCAGATTCAATCGACCTTCGCCTCAATTTCCGCGGCGTATCTGATAAGGAAAAGCGATTCCTCATATCTCGCTTTTCTTACTGCCCCGCCCACCCTTTTAACTTGATTCTGGTTCCATATGACTATGGGCCAGCATCATGCCAACTACTGCTTTTCGCTGCTTACTGGCTATCGTCGATGGCAGCAGCAATGCCGCATCTGCTCATGAGCGGGATCAGCTCAGCCTAGTCCAGCAGCAGCTCGACACTCTCGAACGCCTTGCAACGCAAGCTGAGGCAGCCAGCACGGCTGAACCCGACGATCGCTATCGCTTCGACTACCCCCGATTGATTCGAGACATACAGCGCATCCGTCTTGGTGTGCAGGGCTATCTCTCCCCTTCCCGCGCTCAACCCCGCGATCCCGCTGAATTGGTCGGCGATTACCGCCTCGACACCCCGTCCGCGGAGTCCTCGCCATGAGCATGACTGGGATGCGGAGCTGATCGAGCTGCGCGCTGGCCCATGTCGACAAGGACGAAGTCCGAAGCGCTTACAACCGAGCTGACTATATCGAACGTCGGCGTCCGATGATGGCCTGGTGGAGTGAGCATATCCAGAAAGCTGCCACTGGCAGTCTGCTGGCGGCTGCGGTCAATCAATCCAGGGACCGCAAAGTCGTGCCGATACGCTAAGCATTCACCGAACGCCGCCGGCAGCCGAAAAATGACGCCCCCAGATGGAGTGATAGTTCTTTTGGCGACAGCGGCGACACCGACGACAACCCACGTAATCCGAGGCATGCAGCATGGCGACAGAGGTGGCGACTGTCGCCAAATCGCGCAGCCAGTTTCCGTGCAGATCCCTATGTGTTTAAAGCCGGAAGTGGCTCACCATCATCTGCAACTGATTACCCAGTCGCGCCAGCGCCACACTGGAAGCTGCGGTTTCGTTACTGCCTTCAGCCGTTTGCTCGGATACATCCCGGACGTTCAGGATGCTGCGACTGATCTCGTCAGCGACCGAGCTTTGTTGCTCGGCTGCAGCAGCGATCTGCTGGTTCATTGCCTGAATGTTAGAGACCGTGCGGGTGATGTTTTCCAGTGAGGTACCAGCCTTACGTGTCAAGGCGACGCTGCTATCGGTCAGATTGCGGCTGCCGAGCATGATGTCGGAGACCTCTCGTGTACCGTTTTGCAGAGTAGCAACCAAGTATTGGATCTCTTCAGTCGATTGCTGGGTACGTTGTGCCAACCCGAGAACTTCATCGGCAACCACCGCAAATCCACGGCCCGCATCACCCGCCCGCGCAGCTTCAATGGCGGCGTTCAACGCCAACAGATTGGTCTGCTCGGCCACGGCCTTAATCACATCCATGACCTTGCCGATCTTGCTGCTCTCCTGCTGCAGCACGGTCATGGCATCGGTTGAGCGTATGACTTCAACGGCGAGCTTTTCAATCTGGTGGATAGCTTCGCCCACGACTTTGTCGCCGGCGCGGGCTTCTTTGTCGGCGGTGGAGGCTGCAACCGATGCTTGTTCGGCATTACGTGCCACTTCATGCACCGTAGCCGACATCTCCTGCATCGCAGTGGCCACCTGATCGGTCTCATCTTTCTGACTGTTGACTCCGACGCTAGTCTGTTCTGTCACTGCGCAGAGCTCTTCGGCGGCACCGGCAATCTGGGCCACCCCATCGCGAATCCCAGTGATCAGGTCGCGCAGAGTCACACCCATACGCTGGATACTCTGTTGCAGCATGCCCAATTCATCCCGACGAGTTATCGCAATGGTGTGAGCAGATCCCCCGAAGCAATTCGGTTGACGACTTCCAGTGTCTGCTGCAATGGACGAGTGATCTGACGCGTAATGAGTATCGCCGCCACGATACCCAGCAGCAGAACGAGCAACGTACAACCGATCTGCAAGGTACGAGCCTGAGAGGTGTCAGCTTCAACCAGATGCAGTTGAATGCTATAGAGCTCATCACCCACTTTCAGGATCTCTGCGCCCTGTGCGGTCATGTCCTTGCGCGCGTCATTAATAGCATCGTTCGCCATCTTCAACGCCTGTACCGAGGCCTTATATGTGCGCAGGGCCGTATCTAACTGTGCAACCTTGTCGCTATGAATGGCACCGAGAGCGGACTTGAGTTTATCCACACCGCTGATGGCTACGTCCAACTGTTGAAACGCTGCCTGCTCGGTCTTGTCGGCAGGATTTCCGGTATAACTGCGCACTTCGTAGCGAACCAGCTGGAGATCCATCTGGGCATTGGCAATGAGCTGGGCTTGGTTGAAACGAGCAGGATCAGAAGGTTCTAGCTTCATCATGGTGTCAGCGATCGCCGTGATCATCTCGGCCGCCCGACCAGCATTGACTCCCATTTCAGCGCGCACTTTTGCGCTGTTCACATAAGCGCTACGCATCTTGTTCAGTGACTGTTCGTAGTCCCCGATGACATCAGTCAAATGCCCTAGCGGTTTCAGGTTGAGCGGGTTAGTGAAGGTCGCAAGCAGGAACCGCTGGTGCTGTTTGAAACTGTCCAGATCGTTTTGACCGTTTTGTGCGACTGCATCATCACCATCGGCGAGCATGTATTGCAGACGTGCCACCCGCAACGCCGTGAACTTGTTGCCCAGTTAGACTATGTCGCCAATTCTGTCCGTGCGATAAATCAGTTTGTCGAGACTGGTCCAACCGACAAGCGCCAGCAACGCCGTGAAAATCAGAACAATCCCGAATCCCAGAGCCAGCTCCATGTTGACGCTGATATTCGAAAAGCGGCTATTCATAAAATCCCCTTGACCTGTCTTTTTATACGCGCTGAAAAAACTGAAGATTTATTTTTGTCGAACCGCAACCTGCGGCAGATGACTATCGACCCGGCAACCGTCAAACTTGACAAAAAATGAAGATCCACCTGAACAAAATCGTTGAACAACACGCACCTTAATGCTCGGCTACGGCAAACCGTCGATTTGCCGCCGTCAAAGAGGGCTACTCATCAGTTTCAAAGCTGACGATGCGGATTACTCTCGTTAAACATTGGCTGCGCAGATGTCATGCGACGCGGTCTTAACGCAGAGATAGCCTCTTGACTAACTTTGATTATTTCAGCGCCCATCAACTGCGCGTGCTTGTCGTCGAGCCCCACGCTTTTCAGCTGTTTGATCTGCAGAATGTATTCTTCGAGATGGGGTGTTACCGCGTCCTCCCAGTGATGGGTCTTGAAGATCTCGACACGACACTGAACGATTGCAAAGAGTCGTTCGACCTGGCGCTGTGCACCAGTGGAGCGTTCGATTTAAGCGATCAGGAGCTGGCGCAACGGGTGTGCGCCAAAAGCAAGGTGGCCAATCTGATCATGCTGACAGGCTCCCCGCACCAGGAGCCTCCGCGGCCGCCGCATAAACCCGATTTTAAACACATACCGCTGTTAGGTTTTTTGCCCAAGCCGTTGTCTCCCATGGCATTGCGGGCAATGGTCGAGCACATGAATAACCCGATTGCCAACGTCCTGTCTGCATGAGAAGAACGTGCGCGACGGTTAAGCGTCGTTGCGCTGAGTCCGACCGTCCGGGCCGTACAATTTGTTGCCGACGACACTATTGAGAAAGCTGACGATGCGCTGGTTACACGCCATGCGCAGGCTGAGCACCCCACCGTTCGAGGTATTGATCTCCCTGGCCCGCAGCGCCAACGCCTGCAATTGCCGCCATGCCACCAGGCAATCGGCGTCTCTAGCCGCTTTGAGCGCCCCTTTGCGACCAGGGCCATAGCCGAGCTTCAACTGCGCTCCGTAACGGATCGCCTCCAACTGCTCCAGCTTCTGCAACGCCGCCTGCTTGCTCGCCGTCAGCTCTCTCAGTTTTTCGCCATCAACCCTGGCCTGAACCAGGGCCCGACGCTCTTGCTCCAAGAGTTCGACCAACTGCACGATGGCCTGCTGCTGCAACTCCAAATGTTTAGTCAGACTCATAGGTATCTGAAGCTCATCGGTTTCGGCCTTTCGTATCGCTCATTCCGGGTCGCTGCCGAGGGTTTCTCTGACACTCGACACCAAGCCTTCATAGATTGATTCCGAGCTGATCTGGAAGGTGCCGCTATCGATGGCCTGACGCAAGGCTGCGACTTTTTCCATATCAACATCCGATGCACTTTCAACGTCCGCAACGGCGCTGATGCTTGAGACCTGCGCGTCATCATCGAGCGTCGCTTCCAGCGTCTGCAGCTCGGTTCGCTGCGAACTGGTGCCGGCCACTTTGCTGTCAGTTGGCGGAAGGGTATTGGTCAGGTTAGCGCTTATAATTTTCACGTTAGAGGCTTCATTGGCTGTTGTTGGGTCACTATCGGCAATCGAAAAGGCAAACTTTGACCAGCGATCGGGATTCGAAAAAAAAATTAATAACGCAGTAACAATTCATTCGGGCCAACGACTTGCGCGTTCAGCAACTTGCCATCACTGCTCACCACCCGGACACTGCTCCCCAGGCTGCCATTGTCCAGCGCCTTACCATCGCGACTGATCGTGAAGCCCTCACCTTGAGCCTGTAGCATGACCCGCTGATTGCGCTCCACCAGCCAACGCTCGCGGAAATTGTTCAGTACCAAGGCGGCGCCCCGGCTGAAACTACGACTGGCCTGACGGCCAATGACTTGCTCCGGCTTCAGCACGCTGCTTTTGGGCAATCGCTCCAATGGGCCGCGCTTGATTTCTAGCATGTTGGCGTTGATGACGTCACCCGCCGCAATCCTCTGACGACTGACCACATAATCACCGACAACACCCACGCTGACTTGCAGATAGCCGGCCACCCCCTCCTCACCCTCACAACGCACGCCTACCGCCACGCGGCCGAACGCGCTCTGCTCAGGGTGCACCAGATATGGCTGAGGACTTTCGCACGCCAATATCCGTGCAGCTGGCTGACCGATGTCGATCTGCAACTGTTGGATGCGAGGCGGCAATCGCAGCGCAATCAAATGACGCACCTTATCTTGCAGCCCATCCGGTTGAGCCACGGCAATGCTGCTCTGCAGCAAGCACATTAAAGCCCATCCGCCGAGCCGCGGATGATGTCGGAAAAACCCTGTCATTGAGCCAATCCTCTGAGATAGCCAGCGGAGAATTTTAGGCTCCCCGGCGACGAGGCAAGGCCAGAATTGGTCGCCAAATAGCGGCCTGTTTCGGCCTTTGCCTCGACGACCTTGGGACTAACCTGCGAGCCGTTCAATTATTTGATGCACAGGTCCGCAGACATGATCGACAAGCTCGATAACGAGCTGCGCTTCCAGCAGGACGCAATGAGTTTGCGGGCTGAGCGCCAGCAGGTATTGGCCAACAACATTGCCAACGCCGACACCCCCAACTTCCGGGCGCGTGACTTTGACTTCTCTGCCGAACTGTCCAGCGCCTTGCAAAACGGGCGCTCCAATGAGCGGGGCATGACGCTGGCGACCACATCGGATCGCCACCTGCATGCCGCCTCCGACAGCCTCTCGACACGCTCGTTGCTCTACCGCGTCCCTGACCAGCCAAGCCTTGATGGCAACACCGTGGACATGGACCGTGAGCGCGCGCAGTTCACTGATAACGCCGTCAGGTACCAGGCAAGCCTTACGTTTCTGAGCAGCCGGTTGCAGTCGCTCAAGACTGCCATGCAGTCCGAATAACGCAGGTAACAACACTATGTCGATGTTCAGCATTTTCGATATCGCCGGCTCCGCGCTCAGCGCCCAATCCCAGCGCATGAACGTAACCGCCAGCAACCTTGCCAACGCCGATACCACCAACGGCCCCGATGGCGAGGCCTATCGCGCCCGCCAGGTGGTCTTCGAGTCGCAATATCAGACCGGCAGCAACATCGGTGGCGTGCGGGTCAGCCAAGTGGTCGAGGACGGCTCCCCCATGCGCCAGGAATACCGACCCGGCGACCCACTGGCGGATGGCGATGGCTACGTGACCATGCCCAATGTCGAGCCCGTGGGCGAAATGGTCAACATGATCTCCGCTTCGCGCTCCTATCAAGCCAACGTCGAAGTCATGTCCACCAGCAAGGAAATGATGTTGAAAACTTTGACCTTAGGTGAGGCGTAAACCATGACTACCACGATTTCCAGTTCGGTCCTGTCGACCATGAACAGCAGTGCCACCACCGCTGAAAGCACCGCATCGGCATCAGATGAACTGCAAGATCAGTTCCTGACGCTGCTGACGACCGAGCTGCAAAACCAGGACCCGACCGACCCGATGGACAACAGCGAGATGGTCACTCAGCTCGCACAGATCAGCACCATCAGCAGCATCGAAGACGTGGGCACGACACTCGACAGCATCTCCAGCCAGATCAGCGCCAGCGAGACCCTGCAGGCCTCGGCTCTGGTCGGCAACGGTGTGCTGGTCGACGGCAATACCATCCAGGTCGGCAGCGGTGAAGCCACTGCCTTCGGCGTCACCCTGGACAGTGATGCAGACAGCGTCACGGTGACCATCAAAGACAGCAGCGGCACCGTGGTGCGCACCCTTGATGAAGGCGAAATGAGTGCGGGTACCCAAGCCTTGTCCTGGGACGGACTACAGGACGACGGCACTACCGCAGCCGATGGCGCCTACACCTTCTCCGTCGCGGCCACCGCCGACGACGTAGCAGTCGCAAGCACAGCGCTGAAGTACGCGCTGGTGACCGGCGTTACCACTGACAGCAGCAACGAAGTCGCGCTGGATCTGGGCGGTGTCAGTGAAAACGTCGCACTGAGCGATATCAGCCTGGTTCTTTGATCTGTAAACGCCCCATCACCCTTCGCAGTTGCCAAGACTGCTCAATTATCGTTCGCACTCAAGGAGAAACATCATGGCTTTTTCCCAAGCGCTTAGTGGTCTGGCTGCTGCTTCGACCGACCTCAACGTCGTCAGCAACAACATTTCCAACTCTCAGACCGTGGGCTTCAAAAGCTCTACGACTCAGTTTGCCGATGTTTATTCCGGAGCGGATGTCGGCTTGGGGACCTCGGTTTCAGGCGTGGTTCAGAACTTTGAATCCGGTAGCCTGACCACGACCGATAATGAGCTGGACCTGGCGATCAATGGTGATGGTTTTTTCACGTTCACCGACGGCACGCAAACCGTTTACTCGCGCAACGGGCAATTGACCCTGACTGCCGATGGCTACCTGGAGAACGCGGCAGGCGATCAGTTGCTAGGCGTGAACGGCGTCATCCAGATTCCCACGACAGGCATGCAAGCCAGCGCCACCACCGAGTTGGATGCAGGGCTGAACCTGGACTCAAGCGAAGACATCATCACCACCACCTTCGACCAGACTGACTCGTCGACTTACTCCTACTCCACCACCGCGACGCTCTACGACTCCCTGGGCAATAGCCACACCAGCACGTTGTATTTCAGCAAGACCGCCGAGAACACCTGGGACGTTCACACCGCGATCGATGGTGACCTGCTGACCGAGACTCAGACCGTAGAGTTCAGCTCCAGCGGGCTGATCACCAGTGGCGCGACCGGCACTTACACCTATGACCCGGACAACGGTGCCGCGGACATGACCATTGAGCTGGATCTGACGGGTACGACGCAGTTCGGTAACGACTCCGAGGTGTCTGACATCTCTCAGGATGGCTACACCTCCGGCAGCCTGGTGAGCTTCAGCATCGACGAGACCGGAACAGTCATTGCCACTTACTCCAACGACCAGACGCAAAACATTGACCAGCTTCAACTGGCCACCTTCAGCAATGAAAATGGCCTGCAATCTGACGGCGACAACACCTGGCTTGCCACCTCCGAGTCTGGACAGGCCTTGTTGGGCGTTGCCAGCAGCGGTTCTCTGGGCTCGATCCTGAGCGGTACCACCGAGGACTCCAATGTCGATCTAACCACCGAACTGGTGAACCTGATCATTGCCCAGCGCAATTTCCAGGCCAACGCCAAGTCGGTCACCGCTCAAAGCGAAGTGCTCCAGCAAGCCGTGAACATCGGGTCTTAACGCATGGATCGCATGCTATTCACGGCCATGAGCGGGGCCAATCAGGCACTCGAACAGCAGGCAGTCGTGGCCAACAACCTGGCCAACATCGTGACGCCAGGCTTTCGCTCACAGTTGGTTGAAATGCAATCCTCGCCCATCGCGGGCGAGGGTTTGCCCACACGCGTCTCGGTAGCGGCCAACGGGGTCGGGGTCGACTGGACCGAAGGGCCGATCACCCATACCGACCGGGCGCTGGATATCGCGCTCGGCGAAAACGGCATGCTGGCGGTACAGACCGCGGACGGCAAAGAGGCCTACACCCGCCGCGGTGATTTGCAGGTCGACGGCACCGGTGCAATGACCGTGGGTGGCCGCCCGGTCATCGGTGACGGGGGGCCGGTCACCGTGCCACTGGGTAGCGAAGTCACGTTGGGCAGCGACGGCACGATCAGCGTCCGTGAGCTCGGCATGGAGCCCCGGGGCCTGAGCCCGGTCGGTCGGCTGAAGTTGGTATCGGCCTTGCCCGGCACGCTGCAGGCCGGTATCGACGGATTATTCCGTCCTTCGCCAACCGCCAACGGCACCGTCCAGCCACTGCCTGCCGACGAAATCATGCGCGTGACGCCCGGTGCACTGGAGGGAAGCAACGTCAGCCCGACCAACGCCATGGTCGCGATGATCGACAACTCGCGGCGCTACGACATGCAGATGAAAGCCATCAGTACCGCCGACGAAAACGCCAAGACCGCCAATAACCTGCTCTCCCTGCAGGGCTGACCTCACAGTTGAGTGAATAAGGAACCGATCGATGATCAGATCACTGTGGACGGCCAAAACCGGCCTGGAAGCCCAGCAGGGCCAAATGGACGTGATTGCCAACAACCTGGCCAACGTCAGCACCAATGGCTTCAAACGGTCGCGGGCAGTATTTGAAGACCTGGTTTACCAGAACGTGCGCCAGCCGGGCGCGCAAAGCAGCACCGATACCCGTCTGCCATCCGGCTTGCAGGTCGGCACCGGGGTGCGCGAAGTCGCCACCGAACGCCTGCATACCCAAGGCAATCTGGAAGAGACCAGCAACTCCAAGGATCTGGCGATCAATGGCCTGGGTTTTTTCCAGGTGGACATGCCGGACGGCACCACCGCCTACACTCGTGATGGCAGCTTCCAGCTCGACTCGAACGGCGAGATGGTCACCTCCAACGGTTACAAGCTCTCGGCAGGGGTCACCATTCCCGCCAACGCTACGGCCATCTCAATCAGTACCGACGGCATCGTTTCCGTGACCCAGCCCAGCAGCTCCACCTCGACCCAGGTCGGCCAGCTAAACCTGGCGTTGTTCATCAACCCGGCGGGCTTACAGAGCATCGGGCAGAACCTCTATCTGGAGACCGACGCCTCGGGCTCACCGACCGAAACCACACCGGGCCTCAACGGCGGCGGAACGCTGTCCCAAGGTTACGTCGAAACCTCCAACGTCAACGTTGTGGAGGAAATGGTAAGCATGATCCAGACCCAGCGCGCTTACGAAATCAACAGTAAGGCCGTCGAGAGTTCGGACGAAATGCTACAGCGTCTGACTCAGCTCTGACCGCTATGTTCGAGACACACAAAATGGCTCATAAGCCCTCATCGGTATGGCCGCTGTCCGTGGTATTGGCCGGCATGCTGGCGACCGCAGGCTGCGATCAACTACCCCACAAGCCCGTCGTGCCTGACGAAGAAATGCAGGTGCCGACCTTACCGGCTCGCCTGGCGAACGGCTCGATCTACCAGAGCAGCCGCGGATCGCAGCCCCTGTTCGAGGATCGGCGTCCACGGATGGTCGGCGACACGCTGACCATCGAACTGGAAGAACAGGTCAGCGCCAGCAAGACCTCTTCCTCCAATGCCAACCGTGCCGGTTCCATGGGGTTGAGCCTGGCGACCACCTCCAGTCGTGCGTCCCAGGTCGCCGACTTTGGGCTGGATGCCTCGACGACCCACGACTTCAGTGGTGGCGGCGGCTCTCAGGCCAGAAACTCTTTCACTGGCACGATTTCCGTGACGGTCATGCAGGTGATGCCCAATGGCAACCTGCGGGTGCGCGGTGACAAACAGATTGCAATCAACCAGGGCACCGAATTTATCCGTTTCTCCGGCGTGGTCAATCCTCGAACCATCACCGGCGAAAACACGGTGTCGTCGATCCAGGTCTCACAGGCCCGGATCGAGTACGTCGGTGATGGCTATATCAACGAAGCGCAGCGCATGGGCTGGCTCCATCGCATCCTCCTTAACGTGTCTCCTTTCTGAGTACGGGAACCATGGCTGACTCTGTATTCATTCAACCTCTTTTGCGCACAGCCAAATCCGCCGCTCAAGCGTTCTGTACCCTGTTGTGCGCCGGCACGTTGTTGCTCGGTGGAGCGGCACAGGGCGAGCAGATACGCGACATTGCCGATTTTGCCGGAATACGCCCCAACAGCCTGGTGGGCTATGGCTTGGTGGTCGGCCTGGATGGCAGCGGCGACCAGACCACCCAGAGCCCCTTCACCGAACAAGGCCTGACCAACATGCTGTCGCAGCTGGGGGTCACCCTGCCTGCGAACGCCAACATGCAGATGCGCAATATCGCGGCAGTCATTGTCACCGCCAACCTGCCGGCACTCTCGCGCCCGGGACAACAGATTGATGTAGTCGTGTCGTCGATCGGTAACGCGCGCAGCCTGCGCGGCGGCACCTTGCTGATGACGCCGATGAAAGGCGCCGATGGCGAGGTTTATGCCGTGGCTCAAGGTAACCTGCTGGTCGGCGGGGCCGGTGCTTCGGCTAACGGCAGCAGCGTGCAGGTCAACCAACTGGCCGGCGGACGTATCAGTCGAGGCGCCATCGTCGAACGCGCTATTCCGCTGCACCTGAGCAGCGACAACGGCTTGCTCAGCCTCTACATGCATGAGCCTGACTCCGCCACGGCCCAGCGTGTCGTCTACGCCATCAATTCCGAAATGCGCCGTACGGTGGCGTCGGCCATGGATGGCGGGATGGTCCAGATTCAGGGGCCGCTGTCACCCAACGAGCGGGTCAACTTCATGGCCCGCATCGAGGGCATTGAGGTCTTGCCGATCCAGACCCGTCCTAAGGTGATTCTTGATTCGCGCACTGGCTCTATCGTGCTCAACAGCTCGGTGAAGCTGTATCGCGCCGCAGTCGCGCACGGCAATCTCTCGGTCATCATCGACACCACCAACACCGTCAGCCAACCCGGCGCACTCAGTGGCGGCCAGACAGCCGTGACCTCCCAAAGCAACATTTCCATCGAATCCCAGGGTGGTTCGCTGCACTTGCTTGAAGGCACGGCGAATTTGATGGACGTGGTCAAGGGATTGAACGCTCTGGGAGCTACGCCGCAAGACCTGATGGTCATTCTGCAGGCACTCAAGGCCGCCGGTTCCCTACGTGCCGAACTGGAGATCATCTGATGAACAGGGCTGGCAGCACCGATGGCTTTGCCCTTGATGTCCAGGGTCTGGAGCAACTCAAGCGGCGCTCGCACCAGGACGCCGGGGCGGGGCTGAAAGAGGCTAGCAAACAGTTTGAAGCCCTGTTCCTGCAGATGATGCTCAAAAGCATGCGGGGCGCGATTCCGAAATCGGAAATGTCCAGCGACTCGCAGACCGAGATGTACACCGAGATGCTCGATCAACAGTGGGCGCAGAGCCTGTCGGGAAAAGGCCTTGGCCTGGCCGAGCAACTGACCCGACAGCTCAGCGGCTATTTCGCAAAGCACAGCGACGCCAACACCGACATTGATGCGCAAGCGGCCCTGTTCCTCGATCTGCCGCCGTCACGCCCGGCCGGCACCACGTCGCCCTTTGCGAACACGGCTTACCAGACTCAGGCGTTTGAAGCCTGGAAACGCCGCGAGGTCAGCGGCGCGCAAAACGAACCACCCGAGCATGTGCTGGCGTTCGTTTCACGCTTGAACGAACCGGCGCAAAAAGCCGCGCTCAGCAGTGGTGTGCCAGCCGAGCTGATCCTTGCCCAGGCAGCACTGGAAACCGATTGGGGACGACGCCAGATCACCACCCCGAATGGCGCTGACAGCCACAACCTGTTCGGGATCAAGGCTGGCAGCCAATGGCAAGGCGCGACGACGCAGGTCATGACCACTGAATACGCTGAAGGTGAGGCGCAAAAACAGGTGGAGCGCTTCCGCGTTTACCCGACCGATGAGGCGGCCTTCAACGATTACGCCCGATTGATTCGCACCCGCCCCGGTTACGCCGCCGTGCGCAACGCCATCGACGCGCCACAGGCGGCCATCGCGCTGCAACAGGGGGGTTACGCCACCGATCCGCGATACGCCCAAAAACTGATTTCAGTCATGGCCACCATCGGCCCGCTACGACCTGGCCAACCCGTGGCGCAGCTGGAAAATTGACGGACAACCCGCTGCCGAGCGCCTCGATCGCGCCGGTCATGGATCTGTCGGCAAAAGGTTTTTGAAAAGAATCAGGGTCACAGGTCAAGTTGCACTTTCGCGGAGCCGATAGTGCGCACTATGTAGCGTAGGAGCTTCTCGATGAGCATTATTTCCATTGGTGTCAGCGGCCTGACCGCCGCCCAGATCGCCCTCAGTACCAGCAGCAACAACACGACCAACGCTTATACGGACGGCTATACCCTGCAGGTCGCCACCTTCTCCGAGTCCACGTCGGGCAGCGGTGTTCAAGTCTCCAGTGTTGATCGCCAGTACAACCAGTTCGTCACCACCCAGCTCAATACCTCCATCAGCGCCGAAAGCGCTCTGTCGACCAATCAGACCGAAGTCGATCAGATCGACAGCCTGTTGGCCGATGGCGATGCCAGCCTCGACACCTTGATGCAGAGCTTCTTTTCGGCGATCCAGACGCTGACCTCCGACGCCAGCGACACAGCAGCACGGGAGGAAGTCGTCGGTGCGGCTGAAACACTGGCCTCTCAGTTCACCCAGTTGGGCAGCTATCTGGATGATATGGCGGACGATGTGAACAGCCAGATCGACGATCAAGTCACGCAGATCAACGATCTCACCGAGCAAATTGCTGATCTCAACAAGAAAATCAGTCTTTCCGATGCGCTTGGCAGCACCTCCAACGATATGCTCGATCAACGGGATCTGCTGGTCAGTCAGCTCAGTGAACTGGTGGAGGTCGACGTCACCACCCAAGACAACGGCAGCTACAACGTGTCTCTGAGCAACGGCCTCGCGCTGGTTTCCGGCAATGACAGTTTCGACCTGGAAACCAGCGTCTCGGCCAGCGATCCGACGCAAACGGTCGTCGGCTACATCGACGCAGCGGGCAACACTACCGTTCTTGACGACTCAACGTTCGGCGGCTCACTGGGCGGTCTGATGGACTTTCGCGACACCACGTTGACGGATACGCAAAACCAGCTGGGGATACTGGCCGTCACCTTGACGCAAGCCTTCAACACCCTGCAGGCAGCAGGTGTCGACCTGAATGGCGATACGGGCACGGATTTTTTCTCGGTCGACGACCCCAGCACCTACGGCAATACCAACAATACGGGCGACGCGACACTAACCGCGACCTTCACTGACGATGTGAGTGAGTTGAGTGCCAGTGACTACACCGTCAACTACTCCGACGCCGATGGCTACACCGTGACACGTAACGACACCGGCGCAAGCGTAGATGCCACTTACGACACAGATACCGACACCCTGACGTTCGCCGGAATGAGCGTGGCCATCAGTGGCACCGCCGACGACGGCGACAGCTTTCTAGTCTTGCCAACGCGCAACGCCGCAAGCAGCTTCAGCACCCTGACCAGCGATGGAAGTTTGATCGCTGCGGGAACATCGACCGGCAGCAGCGATAACACCAACGCCCTGGCGATGCTCGACCTGCAAACCGACACCCTTGTCGGCGGCTCCTCGACCCTTAGCGAGACTTACGCGGCACTGGTCAGTGACGTCGGTAGCACCGCCACCAGCATCGCTGGCCAGCTGGAAACCCAAGAGAGCCTGACCGAACAACTGACCACGCTGCAGCAATCGGAATCGGGGGTCAATCTCGATGAAGAGGCGGCCAACCTTATTGTCTATCAACAGTATTACCAGGCCTGCGCGAAGGTCGTTGAAGTGGGCACAACCATCCTCGACACCATTCTCGACATCGACTGATAAACGCCTGAAAGGAGAGTCACGCCATGCGCCTCAGCAGTGCGACGATTTACAACCAAAGCTTGAACTCCATGCTCACTCAGGAAAGCGCCTATCAGGATGCCGCCCAGGAAGTAGCCAGTGGCACGCGAGTGGTCAATCCTTCCGACGATTCGCTGGCTGCCTCCCAGGCCGTCAACGTGCGTCAGGCCATCTCTGCCAACGAGCAGTACGCCGACTCGCGCAGCGCCATGACCACCTCGTTGTCTCAGGAGGAGAGCACTCTGGACAGCGTCAACGATGCCATCAGCAGCGCCATGGCCCTTGTCGTTGAGGCCAACAACGGCACCTTGAGCGATGCCGACCGCGAATCCATCGCGAGCTCGTTGCAGGGCGTCTATGACACGCTGGTGACGTTGGCCAACGCCACTGACAGCAACGGCAACTACCTGTTTTCCGGTTATCAGAGCCAAAGCGCGGCATTTGTCGAAAATGCCGATGGCGAACTGGTCTATCAGGGCGACGACAACGTCGTCACGCAGCAGGTCAGTTCCACTCAAACCATGGCCAGCGGCGATAACGGCGCAACGATCTTCCTGTCGGTCAGCAGCTCCGCAGGCTTCATTGCCGAAACAGGAGACAACACTGGAAGCGTGACCTACGACGGCCCCGACATTACTGACACAGAGGATGCCAATTACGGGACAGGCTTCACCGTGACCTTCAGCACGGCCGCCGACGGCACCGCCCAATACAGCATCGATGGCGCAGACCCCGTCACCTACACTTCCGGCGACACGCTTGAAGTCAACGGTTTGTCCATGACCCTCACCGGTACCCCGGCAGACGGCGATACCATCACGGTCAGCGCCGCCGCCGATGCCGATCCGGACCTGTTCGCCACGTTGCAAAACCTGATCTCAGTGTTGCAAACACCTGTGGATACCGAGGCTGATCAAGCCAACCTGAGCAACACCCTCTCCACAGCCAGCCGCGAACTTAGCAATGCCCAGGACAACGTGCTCACGGTGCAGACATCGGTCGGTTCACGGCTGAACCAGCTGGAAGTGCTCGATACCATCGGCGATGACCTGGCGCTCAGCTACACCGAGCGCCTTTCCGGTCTGGTCGATGCCGACTACACCGAATCGGTCACCGAGTACACCTCTCTGCAAGTGGCGCTACAGGCTGCCCAGCAAACCTTCGTCAGCATTCAGAAAATGTCGCTGTTCGAGTACATCTGAAGCCGCGCTCCAGGTGCCACCCGGAAAACCTGGTGGCGCCTGAACCGTTTTAGGGCCGTGCCATGTTAACGATCAGGTACTCCATGAACTGCAACATGCTGGTCAGCAACCGGGTGAGAAACTGCCCCAGATCGCCCATCACCACCATCAGCAACACCAACCCCACACACAACGTCGCCGGGAAACCCACGGAGAACACCGTCAACTGCGGCGAGACGCGGTTCAGGATGCCCATGGCCAGGTTGATGATCAGCAGCGTGCCGACCATTGGCAATGCCAATAAAAGGCCAGTGAGGAAGATCGTGCTG
>NZ_DASWOT010000063.1:0-13621 GCF_036404235.1 Pseudomonas sp.
AAGTTCAGTGGCGAGCGCTTGCTGGTGATCGCCAGCATGGACATTGTCGCGTTCGTACTGGTCTTGTTTGCCGTGGGCTTCGTTTCGCCGCCGCCGATTGAAATCTGGCCTTGGCTGGTGGCCTCGGCGCTGTTCGAGCTGTTTTATCGCGCGCTGCTGATCCGGGCTTACCGAGTGGGCGATCTGGGTTTGGTTTATCCGTTGATGCGTGGGTTGTCGCCGTTGGTGGTATTGGTGCTGACGCTGGTGTTTGCCGCAGAGCCGCTCAGCACTCAGCAAGTTCTTGGTATTTTGTTGATCCCGTGCGGCATGGTCTGCCTGCTGTGGCAGGGCGGCGGTGGTGATCGTTTGCCGTGGTCGATGTTGCCTGTGGTGGGGCTGATTGGGCTGTGCATTGGTTGCTACACCTGGATCGACGGTCAGGCGCTGAAGCTTGGCGTGGCACCGCTGAATTATCTGGTCTGGCTCACTTTGATCAGCGCCTGGCCGTTTCCGTTGCTGGCGATGGTCGGCAAGCGTGCGGCATTCACGTTGTTCTGGCGTGAGCAGTGGAAGCTGGGGCTGAGCGTCGGATTCTGCGTGCTGTTGAGTTACGCGCTGGTGCTGTGGGCCATGCAGTTGGGCTCGGTGGCGGAGGCTGCGGCCTTGCGTGAAGTCAGCGTGGTGCTGGTGGTGCTTTTCGGCATGCGGTATCTGAAAGAACCTTTCGGTCGGCCTCGGCTCTTAGCCTGTGGACTGGTGTTATTCGGGATGCTTCTGATGAAGCTCAAATTCTAAAAAAGGATGTGGTTATGACCGTTGCTTTTTGGTGCGTGTTGATCGTGATTCTGTTGCCGCTGGTGTGTACTTCAATTGCCAAGTTCAGCAGTGGCAAATTCAGTGCGCGGCAGAACCACAACCCCAGGGACTTCCTCGATCAGCTCGAAGGTCTGCCGCGTCGCGCTCACGCCGCGCAGCTCAACAGTTTCGAAGCGATTCCGGGTTTTGCGGCGGCGGTGATCATCGCCCACATCGCGGGTGCTGCTCAATTGGTGACAATTGACGTGCTGGCGGTTCTGTTTGTCACCACGCGCCTGCTCTACATCATCTTCTACCTGGCGGACTGGGCCGCCCTGCGCTCGTTGGCGTGGTTCGCTGGCCTTGCGCTGGTGGTGACGCTGTTCGTCGTTTCGGTGTGATCGACGTGTAATCCTTCATTTGGGTTTTGTTCATGGGGCGAAGATACTGGCGGCGTCTTTCCGGACTTCCCCCGCCTGAGTGGCCCATGACGTTGACGAGTCTGCCTTTGAACACGCTGTCGACGAAACGCCTTTGCGTGGTCGCCCTTGCCTGCCTGATGCTGAGCGCCTGCGGTGGCGTCGATCCGAACTCGCCCTTGGGTCAGCGCAAAGCGATTTTCAAAGAAATGCTCAAGACCAGTGAAGACATGGGCGGCATGCTGCGCGGGCGAGTGGCATTCGATGGTCAGCGTTTTGCCGAGGGCGCGGTCAAGCTTGACGGTTTGTCCCACGAACCGTGGAAGCATTTCCCCGCTGTGCGTGAGGCTGATCACTCCAGCGCCAAGGATGACGTCTGGCAGAAACAGGCCCGATTTCAGGTGTTGGCCAGTTCGCTGGAATCCGCGACTGGAGAACTTGTGATTGCCAGCCAGGCTCGACCGTTTCAGAAAAGCATCCTGAGCCCTGCAATGGACAAGGTCGAGGGCGCGTGCGATGCGTGCCACAAAGAGTTTCGGGATTATTGAAAGGGGGCAGCTAAACGTTTCACGCTGCAAGAAGACGCGAATGGGCAGCTCTTGCAGCTTGAGGCTTAAAGCGTGCAGCTGTTTTATTCATCGTCCTGATCGGGCTGAACCTTCTCCAGCTCGGTCTGTGCGTCCTGCAGCTCCTTGCGCGACTCGGCGAGTTTGTCTTTGCGCTTGTCGATCTTCTCCGGGTCGCCTTTGCTCATGGCTTTGTTCAGGTCGGCCTGGCGGCGGCTGACTTCACGTTTGGCTTCGAAGACTTTCTGCTCCTGCTCTTTGAGCAGCGTGGCATCAGTGCAATTGGCGGTCACTTCGCTGAGGGCTTTTTCCAGACCCGCCTGCTGATCGCTATTGCCCGCTGCCTTGGCGTGTTCGATCTGCGTGCTGATGTCCTGGCGTTTGACTGCGCATCCACTCAAGGCGGGTGCTGGTTCGGCGGCGAAGGCTGCGCCTGCGAGCAGCCCAACGGCGGCGAGCACCGCTAGCGGTGACAAGAATTTCATAAACGCTCCTGGAAAATTGAATGACCGGACGCTCGATACAATCGTCCGGCACACATAAATGGCTAAAACCCGTCAATTGCCTGCGCCCGCAGTTGTGCGCTTAACGCTTGTACCTGTGGGTCTTGAAAAAACGCCAGCAATTGCTCTGCACGACCTGAGCCAATGCCCGGTTCGGCCCGCCATTGCTCAATACTGCGCGTTGCCAAGTCGCTCCACTGATTGCTCAGGAGGGCGTTCCCGGTGGGGGGTAGCCCGATTGCTTTGAGCCACACAATGAAGGGCCGTTCGCGGACTTTCTGAAAACTGTCCAGCAGTTTAGCGCTGCTGCGCTCGCCGAGGCCGGGAATGTTACCAAGCTGCGCACTGTCCAGGGTCATCCAATCAAGCAGACTCTCGATTCTCCCGGCCTTTATCAGTTTGTCCCATGTCCCAGGCCCCACACCTGCGATGTTCAGCCCCTTCTTGCCGCTGAGCCAGATTAAACGCGCTCGGAACTGATCCTTGCACGCCGGGGTGATTTGCCAGCAGCTCAGGGCGTGATAATCAGCGCTCTCTGGAATATCCAGTGCCAGTCGTTCGACACTGCGCGATACAACGCCCTCCAGCCTTGGAATGGTCAGGCCAGCCAGGCTGACCGCGACCTGATCACCCGGACGAATATCGAGCTCTCGCCACCGTTGCAGCGATCCGACACTCAGGCGGCTGATTTTTCTGTCATCCAGTTGGACCGGTTTTAGGTCCAGCACGGGCGTGATCCGGCCACTACGCCCGACATTGAAATTGACCGCGCGCACCTCGGCCAGCGCCTGAGCGAAGGGGTACTTCCACGCGGCGATCCAGTACGGCGCCTTTGCCTGCCAGCGCTCGACGGGAGGTCGCTCGCTTTGGCGCATCACCACGCCATCGGTGGCAAACGGCAGCGGGCTGCGATACCAGTGATCGCGCCATTTTTGTGCCTGTGCCAAACCTTCAAGCGGTTCGCTAAAGTCCATGCTGTCGTCAAAGCCCAGTGCTCGCAGCCCGGCTAGACGCTCCTTCATGGTCGCGGGGCCGTCTGGCCAGTCCCAGACGAATAGCCCAATGTTCGCGCCCTCCTGCACGCTTATCGAGTGACGGCCCAGTAACCCCGCGACCTTGCTGCGCGCATTCAAGCTGCCGGCCTGCGCTTGAACGTGGCTGTCCAGTTTCCAATACAGCTCGCCCTGTAGGATCAGGGTTTTTTGCCAGGGCAAATGTTCAGGAATTGCCGCAATCGCTTGCGCCTTATCGCTCCAGTCCTGACCTTTAAGGCCGTCGCCTCGGCTGATGACCTGTGTCAGCTCGCCGTGTTCATACACCAGCGTCACCGCCACACCATCCACCTTCGGCTGAATCCATAGATCGCTGCGCCCTTTAAGCCAGGCCTGCACGGCGATTTCGTCAGGCAACTTGTTCAAGCCTGTGTGGGGTATGGGGTGCAGCAGCGTTCCGCCCGCCGTGATCAACGGATTGTCAGCGGGTGATGGGGCTTTCGAAAAACAGCTTTTTAAATGCGCCAGGCGTTCAACGGATTGGTCGTAAAGTTCGTCAGCGACCAGTAAAACGCCTTCGCGGTGATAACTGTCGTTCCAGCGACCGATTTGGGTTTGTAGCGAAGATATTTCTGATCGGGCCTTGGCGGGTGGCCACTCAGGGCAAGGGATTGCGTAGGACGTGATGGAATACATCGCAACAACGGCGCAGGCGAACAGACGAATGGAGAGCAGCATCAACGCATCCTTGCTTGGGAAATGCCTGTGAGGCTAGCGGCTGCCGGTCTGGAATCGGGTTTGGCGTGGTTACTGGATTTTGCGAAGACCCCTACATCGACCGCGCTGCTCTAACGGCAATGAAAAAGCCCCCGACGGCTTGCACCGACAGGGGCTTTTTCTTACGCCATGCAGCTAAGGCGTATTACAGACCGGCAGCCGCGCGCAGGGCCTCGGCGCGGTCGGTTTTTTCCCAGGTGAACGTGGTGAACGTGTCGTCGCCCACGGTCCTGGTTTCCGGCGTGCGGCCGAAGTGGCCGTATGCTGCTGTTTCCTGGTACATCGGGTGCAGCAAGTCGAGCATGGTGGTGATCGCGTATGGACGCAGGTCGAAATGCTCGCGGACCAGTTTGACGATCTTGTCATCGCTGATCTTGCCGGTGCCGAAGGTGTTCAACGAGATCGAAGTCGGTTGTGCGACGCCGATTGCGTAGGAAACCTGGATCTCGCAACGCTCGGCCAGGCCTGCGGCGACAATGTTCTTGGCTACGTAACGACCGGCGTAAGCTGCCGAACGGTCAACCTTGGATGGATCTTTGCCGGAGAACGCGCCGCCGCCGTGACGGGCCATGCCGCCGTAGCTGTCGACGATGATCTTGCGACCGGTCAGGCCGCAGTCGCCCACTGGGCCACCGATGATGAACTGGCCGGTTGGGTTGATGTGGAACTGGGTGTCTTTGTGCAGCAGTTCGGCTGGCAACACCTGTTTGACGATCAGTTCCATTACGCCTTCGCGCAGATCGGCGTAGGACACTTCCGGGTTGTGCTGAGTCGACAGAACGACAGCGTCGATACCGACCACGATGCCGTTCTCGTAGCGGCAAGTGACCTGGGATTTTGCGTCCGGACGCAGCCAAGGCAGCAGGCCCGATTTGCGGGCTTCAGCCTGGCGCTTTACCAACTGGTGCGAGAAGGCAATTGGCGCGGGCATCAGCTCAGCCGTTTCGTTGCTGGCATAGCCGAACATCAAGCCCTGGTCGCCAGCGCCCTGGTCTTCAGGGCGGGCGCGGTCTACACCCTGGTTGATGTCAGGGGACTGCTTGCCGATGATGTTCATCACGCCGCAGGTAGCGCCGTCGAAGCCAACGTCAGAGCTGGTGTAGCCAATGCCGCTGATCACGTCACGAACGATCTGCTCCAGGTCAACCCAGGCACTGGTGGTGACTTCGCCCGCGATGATCGCGACGCCCGTCTTGACCAGGGTTTCGCACGCAACGCGGGCGAATTTGTCTTCAGCAATAATGGCGTCCAGAACCGCATCGGAGATCTGGTCGGCGATTTTGTCCGGATGCCCTTCGGACACGGACTCGGAGGTGAAAAGGGAGTATTCGCTCATCTCGACGGATTTCCTGATTGTTACCGATGGTGAGTGTCGCCAGCCGGTCGCTGAAAATGGCGGACCTGAATCTGGAAACCATTACGTAAGCCTACATACAGGCTTTCCCCGGGGACCAGCCCCGCAGCGATGGCCCAACGGGCCAGATCTTCCTGTTCGAAACCCAACCAGAGATCGCCGCAGGCCTCCTTGGCCCAACTCTGGTCGTGGCTGCACAACTCTGTCACCAGCAGGCTACCGCCCGGTTGCAACAGGTTGGCCAATTGTTTCAGTGCTTCGGCTGGCGCAGCGAAATGGTGAAGCACCATGTTCAACACCACGCAGTCCGCGTGTATAGGGTTGTCGCCCAAAGCGTCGGCCAGTTTCAAATCGACGTTGTCCAGCGCCTGGCGCTCACACAGTTGTCTGGCCAGCTCCAGCATCGCCGGGCTGTTATCGAGCCCCGTGACGTGTCGGAAGCGTTGCGCCAGTTCAGGTAGAAAACCACCATCGCCGGGGCCGACTTCCACCGCAGTGGCGTCGGCGCCGAAGCTTAATTTGTCCAGCAGCGACAGCAGGCTGTCCTGGTACTGCGCGAGCCCTGCGATCAAGTCTTGCTGAGCGCGAAATTTCTCGGCAGTACGGGAGAAAAAATCCTGGCTGGCGTTGGCGCGTTGGCGATGGACCAGGCTGATTCTTGCCTGGACGTCCTCGGGTAAGGTCAATCCGTCTGCTTCTTCCAGCAACGCCGCGTGAAGCTTGCCGCCGGTTTGCTCGACATGGGGCAGGGCGCGGCGATAAAAAATGGCGTTGCCTTCGCGGCGTGTGGCCACAAGATCAGCCTGTGCCAGCACTTTAAGGTGGTGGCTCATGCCGGACTGACCGATGGCGAAAATCTGCGCCAGCTCCAATACGCCGAACGAATCGTTGGAAAGTGCTCGCAGTACATTCAGCCGCAGCGGATCGCCCCCGGCCTTGCACAGGGCGGCCAGGTCGTCGCAAGGATCATGGCTGATGACAGGCACGCGAAGATTCATAGGGCAGGCAGTCTAGTTATCGACTTGTCTGCCTGCAAGACCAATATCAAAAAGTTTTGATATTGGTCGATAGGTGGCGCTCATATGGCGCCGTGATTCCGCCATCTGCGCGTGCCAGGGTTGTCATTTGAAATAAAAAGCCCCCACAACTCGGGAAAATCGAGCTGTGGCGTTATCTGTCATTGCCCCGAAGCTATGCCTGAGGGAAAATGGCCGCCTTTTTCAGATCCCAAATTCTTTCTGCCCCAGGAGATCAGCGATGCCCAGCCGTCGTGAGCGTGCCAATGCCATTCGTGCCCTTAGCATGGATGCCGTGCAAAAGGCCAACAGCGGCCACCCCGGTGCCCCCATGGGCATGGCAGATATCGCTGAAGTCCTTTGGCATGACTATCTGAAACACAACCCCAGCAACCCTTCGTTCGCCGACCGTGATCGTTTCATCATGTCCAACGGCCATGGCTCGATGCTGGTCTACTCGCTGCTGCACCTGACCGGTTACGACCTGTCCATCGACGACCTGAAAAACTTCCGTCAGTTGCACAGCCGCACGCCAGGCCACCCGGAATACGGCTATACCCCAGGCGTTGAAACCACCACTGGCCCACTGGGCCAGGGTTTTGCCAACGCCGTGGGTTTTGCCCTTGCCGAGAAAACACTGGGCGCGCAGTTCAATCGCCCTGGCCATAACATCGTTGACCACCACACCTACGTGTTCATGGGTGATGGCTGCATGATGGAAGGTATTTCCCACGAAGTCGCGTCGCTAGCCGGTACTCTGCAACTCGGGAAACTGATCGCTTTCTACGATGACAACGGCATCTCGATCGATGGCGAAGTCGAAGGCTGGTTTACCGACGACACGCCCAAGCGTTTCGAAGCGTACGGCTGGCAGGTTATCCGTAACGTCGACGGTCACGACGCCGAAGAGATCAAAATCGCCATCGAGACCGCTCGCAAGAGTGATCGGCCGACCCTGATCTGCTGCAAGACCACCATCGGTTTTGGCTCGCCAAACAAACAAGGCAAGGAAGACTGCCACGGCGCTCCATTGGGCAATGACGAAATCGCTCTCACCCGCGTTGCACTGAAATGGTCCCACGGTCCTTTTGTGATCCCGGACGACATCTATGCCGAGTGGAACGCCAAGGAAAAAGGCCTGGCGACGGAAGCGGAGTGGGACCAGCGTTTCGCGGCGTATTCCGCGGCGCACCCTGATCTGGCTAATGAACTGATTCGTCGCATGAGCGGTGAGCTGCCAGCCGACTTCGCCGAGAAGTCCGCAGCCTATGTGGCTGAAGTCAACGCCAAGGGCGAAACCATCGCCAGCCGTAAAGCCAGCCAGAACGCTTTGAACGCTTTTGGCCCGTTGCTGCCGGAGTTCCTCGGCGGTTCGGCTGACCTGGCCGGCTCCAACCTGACCCTCTGGAACGGCTGCAAGAGCATCACTGGCAAAGACGCCAGCGGCAACTACTTGCATTACGGTGTGCGCGAGTTCGGCATGGGCGCGATCATGAACGGTATCGCCCTGCACGGCGGTTTCGTGCCATACGGCGCGACGTTCCTGATCTTCATGGAGTACGCCCGTAACGCGGTGCGTATGTCATCGCTGATGAAGAAGCGCGTCATTTATGTCTTTACCCACGACTCCATTGGTCTGGGTGAAGACGGCCCGACGCACCAACCGATTGAGCAACTGACCAGCCTGCGTACTACGCCGAACCTGGACACCTGGCGCCCAGCCGACGCTGTGGAGTCGGCCGCGGCCTGGAAATACGCCATCGAGCGTAACGACGGGCCTTCGGCGCTGATCTTCTCTCGTCAGAACCTGACCCATCAGGCACGTGACGCAGAGCAACTGGAAAACATCACTCGCGGCGGCTACGTGCTGCGTGATTGCGTGGGCGAGCCTGAACTGATCCTGATTTCTACAGGTTCGGAAGTCGGCCTGGCCGTACTGGCCTACGAGCAACTGAGCGCTGCCGGTCGTAACGTGCGGGTGGTTTCCATGCCGTGTACCAGTGTTTTCGACGCGCAGGATGCTTTTTACAAACAGGCGGTTCTGCCGTTGCAAGTCAGCGCGCGCATCGCCATCGAGGCTGCTCACGCCGACTACTGGTACAAATATGTGGGCCTGGAAGGTCGCGTAATTGGCATGACCACCTTCGGCGAGTCGGCGCCAGCACCGGCGCTGTTCGAGGAGTTCGGCTTCACGTTGGAGAACGTTATTTCCACGGCTGAAGAGTTGCTGGAAGACTGAGAAGCAACGCGTGCCCCGTATAGGCGCGTGGCTCGTCCCGCGATTTGTTGCGTAGCGGCAGTAAAATCATGCGACCCGGTTGTGGCTGACACACCGCATTCGCAGGTTTGCTGCCGGTTCCCGGCGGATCGCGGGACGAGCCACGCGCCTACAGGGATATATGCAACATCCGCTTTTGCGAGAACCCCATGCCCCAACACCGTCCTTATAGAGTTGCCCTTAACGGTTACGGCCGTATCGGTCGTTGCGTCTTGCGTGCGCTGTGCGAGCGTGGTGCAAAGGCTGGGTTTGAAGTGGTGGCAATCAACGATCTGGCCGACATGGCCAGCCTTGAATACCTCACGCGTTTTGACTCCACGCATGGCCGGTTTCCCGGCGAAGTGCGGGTCGAAGGCGATTTTCTGCACATCAATGATCACGTCATCAAAGTGTTTCGCAGTGCGACGCCTGAAGGCATCGACTGGGATGCACTGGACATCGACCTGGTGCTGGAATGCTCTGGCGTCTACAACACCCGCGCCGACGGCGAGCGTTTTCTGGCCGCCCGCGCGCCACGCGTATTGTTCTCGCAGCCGATGGCCAGTGAAGCCGATGTCGATGCCACTATCGTTTATGGCATCAACCAGCAAAAGCTGACCGGGCGTGAGTTGCTGGTGTCAGCTGCGTCGTGCACCACCAATTGCAGCGTGCCATTGCTGCAATTGCTTGATCAGGCGCTGGGCCTGGAATACATCACTATCACCACTATTCACTCGGCGATGAACGACCAACCGGTAATTGACGCCTATCATCATGAAGACCTGCGCCGCACGCGTTCGGCCTTCCAGTCGATCATTCCGGTGTCCACTGGTCTGGCGCGTGGGATTGAGCGGCTGTTGCCGGAACTTGCCGGCCGAATTCAGGCCAAAGCTGTTCGTGTGCCGACGGTTAACGTCTCGTGTCTGGATATCACGCTGCAAACCTCGCGTGATACCGATGCGGGGGAGATCAACCGCATTCTTCGCGAGGCCGCTACCAGCGGCCCGCTGAAAGGCTTGTTGGCATACACCGAATTGCCGCACGCCAGTTGTGATTTTAACCATGACCCTCATTCGGCCATTGTCGATGCCAGTCAAACCCGGGTTTCCGGCCCTAGACTGGTGAACCTGCTGGCCTGGTTCGACAACGAATGGGGTTTTGCCAATCGAATGCTGGACGTCGCAGAGCACTATCTGCGCGTCTCGCAACAACAACAGTAAAAGCACAGGAACGCCTCATGACCGTGTTGAAGATGACCGATCTCGATCTGCAAGGTAAGCGCGTATTGATCCGTGAAGACCTCAACGTCCCGGTCAAGGACGGTGTTGTCACCAGCGACGCACGCATTCTTGCTTCGCTACCGACCATCAAGCTGGCGCTGGAAAAGGGTGCGGCTGTCATGGTTTGCTCGCACCTTGGTCGTCCGACCGAAGGCGAGTTCTCCGCTGAAAATAGCCTCAAGCCGGTTGCCGATTACCTGAGCAAAGCCTTGGGGCGTGAAGTCCCGTTGGTGGCTGACTATCTTGATGGCGTCGACGTCAAAGCCGGCGACATCGTGCTGTTTGAAAACGTACGCTTTAACAAGGGCGAGAAAAAGAACACTGACGAGCTGGCACACAAGTACGCCGCTCTGTGTGATGTGTTCGTGATGGACGCTTTTGGCACTGCGCACCGCGCTGAAGGATCGACCCACGGCGTCGCCAAGTTCGCCAAGGTTGCTGCTGCTGGCCCGCTGCTGGCGAACGAGCTGGATGCACTGGGTAAGGCCTTGCGCGCACCGGCCAAGCCTATGGCCGCCATCGTTGCAGGCTCCAAGGTGTCCACTAAACTCGACGTGCTCAACAGCCTCAGTACTGTTTGTGATCAGTTGATCGTTGGCGGCGGTATCGCCAACACGTTCCTCGCAGCGGCGGGCTACAAGGTGGGTAAATCGCTGTACGAGCCGGACCTGCTGGATACCGCGCGCGCCATCGCCGCCAAAGTCAGCGTGCCGCTGCCGGTTGACGTGGTGGTTGCCAAGGCTTTTGCGCAAGACGCTGAAGCCACCGTCAAGCTGATCGCCGACGTGGAGGACGACGACATGATCCTCGACATCGGGCCACAGACCGCCAGGCAGTTCGCCGAGTTGTTGAAATCTTCCAAGACTATTCTGTGGAACGGACCGGTTGGCGTTTTCGAGTTCGACCAATTTGGCGAAGGCACCAAGACACTCGCTAAAGCCATTGCCGAAAGCTCGGCATTCTCCATCGCAGGCGGCGGCGATACATTGGCGGCAATCGATAAATATGGTGTGGCGGATCAAATCTCCTACATTTCTACTGGCGGTGGCGCGTTCCTTGAGTTCGTCGAGGGCAAAGTCCTGCCAGCCGTGGAAATCCTGGAACAACGCGCCAAGGCCTGAATTTCGGCCGTTGGGGAAGGGGAGTTACATGGTTAAGCCATTACCGCTTTTACTGATAGCGGGCTTGTTAGGCGGTTGTGCCAGCAAGCCTGAAGCCGAGGAGGCAGACACGGCTGCGTCCCAATTGGTTCACGTCAGTTGCTATCAGGCCGGGTGGCAGGCGGAAACCGTGCCGGTCGTCTATGCGCGCGGTGGGCCGCAGTTCTGGGAGAAGTATGATTTCATGCCGGCTGTCGGACCTGTAGCCTGCCGTTGACCTGCGTATTCAAGGACGATTAGCAACATATGGCAACACGAGTGGTCATTACAGGGTGAATGCCGATTCGTTGAACAAGGAGTTTCATCGTGAAGACCGTAGCCCTGTCCGTGATGTGTTGTGTGGTGCTGTTGGCCGGTTGTTCTGGCTCCAATGCTCACCATAAAGCGTGTGAAGTGCTGGTACCGGCCTCTATCAATGTGCCGACGACCGAGAATCAACAGCGGGTCGAAGCACAGGCTACCGGTGAGCCTGGCGGCGATCGTAATCAGGAACAAAACTGCCCCTGACATCGAAACGAGCGGCATGTGTCGCGCTTCGCAGGGGAACCAGGAGTTGTAATGAAAGGCTTGATTGCCCTCGCGACACTTGCAGTGCTGGGCGGTTGCGCCAGCATGAAGGCCCCAGGCCCGGTTGATCCATGGACCCATTGGGTATGTGACAGCAAAGCCGAGGTCTACTGGCGTTATGTCGATCCTTCGAACAAAGAGGTCGATGTGCGTTTGAATCAAAGCGAACAGGTGTTTCGGCTACAGGCTGAGCCCGGCGCTTCTGGCGCGCTGTACAGTAACGGCGTGCTGGCGTTCGACAACAAGGGTAGCGAAGGCCTGGTTTACTGGGACGCTACCAACGATTTGATCGGTCGCGGTTGCAAGGCGCAGTAATCGGCCTTGTACCTTGATTGATGCTGTACCGGGCTTGTGAGTCATACGCCCCTATAATTTGAACAGCAGCCGCCGAAACGGCAGGTATGCACGATTAACGACCCTACCGGGAGAGAGACAGACAATGGCACTTATCAGCATGCGCCAGATGTTGGACCACGCAGCCGAATTTGGTTACGGCGTCCCTGCATTCAACGTGAACAACCTGGAACAGATGCGCGCCATTATGGAAGCGGCTGACAAGACCGATTCCCCGGTGATCGTTCAGGCTTCGGCCGGTGCGCGTAAATATGCAGGCGCCCCGTTCCTGCGCCACCTGATCCTCGCGGCAATCGAAGAGTTCCCGCACATTCCGGTGGTCATGCACCAGGATCACGGCACCAGCCCTGACATCTGCCAGCGTTCGATCCAACTGGGCTTCAGCTCGGTCATGATGGACGGCTCGCTTGGCGTCGATGGCAAAACGCCGACCACCTACGACTACAACATCGACGTCACCCAGCGCGTTGTGGCCATGGCCCACGCCTGCGGTGTATCGGTTGAAGGCGAGTTGGGTGTTCTCGGGTCGCTGGAAACCGGTATGGCCGGTGAAGAAGACGGCGTTGGCGCTGAGGGCATTCTCGACCACAGCCAGATGCTGACCGATCCGGAAGAAGCCGCTGACTTCGTCAAACGCACTAACGTCGATGCCCTGGCCATCGCCATCGGCACCAGCCACGGCGCGTACAAGTTCACCAAGCCGCCTACCGGCGACATCTTGGCTATCGAGCGTATCAAAGAAATCCACAAGCGCATTCCGAACACTCACCTGGTGATGCACGGTTCGTCTTCCGTGCCACAGGAATGGCTGAAAATCATCAACGAATACGGCGGCGACATCAAAGAAACCTACGGTGTGCCGGTCGAAGAAATCGTTGAAGGCATCAAGTACGGCGTGCGTAAGGTCAACATCGATACCGACCTGCGTCTGGCGTCCACCGGTGCGATTCGCGAGTTCCTGGCGAAGAACCCAAGCGAGTTCGACCCACGTAAATACCTGGCCAAAACCGTAACGGCCATGCGCGACGTCTGCATCGCCCGTTACGAAGCGTTCGGTACTGCCGGCAACGCTTCGAAGATCAAGCCGATCTCTCTGGAGCGCATGTTCGAGCGTTACGCCAAAGGCGAGCTGAACGCGAAGATCAACTGATCTGAGCGTCAACTGACAGAAAGAACCCGCAGCGATGCGGGTTTTTTATGTCCGGGATTTGTGGCTGTATGCGGTGTGTCTGACACCGCTTTCGCGACGGTCCTAACCGCCGATTACTCCTACAGGGATCAGCGTTGCGGCGGCAAGCCAATCACACGCCCGATGTACGCAGGTGCTGGCTGATCAACCTGCCTCTCTAGAATATCGGCAAGCTTGCCGAGCGACTGCTCACTGAACAGCGCCGACTTTGCCCCGCCCGCCAAGTCCACATGCAACAGCATTTGTTCGCTTGCCGCCAAGGTTTCATCACTGCCCAACCGGTGAAGGCTGTGATAAAGCTGCACACGCTTTTTATCGTGAGCGACGATCAGCGTGCGTACTTCAACGTGCTCATCCAGCGTCACTTCATGCAGGTAGTTGATGTGCGCTTCCAGCGTAAACAGCGAATT
>NZ_DASWOT010000064.1:0-87287 GCF_036404235.1 Pseudomonas sp.
ATGCCATCAACAATGGCGTCTGGTGGCCGACCAACTGCGAGAGAAGTATCCAAAGATCGCCGTACTGATGGACGGCTGCGAGGATGAAGTACTGGCCCACATGGCCTTCCCCAAAGCCCATCGTCAGCAGCTACACAGCACCAACCCGCTTGAGCGGCTGAACGCGGAAATCAAACGACGAACCGATGTCGTGGGTATCTTTCCTAACGATCCGGCGATCACCAGGCTGGTCGGAGCGATGTTGCTGGAACAGAACGACGAATGGTGCCTGCAAAGGCGCTACATGCAGTTGGAGGCCTTCGAGGCGGTCAGCGATAATCCGCAGGCCAAGCTGTCGGCCGTGATCAACTAAACGGCAAACTCAGTGGCCAGAGCCGTGATGAGTTACACCACTTCCTGGGACACGATCGTCGCCTTTTTGCAGCTTGCCGATATCGATCAGTGCTCCATAGGCCGTTACGAACTGCATCCAGGTAACCTGTGCATCACGGGGCTGATAAAATGACGGGATGTTGGTGTTCAAGGACGGTTTGATGTCTCCCTTATCTCGCTGGATGCCCGCCCAATGCCTATCGTAGCCGCCGTATTCGACGCCTTCGGCACCATTGTTCAGATCGAACGCAAGCACCATCCGTTCCGCCAGCTTCTGCGCGACGGCATTGAGCAGGTGAGTAATTGCACGGACTTGACCACCCATTTGCATTCGACTTGACCAGTCGTTTGCATTGGATTTGACCAGTCCGCTGGCCGACCCTGACCGTCGGAAATCGGCCAGAAGCGGACGGGCACATTAAGAGGTGCTCGGGCGGGAGTATCCGACTGGACATAACCATGTCGGTTGTATGACCCCTTGCGACATTTCTAAAAGGAAACTGGCGGCCATTATGACTTCAACATCCCGCTGTTGACTTGCAAAAGCTCTTGGATGATAAGTTACTTTTTTACGCGGAGTGGCAAGCACGCATGCGATGAGCTTGGCCGGAGGCCGATGGCGACTAGGCGCAGTGGAGTACTGCAATGGAATCGTGTGACGCCAGCTAGCAACGCCCCTATAATCGCGTGATGCATACCTACCTTCGTACATCCCATCCCGTCCTGGTGCTCCACACTCAGAAGCCTGATGGTGCCAGTGCTTTCGTGGCGGGCCCAAAACAAGGGATATCGCCATTGAGCTCAAGCGGCCAAGGCCAGAATCAGAGAGTTCCAAGTGTCTGAGCTGCCCATAACCCGATACGCTAAAGGTGAACTTCGCAAGAAGGAGATTTTGGCAGCAACCGTGGATGTTATTTGTGATGAGGGAATCTCTGCCGTAACACACCGAGCCGTTGCACGCCGAGCGAACGTCGCCCTCTCTGCTCCTAGTTATTTCTTCCCGTCGATTGATGACCTGATCGTCCAAGCATTTGAGACGATCATGAAAAGTATGATAGGCGAGCTGGAAGCGCTATCCACCCGCATCCAGGACGAAGACATGGATCGCGAAACGGCCGTCGACGCTTACATCCAGCTGGTACGGGATGGCGCCGTGAAATACGACAAACTTCAGTACGAGGCTTATCTTTTTGCCGCCAATCGCCCGCAGCTGCGTCCTTCCGTAGAAGCGGCGATGACGTCGATCCACCGACAGGACAATACGCTGGTGGTCGCCTCTCGGCGGAGTGATCTTGGTTGGGCGTCGACGATCCTCACAGCACTTGTTGACGGCTCCGGCCTTTATCGTGTGGCTGCTCCTGAGAAAGCCAACTTTCAGGGGCTACGAGAAGGATTGCTTGCTCTCATGGAAGCTCTGCCCGGACGTCCCTCCGAAGATATAGGTTTCATAGGTTAACCTTTAACTCTCAGGCCATTGGTTCCAATCGCCTCAATGCCCCATGGTCGGCTCTGAGCCGATCACAAGGCATTTTTTTCCCTTGGGGTGCAAAAGGCGAAACCGCTACGCCAGCTCCTTGAGGGCCTCGTAACGTACTGGCGCCATGCGCTTGAGGGCGGTCGCGGCTAAACATCCAAAGCCGAACGCTGCAACGATAACGCCGCACATTGCCACCGCGACCATCTCTGCACCATCTCCTCCAACGAGGGTAGGCAGGTTGGCGATGGAGATTCCCAAGCACGACACCACACCTACCAATCCGCACAGTGGCGCAATCCGAGTGCGCCAAATATTGCTTGGTTGAGATGTGCTTGAGAAAAACGCGATGATCGAAACACAGGTTAGCGAAAGAATCAGCATATAGCCTATCGTCCCTGCGGTGCCGCCCCATGCAAATATTTGGCTGACCGGGTTCAAGCCTGAAATTACTATAACTACAAGTGCCACAATTGAAGTCAATGTTTGAACGATTGAAGAAACGTGTGGGGAGCCATGCTGGGGATGGACAACTCCAACCTTATGGCTCAAAACACCGTATTTGCCAAGAACATACTGATACCTCACCACGATGTTGTGGAGGGAAAGCACGCAGGCAAACAGGCTGGTGACCACTAGGATCTGGCTAATATCTTCGAATGCGGTACCAAGATAGTTGCGAATCAAAATCTGGTAGAGATCACCCGGATGAGCATTGGCCGCCGCAACAACATTTTCCACGCCGAACCCGACCACCTCGCACCACATCGAAACGATGTAAAACAATCCAATAGTGACGACCGCGACATAGGTAGCCAAGGGAATGGTTCGGTCAGGATCTTTGGCTTCTTCTCGAAAGATGACAGTCGCTTCGAAGCCGATGAAACTGAAGATCGCCCACATGACGCCCAGCCCTGGCGAACCCGATAATGCAGTCGATGGGGACATCGGACTCAACACCATACCGCTCAGACCATGCCTAAACAGGACGGCAGCGTCGACGGCCAGTACGACAGCAATCTCAAGCACCAGCGCCACCGTGAGGAATTTCGAGCTCAATGCGATATCACGGTAGCCGAAAAATCCGACCACCATAATGACTGCAAGGGAGAGAACCCACCACGGAAGGCTTATATCAAAGAAAGTAGATATCATAGTGCTGATGGCGTAACCAAGATAGGCTTCAAGTGCAACCAGAATGAATGAATATGACAGGAGCGCCGTAGTTGCGGAGCCCAATCCAACCGTTCGTCCTAGACCCTTCTGAATATATGAGTAAAAGGCCCCAGCATTTTTAATATACTTGGACATCGCCGTGAAACCAGCGGCAAATAGGAACATGATTATCATTGCAACCAACGCGTGAAAAGGCGCCGCTGCACTATTACCCATTGAGATCAGAAGTGGGGAGTTTGCCACCATCACCGACAAGGGCGCAGCCGTTGCCACTACGGAGAGCACAATCGACGTAACCCCCAGTGACCCTTTGAGGGTGCCCGCCGTGGAGGCAGCCTGATCTAAACTCATTGGTGCTGTCATTTCTCTCATGTCTTCCACCCTAGGGGCGCTGCATCAGGTGCAGCGCCATGCGAACCCGAATATTACTTCTGCGATGTATCGCCGAAGTGCAGATGAACGAAAATACGTCCACACAAAGTTGAAAACTGGGTTACGGGCGAGATTGTTTGGAGAAATTCTCCAAGTACCTCGCCCGGGCAGAAGCGGCTCAGGGAGCCAAATATATTCCGGCTGTCGTCAAGCATACAGTCGGCACGCGTCACTATGGAAGGCGCCATTGCCTGCTCCGTGTCTAGCACGTGGGCAATTGTTTAATAGTGTTGAAGCGTTACTGGAATCAGATCCGGCTAGCGAGATGCCGGAAAGCACAATCCGTCGCAGACAAAACAAAGTCGATATCTTCTTTCGTATGCGCGGTCGACAGAAACCAGTTATGCCAAGGGTGGACATAGGCGCCTCGTCGCAGAGCTTCCTCACACCAGATAAACGCGTGTTCCATCTCCTTGCCATCTTCGAAGCGAACAAATGGCATGGTCGGCGGGCCGCTGACGACTACATTGATTCCATAGCTGGCGGCTTGCTCGCGTATGCCTTTGACGAGCTGGTTACCCCTCTCGGTCATAGTCTGAATACCGTTGCTTTCTTCCAGGATACGCAGAGTGGTCAAGCCTGCTGCCATCGCTCCGGACGCATACCAGAACGAGCCCACGGCGTAGATTGAACTTGCAGCTTCGCGCAGCGAATCGATACCTGTGAGCGCTGAAAGCGCATGGCCATTGGCAATGCATTTCGAGAAGGTGCTCATGTCGGGACGAATACCGATGGGCGCCCAGCTTCCTGCCAATGAGGTACGAAAGCCGGCACGGACGTCGTCTAAAATGAGCACTGCTTTGCGCGCGTCACATACATGTCTGACATGCTGTGCAAATGCCAAATCAACAGGAATCTGATCAGTATAAGTGTCATGACGATGGGGGGTAATAATGATCCCAGCGAAATCGTCACCCGCTGCTACCACCGCCTGATTGAAGCTCTCTTTATCGTTGTATTCAAACTCGACAATATTCGCGCGATCTTCCGGAGTTATCCCAGACATGACCGGGGTAAACCAGGGTGTGGCACCATGGTACGACGGCCCCGCTTTGAGAATTATCTTCTTGCCAGTTGCCGCGCGAGCAATCGTCAGTGCGAGTGTCGTAGCGTCACCGCCATTTTTGCCAAAGATAGCCCAATCGGCGCCATCGTTCAGCTCCACAAAGCGTTCGGCCAACTCAACCACGCGGGGAGATGCTCCGTAGGCCAAGTCGCGGTTTTTGAGCTCCTGCTGGTAGGTGGCCTCTACCTCCTCGTTACCGTATCCAAGAATCATCGGCCCCCATGCACATAACATGTCGACGTATTCGTTGCCGTCCACGTCCCACACCCGGGCGCCTGCACTGCGTCCGAAGAACTGTGGGTAGTTTGCCGGCGTATGATGCGGCTGAATATGACCGTACATACCGTTGGGTAAAACCCGGCCAGCACGCAATCTCCAGTGCTCGTCTTGGATTCTGTTCACGTCGGTAGGCTTGGGGATAATGATCTCTGATGCTGACATAAAGCTACTCCATCGGGTGTTGCACGCAATGTTGGACAAGAATTACGGTGGGCATGACAAAATAGGACGACCGCCCTAGATTCCACGAAACAAATCTAGGGCAGTTGTCCTACTTTTGCAAGCGCGCTCGCTCAGTTGCGTTATCAACGGCAAGCAACTATCAAAACCCAGCGTTGCTTGCGGACGGAAACCTGCGCAGCAATGAGCAGAGCCAGCGGCGACGGCCCTCGCAATCCAGATGAACCTGAGGGCCGGTGATGGGCTCTCCCGGCGTCGAGGATAGCCACGGCACATTCCTGCGAACAAACGGCAATTGCCTAAGACACCGCTGCCACTCCCATGTACAACCTCGCAAACCGGTGGAGCCCGGCGAGAGGAATTGATCCTGCGGGTGATTAGACTAGAGAACCTGATCTCCGACCAACCGCTCTCAGCCCAGAGCTGCCCATCGCGACTGTCCGGTCAAGGACACGAAGTACGCTGGTCAAATCCAATGCAAACGGCTGGTCAGGTCGAATGCAAATGATTGGTCAGTGGCAATGCAAACGGGTGGTCAAGTGGACTGCAATTCTCCAAGCAGGGACGTAGACCAACCGCTGCTGACCTTCATACGTTGATGACGTCCAGTCTCTCGCTGGAGGAAGCTGCCGAGCATTTCGGCATTACCGTCAGTCCTAAGCGAATGAACTGGTTGCAGGATGCTCTGGACGATGAGTTGGCATCGATTACGGTCTATCCGGCCGCCATTGAAGCTATGCGTCTGCTCAGATCTGAAGGAATGGCGATCGGTATTTGTTCAAACTTGGCCCAGCCCTTTGGGCCAGTGCTCAGAGACCTTTTTCGGGAGGTGGACGGCTTTGCGCTGAGCTACGAGCTTGGGGTGATGAAGCCCCATGCTGGTATCTACCGCGAAATCTGTCACCTGTTGAGCGTACGGCCGAGCTGGGATATGAAGGCTTCAAGTGAGCAGGTCGTGATGATCGGTGACTCGTTGCGATGTGATCAAGATGGGCCCAGAACCATTGGGATTTTCGGGTATCACTTGGATAGAACAGGGGCAGGGCGGATCAGTAGCCTTACCCAGTTTGCTGAACTGCTGTTGGAGCAGCAGTGCAGGCTAAAGAGGGGCGAGTGAAATCATCCGGCATTCCTGGCCAACCTGTGAAGACAAGTGGGCTGGGAATCACCGAGCTGTTCAGTAAAGCGCGGGCTATAGGGATCAGCTTCTCCTGGCAGTCACACCGAATAAGGCGCCGCGCTATTGGCTGGAATCACCATAGCAGAAGATGCTGCTGCGCCATCAGGCTTGAGTATTTGGTTCGCAGATGCTGCGAAGATTGCTAAATGTCTGCAAGCGGAGCGTTGTCTGCTCGTCCTCAATCGCGGGCGTAGGGCCGATGTCAGCTATTCGCCTTTCAGAGCGATCTCATCGTCGACCAAAGCCACGAGAGACACTTCAGTGGTCACCCCGAGGAACTCGTAGATCGCCCGCACCTTGCTTACAAACGCCTCATCTGCGCTCAACAGGCAATTGGCATAGGAAGCAATCGAGGCATGGGCAGCATCGCTGATAGCTGCGATATGTCGATTTTCACGATCCAGCTTGCTGTCGGTCTTGTAGCCAATGACGTTGAGCACGTTGTAAATCGCCGTGACCTTTTCGTGGCGGTGCATTTCTCGGCGGTAAATAGGATTGGTAGCGATGCCCAGAAAATTCTCGATCGTGTACCCCTGATCTTTGTAACCATCAAGTTGCTGATAGGCCTGCCATATTTTCTCGATGACCCGGGGCGGCTTTAGGTTGTTGAGCTCCTTGGGCCCCATTCCCACAGAAGCCCGGTAGCTGTTCACTCCTGACCGCCCTGTCTCGCCGATGTGCTTTTTCATCTCGGCGGCAGCTATTGCAGAGATTTGCTCGTACTGGGACTGCAGGCTCTCCAGGTATTGCTCGATCGGCGCTCGTAAACCCGGGTGCGTCTGATCAAGCTGGTCAAGTGGAGCGGATAGGCTCTGGATGAGGCTATCAAATGCTTCTACCTGCTCTGAGGCTATGTCGGTAAAAGCAGAGTCGGCTCGCCCCCCGTAGAGCTTGAGCGTGATCTGATGAGCCGCCGCAAGCATGAGGTCGTAGACCGGCTCTGCCTGAAGATAATTGGCATAGGCGTGGGAGGAAGATAGGTCGTGAAGGATCATTTCGCCCGTAGGCTCAAAGCGCTCGTTAAACTGGTGCCTGAAGTGCATGGAATTCAGGGCATCGAGGGCCGCCAGGAATTTCTCAGGCTGGCCGCTGCGCTTTATCTCACGCAAAGTTTCGTCCGAGTAGATGATTTGGAGCTTGTCGGTTATCGATTTGAAAAACGCGGGGTCGTGGCCTTTGACAGCCATGTCCAGTACGTTTTGGTCGATGTACACGGTTGCACGGCCGGAGTACCGTTGTGGGCTAGGGGTATCAGTCATATTTATGGCCTGGGATGTTGCTCAGGATGGTGAGTCTCGCGCAGCATTTCAATCTCACCATAGACAGTCATTAGGTTAATCTGTTGACCTAGGTCTAGCTATCTGAAGCAGACGTTGCGAGGCATATCGTGAAAGTCCCCATGTATCCTGAAGATCTAATCTCCGACGGCCCGTTTAACCGTATGGCTCTCAAGCTTCAGCGGCGATTTTTCGGGCGGAGCACTAAGATCCAGTACGTCCGTAACGTTCTTGCTAAAGGCCTAGGCTACTGGGAATACGAGGATATGGTTTTGGCTTCAAAAAATTGCCGGTGGTGGGATGATGCTCCACCCCGGTCTGAAGTGAGAGCCAGCATCATGAGGGCCGTAAATGAGGCTATCTTCCATGACGATGGTGGAAGACAGGTTAATCAGTTTCGGCTGGAGATGTTCGTGGGTGAGCTCCCATTAGCGGACATGACTTCCCTCAAACGTCTGTCCTTCAGCGAGCCTCGCTGATGCCTTGTGCTGAGACCGGCGCCCTCTGGCTGGCTCCAGATACTCGACGGTTTGCTTCCATGGGCATAGGAGCGATGCACAGCGCTGCAAGCGCTCCTTTTCCTGGCGTGCCGGCGTGCGCAGCCTATATGGACTTCGTTAGCCGCCTTGCACGTTGTCAGGCTTGGTGCACCATAGTCATGGTGCGAACTCAATTGCCGGGCGGCGCGGCTGTCCGACCCATTGTGCTATCTCAAGCTCAATAGGACGCTCCTTCAGTTGCTCGTTCGCAGATTGATATTGCGCCCAGTTCCTGACTTCGTCAGCCCAATCAGGGGCAAGGAAGTCAGCGTTTGGCCAATAGTTCTGAATGTCATCGTAATTTAGGTTCGATGCCAAATCTCGCTCAGCGCCTCCGATGACACACCATGCGGCGTACATACGAATCTTCCAGTCTGGAGCGCAAAGTATATGCACAGGGGCATACTCGTCGTAGCCCAATTTATTAACGTCGAATCCGAACTGGATTACGACACTTGGCCCTAGAAAGTCGTCGTAAGCTACCGACGCATCTGCCTGCCGAAGCAAATACCCTAGATATTGAAATTTACTTATCAAACGACTTTCTGTCTTATCGATGCTGTGCGTGACTTTCAGAGTCTCTCGGCCACGAGATTTAACAGGGGTGAATGCAAAGGTAACTTCGGACATTACGGTCTCTCTTATTATTATGGGTGTTTCAATTATCATAATGATGAGCTTGTTTGGGCACAACACCGCTATCTAAAAAAATGGCATGCGACATGCTGAAATTTGGCGCCTACCTGACTGTGACTGCTGCTCGGAGGGTTGGTAGATGCTGGCTGGCCGGTTAGCATTGCATTTTTGCGTTCGTAGCCAACCACTGGATAAATGGCGCTGATGCTCCAACGTGGCTTAGTCAAAGGAAAGGGTATGCAGTCTGAGCAGCGGGCAATGGGGTCTGAGGAACAGGCCGGGCAGGAACATTATGACCCTCACGGGCAAGGCTTCGGGGGGCTGCCGACCAAGGCGGTGAAGCGCAAGGCCAAGCCCCGCACGATGCAGGGAGAGTCGATTCACTGCAAGCGATTTATTCGCGGTCTACAGACAGACAACGTTCTGACTGCACTGATGTTCGACATTGAGCGTGACACTCATGCAGATTATCTGGTCTGGGATCTTGCGTCCGAGGTCTATAGCCCCAATAAGCTCAAGCAGATTTTCGATGAGCTGGTTCAGTCCGGGCTCTACCCCTTAGGGATATTGGCTGAGGAGCTGATCGGGTCATTCAACAGGCTGCGAGATCCGGCCCCGGACATGGACTTTCCCTCAGTCGCGGCTGCGTGCGCGGCTGTGAAACAGGAAGCCAAGACACGCTTGGCCAAGGGCGATTATCTATGGGCAAGCCTTGATCCAGGCACAGGGCGATCGCCGGATCGCGACGGAAAAGGGTGGGCTGCAATGACTGATGCGTTGCTTGAGCACATGTTGAGTGATCGGATACCCAGAGCCTTGGATATGAGATTCGGGCGTGATTTAGGGCTTTAAGCCGAGAAAATTACCTAGTAACGACTTCGACTGGCGGTCGACGAGCGCCGCTCTCCCATATGTCTGCCCGGCAGTCTTGCCGAATCAGTGCTTGCATACGCTTCGTGTGTTGAGTGCCTGCAGGGTGTAGATGGTCTGGACAGCAATGCGCCTCTAGGCGGCACGACCACCCGGGAACGCCCATATACACCCTATGACTGAACGTATAGGGTGAAGCCTCAACTCCCGCCCATAGAGGAACGGCATGTATCAAGTCATAGGTATCACCAAGACCCTCGGGTACTTTGCTACCACATGCATGGTCGTTTTCCTTCTACTGCATTATCACGACATGTCGACGCTGTTGGCTGGGCCGTTGACGGATTTGCGTCGACCTGTGTCCTCAGCGGTCGGCATAGGCGCTGCGGCTTTTTACGCGTTGGGCCAGACCTTTTTCTTCGTATGGCTGTGCAAGCTGCCGTTTGTTTGCAAGCTTTTCCCGCCGATCGATGGGGAATGGGACATGAAGCTGCAATCCAATTGGGGAGTCATGCAGAAATGGCTTGGCCAAGGCGATGGGTCTTCACTCTACATTGTTGAAGGAAAGGTCAAGATCAAGGCCCGCCTGTTCAGCGTCAAAATGGAATTCGTTGGGGCTGACGGCTACTCGGAATCAAAGACCATCAGCGTGTCCGTTCGGCCCAGCGACCAGACTGGCTTGCTTGAGCTCAACTACATGTTCGTCAACTACACGCGGGTTCCTGTTGCCACTGACACGAACCAGCACACTGGGGCGGCGAGGGTGTTCGTCAAGGAGTCCCCCGATGGGCTTATCATGGAAGGTACCTATTTTACCGACCGCAAGTGGACAGAAGGGCTAAATACGGCTGGTCAGGTCACATTCACCAGGCCCAGAACTATGTAGTTACAACGTGCAATAACACTATATGTTGTGTTTTTATCTTATGCTTGATCTACATGTGGTATTGATGGCAGTATGTCATCTCACACGTGTCATCGAGCATGGTAGCTGACATACTGGAAAGAACTGCACCCTTTGGATTGCGTGGTTGGCGTAGGGTGGCAGTGACGAGATTCATGAGTGCAGACGCGCTCGGTAGTCTTGATGTGAAGGTCAGCAATTGCTGGAGGCACCGTTCATTCAGCGTTTGAGCGGAGGCTTCATGCCGAATTTCAGTCCCTTACTATTCACGACTACCGAGGACGCCTGCTTCCTTAATGAACTCAACTTGAAGCCCCAGGAGTTGGCCGAAATTGACGGGGCGCGTCAAGATATCCGAGCAGCCCTGAAAGCTGACCTGCCTCGCGTTCTCAGCGAGAAAGGCCTTGAGGGTGAAATTTGTCAGCCACGGTTTTACATCCAGGGGTCGCGTGCCTACAAAACCCTCAACAGCCCATGCACAACCCCCCCGCAGCAGTCCGATATCGACGATGGTGTCTACCTCCCGCTGAGTGTCATGCGCGAGGAGAACAGCCCGAAGCTCGCGATCAGTTTGTTCTTTGACGCGGTCATTGATGTGCTCGGGCCAATGTGTACCGAAAGAGGGTGGTATACCGAGAGTAAAGACACCTGTGTCCGGGTCACCATCTCAGCCTATGCTCACATCGACCTTCCCCTGTACGTCATTCCAGATACCCTGTTCAAACTTATCAAAGCCAGCATGGAAAGCCATGGCCACGCTGTGTTTGACAGTGCGATCAACTCTGAGCGCGATAGCTGGAAAACCCTGCCTTCCGACAAAATTCTGCTGGCCGATCGCAAGCAGGGTTGGCGTAAGTCTGACCCTATGGCTATGAAAAACTGGTTCAAGCGCGAATGCCAGGAAAAGGGTGATCAACTCATTCGGGTGGTGCGTTACCTCAAGGCTTTTCGTGACAAGAAATGGGAAGACAAAGGCCCCAGTTCGATCTTGCTGATGGCGGCAGCCTGTCCTCTGTTCGAGTACTTCGACAAGCGCGATGATCGCGCTCTGCTCAACGTGGTCAAGGGAATTCCGGATGCGCTTCGTAATGGCGTCCATAGTCCCATCGATCCCGAAGCATCGCTCACGGCTCACATGCCTAAGGAGGCGATTGCGGATGCTGTGGAGCTATTCCAGGAATTTGCGAAATACCTGCAAGGTGCCATCGATGCGGCGGATGCACATACCGCTCACAACTGGGTGCACAGCATGCTAGGCGACCGATTCCCCTACGCGCCTCACCGCATGAAGCCAAATCCCGAGAGCCTGCCAGCGTCCATGGCTGCGATAGCCCCTCTGGCAGGCCCCGCAGAGCCTGTGAAGCGTACCAAGGCAGGCTGACGCCATGGAAGCTATGCCTGAAGTGCTGCGCCACATGATCGGATGGGGGTTTACCAAGGTAGATCCCCAGCCGCACCCAAGTTGGCTGGTAATGGCCGGAGAATTGACTACGGCTACTCAGGGGACTGTCCAATGCGACGTTTGGATAGACCGCTCTTTTGAGCGCCCGCTTCAGCTCTGGCTGACCGGGGCGCCCAAGGCACTGCCCCTGCTGGTGCCCCACCTTAGCCCGGATGGCTACCTCTGCTACGCGGCTCCAGGCACCGAGGTCATAGACATCTACGATCCAGTAGGACAAACCCGAACGTCCCTGCTTCAGGCCACGGATGTGCTTGAGCAGATTCTGGCCGGGAGAATGAAGGAAGACCTGCAGGAAGAGTTCTTCGTTTATTGGAACGGCAAATACTGTTTTCATGACATCGAGCGTCGTTCTTCCGGCCCCCTAGAAGTCCTTCAGCTGTCCGACAACAAGTTTTATGTGCTGACGGACGATGTCGAGCGAAGCCGACTAAAGTTTGCCCGGACGGGCAGGACGATTATGGGGTTCCGTACGCGTGTGGAGATGATCACTTCCAGCGTGGCGCCCAGGCCGCTGCAAAAGAATTGGCCACCCGAGACGGTTGGCCACATTCTCGACTGGCAAGCTGAATTGGACGATGCGTGCAGGCGCAAAATTCGCGATAAGATCACTGCTGCCTACCGCGATGATCAGCCGAATGTGCTGATAGTCATCGAGTCTCAAAAGACCGGCTATAGCTACGGTTTTCTCGTGTACGACCTTCAGGCCAATCGGCCCAAGGATCAGCGTTCAACTGATCAGAGTCTGCCCATTTTTGGTTGCCCTGTTGAGCTTCTGAGTATGGTGCGCCTTGATGACAAATACTTGAGCGAACGCAACATCCCTGGGCAGACGACATTTTCAGGTAAGCGCATCGGGATGATTGGGTGCGGCACCATCGGCGGATTTCTTGCTGAAATGCTAGTCAAAGCCGGAGCTGGAACGGGCAGTGGTGAACTGCTGCTGATTGATAACGACACGCTGATGCCCCAGAACCTCGGGCGACATCGACTGGGCTTTAATCACCTGTTCCAAGACAAGGCAGTTGCACTGGCCAAGGAGCTCGGGAGTGCCATGCCGACGGTCAAGGCGACGCCCTTTTCCAGCAACGCCAAAGATGTGAATTTGGCCGACCTTGATTTGATCATCGATGCCACAGGGGAAGAGGCGTTCGGACACTGGCTCGCCAATGCTGCGTCCTGTCCAACCTTGCACGTTTGGATCGAAGGCGCGGGCGTCGCTGTGCGTACCCTGATCAAGCAACGTGCTGAACAAGGTTGCTATCGCTGTATCAGTGAGGCCAACCGCCGAGGCGACCTATTGCCGGTCATTGGGGGGGTGCCGCCAATATTTGCAGGGCAGGGATGTGAAGGGCTCTATGTGCCGTTTCCTGCATCTGTATCGATTCAGGCCGCTGCCTTGGCACTGGACACTGCTTTGGCTTGGGTTGCTGGCAAACCATGGCCTGCGCTTTCTACGCGGTTAACCGACTACCGCTATGAGTTGGCAACCCCGGATTGCTCACCACTGCCTTTTGCGGACTGTCCAGCATGCCGTTTGTAACGACCTGGGCAGTGCCCGGAACGGAGCAGTTGGTGTACCTAAATCAGCAGCCTCTGGAAGTCTTCAGTCGCTATATTCAGGAAGGCATCGACTCAAAGGAGGCCGGGGGAATTTTGCTCGGCCACGTTCGGGGTGAGCATCTGGAAATTACCGAAGCGACTGAACCCTCTTTCTGGGACAGGCGCTTCAGATTTCTCTTCGAGCGCATGCCTTATTTCCATCACCGGCTCGCCATGAAGCGGTGGAAAGAAAGCAATGGCCGGGTGCGGTATATCGGGGAATGGCACACCCATCCTCAGGATCATCCGACGCCGTCCTCGATAGATCTCCGGGAATGGCAGATTCTGGCGGCTGACCGAGTGGATGGCCGGCCATTGCTCGCGCTGATCGTTGGTTGCCAGGATTTACACGTCGAGTACATGTCTGGCACCGGCAAGAGGCATATGCTCAGGCACGCAGAGGGTATATAGCTGATGTGGCGAGGTCGATCAGGATGAGTGAGGCGCTCCTGCGTGAGACATCCCCATGCATCCCTTGCTACTCGTAAAGCTTGGTACTGTTATAGAATGGATGATCGTCGTCATGGAAGTTTGTATAGAAAGGTATACCGTCACAGCTTAGGCTGCCGCGTACGGTGAAGTACGTGGCATTAACCCGAAACTCGATGGCCAATGCCTGTGCAACCCTCTTGCAATAATGCTCCTCAAAACCTTCCGGAAACGAGTCGAAGTCGGCGATGTCCAGTAGATAGCGGCCCTCAGTACTGACAATTACCCTATCACTGGCCAGCATCGCTCTGACCAGCTCCGAGCCGTTGTCTGGAATCCATACCCAAGATTTTCCGAACCCGTCGTCTCCATTCGCTTCTAGGTGGCCTGCTGACGCAAAAATCGTCTCGATGATGGTATCGACCCCCGCGTTGATCTCGTTGGCGCGCCACTCGGAAATAGAGAAATACGGCGCCAAGTCGATTGAGTGCTCGTTGATCAGATCCGACACTCGATTCGGGTCTTGGATGTCTGCGTGCTGTTCGACAGCGCATAGCGGTATTACAAAACGGAACATCGACCTATGGATGATCTCGGCGTCTACCATCGTCAAAATGTCATGCACGATTCTCGGCACATCTTCGTAATCCTGTACCAATACGCCCATCCCGCTGATGGTTGTGTTTCCAAAGTTGAGTCCCGGTATTTCCTCTAGGGTTTCGACCAAGAAGTCATGGTTTTCTGGATCAAAGTGAGACTGGTTGCCTCGATAAGGCCAACGCCACTCGCGCTCATGCGTCCAGTCGATGGTTCGGTCGTCCGCGATGCTATAGGCCACGTAGCGATACTGTTCTGCTAAAGCGAGGTGGTCGGTTTCAATGATCCTGAACGGTGCGGTGTCTTGGCGTTCCCTGGCGTCCTGGCTCAAACCATAGATCACCGGACGAGCACCTAGGCCGAACATCGCAGACTTGGGAATCATAAAGGCGTATCGACCGACGTTTTCTCCGCGCGCTAGGCGTTCGTTGCTCGATTGAATAAAAGCGGCTAGCGGCATATCGGTGAAGCAGACTGCAGGGGAGCGGCCGTAAATCGTTGGGCGACCATTTCGGTACGACCAGGTTGCGAAGATCTTCTGGTGACGTAGTGCGCAGCGCATGAGGAACAAGGAATCCAGTACATCAGACTCGACAATGTTGTTAAATCGAGCGTGTTCTGGAAAAAGGATGCCTTCGGGGCTTGTTTGGTCGACGTCTCTGAAGAAATGGATAAGGTAGTCAGAAAGATCAAATCTGATGTTATTCAGCATGGTGCATCCTAAGGGCCTGCTTCGGTGAAACTAGCCTAGCAGAGCGGTTGGTCACTGCAGTAGATCCTTTGCCGGCTTCTGACTCCGACCAAAGTGCGGTGGCATCCGCCCACCACAACCACTCCTGCTTTCAAAGCTACCGTCAAAGTATGTAGACTATTCAGCGATTCCGAACGGCTGTATTTGACGAGGCTGTGCGGTCTTTTATCGCGCATGTGGGTTAGGCGGGGTGGAGAAACGGAATTTCGAAGGTCGTTTCAACGTTGGGGATTTCGGCAGCGTAGCGGAACGCTTGGCGGCGGATTAAGCGCTCATCGCTTCGCCATTCCGTCACTTCGGATCTTCACGGCATTGACGTAGTGACTTACCACGTTTACCATTGGTTTACGGTTTTCTGACCATCGCGATGGTTCAGAAAGGGCTACTGAGAGATCGAACACAGATGCCATGACGCATCTCAAACGCTTCTCAAGGGCTGTAGCAACGCCCAAGCGCTGATTGTGTATGTGGTTCTACCCTTCGGACGACGTTGCGAACAGTTTGGAACCAGGCAGCATTATGATGCATTCAAAGATACCCGCCACACTCTGTGGCGGGATATTTCTTTTCGCCTGGGATTTTCAATGGACGATCTGCAAATCACCTTGGAGCTCATTTGCGAGCTTCTCTCAAAGGTTTCTTTCGAGCTGAGTGCGCGCCTTAAGCAGCGACTCAACCTAGCCCTCATCCAGCGTGGGCTGGCACCCCTCGACGAGCGACGGTACAACTGTCGTAAATTTTCCGATTTTCTCCAGACCCAACTAGCAGACAAAATCATCTTGCAGAGGCCAGATTCGTCTGGAGACATCCGCGTGTCCATCAAACGCGAGACTACGCCGCCACGCACTTGGTCTTCCCCTGGCGAGCAGCGTTCGGAACAGGATCGGGCGATAATCTTTCGCAGCGATGTCTGGCAGGCTTTCATCAATCCTGACGGCACGAGGAAGCGTTACTTCAACCGCCTCACTCATCAGGTTCTGCATTTTGTGGAAGGGTGTGGCGACTCTTATCAGCAGAAGCTCGAAGATCGGCCGGGCGACTACCTAGGTATCGAGTGGGTTCCAGTAGCTACCCACAAGCAGTGGATGGCAGGGTTCCTTGACTTGATCCAGCTCTCGGACGCTGAGCGAGGGCCATTGCAGGTTCTGATTGATTCGGACTACTCCAGTAATCTAAACGCGGCCTTTACCAAGGCTTTGGGCGCTCGCGAACAAGAGTGGCGCAAAATGCGGACACTTAAAATCAACCAGTGGATTCAGGCCTGGACGGTCAAGAACAACGTAAGCATGGATGATCTGATCATGCGATCTTTTGATCGCGAGCAAGCCTCAACTCCGTCGATCCCAGCGACGCGAGAGCCGGATCAAGTGATGACCCCGCGAGATCAAGCTACACGCCTGTTGGGGCTCATGAGTGATGATGAGATCATCAAGATAGCGATTCCGGCATTGCTCGGTAGCGTCCTCAGCCGATCGCAGCTCTGACGTATGTAATAGGCGCCGATGATCCAGGTCTTCCTCTTAGGCTTGCCCAGAGCACTACGCAGGCGCATTGAAAGTGCACTCGAAGGTCGAGGAGTTGTGCCGTCCTCCGTCATCGCCGATATCGACAGTCGAGGCGGCAGGCTTCAACTTATGCCCAAGCCACATTTGGCGGTGAATGAGTTGCGGGCTTACTGCGAGGCGGTCGAAGGCGGCTACCAAAATGCTGAGATCTATGTGCTGCCCTATGCACCGATACCTGACGATGTGCAGGGGGAGTTGGACGCGCTGCGAGACATGGGGGCTCAAGTCATTGAGTTTGAAATGGAGTGCGATGATTGGCCGTACCTCCATGCTCCCCGGCCAAGGATTGAGCAGGCTTTTCTGGATAAGGTGTTTGAGCTTCTAATCCTGGAAATCGTGGGTGAGGATGAGGAGCAGGATCCGGTACCCCTGACCCCATCGCAGTACATTCTGCAGGCTGTGCAGGGCTGTCCAAACCTTGTCATCGTCGGTGATGCCATAGATCTGTGCGATCAAATCGCCAACCACCGCCACCCCTTCATTTTCAGCGCTATAGATGCATTCGTCGTTCTTATCGAGCGTCTCGGGGACGTAGGTGTCCTGCGGCAATATTTTCAGGATCGAGGGCTGAATCATGCCCAAACAGGCGGCATAGGTGTGGAGCTCGACATCAAGCTTAATGGTGCGACAGTCCGTCGGGAGACGCATCATACTCACTTGAAGAGCGGTGATGGCACGACTGTGCAAGCAGCCGTGAGGATTTACTACCAATGCCTGTTACGAGATGGCATATACCGGGTTTTCATCCTATATGTCGGCCCGCATCCTGACACCGATTTTTCCCGCACAATCGATCTCGCCAACTGCGGCTGAACTCAAGCTAAGCGCCGTTTGGCAGCATGCGACGCGTATCATAATTTTCTTGGTATACGTCTGCCTAGAAAAGCCCTCATCCATCGATTGGCGGGCAATGAGCGTTTTATTTGACCTCTCTAGGTGTGTGGGAGGCATGCACACTCAGGCTGCATGTCCCGAGTTATCAGCCATGGGGTTGAGCCTTTTTTCGCCGAACTACTTTCCCAGACGAGCATGCAGCCAATACCGTCTTAGAGTTGAGAGGGATTTCGGGTAGGATCTGTGCGCCGCCACGTGCCAGAGACAGGATCAGCACTCCACATGACTTCCATGGAAGAAAACACAACGTCCTCAACTTCTGATTTAGCCCCAAGCGTTGACGAAGCCCCAGTTACAGATGAAGCCTCAGGCGTGGATGAGGCCGGCTCCGGTGCACGTTCACTGGCGGGTTATGACTACCAGACTGACGTATCTATTTGGCTTGCGCTCGATGTCATGCTTAGCTCTGGCTTCACTACGATGATAGAGCTTGAGCCCGGGAGTGAGGAGGATATTGAAGCTCAATTGGCCGATGTTGACGGGCCTGACGGCGTTCCAACACTTGCCCGCGTGGGTGACTACACTCTTGTCGTTCAAGCAAAGCTGCGAGGCGGCGATGCCTGGACGGTGAAGGGGATCGAGCGTCTCCTAGAGCATGGCAGCTCATCTAGGCTTTCTGCTGCCACCAGACTAGCCAATCCAAAGATACGATACCTTCTAGTCACTAGCGCTGGTCTGAATGGACAGACCCGGGGGTTGGAAGTAAAGCACGCTGGAACTTGGCCAAAGAAGGAGAAGATGCCGGCATCAATGGTTCGCCAACTCCCCGAGCATTCAGCAGGTCGGGTGGCCGTCATTGGCAACTTGGACGAGCAGCGATTAACTCAAGAGATTGAGCGCTTGCTGGTAGTGCGGTTTGGCGTTCCGAATTCACGTTGGCTTGATTGTCTCAAGGCTCTTAGATCGGAAGCCAATTTACGAATCAGGAGAGCAGGGGAAGGGCTTTGGCGTCGTGAGGAGCTTGCCCACGTAATTAAAAAACATGACGGTTATCTGGCAGGCTCGCCCAAGCTTGATAGCTACGTGCTGCCCAAAAATTGGAATGCTATTCGCGATGCCGTAGCTACGCCGAGATATGGCGCCATCATCGTCGGTCAGTCCGGGACGGGTAAGACACTCGCCACTGAGAAGCTCTATGAGGATCTGCGTCGCGAAATCCCTGGGTTGGCGCGGGTTCGCATACGCAAGGGGCCTCATGAGTTTTGGGATGACCAGACTACCCCACCCGTGTTGTATGACATTGAGGATCCATGGGGGCGATACAATTTCGATGCTTCCAATCGACCTTGGAATGATGAGCTTTCCAGAGTACTCAGTTCTGCGCGTCCGGATCGGCTCATTATTGCTACCAGCCGCCGAGATGTGGCTATTGCTTCTGGCGGACTGAAGTCAGTCGAGCCGTGGGTTGTCCGGCTCGAAGCAGAGCATTACGGCAAAGCCGAGCGAAGCCAGCTTTATCGCGCGAGGGTAGAAAGCCTCCCTCGGAATGTGCAGTTGCCTGCAATTGACGCAGAAGGGCGAGTGCTTGAAAGCCTTGCGACGCCTCTCGAAATCGAGAAATTCTTCGATGCGCTGCGTATCGCAGTGCCCCCAAACTCTTACTCATGGCACTCCTTCATTTCGGCGGCCATTGCTCAAGCCCATGAGCAGTCAATTGAATCCACAGTCGTACAGCAAATTGAGGAGCGAAAGGAGGTAAGCGCCGCTGCGATCATTTGGGGATTTCTCAAGGCTACTGATCAGTTATCCCTGCAGGAGCTCAGGGAGTTAGATCTAGACCTAGCCTCCAGCTCGCCTGCTTTGGCGAGAGGTGTTACCCCGCTAGTGGATTTTTTTGTGGCGGCCCGCAACCTTCGATCTTCTTCCGGACAGGTGCGCTATTACCACCCCCGTGTAGAGGCAGGTATTGAGCAGGCGCTGAAGCGGGATTCCGTCCCTGCGCGGTTGGCGCTACGATCCCTGTTCGACCTCCTCAGCGATCTTGGTGCGCTAGGTGAAGAGCAGGGATGCGAGTTTGCCGCGCGCATCATGATGGCTTGTCACGCGATACCAGAATTGAAGCTTAAGCCAAGTCCTAAGGCTGCAAAAAAAATCGATGCCTGGATCAGCTCACGACTTGCAGATCATTCTTGCAGGCTGAGCGAGTATCTGGCCATCGCTGCCGCAGCGGGGTCACCTACATCTAATGTTGCCGAGTTCGCGCGCTACCTGCTCAACCGGCCTGAATCAGAATTAAGAGGGTTTGATATTTGGGAGGCTCCTGACCACCCGGAAACTTGGTACGCACAGCTCAAGAAAGATCCCACTGTGAGCGCGCTCGTCACCCGTTTTATCAAAGAGCTTCTCCCAACTGACAATAGTTACTACCACATTTCCTTAGTCGATGATTTGGATCGTTTGGCAACCAATCTCACCGGCGCCTATCTAAGCGCTGCAGCCAAGATGGTTGACCATGGAGTGTGCTCGTCGTGTGATGTGGTTGCTGCAGGTGCTCTGCGAGACCTTGAGGGCTTCGAAACAATTGTTGATGCCGGCGTTCAGGTGCTTATCCCCACTGAAGCGCAGCAGCAGGAAGCGTACGCAAATCGGTTGGCCATCATCAATGAGGTCTACAACAGCGATTATGCCGACTACCTTTCAGAGAGCGAAGATGGTTACACGGCCTGGGAGTTTCTCAAAAGATACGCGGATTGTGTTCGGACACAGAATGGATGGCAGTTTTTGGCAAGGCACCGCCATTTAGAGGCCCTTCTCCCGCACTGGCTGACGTCACTGAGTCACGACGCCAAATCAAACCCTCCTTCGGATGACGAGATCTCTGGCGCATTTTCAGGGGCTTGGGATACTGAGAGTGAGGCAACGGTGTGGGATGTTCTTCATATCCATTGGAGTGATGAATATCTTGGTAAGTTGACACGTCGGATTCTGAAGGGCTCAGGATCCAAAACGGTACGGCATGCGGCACTCGGCTGTCTCATCAAGCACATTCCTGACGCCCTTTCAGAGATTACCGATCTCCTTCGCAGAGATGAACGCCATGAACGCATTGTCGAGTTGATGATCGATCTTGCTGCAATCAGGGATGAGGAGGTGGGCGGTCAGGCTTTAGACGATGCGTGCAAAACCCTCGACGATCGCGACCCTGTATACGCTGAACTGCGCGAGGCTGCCGGTCATGGGACGAATGGGGCAACTGCGCCATTGGGACAGTCTGCTGTCAAATTTATAAACGTTTCATCCCTTACAAGCGTCAGCGTGCGTACCTTCCGAATCAGGCACTATCGAGATCTTCGGGATAGTGTTCGCCCGGATATCGAATGGGTGCTCGGACAATGGGATGACAGTGATCTGTGTGTCGAAGCAATTGATGCGGCCATAGAGCTTGGGATGACGGAGGTTGTCGATGCAGCCATTGACCATCGCTTTGCTCACGTCGTCGCAAGGGCGTTGAAGGCAATTGTTGAAAGAGCGGGCGCTCCGTTGCCTGAGAGCATCCTGGAATTCGCGAATGACAAAAGAAGCCCCGTGCTTAAAGCCTTGGCTTCTTCACTAGTCACCCATTCGCATATCAGCCACTTAAATGCCTTGTTCAGGCTAGTTGAGAATCAGTGGTCTTCATCGTCGCAACGCTATGGTAAGGACGATACGTTTCCGATTGCACGTATGGCCGTTGATGCGCTCGAAAACATCGAGCCGCTCGGAACAGAAGATGTCGGAAAATTGCTGATGGTTGCATTAGAAACCAGTGACTCGACAGTGAGCCAAGGCTTGCTAAGAATCATCGGTGAAAAGGGTGGAAAAGAGTTCCAAAACCGCATTTTTGAGCTAGCTGTCAATCCGGGAAGGTCATCCGTTAGGCGGTCATGTGCGTTTGCGCTTCTTGTTAATTGGGAGGTTCTGGATACAGCCGTGGTGGATGCCGTAACATTACATGTTATTCAAACAGCCCCCGCCGCGGTTGCTGCATTCTTTACCACTCTCGCGGCCCTTCGGAAAGCCGAGGATGAGCGCCTGGCGTTAGCTCGGGGATTAGCAACAAATCCAAAGCGACGAGCACTTCTACTGCTAATGCTTTGGCCCTATCTTGAAATTAATGATGAAGCGGTCGTAACAATCGCGAGTCTGTTGCCCGAAAATCACGCCTCGATTTCATGGGTGAGACAAGGCCCCGTTGCTAAAGCCGATGACGATTTGATAGCCGACTTAGGCGACGCGCGCATCTGTCGAGAGGTTCTCAATCTGTTGAATCATGGGCTGGTGGCTTAGATAAGTCTCAGACAGCTCAGTTGTCATGGGTGGTTAGAATCAGTCATCGGATCGATGTTGGAGAAATCGGTCAGATAGATGAGGCGGCTGGGGTAAGCGTCCTTGCTCACGGCAGGAGGAGTCAGAAACGGAAATCCAGCTTCTTCTGCACTGCGAATTCTTCCGGAGCCTTGCCCTGTTCAAAGGCAATCAGGTAAGTCATCTGGACAGTCATGGGTTTCGCATCTGGCTGACTGCCCGTTGCCTTCAGGTGAATTTCACGCGTTGCGCACTGAATACACACCTGCAGGGTGAGCAGGTCATCGATGAGCTCTTGCATCTCGTCATACACCGCAAATTTCGAGGTTTCCGAGTAATCGCTGGCGCAATCCCGATATTCGCGGAAATAGTCGACGAGGGCCGCAAAGACCTCATGAGCCTCACGCTTGATTTCAAAACCAGGCTGGCAGATATCGACCGTTGAGTCTTCGGCGAGTTTGGCGAGCTGGTGACCTGTCGCCAAGGGGAAAGCCGGCAGCGCAATGTGGTCGCGGTCAAAGCGGGCCTTTTCCTCTCTGAGATCTTCCTCAGTAGGAATGATGTAGGGCATATTGAACGCGTCGACGTCCTCGGTCTCGAATGCTCGTGCGAGTGCGCGACGGGTGTCGAGACTCGCCGACTTAGCGTTCTCGACGCGCTGCACAGTCCGCACGTTCAAACCCGCGAGCTCGGCTAGGGTCTCTTGTGACCACTGATATACCTCGCGCATTCTGCGGATGAGGGCAGCGAATTCCGCAAGGCTCAACAGGCGAGGTTGACCAGATGTGGTGCTGTTCATTGTTTCGCTCCATCAGAAGATTTGGTAGGGCCATGATGAAGAGGCTGCCGATGACGCAACACGACAGGAACCCGACAGGGCAACACTAGCCCCGTGCGTGATTGCCAAATTATCAATCTCGCGCCGAGATAATGATGGAAGGCGCCGTAGGTGCGTTGGCGTTTGGAGCGGGAGCACGTGAGGAGACGGATCTGCAATTAGTATGGTTTAGAAAGTATGCATACTAATGAGGGAGGCAGAGAATCCGGGAGTGAGAGTGAAAATAGTATGGGAAGTGAACCGACTGGAAAAAGTTTTTGAACGACTCGGACATCAGACGCCAGGTCGGTATCGAGACGATGGTCTTGTCGAAGTTCTGCACCTTCACGGTGTGCAGGGTGATGTCCACCACGTCGCCGTCGGCGCCGACTTGTGGCATCTCGATCCAATCACCGACGCGCAGCATGTCGTTGCTGGTGAGCTGCACGCTAGCGACGAATGACAGCAGCGTGTCTTTGTAGACCAGCAAAATCACCGCAGACATGGCGCCCAGACCAGACAGCAGCAGCAGCGGTGAACGGTCGATCAGCGTGGCAACGATGATGATCGACGCGAAGATATACAAAATCATCTTCGCCAGTTGCACGTAACCCTTGATTGAGCGGGTGCGGGCGTGATCGGTGCGGGCGTAGATGTCCAGCAGGGCATTGAGCAGCGCGCCAAGGGTCAGCATGAAAAACAGGATGGTAAAGGCGAGGGCAATGTTGCCCAGAACATGTTCGGTCGTCGCACTGAGGTTCGGCACAAGGTTCAGGCCGAACTGAATGACCAGCGAAGGCACTGTTTGCGCCAGGCGATGAAACACCTTGTTGTGCAGGAAATCATTGAGCCAGAACAGCGCGGGCTGACGGCCTAGTATTTTCACTGCGTGAATAATGCCAAAGCGCGCCATGCGGCCGAGCGTTAGTGCGGCGACCAACAATAGCGCCAAGCCAATGCTGGCTCGCAGCAAGGGTTGATGTTCGAGCAAGGCCCAGGATTCCTGGACGCGGAGCCAGAGCGATTGCGTGTCCATACGAGACAATTCTCCTGCTGAAATAAAGGGACGCGATTAGAACATTGTTGCTTAGGGTTGGCGTGTGGACGGTAAATCCGGTAACAAAATAGGCCGCTTGAGGTAAAGAAACTCGGCCTCGACGTCTGAAACCGGTACCCTATGCGACTGTTTTTTGTATTTCGCCGAGGTAACACCCGTGTTCTCCCAATTCGCCCTGCACGAACGCCTGCTCAAAGCCGTGGCCGAACTCAATTTCGTCGAGCCTACGCCTGTGCAAACAGCGGCTATTCCGCTGGCGCTGGAAGGGCGTGATCTGCGGGTGACGGCGCAAACCGGCAGCGGCAAGACTGCCGCGTTCGTATTACCGATGCTCAATCGCCTGATGGGTCCGTCCAGGGTTCGGACTGAGATTCGTGCCGTGATCCTGCTGCCGACCCGGGAGCTTGCACAACAGACGCTCAAAGAAGTCGAGCGTTTCTCCAAATTCACTTTCATCAAGGCCGGTCTGATCACAGGTGGTGAGGACTTCAAGGTCCAGGCGGCGATGTTGCGCAAGGTGCCGGACATCCTGATTGGCACGCCGGGCCGTTTGCTTGAGCAATTGAACGCCGGCAACCTGGACCTCAAGCAGGTTGAGTTGCTGGTCCTGGACGAAGCTGACCGCATGCTAGACATGGGCTTTGCCGAGGACGTCGAACGTCTGGCTGGGGAATGCGCCAATCGTCAGCAAACCATGCTGTTCTCGGCCACGACCGGTGGATCTGGCCTGCGCGAGATGATCGGCAAGGTGCTCAAGGATCCGCAGCACTTGCAGGTCAACAGCGTTAGCGAACTGGCGGCCGGTACGCGCCAGCAGATCGTGACTGCCGACCACAACGTCCACAAAGAGCAAATCCTCAATTGGTTGTTGGCTAACGAGAAATACCAGAAGGCAATCATCTTCACCAATACCCGTGCCATGGCCGACCGCCTTTATGGTCGTCTGGTTGCGCTTGAGTACAAGGCGTTTGTGCTGCACGGCGACAAAGATCAAAAAGACCGCAAGCTGGCGATCGATCGTTTGAAGCAGGGCGGCGTGAAGATTCTGGTCGCGACCGATGTCGCAGCCCGGGGCTTGGATGTCGATGGCCTGGATATGGTCATCAATTTCGACATGCCGCGCAGTGGCGACGATTACGTACACCGCATCGGCCGTACTGGCCGTGCGGGTGGCGAAGGTCTGGCGATTTCGCTGATTTGCCACGGCGACTGGAACTTGATGTCGAGTATCGAGCGCTACTTGAAGCAAAGCTTCGAGCGTCGAGTGATCAAGGAAGTAAAAGGCACGTACGGCGGCCCGAAAAAGGTCAAGGCCTCAGGTAAAGCTGTCGGTGTGAAGAAGAAAAAGACTGACGCCAAAGGCGACAAGAAGAAGGTGGCCGCCAAAGGACCGACCAAACGCAAGTCGGTGAATCGTCCCAAGCCTGATTCGCTGGTCAGCAGTGACGGCATGGCGCCCTTGAAGAAGCGCAAAACCGAAACGCCTGCGGCTGAGTAAATAAGCCGATCCCTTGCAGGAGCTGCCGAAGGCTGTGACAAGCCCAAGGCCGCTCCGCAAGGCGATAAATTTCTATCGGTTCACCACCGCATCGCTACCTTCGGCAGTTTCACGAAAGGCGGCAATCGGTAGATCACGTGTTAGCCCTCTGCTTTCTTCGCTGCTGCATCCATCTCTTTCAAGCGCTGATCAATCAACTGGCACTTATCCGGCATATCTTTGCTGGAAGTTTCTAGCTGCATATCCTTGATCTCTTGATTCAACTCCTTGGCTTTCGTCGGGTTCTGTTGCGTCAGCCTTTGTACCTCCTGGGCCAGCTGTTCACGTTTAGCCTCGGCTTCTTCGGGCGTACACGCCCAGACTGGCACTGCGACCATTAACGCCAGTGCTGCGGTCAAACTCATCAAGGTTTTCATGACTGCCTCTGCGTCCGTTACGGGCTTAATAAAATGGAGCCGAACGAGAGGCGGAAAGTTCAGGGGTGCCGCTCGGCGCTCATGCTGAACGGCAGACGCAACGCCCGGTCACACTCTAGAGTGACAGAGCCCGATGCCTGGACGTCACGGGCTATTTATCCCTGCTGGAGGTTGGAAAATGTCTAAGAAATACGACTGGGACCTTATCGAGCGCCTGTTGCATGAAGTACAAAACAGCGCCGATGACAGCTTTAAACCGCGTAAATATGCCGAAGAGTTCGCTGCTGAGAAGGCCGCAGCAGGCGAGGCCTCGGGCAATCTCGACACGCTGAAGATGGAAGCGGCGAACTACGAGGCGTTATTGTTCAAAAACGGATTTATCGAGTCCCGACCCGAGGATGAGGGTGGCAATGGCGAAAACTTTGTCCTCACTCCTCGGGGCGCGAGTTTGCTGGCCTTGATCGACAGCAGCATCCCAGGTGACGGCCATCCGCGTCAGGTGTTGGATGAACAGGAAGATGCACTTGAGCCAGCGACATTCGATGAGGTGTCTTCGCGAGCGCAGATAGCTGGCGGGTCGATTTGAATGCGCAGCGCATGGCAGATCTTTGCTCGCTCGGCGCTTGGTACAGCGCCGACGCTGTCATGCCTGTGTTGCACCTCTGATTGAGCCCATCAGTAAAACGGGCGCACGACCTTCAGCGTGACTGTACTTTCGCACTCAGTGTTGTGCCCGCTGTAGGCGCTGCAGTTGGCGCCGGAGAGATTTGATCCGCTGTAGATGAGGTTCATGTCTATGCCCAGCAACGGGCGCGACACGTTGAACGACCAATCGTTATACGCGCTGACCATGCCGCCACCTGTGATCACTGCGGGCGTGTCAAGTTGATGGTTGCCGTACTGCATGCGCAAGTCCAGGCCCAGGGCCGCGATGCCACCAAAATCGAGGAACAATGTGCTGTCTTGGCGTCCGGCGTCGTTGCTGAATGCGGTGCCGATGCGGCTATCGAAAATCCGGAAGCCGGCATACAGCTCATGGCTGTCGATCTGGTTGGTATTTGGGTAGCTGTAACGAATGACGCCAAGCTCGTATCCCAGGGTTTTGTCGAATGGCTTTTTAAAGCCCATGTACGTATCGACTTCCAGCGCGCTGCCCTGCGTAAGCCCAGCACTGGGTGACCACTGACCGAAGTAGAAGCCGCTCTCGTGAGCCAGATCCAGACCACCCTGAAAGGTTGAGTTGCCACCACTAGGCGTGACCAGGCCTTGGGCCATGGTACGGCTGGGTGTCGTCCCAAGCTTAAGGTTGAAATCACCGAGTTCTCGTTCTATGACCTGGGCGGCCGCGGTCTGGCAAACAAGCAATGTACTGGCGATCAGCGCGAAATAGCGAGCATAAGACATGCTTCACTCCTTGGGTTGCGCAGAGGAGTGGGGTCGATGGTGTCGAACCGATATGTCACAAAAATCGATAAGAACCGCGAGCTAGAGCCTCGCCAGCATACCGGCGAATGAAGGGATGAATCGACCGCTGGTCGATTCACTACAAAAAAATCGAACTTTGCGATCACTCACCCGCTGAAACCAGCCTGTTAACCACAATCAGCGCCTGGGGAAACGAAGGGTATCCGCTCTTGGCGACATCCAGTCCGTCATACTGCGCGCGGTACGCTCGGGCTTTTTCCTGATCGCGCATTGCGCTTAGCTGAGCCAGCAGTGCAATGGCCAGCGGGTAGTTATGAGCAGCGGAATCCTGCAGCAGTTCGGTCGTTTGAGACTCATTGCTGTGCTGGCGAATCATCAATACGGCTTGGTAAAACTCGGCTTCGCCGGATTTATCGTCTTTGGCCGCTCGCTGCAAAAGCGCGTTGGCCAATTCGTAGTTTTCCTGGCGCCGTTCGCCGATCAGCAGTTTGGCTTGAATCATGTCGTTTTGGTAAAGCAGGTGCTCTGCGCGGCAGGGGCTGCTTTGGACCGAGGTGTCACAGCCATGCGTTGCACAACCGCCCAGGCAGAGTAATGCGCCGAAAAATATCCATTTCTTCATGTCGGATTCCGCAGAGATATATGGTTTCAGGGCATTGTCTTGTCAATCGACACGACCAGTCAGTCATTACCGCCAGCCAGTGGCGTATGAAAAGGACAGTAAAGCAGGCTTTTTAAGCGAGGATCAATCGCCCTGGCGCCTTGCAATCAAAGCGCCTAGAGATCGACAGCTGGAGCGGGGAAAAATTACTTCTTGCCGAGCGAGATCTGCTTCGATGGGCCGAAGGTCTGGCCGCTGACGCCTTTCGCAATCTGCTGGATTTCGCCACCGGATTTAAGGAAAGCCGCAATTTGCGCGTTGATCGAATCGCTGGTTTCAACGGCTGGAGCTGGTTTGGCTTTCGAGTTGGATGCTTTTACACGCATGGCTGCTATTAACCTATATAAAATTAATACGGCCGGCCATTCTATCTGAACTGATCGGCAATTGCTTGGTAAATATGCTCCGGGATAAAGCGTCTGTTTAGCCATCAAAGCGCCGCTCATCGCTCGGTAAGAGAGGCTAAATCACTGTTTTAATTACCCGGCTTCAAATGGCGGGAGGGCTGAATATTTCAGAACTCAGCGAAATACGGGTGGGCTCATCTGACGAGTGGGCCGGGTGTGTCTATTTCAAGGCTGATCGCCATCAGAAGGGCCTTGATTTCTTGAGCGTCAATGCCTTAGGCAGCAGGCACCACCGACGGCCATCAACCTTCTACAAAACTCGGGTAGAATGTCGCCCACGTAACGAGGGTATTCGAACATGGCTCTAGTCGGGCGCTACAACAGTTTGCAAGTGGTTAAACATACTAACTTCGGTTTGTATCTGGATGGCGCGCAAGACGGCGAAATATTGCTGCCTAATCGCTATATTCCGAAAGATATTCCCAGCGAAGATGAAGATTGGCTTAACGTCTTTATTTACCTGGACAGCGATGACAAGTTAATTGCAACGACTGAAAAACCAAAAGTTCAGGTGGGTGAGTTCGCCAGTCTTAAAGTCGTTGAAGTCAACAGCATCGGTATTTTTCTCGATTGGGGTTTGCCAAAGGATTTGTTGTTGCCTTACTCCGAAGAACGGCAGCCGCTCAAGGCCGGTGATTACTGTGTGGTGCATGTCTACCTGGACAAGCACACCCGCCGCATCACGGCTACCAGCCGCTTGGACCGTTATCTGGACAAGGTTCCTGCCAGCTATAAACTCGGTCAGGAAGTCGATCTGCTGGTGGCCGAGGCCACCGATATGGGCTTCAAGGCGATCATCAATAACAAGCACTGGGGTTTGATTCACAAGAACGAAGTGTTCAAGTTCCTGCGTCCGGGTAAAGAAGAGAAAGGCTATATCAAGGAAATCCGTGCCGACGGGAACATCAGCCTTAGCCTGCAACCAGTCGGGGAGCAAGCGGCCAGCAGCCTGAACGCAAAGATCCTTGCCAAGTTACGCGACAACAACGGTGTGTTGCCGGTCAGCGACAAAAGCGATCCGCAAGTTATCAGCGGTTTGTTCGGCGTGAGCAAAGGCAATTTCAAGAAAGCCATCGGCGCGTTGTACAAGCAAGGCCACATCGTCATTCATGCCGATCGTATCGAACTGGTTTGAATCTCCCGACCCGATGAGGCTCTATCGTTGATAGTGGCCGGTCATTTTCGACCGGCCAACGCCTCGCTCAGGGATGTCTCAGTGAAAAAATTATTGACGGCTTATGTCGCAACATTGCTGGCGTTTCTGGTGTTGGACGGTATTTGGCTAGGGCTGCTGATGGGGCCGACGTATCGCTTCTGGCTCGGTGGATTGATGCTGCCGATCCCCGTGCTCGGGCCTGCGGTGGCGTTTTATTTGGTGTATGTCTTGGGGATTGTGTTTTTTGGCGTGCTGCCAGGGTTGCGACGCAATCGGCTCGGGCGGGCGGCAGGGCACAGCGCACTGCTGGGCGTCATGGCTTATGGCACCTACGACCTGACCAATTGGGCGACATTGCAGGGCTGGCCGGCGCAATTGTCGTTGGTGGACTGGGCATGGGGGGCGTTCGCATCGGGGGTGGCCGGCGCCGTGGGCTACCTGGCGGCGCGGCGGGCGAACTAAGCGCGCAATCGCGGGCAAGCGATCTCCTGCAGGTCCGTGCGTCTACTTTTGCAAGAACGTTGCAAAGCTCACATTTGCCCCGGCCGGGCGTACATCCTTCAAAAATGCATCCTTGTCAGCACTCAACTCCAGGCTGACGGTGGATTTGCGTTTGCCCTCGTTGCGTACCACCAGGCCTTCCATGTGCTCGCGCATGAAGGCCGTGGTTACTTTCAAATGCAGCAACTGGTCCGTGTCTGGCGTATGCAGCAGCAGGTGCAGCCATTCGTATTGCCCGACTTGCAAGCGCGTCACCGGAATGTCGAACCACCAAATGTTCTTGTTGGTGTTCAAGACCGCGAAATGAGTGTTGTTGGTGCCAAGCACGGCGCCACCCAGATCCTTATTCCTGCGTGCGATGGCCTGCGTTTTGTCGAGTTTCATAAGGTTCCCGTGGATATGCGTTTCAGGCGCGCATTCTCGGGGGTTGCCGGACAAACATAAAGTCAAAGTTGTCGGAACCGTTGAAAAGCGTCGGTTTTACTGCGTGATTCCAACGCCAGACCGTTTGGGAAAATAATTGAAACCTTCCCAGAAGCATGAGAGTCAACCTTTACGTCGAGGTTATGACACCTGATTCTTACCAGGAGACATCTCATGAGTAGCACCAGCGATAAAGTTAAAGGCGCAGCCAATGAAGCCGTTGGTAACGTCAAGCAAGGCGTCGGTAAAGTCACCAACAACGACAAGTTGCGCGCGGAAGGTAAAGCCCAGGAACTCAAAGGCGAGGTGCAGCAAGCTGTTGGCAAAGCCAAGGATGCCGTGAAAAAAGGCGTAGACAAGGCTTAATGGTCACAGCGCCGAATGTGTTGAAGCATGGCGTGAACGTTAAGAAATACCATAACGGCTGTCTTCGGATGGCCGTTATGCTGTCTGCACCGCTGACGTTCGAAACGTTTGTGCGGTCGCAACGGTGCTTTACTTAAGGTAAAAAGCCCGCCTACCGCGGCTGGCAACGGAATTTCACAGTGTTTGCCCGCTCGTATAGGTAATGTGCTTAGCGACGTTGCGAAAGGAGACGCCATGATTTTCCCGGATTTGCGCCAATTGCCATTCACAAAGGTAATGGTCAGGACGGTCAAAGAGTTTATCGACGACGAGATGTCGACCTATGCGTCGGCGCTTGCTTATCAAATGTTGTTTTCGTTATTCCCGTTCCTGTTGTTCCTGATTGCCTTGGTCGGTTTTCTGCACTTGCCGGATTTTTTCTCCTGGTTGCGCCTGCAGTCTGAACTCGTCCTTCCACCGCAGGCGCTGGAGCAGGTCAACCCGGTGATCGATCAATTGCAGCAGTCCAAAGGCGGGCTGTTGTCGATTGGTATCGTCATTGCGTTGTGGACCGCCTCGTCGGGGGTGCGGCTGATGATGAGCGCGATGAACGCGGCCTATGACGTGGTCGAGGCCCGACCCGTGTGGAAGCGCGTCCCGCTGTCAGTGCTCTATACCGTTGGTGTCGCCGGGATGCTACTGGCTGCTGCTGCCCTGATGGTGACCGGGCCGCAGGTCATGAACTGGCTGGCCGCGCAGATCGGCATGGAAGACTTCATCGTTACGCTGTGGACCATCCTTCGCTGGCCCTTGATCATCATTTTGCTGATGGTGGCTGTGGCGTTGATGTATTACGTGATGCCGGATGTCGAACAGAAATTTCGCTTCATCACCCCAGGTTCAGTGCTCGCGGTGGTGGTGTGGATCGTCGCCTCGCTGGGCTTTGCGTACTACGTCAAAACCTTCGCCGATTACAATGCCATGTACGGCAGCATCGGCGCGATCATCGTGTTGCTGTTGTACTTCTATATTTCAGCGGCGGTGTTACTGCTTGGCGCGGAGATGAATGCGGTCATCGAGCACATGTCCGCTGAAGGTAAAAACAAAGGCGAGAAGGTCGAAGGCGGCGGTGTCGATACCACGTACAAGCAACATGTTTCTGGCTTGGGGCGCGATCACAGTCACGATCATGACCCCGAGTTGCATCCAGCACTCAAGGTCGACAAATTCTGAAGACGTTTGTGGCAGGATGCGTTTTTGTTCGCCGTGGCGACACCGCCCAGCACATCCAGTCAACAGGTAAGGGCCACTATGATTCATGAAATTCTGAAGATGGGCGATGAGCGTCTGTTGCGTATCGCACCTGCTGTGCCTGAATCGATGTTCGGTTCCAGGGAGCTGAAAACGCTGATTGCCGACATGTTTGAAACCATGGAGAGCGTTGGTGGCGTTGGTCTAGCGGCGCCGCAGATCGGGGTCGATCTACAATTGGTGATCTTCGGTTTCGAGCGCAGCGAGCGCTATCCTGAAGCCGAAGCCGTGCCTCAGACCGTTTTGCTCAATCCGCTGATTACGCCGTTGGAACCCACCCTCGAAGAGGGCTGGGAAGGTTGCCTGTCGGTGCCCGGCCTGCGGGGTGTGGTCGAGCGCTATGAGCACATTCGCTACGAAGGTTTTGACCCTGACGGTAATCCTGTCCAGCGCATCGCCCGAGGCTTCCATGCGCGAGTGGTGCAGCACGAGTGCGATCATTTGATCGGTCGCCTGTACCCCTCGCGGATCACCGATTTCAGCCGTTTTGGCTACATCGACGTGCTGTTTCCGGGTATGGACCCTAACGCTGACGAGTAAGCCCGCCGGTCATTTTTTGGCCGGTTTGACGAATCGAAGGGTCATCCGGTCGGACTCGCCGATGGCTTGATACTTCGCCCGATCCTGATCGCCCAGCACATAGGAAGGGGGGAGCGTCCAGACGCCTTCGGGATAGTCCTTGGTGTCCTTGGGATTGGCGTTGACCTCGCTTTCGCCCACCAGTTTGAACCCCGCATCGGTCGCCAGCTTCACCACATAATCAGTCGGCAGATAGCCATTGTTCTGGTTGTCCTGGGCCGTCGTGCCAGCTTTGGCGCGGTGGTCGACCACGCCCAGCGTGCCACCCGGTTTCAGCACATCATAGACGGCCTTGAACGTTGCAACTTCGTTCTTGGAGTCGGTCCAGTTATGCACATTGCGAAAGGTCAGCACCACGTCTGCAGACGCCGGTTTGCCAAATGATGGCAGTTTCGGGTTGTACTCGATGATCTGCGCCTTGCCGTAATGCTCAGGGTCGGCCGCGAATTTCTGCTTCAGGCCATCGGCGCCACGTTTGGCGTAATCGTTGAGTGCTGGGTCTACCACGGCGGCGATGTAATGACCTTTGTCCTTGAGCAGCGGCGCGAGGATTTCGCTGTACCAGCCGTTGCCTGGCGTGATCTCGATCAGCGTCTGGTTGGCACGCAGGCCAAAAAATTGAAGCGTCGGTTCTGGGTGGCGGTATTGATCGCGGGCGCTATTTTGCGGCAATCGCCAGTCACCCGCCAAAACCTTGGCGAACTGCTCGTGGGTGATGTTAGAGGCGGGCGGTGTTTCAGCGGCCATGGCAAGTGTCGAGCCGAACAACGCGGTGAGAGAACAAGCGATAAGCGTCTTTTTCATGGGCGTCCCGTTGGTCTGGGTGAAGGCGATGGGCGAGGCTAGCACGCGGGTTTGCGGTTTGGATCAGGCTTTTGGTTTGGTCGTATGCAGATAAAGATCTAAGCACAGTTTTGAGATTGTCATCGTTCAAATCGGACCTCTTTTCGGGCAAGCCTTGCTCAAGCGGGTTCCCTATCGCAGGTTAGTCAACGATGCGTTTGATGTTCAATGAAGCTCAAACGTGTACGGCGAAGTGCCAGCGCGCTGCGCTATTAATCTTCACGGCACAACGCAATCAACGATTTGGTCCTGCTGTAACGCGCCAATCGCGCCGCCACCCCTTCAGGCAAAGCCACTACTGGCTTAAACCCTGATCGCCCATAAAACTCAGTCAGCTCAGGGTGGCAGAACAACCAGACTTTGCCCGTGACTTCAGCCAGGGCTGCCTCGATCAAATGCCGTGCAATCCCTTGCCCACGGCGTTCGGGCGCGACAAAAAGCCCGGTTAACCATTGCCCGCTGTCCACCGGTGTCAGGCACAACGCCCCAATAATCTCGGGATTTTTGACCACCCATACCTGCGCTTCACCCTTGCCGCGCATGGGCGATTGATGGGCGCGGTAGAATTTGTCGAGCAAGGGTCGGGAAACGTCGGGCAGTACACAGATTTGCATGGGCAACATCGGGCGCAGGTGGCTTTCGGGCTTTCGTTCTACCGCCATAACCAATCGGTCTACAAGATTTTCCTGCGTCAGGGCACAACCCGGTATCAGCCCGGATGCAGGAACCTGCGATGCCCCATTACCTCGACGACCGCCAACGCCAAGACATTCAGCGGCTGCGCGTAAGCTTTACCGGGCGCAGCGAATGGCCGACCTGGCTGTTGCTGGTGGGCGTGTATGGCGGGTGGTTCGGCTTGATGCTGTTGAGTCCGCGACTGGGCGTGTGGCCAACCACGTTGTTGATGATCCCGTTGCTGGTGCTGTGGATGTCACTGCAACATGAACTGTTACACGGCCATCCGACGCGCTTGTTATGGCTCAACAAGGCGCTGGGCTACGCGCCGTTTGCGGTCTGGTACCCGTACACGCTGTATCGCGACACCCACCTTGAGCATCATCGCGACGAAGACTTGACCGTGCCCGGTCGCGATCCGGAGAGTCGCTACCTGAGTCAAGCGCGCTGGCTGCATACTCAACGCCTGGCGCGGTTGTTGCGTTGGCTCGATAAAACCCTGCCGGGGCGCTTGCTGTTTGGTGCCCCGCTGGCGTTGAGCGGTTTGTTGGTCGGTGAGTCGAAACGCTTGCTTCTCGGCGAGCGCCAAGCCTGGTTGATGTGGTCGACCCACGGCGCATTCGCGGTGCTGATGTTCTGGTTCATCGAACGCCATAGCGCGCTGTCGACCCTGCATTACCTGCTGCTGATCGCGCTGCCTGCGCTGTCGGTGTCGATGGTGCGTTCATATTACGAACATCGCCCCAGCGAGCGCCCGGAACAGCGCACAGTGATTAACGAGGCGTCGTGGCCATGGAATTGGCTGTTTCTGCACCTCAATCTGCATCTGGTGCATCACGATTTGCCGGGGCTGGCGTGGTATTACTTGCCAGCGGTGTATCGCGCACATCGTGAACAGTGGCTGGCGCGCAGCGGCGGTTTTCTGGTGCAGGGTTATGGTGAACTGTTTCGCCTGCACAGCCTTAATCCTGTCGACAGTCCGCAACATCCTTTCGTCTGATCTGGAAATCGCCCCCATGTCTCAAGGCTTCGCTCAGTTGCCGATGTATGTTGCGCCGCTGCGGGTGCGTGAGGCCCAGGAAGCCTGGTTGGCGCGAACTCTTGAGCACTTGGCAGCCACGCGCATGAGCCTTGATACGCCGGACCTCAAACAGCTCTGGCTATCCCCCGATTTGTTACTGGCGCAGACCTGCGGCTATCCGCTGATGACCCTGTTGCGCGACCGGGTGCAAGTGATCGGGCGCCCGGTTTATCAGTTGCCCCACAGTCGCGACGGCAACCATTGCAGCCTGCTGGTGGCACGCGAAGGCGACTCGCGGCGGGAGTTGATTGATTTTTTTGGCAGCCATGGACTGATCAACAGCGAGGACTCCAACTCCGGGATGAACCTGTTCCGTCACACGCTGGCGCCGTTACAGCGGGACGGCCGATTCTTCAGCGAAGTGTCCTTGACCGGCGGCCACCGCGACAGCCTGCTCTGGCTGAGACAAGGGCGTGGCGATCTGGCGGCAATCGACAGCGTCACGTATGACTACCTGGCGCGAGACAACAGCGATGAAGTAAGAGGTTTGAAAATCGTCACCCAAACCGCGCCCAGCCCTTGTTTGCCTTACATCACCCGACTGGGGGCAGACGCCGGATCGATTCGCTTGGCGATGAATAAAGCGCTGCGAGCGTTACCCGACGTCGCAGCGGTGCTGGCGATCAGCGAGGTGATCACAGCCAGCGAAGACGATTACCAAGTGCTGTTGGCATATCAGCGGCAGGCCGAGGATTTCAACTATCCCGCCATCCTGTAGATACTCTGCTTGCGGCCAAGCTTGATTGATCAGCTGTAGAGGGAGAAGGCGATATTTTTATATTCAATATTGGAATATCAATTTATTAATTAACTATTTTTAATGCATAAAAAGCCTTGTTACGATGACCGCTACCGGGCTTCCGGGAGAATAAAAAATATCGTTTAAGGACTCCTCATGCCCGCCGCAGAACTGACGCATCGCGAATACATAAGCCAACTGTTTGGTAGTCACTACACTTGGCTGTGCGAGCGGCTGCGACGCCAACTCGACTCACGCGCTTGCGCCGAAGACATCGCCGCGCAAGCTTTTCTCCAACTGCTGGCGTCACCCAATGTCGTTCCGATTCGCCAGCCGCGTGCCTTGCTCACCACCATCGCCCAACGTCTGCTGTATCAGCGCTGGCGTCGGCGCGATCTGGAGCGCAGCTATCTGGATGAACTGAGCGTCACCGACGACAGTCACAATGCAACACCTGAGCAGTCAGTCCAGGCCATTGAGACCCTGAGCCGCATTGACCGCCGTTTGAACAGTCTGCCGACCAAGGTCAAAGCGACGTTCCTGCTGTCGCGCAACAACGGTCTGACCTACCCTGAAATCGCCATCGAACTGGGTATTTCCCAGCGTTCGGTCAGCTTTTACATGGACAAGGCTCAAACCTGCTGCCAGCGCGCTTGTCTGGAATGAAGCGGGTACGCAACAACCATTGAGCCTCCTCATATCTTCAGCCACGAGAGACGACCATGACATCGATCAAAAAACTGTTGGGCGGCTCGCTGCTGGCATTGGCCGTCCTTGCGCATTCGGCGCAGGGCGCGGACAAAACCACGCCGATCCTCTTTGGCGACATTACGTGGGAAAGCGGCAGCCTGATCACCGAGATCCTGCGCACCATTGTCGAGAAAGGCTACGGCTATCCAACCGACAAATTGCCTGGCAGTACAGTCAGCCTTGAGACCGCATTGGCAAAGAACGACATTCAGGTCATCGGCGAGGAGTGGGCGGGCCGCAGTCCTGCCTGGGTAAAGGCTGAATCCGAAGGCAAGGTCTACGGTCTGGGCGATATTGTAAAAGGCGCGACCGAGGGTTGGTGGGTACCCGAATTCGTGATCAAGGGCGATCCCGCACGGGGCATCAAGCCGCTGGCGCCCGACTTGAAGTCAGTGTCCGACTTGCCCCAATACAAGGACGTGTTCAAGGACCCTGAGTCGCCAAGCCAAGGCCGTTTTCTTAATAGTCCGTCTGGCTGGACCTCTGAAATCGTCAATACGCAGAAGCTCAAGGCCTACAAACTGACCGACAGCTACGTCAACTTCCGTACCGGTTCAGGCGCTGCACTGGACGCTGAAGTCAGCTCCTCGATTCGTCGCGGGCAGCCGGTGTTGTTCTACTATTGGTCGCCGACGCCGCTGCTCGGTCGCTTCAAACTGATCAAGCTGCAAGAGCCGCCTTTCAACGAGGCCGCCTGGAAGACCTTGTCTGATGCCAGTAACCCGAACCCGATCGGCAGTGCATCGCTGGCGGCCCATTTGGCGATCGGTGTGTCCGAACCTTTCCACAAGCAGTACCCGGAACTGGTGTCGTTCTTCGAGAAAGTCGACTTGCCCATCGACCAGTTGAACAAGACGTTGGGCCAAATGAGCGAAAAACGTCAGGATCCGCAGGTAGTCGCCAAGAGCTTCCTGAAAGAGCACCCGGAAGTCTGGAACGCCTGGGTGCCGGCTGATGTGGCGAAGAAGGTGACGCAAAGCTTGTAACGCTGCACCCAGGGCGATGCTCTTCTGTGTTCGCCCCGGTTTTTTCGCAAGCTTACTCGTGAAAGCCTGAGCCGATATGAGCGCCAGGTCATGGCCTGCTCAAATCCTGCTGGCAACCCCCATTCCCTTGGGCCATGATCAGGCCTGTCAATTGGACTGACGCCGAGGCGACCGCTATGAGCATCCATCATTCTGCGCTGCGCACAGACCGCCTGATCCTGCGCGAACTTACCGGCAACGACACACCAGCACTGGCCAGGATTCTTGGGGATAGCGATGTCATGCGGCATTCGGTGCGCGGGGTCATGTCTGAGCAGTCGACCGGCGAGTTCATCGAATGGTGTCGCCATTCCTACCGCCAACACGGTTTTGGCCCGATGGCCGTGGTGGATAAATCTTCTTCAACGTTGGTGGGCTTCTGCGGTCTCAATGTCGAGTGCGTGGACGGTGTCGATGAGGTCGAAATCGGTTATCGGTTGGCGACTGCCTGGTGGGGCAAGGGCCTGGGCACTGAAGCAGCACGCGCAACACTGGCCCATGCCTTCGGCAGGCTTGGTGTCGATTCGCTGATTGCTATCGTCGAGCCGACCAACATGGCGTCGGTCAAAGTGATCCAGAAACTGGGCTTCAGCGGCTTTGTCCACAGTCAATACCATCGGCGCGGCGTAAGGATTTATCGCATGACCGAGCAGCAATGGTCATCGGCGCGGATGCCCCAGAACTGACGTCGTCGCGCCCGAACGTCGGGTCGAATGGAAACCACCGCTCAACTGTTGTTTTCGGCAGACAGGCACAGGGTTGATCAACGATGAATGGCCGGGGAGAGAACATGGGGTATCGCAGATCAACTGCTTTGACGGTAATGGCCGTGACGTTGGCTGTATCGTGTTGCCTGATGTTCGGCATGCCGCCTCGTGTAATGGCTGAAGAGCAAGTGCCGGACCAGGCATTGGTGTTCGTGCAGGATCATCATTTGGGTGAAAGCCTGGGTTGGCTGGGCTATCAAGTCGCCTCGCGCACAGTCACCTTTGCCACCATTGTCCAAGCCGTTGGCAGAACCCAGGCACAAACTCTGGTGCAGGACCAATTGCAAAGTTTGCAGCCGCAGTATCAGTCTGAGTGGGATCGCAATCTGGCGGCTGCGTACGCACAGTCATTCAGCTCCGAAGAGTTGCAGCAACTCAATACTGGCGAGCCCGCGCAACCGCTGGCCAATAAATTTCGCACTAAACAACGCGATGTTGGCATGGACATGAAAGGCCGTTCGAGCGAATTGCTCAAGGTCTTCGTCTCGACCGCGCTGGACAGTGCATTGAAAAAAGCCAAACCTTGATCCGCAGAGCTGCGCTCATCAACGCGCAGACGACTTTTTTGATGTGACAGGGGAGCAAAGACATGGACCCATTCATGCAGGCGGCCATCGATGAGGCGCAAAAGGGACTGGCCGAGGGCGGTATTCCGATTGGATCGGTGATTGTCCACGACGGTCGGATCATTGGGCGCGGGCACAACCGTCGGGTACAGGAAGGCAGCGCGATCAAGCACGGCGAGATGGATGCCTTCGAGAATGCCGGACGTCAACCGGCCCGGGTTTATAAGGAAGCCACGCTGTACACCACCTTGTCACCCTGCGCGATGTGCAGCGGTGCGATTCTGTTGTATGGCATCCGCAAAATAATCGTGGGCGAAAACCAGACGTTTCTGGGCGAGGAAGAGCTGCTGCGCTCGCGCGGGGTTCAAGTGGACGTGGTGCATGACGCGACCTGCGTCGCGCTGATGACGCAGTTTATTGCCGACAAGCCCGAATTATGGAATGAGGATATTGGTGAGTGATGACGGGCCTGTAGATGCTCTGTTCCCGATCAAGCCTTCAGCAGGTGTTTTTTGCTGAAAGCTTGACCATATCAAAAGGGTCAAAACGCACTTTAGGAACGCGGCTTGTCCCGCGACCTGACGCGTAGCGGCAGTAAACCCGGTGTGCGCAGTCTGCCTGTCACACCCGGTGCGCAGGTTTTACGACGGGTTCCCCGCCGGTCGCGGGACAAGCCCGGCTCCCACCTTTGGGGCGCAGTTCAGTGCTTCTGCAAAAGCGACTCGATATCAGCTGTTCAATTGAGTTGCAACGTCGAATTGAACTGGCTGATGGCATCCACCACATGCCGTGCGCCCTGCTGGATCTCCAGAATCACTTCACCGGCCTCGTTGGCCAACTCGACTCCGGTGCCGGTTCGGCTCAGGCTCAATTGCATGCTCGACACCGCACTTTTCGCCAGTTCATTGTTTTGCCTGACGACATCGACAATTTCGATGGTTGCCTTGCTAGTCCTCGCCGCCAGGCCCCTGACTTCATCCGCTACCACGGCAAATCCGCGACCATGTTCGCCAGCCCTTGCTGCTTCAATCGCGGCGTTGAGTGCCAGCAGGTTGGTCTGATCGGCGATGCCACGAATGGTCTGCACGATGGTGGCGATGATTTCCGACTGTTTGTTCACCGCATCGATACTGCGCGCGGCCCCGTTCAAGTCATTGGAGATCTGCTCGATGACCGCAACCGTTTGCTGTACGACGCTGGAGCCTTTTTGCGCGCAGGCATCGGTGCGGATTGACGTGTCGTGGGCGGTGGTCGCCGCGTTGCGCTGTACCGTGACCTGTTCGGTGATGTCGCTGGCGAACTTCACCACTTTGTAGAGGCGGCCCTGGGCGTCGAACAGCGGGTTGTACGACGCTTCGAGGTAAATAGTCTGACCGTGTTTATTGACCCGCTCAAAGCGATGGGAGTGGTATTCGCCGCGATTGAGTGAAGCCCAGAACGCTTTGTACGCAGGTGAATCCACTTCTGCACGGGTGCAGAACAAGCTGTGGTGCTGGCCGACGACTTCGTTGAGCTGGTAATGCATGGTCTTCAGAAAGTTCTCATTGGCGGTGATGATTCGTCCATCGGGCGAAAATTCAATCGTCGCCATGGAGCGCCCAATTGCGTTGATCATGCTTTGGTTTTCATGATCCTTGTGCAGGCGCGTGGAGACATCGGAAGCGACCTTGATCACACTCTCAACGGTGCCGTCAGCACCGAGCACAGGCATGTAACTGGCCTCCAGCCATATCTCGCGGCCCGATTTATCCAGGCGCATAACGGGCCCGGAAATCGGCTCGCCACGCGCTAGATCGCGCCAAAGCTTGAGATAGGCGTCGCTGTGGCAGTACGACTTTTCGCAGAAAATCCGATGATGTTTGCCGATCAACTCGTTGGCCTGATAGCCCATGGTGCGGCAGAAGTTCTCATTGGCCTGGATGATGATGCCGTTGGGCGTGAACTCGATGATCGCCATGGATCGGCTGATGGCCGCCAACTTTGCTTGCGTTTGGCACAGGGTTGTCGCGGAAATTTGCAGCTCTGCTTCAATGGCCTTTCGGTGTGAATTGAACATCTGCACCCCCTGTTTCGATAATTCGAATGCGGTCAGGACGACCGTCTTCCCTGATTGGCTTGATTGAGCATCGACTGATTGTCTGCGGGCTTGGGTCATGGCGGGATGAGGTCAGGTGTTCCTATCGAGGAGACAGCCAACTCGAACGGCGCGGTATATATCCGTTTGGATAGTTTTTGGAGGGGCGCGCTCAATCGTCTGATGATGATCAAAACGACCGATGGGTGCGCAAATAGGGGGTCAGCCTGATGTTCCATATCGGCTCCTGCACGTTCCTTCGAGTGTAAGCTACTTTAATATCTATTCATTTGAATGGTATCGGGCGGTTCTTTAGAGCTTAGCCAAAGAATAAAGTGATGCAATGAATAGTGGCACTTTAATGTCTAAAGTGCCAAGCAGTCATCAGTACGGGCGACAAGATGTTGATGAGGCGTTATTGCCGATGAGCTGCGCCAAACAGCCGGACCTGCACCAATTGCCCGGCCTGTTCACGCAAGTCCAGCGGCGCCGTGCCGCCTGGCATCACGACTTCCACTCGCCCTGCATCCACCCATCCGCAGAACCATGCGGCCGATGCGACAGCGCTGGCGCTGGTGCCAGAAGAGGCGGTCGGGCCTTCACCGCGCTCGAAGACCCGGGCCATGATTCGGTTGCTCGAAATTCTCGCGGCCCATTGCAGATTGACGCCGGGAGGACATGGATCGCCGCTGCCCAGTTCGCCCGCAGCAAAGGCGATGGCAGTCAGTGCTTCATTGAGCGGTGATTCATGCAGTTGCTCGAAGCTTGGCAGCGCATCGATAGAGGGCACCAGCGTCACGCAATGTGGGTTGCCCACGCGCACGAACACGCTGTGATTCCAGTCAGGACGCAGCTCAGCCAGACGCCCAATCCTATGGATTTGCTTACTATTAAAAGCCACCGGCGTCACACCGGGGCCTGTTGCGCCGACCGCCGTTGGGCCAAACCTGGGCCTGCCGATGTCCAGCCAGAAACCCGATACGCCCTCAACGGTCGCAGGATCGAGCGTTGTGGCGACGGGCGTCGGCAAATCAAGATGATCGTGATGCACGCGCAGTTCGAAGCCGAGGTGCGGCGTAACAAGGCCGTGGTCGGTCAAAGACTGGGCAAAGATGGTCAAGCCATTGCCGCTGCGCTCAGCCAGGGTGCCGTCGGTATTGACGATCAACACGTCGAAGGGCGCGGCATCCTGAAACGGGCCGATCAGTAAACCGTCACAGCGATGGGCCTTGGCGCCTTGCGGGCGCTGGCCGGCTGGCCAATCACAGATTGCCGCAATCGCCTGGGTTGCCCAATTCTGGCGCAACCGTGCTGCGTCGGCGGCAAGCGCTGGTAGCGCAACGCCCAACTGGCAAAGCGCTTGTGGGGCAATAACTGCATAAATGTTGCCACGTGCATCGTAGAACTGGGCCATTGAGTGTCGGTCGCTACAGGCTTTAAAGGTGGGACGATGCTACTGGCGTTGCAGGTGTTTTGCATGTGTTGATGGCGCAGGGTTAACCCGCCGAGTGTCTGATTCAGAACGCCGTCCGTTCACACCACCAACGTCAACCACGTCGACAACAGCAACAACACTGCCATCACCTGATTGAAGCGCTTCATGCTGATGGCTGAACGACAGAACCTGGCAGCGCTGACACCCAGATACGCCCAAACGGTCATGCACGGAATCGAGATCAGGAAAAACGCCAGCGATAGCCACATGACCTTCATCATCCGGTCTATATCGGTGCCCGCAAAGACACTCACCACTGCCAGGGCCATCATCCATGTCTTGGGATTGACAAGTTGCAGGCCAGCGGCCCCAAACGGCCCAAGCCTTGGGCCTTTGGGCGGTTGATCCGGGTTGATGGCCTCGGCTGGCGCGCTGAAAATTTGCCATGCCAACCAGGTCAGCCAAGCAATCCCGGCCCATGCCATGAGCGTCTGAATCTGCCCATGGCGTGCCAACACATCGCCCAGTCCTGTGCCCACCAACAGCACCAACAACGCCGCGCCGCCACAGGCGCTAAGGACGATTGGCAACGTTGCGATCAAGCCATACCGCGAGCTGTGGGCCAGCACCAGAATATTGGTCGGGCCGGGGGTGATGGAGGCTACAAAGGCAAACAGTATGAAGGGCAGGAACGGCTGCATGAAACGACTCGACAGTGATTGATCGTGTGTCGATCTTCGCTGCCGTGTGCGGCCTCAGTCTGGAAGATTTGAGCAGCGCCTGCGGTAATCAGCCGGGGTCATACGGTAGGCGCGTTGGAACCAGCGGCCCAGATGACTTTGATCGGCGAAACCCAATGCAGCTGCGACCGACACCGGCAACTCGCCTTGGGCTAGCAGTCGGCGTGCCTTGGCCAGACGCAACTGAATCAAATACGCATGAGGCGCTACACCGAACGCCGCCTTGAATGCGCGGGTCAAGCGAAAGCGATCGACACCGGTTTCCCGGGCCAGGTCGTCCAGGCCGATGTCTTGAGTCATGTGGCTGTGCAGATAATCGCGCGCCCGTTGCGCGACCAGTGGCAAGCGTGGGTCGGGTGTGATCAGCGTGCGCCAATGCAAATGGCTGGTCAGGCTCGATAGCAGGCCGTCAAGCGCAGTCTGCCGCACGATGCGAATTTCCTCACCGTGCAGCGTCCGAAAGGCGTTGGCAGTTGCCATTGCCAAGCGTGCATCGTCCGCCAGGGTTGCGGCGAAGCTCAGTTGCGCGTTGTCCGGCGTTTGCTCGAACAGCGAACGCAACTCGCGCTCCAGCCAATGCGAATCCAGGTACAGCGTGCAATAGGTAAAGCCGCCTGTTTCGGGTGCTTCGCCGTCATGGATGTCGCCAGGCTCTAGCAGAAACACCTTGCCCGGTGTGCTTCGGTGTTTTTGTCGTCGGCAGTTGAATTGCTGCACGCCCTGCTCGGTTACACCCACCAGATAACTGTCGTGCCAATGCGGATCGTAGGCATGCCCCTCGAAATGCGCGCGCATGGTCTCGATGCCAGACAACGCGTCTTGTTTGAGATCGATCCAGTTTCGGGTAGGCATGGGGTTCCTCGATTTTCTGATCACCATCGCCGTGCCAGGCTTGCCCGCAAAGACTTCAGCGCGCCGATAAATGGCTAACCCTCGCGGGCAAGACTCGCTTCAGAAAAAGGCTTATGGCGTACTCATCGCGTGCAGCTTTATGTATCAAGTAAAACACTGTGTATTCACTGGGATATCAACGTATGGCACAGCTTAGAGCTAAGTCTGGAAGATTTGTGCACCAGTCGATTGAGGCGGTTTATTCGGCCAGATCGAATCCGCTGCGCCCCAGGCATTGACCATTGATCAACACATCCACCTCATGCCGACCCGCGTAATGCACGCGGGTGGTGAAATTACGGATCTGTTGTTCACGAGTGATGGTTACCGACTCGCCTGCCGCCAGTTCCAGGGTCTTGAGCTTGAACACCTTGGCTGATGTGCCACCGGACTTCTTCACATAATGAATCGCGTAATCGATGATCAGCCGTTGGTGAGTGCTGGCCGTTGAGGTCAACGTAATCGACAGGCTGATTCGATCACCCAGCCGGATGGTGCTGGGTGTGACGTTCAGTGCATCGATTCGCACCTGCGCCTTTTCTCCGGCGCCCATGATCGTCAACGCCCGGCCATCGCCTTTTTTGATCAGCGAGCGCAAGGCGTGCCGAGCGATCCAGGCAGTGTTTGGGTTGTCCAGCGGCCAGGCTTCGATCTGATCAAGCACCCATTGTGGGTTGTCTTTAGTGATGTCATTTAGGTGGTTGGCCACCGATTTACGTACATAAAGGCTGTCGTCGGCCTTGAGGTTGTCGAGAATCTCAAGTGTTGGCGAAGGATCGGCGACCAGGCTTTCCAGGCGAAATGACCATGGCAGGCGAGGGCGACTGCCTTCACTGGCCAACCGCCGCACGTGCGGGTCGTCGTCCAGTGACCAGTCGTACATCAACGCCAGTGCCTGCTTTAAATCGTTGCGCAGAAAATGGCGCACGGCGAACTCGGACGAGCCAAACGCCGTGAAAAACCTCAGCGCGTGCATAGAGCGCTGGAAGTCGTGCTGGCCGTAAAGGGCAACGTATTCGGGAAGGATGAGGGTCACAAAACCGCTGTTCAGACGCGGCGCGAGCTGAAACAAAATCTCCAGGGCGGCGGGGTAGTCGTCCGGCAGACCGGCATGCAGACATTGACTGACGCGGTTCAGACGTTGCATCAACGACAGGTCGTCGAGGTCTTTCGATGCACGGGCCATGAAGGCTTTGCTGTCGAACGCCCGATAGATCGAGGCCGTTTGCTCGGCGATATGACGCAGGCGCTCACGATTGAAAATTTCCTTCAGTGCGGGGGCAGTCTGAGTGGCGTCGGACATCGAATGCAGTTCCAAAAATGTAGGCGATAGGCAGATTACACGACATACGCTCCAACAGATTCGCGCGTCGGCAGACTATCCTTGTTACAAACTGAATTGTCCGGCAGTTGCTCATCCACCTGCACCGCGCGAACCTAGCTGCCCAATCGCTATCAAAGACCCGAGTCGTTACTGAATCTATCCGAGGTAAGTGATGAACAGTGTTTTACGAAGTCTTGCCGCGCTTGCGCTCGGTAGCGTGCTGAGTATTGGTCTGGGCCATGCCAACTCAAATTCCAGCGACCGCCAACCCTCAAGCGGCAGTCCCGGACAACAGCCGTTATCGCTCGCTGCCGCCACTTATCCCGATGGCACGACCCGCAACAATGTGCCCGACAACGGCGCCATCCGCCGCGCCAATCCCAACAGCCGTCAAGGCACTCAATCCATCAGCCCACCCGTACGTGGCCCGGCCACCGGGGTCACTCCGCGCGCGCCCACCCTGGAAAACGGCGGCATCGGCAACGGTTATCCAACCCGCCAGCAAACACCCGCGCCGGCGCACGGCCCCGAGCAGCGCAGTACCCACTGAGTGTTCAGCACGAAAAACTTTCTTCTCTCGATAAGGAATCGTCCATGTCGCGTAAAACTATTTTTCGCCACAGCCTGATCGCAACCTTTTGTGCCAGTGTGTTGCTGGTTCTGCCCTTGAGCGCTTCTGCCGCCACCTACAAGAGCGAGGAAGGTACGTTGACGGTCGATGAGGTCGCCACAGGTCTGCAACATCCGTGGGCGCTGGCGTTTCTGCCAGACAACAAAGGCATATTGGTGATCGAGCGTGCGGGCAATCTGCGTATTGTTTCGCCAGGCGGCAAGCTGTCTCAACCGCTCGCTGGCGTGCCGAAAGTCTGGGCGCAGGGCCAAGGTGGGCTGCTTGATGTGGTGCTGTCCCCAGATTTCAATAACGACCGGATGGTTTACCTGACTTACGCCGAAGACAGCGGCGACGGCAAGACGGGCGGCACTGCCGCAGGTCGCGGTCGGCTGTCCGATGACATGACTCGGCTGGAAAACTTCACGCGGATCTTCCAGCAACAGCCCAAGCTGTCGGTGGGCAACCACTTTGGTTCGCGCATGGTGTTCGACCGGGACGGTTATTTGTTCATCGCCCTGGGTGAAAACAACAACCGCCCGACTGCCCAGGACCTCGACAAGCTGCAAGGCAAAATCGTGCGGCTTTACCCGGATGGCAGCATTCCCAAGGACAACCCCTTCGTCGGTCAAAAAAACGTACGCCCGGAAATATGGAGCTTCGGCCACCGCAACCAGCAGGGTGCTGCACTCAACCCCTGGACCGGCACGTTGTGGACCAACGAACACGGTCCCATGGGCGGCGACGAAATCAATATCATCGAGCGCGGCGGCAACTACGGTTGGCCGATTGCGACGTTTGGTATCGACTACAGCGGGCAGCCCATCTCTGAAGCCAAGGGCAAAGTGGTTGAAGGCATGAAAACGCCCTTCCATGTGTGGGAGAAGTCGCCCGCCATCAGTGGCATGGCGTTCTATGATTCCGACACATTCAAGCAGTGGGATCACGACATATTCATCGGCGCCCTATCAGCTCAGGTGTTGATTCGTCTTGAGCTCAAAGACGACAAAGTGGTGCATGAAGAGCGCTTGCTCGGTGATCTCAATGCCCGTATCCGCGACGTGCGCCAAGGGCCAGATGGCTACTTGTATGTGCTGACCGATGAAGACGACGGCAAGTTGTTGAAAGTCGGTTTGGCGCAGTAACCCGGTTTTCTGTAGGGGCGAACTTGTTGGCGAAGGGGCTGCTGCGGTGTATCAGGTACGTCGCTTCGCGAACACGTTCGCTCCTACCGGGGCTTGGGGACTTGCAGGAGTCCTCGCCGATTCCGGCACGCCAAACACACCATCAAATCCCCACTGAAACACCAACGCGTAGAAGAAGAAAAACACAAACAGGCCGAGATTGGTTGCCAACGCCGCCGCCCACGAAATCTGCAGCCACCAGGCAATCAGCGGCAGCAGTAAAATCGTCAGGCCGCCCTCGAAACCCAGCGAATGAAGCAGCCGCCGCAGCAACGTCCGGCTGTGCTGCGGCTGGCGCGCCTCCCACCACTCGAAACCCACGTTGTAAATCATGTTCCATAGCAATGCGCTGGCCGACAACATCATTGAGAGCGCACCGGAATACGCCAGGCTTTCGTCATACAGCTGTGCCAGCAGCGGTGACAAAAAACAAATTCCGATGGCCTCATACAGAATTGCCTGAACCACTTTGCGTGCGGGGCCTTGCATGTCGTGTCTCCAATACCAATGACCCTTGGGATTGGCGTCCACGCTACCGACTGCTCGGCGTCGGGGAAAATGAGATAAATTGAGCCCCGATCAATTCAATTCACCTGGAGCCGCCTGTGTTTTCCAACCTACCGCTGACGGCACTGCGCACCTTCGAGGCCTCGGGCAGGCTGGGCAGTTTCAAGGCCGCCGCCGATGAGTTGTCGGTGACTCCGGCGGCGATTTCGCATCAGGTCAAAACCCTTGAAGCCTGGCTTGGCGCGCTGTTGTTCGATCGCTCCGGACCAAGCGTGAAGCTGACCGAAGAGGGCGAAAGGTTGTATCGCCAGACTCACCGTTCGCTGCTGGACATCAGCCGAAGCCTGGAAAGTTTTTGCCCTGAATCGGCTTCGCACACCTTGACCTTGTCGACCACGCCAGGCTTTGCGGCTTCATGGCTGATCCCTCGGCTGGGCAGCTTTCATCGCGGCTGGCCGCAGTTCAACGTACGCATCGATACGCGCAATGAAATCGTCGATTTGCTGCGTGATGCCAGTGTTGATCTGGCAATTCGCACCACCCATCGTCACGACCCGAATCTTGTGCATCTGGAGCTAATGCAGGAACACTTTGCCGTTTATGCCGCGCCGGGAATGGGGCAAGTCGATGAGTCGAATATCGAGCTGATCGACCTTGCCTGGCAGATTCCTGGCACTGAAGTTGTGAACTGGAAAAGCTGGTGCGAGGCGGCTGGACAACAACACTGGCTGGCCAATGCGCGTTTTCGCGAGTACGACGACGAGCACTATGCGCTGAGCGCGGCGATTGCCGGTCATGGTCTGGCGCTGGCGAGTAACGTGCTGGTGGCGGACAGCGTGGCGAAAGGTTTGTTGCAGGCATACCGGCCCGACATCACGCTGCCAGGCCCACGTTATGTCGCGGTCTGTACGCCGGGGCGTGAGCGACAATCGCCGGTGAAGGAGTTTCTGGCGTGGCTTGAGCAAGAGGCGGCCACCACTCCCGTGACTTGACTGGCGACTTAACCACTAAGGACGACGCGGCAACAGGCCCGGCACCGCGTGCATCAGCGCATTGATCGCAAAACCGATGAACATCACGCCGCAGATGCGGGTGATGGTCAGTTCGTGGCGTTGATACAGCGTGCGCACATGACGCGCACCCACCACGGTAACGATGATCGAGTAAGCGACAATCCCGCCCAGCGTGCTGATCAGAATCAACAGCGGCAGCATCGACCAGTTGAGCAATTCGGCGCGGCTTGAAAGCAGCGCGGTAAAGGTCGCGACCGCCACCGGATAAGCTTTTGGATTGGTCAGCCCAAACATGATGCCGTGCCAGAACGGGTTGCGCGCCGAGACGTTCTGATCGTCGCCATTGCTGCGCTTGGCGCTGATCGCACGAAAGCCCAACCAGAACAGAAACAACCCGCTCATCACGCCGAGGATATTGAACGCGGTGCTGCCAAACACCTTGGCGCCAATGATCGCCGCCAGCGCCACGCTGCACCAGATCACATCTCCCAGCATATGCCCGCAAAGGAACAACGCCCCGGCCCGCCGACCCCGCGCCGCGCCGATGCCAAACACCGCCAGCACACCGGGCCCTGGCGATATTCCGTAAATAAAGCCGGAGGCGAGCACGGCCATGAGCAGCGAGAGCGTCATTGGTTGATTCCTTGTGGGCAGGTCTGGATCGGCGCGGTACGCGTTTGAAGCCGCGCGCTTGGAGTCTAAATCACTGCGTTGCTGACGTTCGAGCGAGATTTTGTGTGCACGTCGAGGTTGTAGGAAAACACAACGAACTCAGGCTTAGCATTGCTTTCCCCAACACTGGCGCGCTAACGTCGACCTGCCACCCAACAGGGAAATCGGGCCATGTCAGGACAGTATCCTCTGCAACGACGCATTCACGATGGCCGACCTTTACTGGTCCAGACCGGCTCCTTGAGCCACAACACCGAAGACAGCTTGCGCGCCCATCGCGAAGGCCAGCTCTGGGCCGTTGAGCAAGGTGTGATGAGTGCCGAACTGGACACCGGCAGTTGGGTGGTCCCGGCAAGGCGCATTGGTTGGATTCCGCCCGGCGTCGCCCACGCGGCACGGGTGCATGAAGCGACTACGGGCTGGATGATTTATCTGCGTCCCGATCAAAGCCCGCTGTTTCCAACCGTGCCGACTGTGTTCGAAATGACTCACCTGTCCAAGGCTTTACTAGAGCGAATCGGTGCGTGGAACACCGAGCGATCCGAGCTCACCCCGGAGCAAGATCGCTTGCTTGAGGTGCTGTTCGACGAACTCAAGAACTCCAAGGCGACACCGTTATTTCTGCCGATGCCCAGCAGCCCGCATCTGGTGGGCATGACCCTGACCATTGTCGCGGACCCTTCGAACAAGTTGACGCTGGACGATTGGGCGCGGCGCGTGGGTATGTCCAAACGCGGTTTGACTCGACATTTTCGTCTGGAAACCGGCATGTCTCTGGTGCAGTGGCGCATTGTCGCCCGCATGAAGCGTGCGTTGGAGTTATTGGCACAAGGCGATAACGTCGGCCGGGTCGCACTGACCTTGGGCTACGACAGCGTCAGCACTTTTATTTCAGCGTTCAGCGCCCAGTTCGGTGAAACTCCCGGCGCATACACCCTGTGATCCGGCTATCTACCATTGACCTCCCGGCCCGGTCGTCTTCTTGGCCGCTTCCTGAGCGCAGCTTTGCTATCCTTCGCGCCCTGCGGTCCTAGGGTCGCACCTAACTGCCGATATTCTTGTGACTTGGGATCTTGCATGACAGCCATTGTTCGACCGCGTTCTCAGCCAATTACTCGCGCTGACTACAAGACCCTGGGCCTTGCGGCACTGGGCGGCGCGCTGGAAATCTATGACTTCATCATTTTTGTATTTTTCGCGCTGACCCTCAGCCAATTGTTCTTTCCACCCGAAATGCCGGAATGGCTGCGCCTGTTGCAAAGTTTCGGCATTTTCGTCACCGGCTATCTGGCGCGCCCATTGGGCGGGATTTTGATGGCGCACTTTGCCGACAAGCTGGGCCGCAAGCGGGTGTTCAGTTTGAGCATTCTGATGATGGCGCTGCCGTGCCTGTTGATCGGGGTGATGCCGACTTACGCCGACATTGGCTATTGGGCGCCGTTGATCTTGCTGGCGCTGCGCATTTTGCAGGGCGCGGCAGTAGGGGGCGAAGTACCGAGCGCGTGGGTATTCGTTGCTGAACACGCGCCAAAGGGCCATCGCGGTTACGCTTTGGGTGTGCTGCAAGCAGGGCTGACGTTCGGCTACCTGATTGGTGCGTTGACCGCAACGTGGTTGGCGAACGTCTTCAATCACGACGAAATTCTTGATTTCGCCTGGCGTATCCCATTTCTGTTGGGCGGTGTGTTTGGCGTGATGGGTGTCTGGCTGCGTCGCTGGTTGAGCGAAACGCCGGTGTTCATGGCCCTGCACGCACAGCGCGAACACATGACCGAACTGCCGTTGCGCACCGTATTGCGTGAACACCGCCAGTCCTTGCTGCCGGCTGTGCTGTTGACCTGCGTGCTGACCTCCGCCGTGGTGGTGCTGGTGGTGATCACGCCCACCGTGATGCAACGGCAGTTCGGCATGAGCCCTAGCGACACCTTCGCCCTGAGCAGCGTTGGCATCGTGTTCCTCAACATCGGCTGCGTTCTGGCGGGCATGCTGGTGGATCGCATCGGTGCCTGGCGTGGGGTGGCGTTGTACAGCCTGCTGTTGCCGGTAGGCGTGGCGCTGTTGTACGCCAGCCTGGTCATCCAGTGGTTGCCGTCTGGCCTTGCGTATGCCATCGCGGGCTTGGCCTGTGGGATTGTCGGGGTGGTGCCCTCGGTCATGGTCGGACTGTTTCCGGCGAATATTCGTGTATCGGGGATCTCGTTTACCTACAACATCAGCTATGCACTGTGGGCCAGCACCACGCCGCTGATCCTGATTGCCTTGATGCCCTGGAGCCCATGGGTATGCGTCGGCTACAGCGTGATCATGGGGACCGTCGGTTTGCTAACGGCAATGTTTTTTGGCATGCGTCGCGGCATGCAAGTGGACGACGCCAGCCCAGCGCCGGTCTGCCGCTGACTGTCGAGGCGTCGTAGAGCTGCGCCTGATCAAGGGACTACGCTTTCTCTAATTGCCAGCCGCACGGCCCCGCAGGATGTGCTACCCGCGCCGAAGTCAGGCCGGTGCGTCAACCCAACCTGTCCTATGCTGAACCCATGAGTCAAAAGAAGGCAAAAGCCTCGGGAGCACTGTCATGAAAACCTCCACCCATGCAGCATATTGCAATACCGCCCAAGGGCAGATCCGCGCCCTGCTGGAGCGTTGGTCAGTCGCCGTTCGGGAGAAGGACATCGACGGCATCATGGCGTACTACGCGCCAGACATCGTCGCATACGACGCTATCTTGCAACTGCAATTCAAGGGCGCGGATGCCTACCGCAAGCACTGGGAATTCTGCCTGGGCCTGTGCGAAGGCGGCATGTTGTTCGAACAGCACCAAGTAACGGTGCATGCCGATGATCAATTAGCCTTCGCTCATTGGCTGTGTCGTTGCGGTGGTATCGATGACAAGGGCGAGGAGAAATCATCGTGGATGCGCGGCAGCGCTGGCTACCTCAATACCGATGATGGTTGGAAGGCTGTTCATGAGCATTTTTCGGCGCCATTCGACATGACCAATGGCAAGGCCTTGTTCTACCTGAAACCCTGACAATGCACGGTGATCAGGTCTAAAAATCCAAAAAAGGATCTCTGCCGGCTCTGGAGATGTTCAGCCAGGCGGCCTGAGCTGTGCGAGCGCCTGGATAACCAGCCAACCTGCAAATGATCAGTGTGTAGGTCGCTTTTTTAGGCATATGACATAAAAAATTATTATCTCAGTGATTATTTGTAACAACTGATTGTAATTCGTATTCATCACGTTTATCTTGCCTGTCTATACAACTGGTGTTTTCAAACTAAGAGTGCTCAGGATTTTATAGTCTGTGGCGCTTTTGTGCGTGCGGGCTGATCAGTGTTGTTATTCTAACGAGCTACAGAATTTTCCTTTTTTCATGTAGGAACTTTTACATCTTGTGTGAGGATAATCAGAGTTCGGCGTAGTCGATTTTGTAATCGTTGATCAGCAAAAAAAGAAATCAATAAATAGATGTTCAGGCCGATTCATATGTTGAGATCGATAATGACAACTATAAAAAGGGATTTGGACGTTCATGTCGGAAGGACAAGGCGAAAGGCAGCGTGCGGCAAGGCTCACCCAGCGAGAACTTGAAGTGCTGCAGTTGGTCATGCAGGGCTGTACCAACAAAGATATAGCCCAGCGGCTGGGCATCAGCGACTACACGGCGCGGGACCATGTCTCCGCGCTGCTCAGAAAAACCGGGGTAAAAAATCGGTCGCAGCTCATGGCCTCTTATCTGCCTGCACCACGTAAAAAAAAGAGCCTTTGACCCCCTACATATGACGGATTGTGTTGTCAGGAAAGTCGTCGATAATAGAGTTTTTCATATCGCCTGATATGTACACCTGTCGATAGATACACTGTACTGCTTGTGTCTTGGCAACGCCGGGTTTGCAATTTTATTGCGTCATGGATGAGCAAGAGTAATGAAAAAAATAACAAACGATAGACTGTCCGAGCTGATTGTCATGCGCAGTGTTTGTCAGCGCTACAGCAAAGGTGATCAGAGTATTAACGCGCTCGTCGATGTGGACTTTACTTTGTGTCGCGGCAGCACCTGCGCAATTGTTGGCGCATCGGGTTCGGGTAAAAGTACGCTGCTTAATATTCTCGGGCTGTTGGAGCGTCCTGCTTGTGGAGATATCGAGTTTGCGGGGCGTGACGTCATGAATGCTTCCTCGGACGAGCTGGCGCAATTGCGCAACCGTGAGATCGGTTTTGTGTTTCAGGCGTTCAACCTGCTGCCCAGGCTAAGCGCCGTCGATAACGTGGCGTTGCCGATGACGTATCGGGGTGTTGATCGTCAGTCGGCGCGTGCGATGGCCCTGTCTCAATTGCAACGGGTCGGACTGTCAAACCGCGCACTTCACAGGCCCGCTGACCTTTCCGGTGGACAGCGGCAACGGGTAGCAATAGCGCGTGCTTTGGTGGGGGAACCGGCGTTGATTCTCGCCGATGAGCCGACGGGCAATCTCGACCAGGCGTGCGCGACTGAGGTGATGGATCTACTGCTGGCGCTCAATCGCCAGCACAACGTCACGCTGGTGATGGTCACCCACGACACGGTGCTGGCGGAGCGCTTTGAGCGTCGAATTGAAGTTAGCGAAGGGCAATTGCTCGACAGGTCCGATCATGCCGCTGCTTGAATGCCGTTCGTTTCTGCAGCGTCTTGCCGAGTCTGTCGAGAGCTTGTGCTCCATGGGGCAGCGCTCGTTGCTGGCGCTGATCGGAATCATGGTTGGCAGTGCCTCCATCGTCGCGTTGCTCAACATCGGACGCAGCGCCTCAGACGACGCGCTGCGCACGTTCAAAGGGCTCGGAACAGATACGTTGGTGGCGAGTTTTCCACGCCACAGCACAGCCTCTTCAGCGTTGCCTATACACCTGGACGCGAAACAATTAATACGCATGATTCCGGCGCTCACTCACGTGGCCGCGGTAACGCAATATTCGACGCGTGTCAGCCGCACAGGCCTACATACCGAAGCCACCATTATCGGCACCACAGCCTCGCTGCGTAATGTTATGGGACTCAAGCTGGCGTCCGGGCGTTTCCTCTCCCGGCATGACCGCAACGCTGCCTTTGTGGTAGTCGGAGCGGCGATTGTGCAAGCGTTACAAGGCACGGGTCCGCTTCTACAGGTGGGCGATTGGTTGCAGCTAGGCAGTTATCAATTTCAGGTCATCGGCCTGGTTGTCGAACAGCCATACAACCCGCTGATCCCCGTGTCGGTCAACGATTCAGTATTCATACCCGCTACGAGCATGGGCCGGCTAACGTCTTCGGCTCAAGTGGGCAATGTCATTGCCCGGGTCGTACCGCATGCTGATCTGGTCGTCGCTGCCCTGGCATTCCAGTCGCAGTTGAGTAACACGCTCGGCGGTCGCGAAGTCGATGTGCAGGTGCCGCAGCAATTACTCGATGGCCTGAAGCGCCAGGCAAACACCTTCACCTGGCTGTTGGCAGGGCTGGGGGCCATTTCTCTGATAGTCGCTGGCGTCGGCGTGATGAACGTCATGCTGATGAGCGTGAACGAGCGTCGCCGCGAGATTGGCGTACGCCTGGCCCTTGGTGCCCGCCGACGCGACATCCAGCAGATGTTTCTTCTTGAGGCGACTCATCTCTCGGTAGTCGGCGCTTTGCTCGGCGCCTTATTGGGAGCCGCCGTGGCTTATTTCTTTACTCATGCATGTGGCTGGCCGTTGAGCCTGTCACTGGACTCGCTGTTGCTGGGTGTCGGTAGCTCAATTCTGATTGGGCTGTTCTTCGGCTGTTACCCGGCGACCGTTGCCTCGCGTTTGTCGCCAGTTGTGGCGCTCAGAGACGACTGACGTCCTGCCAAATCCGCCAGTAGTTTTCCACGCAACCTAAATAAAAAGGACTCCTCATGACCACTTGCACAAGCCGCACTGAATATTCATTGCGCCTGCTCAACTCTCTTGCTGCGCACGCTGTCGATGCAGACATTCAGTTCAAATTCCTTCGTTTGGCCGAACAGCAGGCAATGCTTTCCAATGATCGGCTGTGTGCACAGCAAAATGAGATGTTTGGCCCTGAAGGACTGTTCGCTCAGTTTTCAGCGCAGGTGACGTGTGAAGGGCGGCAGGCGGCTGTGTTCGATGACGTCTCGGACATCCAGGACACACAACGTTTGGCACACGCCGAGCAGGCGGTGGATTTCGCATTATCCCGACACCATCGGCGTAATGCGGTGGTCAATCCGTTTGGGCATCAGTCCAGAGAGCCCTTGTGTTGCGTGGTCTACGACGAATCCGCAGCGTTCACGCTGGTGGAGCGTTACGCCGCGTATGAGGCGATCCGTCAACTGGACAGCGATTTCTTCATCAAGTTGATTGCCACCACGCGCGGAGTGGTTGAGCGGCGTATCGTTTTTCTCGGGCTGCTTGAGCATTTCGACCGTCTGCTACCCATAGAACAAAGCATTTATCCCGGCAACTATCGCGATGCTCAGCAAAGTCATCTGGACCGTGAGGAAGCGATTTATGGACCACTGGAACTGAACAAGCCGCTCAGCGAACTGCTTGGGGATATCTCACCCTCATTGTTGCTGGAGAAGGTTCAGGGCCTTGCGAGTCTGACCGACTAATGTCAACGACGAGTATCGTCGGCTGCCAGCGTCGAGTCACCCCCGTCAGCAAGGGCTATCGGCCACGGCTGATGGGCTGCGCGGCGCCGCTGATGATGCTGTTCAATGCTGCGCTGGCCGAAGACCTTCGACATGGCTCGGTCCTGTCGTCTGCGGCTTCGCGCCCAAGCATGGCGTACGCAGGCTCCGTGTCGCTGCAGGCGCGGACGCTGGAAGTGAGTCTCGCGGATGCGGTGTACCTGGGGTTACACGGTAATCGCGAGATTCATCGCTCCTACCTTCAACGGCTCGCACACAAGTTCGACTTGCGCGTGGCCGAAGATGGTTTTTCACCGCGTTGGATTATCAGCAGCAAACATCACGCGCAACAAGGCAGCACTGGGCGCAGTCGGGATTTCACGCTGTCGCCAAAAGCCACCGTGAGTAACGAATGGGGAACGACGTTCAGCCTGTCATGGGCGCAACGCTTGAATCAGGCGGACAGGACGGGGCGAAACAACGAACGCGGCATGGCGTTCGAAGTCGTCCAGCCACTGCTCAGAAACGCAGGTCGCGACATCGTCACTGCACCTGTGCGTAAAGCACGGCTGAGCGAGGAAAGTCGGCGCCTGGGTCTGCAGGCCAACGTTGCCAGCACCGTGTCTCAAATCGTTGTTGCCTATCGCGAGTTGCTCAAGGCTCAGGAGCAGCAGCGCATTGCGCGTGATGCTCTGGCGCGTGCCAAAGATCAATTAGCGGTTAATGACGCATTGATTGCGGCGGGGCGGATGGCTGCCGTCGAACGCCTGCAAACCGAGGCGAATCTGGCATCACAAGAACTGGGCGTCGAAGAAGCAGCTCATCAACTGGAGACGCAGCGTCGGGCTCTCTTGCATCTGTTGGCGCTGGACCTTGCGACGCCGTTGCGAGCGAACGAGGCGCTGACGGTCGAACGCGTCGAGATGGATCACGATGAGGCGATGCGTATCGCCATGTTCAGGCAACCCAAGTATCTGCAACAGCGGATCGCTGGCGAGTTGGTCGACATTGACCTTAAGGTCTCGAAAAACCAGCGATTGTGGGATTTATCGCTGGTTGGCGGTGCCAGCCAGGACCGACACGCGCATTCAGGACAAGCAAGTCGCACAGCCGAGCGGCGCTGGAATGGCTACGCGGGTGTGCAGCTGGAAATTCCTATTGGTGATTTGACTCAACGCCAGCAAGTGCTCAATGCGCAAGTGGCGGTGGATACCCACGCCCTTCAACAGCAGGAGGACCGTCAACGACTGGAGCGTGAGATCGGCGATGCGATTCGTAATATGGACACGCACTGGCGCAGATATGAAATTGCCCAGCGTGGGCGCGACATGTCCAAACGCACATTGGAGGTCGAGCGGGAGAAGCTCAAGGTTGGCCGCTCCAGCAATTTTCAGGTGCTGAGTTTTGAAGAGCACATGCGCCTCGCCGAGAACGCCGTGTTGGGGGCATTGATTGCCTGTCTCAACGCGCAAACGGCATTGGACGAGCACCTCGGCATGACCCTCGACAGTTGGGAGATCGCGCTCAATGATTGATCGCTCGCTGATCAAACCTGGCTTGTTGACCTTCGGCCTGCTTGTCGCGAGCGCAGCGGGTTATGTGCTCTTCAGTTCAACGCCCGAGACAACCTTGCAGGTCAACAGGTTGGCGGTTCGTCAGGCTCCGCTTGAGCAGCGGATTGGATTGACGGGTCATATCGTCCCCGGCACTTTGCTCACCGTGACCGCACCGTTTGAAGGCCGTGTGCAGGACAAATGGGTGGAAGAGGGCCAGAGCGTCGCGCGCGGCCAGAAGCTGCTGCGCCTGGACCCCTCGCAGTTGAATATCCAAATGCGCGATGCGCTGGCCGAGCGGCTCAAAGCTCGTAGCGCTGTGCAGTTGTTGGACGGCTGGGACAGTGGTGAAGAAATGGCCAGGGCGCGCAGGGCCTTGAGCACCAGCCAAATGAGCCTTGCCGACACCGAACGCAAACTGGCTGAAACCCAAGGCTTGCTGGAGCGCGGCATCGTTGCGCGAATGGAAGTCGACAGTCTTGTTCAGCAGGCCAGGACCCAGCGCCTGGATCTGAAGTCCGCACGCGCCGAACTTCAACAGGTCACCAAAAAAGGTCAGGGCGAGCATCGGCAGATTGCTGACATGCAACTGACTAACGCCACCACCCGGCACGAGGCGTTGCTGGCGCTTGAACGGCAAGGCGAAATCAGCGCGCCCTTCGCCGGCATCATTGTCGAACCGCCCGGGAGTAACCCCGATCAACAAAACAAACCGGTGCAGCGCGGTGCGCGCGTAAGCCTGGGTCAATCATTGTTTGGCCTTGCGAGTCTTGAACAGCTGAATGTGGTGGCGAAGGTCGACGAGGTCGACATCAACCAGCTACGCGAAGGCATGCCGGTGCAGATCAGTGGCGATGGTTTCGAAGGTATCGTGCTGACGGGGGCCATCAAAAGCGTTGGCGCCCAAGCCATTGCGGCGCAAATGCAGAGTGAAGGTGCTTCCTACAGCGTGACGGTCGCACTCCCTGCGCTCACGCAGTCTCAGCAACAGCGTCTTCGTTTGGGCATGAGCGCACGGTTGTCGATTCTGGCTTATCAGAACCCTCAAGCGATGGTGGTGCCCGCGACGGCAATTGCCGAGGACGAACACGGGGCTTTCGTCATGTTCAGCCAAGCGCAGGATCAACCATTCAGGCGTCAGGGCATCACCCTGGGCCGGCCGACTGCGCAAGGGGTTGAAGTGTTTGGAATGGAGGCCGGATGGATTCGGCGGGAGGTGACTATGGACAATTAACGGATGTGGGAGCTTCTCAGGGCGTAAAAGGGCCTTAATTAATGTGCGCATTGTCGTGACAGATGTTTTGCGTCCTGAATAATAAAAATAAGGAAATTTAGCATGAAAGAAGTTACTGCCTTTGGTGTTGTTGTTTCTGCAATCACATCGCAAAGATGCACCATCGCTGCATGTCGATAATGGGTGTCTGGAGTCTATCGAAAAAGAAACAGTCCAGCAGGACGGGATGTTGTGAGGTTTAATTTACGTTACTAACAGGCTGCCCTATTGCCTAGGGACGTTTTGTTGTTTTATCTGGAGTCGTCATGATCATTCCTATTTCAGAAAAAACGGTTCTTAATAATGTTTCCTTAAACGAGAAGAAAGCTCCCGAAGCCTTGGCTGGAGCAGATACCACAGCAGGTACTCGGGAAATATCTCCCACAGTGTCGATCAGCGGCAAAGCTCTGTTGATGAAGCATGTGTTTGACTCTGAAAACTCAGGGGTTGAGCCTCCCGTTATTGCCTATCGGGAAGGTAGTGAGCTGATACCGGCCCCGTTGTTCCTGAACGCCAAAGATAGAGAGGTATTGGCACAAATATATGAATTTGCCTATCAGGAAGGTGTGGATCCTGCCCATGTGAATCAGGTAGCTCTGGGCCTGGCCTACTACAGGCAAAACAATGATGGGCAGCGAATTTCTCCTCTGAATCAAGGGTTCAGCTACGATCTGGAGGGGCATCAGGTAAGTTACAGTTTTACGGAGAAGGACGCCGTCACAGCAAAGCGTATTCTTGAAGGAACAGCCATAAATAGCTCGCTGCTAGATAAAAATTATGTTCGTCATGTTTTGGATAAAAATCGCAGTGCGTTACAACATCCTGACTTCGAATTTATGGAGCAGGTCATCAACAAGTTCTCGTCCAGCAACATAGAGATTCCACCGCTTGGGACAAGATTTGCCAAATACGTAGAAATAAAAAACAATTACATCAAGCATCTGTCTGCACAAACCTATGACTTGCGAGGTGGAAGACCTGTTGAAAAAGATAAAGCGAGGTCAGCCCCCAACGATTCAACGAAAACTCGCCCCGAGAACCTTCAAACGGTCCTACGGCAGATAATGGCAAAGTATCTGGAAAAAAGCGGACTCCCCACTCTCTTTGAAACTATCGCGAGATTGCGCCGCTGACTGACTCCCGCTGATTCAAACTCAGCACTCAACGGCTCAAACACTGTCTATCCGGGCTTGGCCGAGGCGACTCGGTTACGCCCATTGGTTTTAGCATCGCCGCCATAAGTCCGAACAGAAGTCTGGTCTTTCTCACCCCATGATGAAGGCTGCAAGTGCTGCTCAAAGCAGCAGCCTTCATTTCGCTCCAGTAATCCCTTTCAACAACACGCCATGCGCCTTGGCATCTTTTTCCAGGGATATCACGTTCACCATCGCCGTCCGTTTGCCTGATGCTGCCGTCACTGTCGAGCTGATCACCCGACCGCCTTCCACATCGCCAGCGATGTCCAGTTGCCGCAGCCCAAGGCCCTTACGCACCCTGCTTTTTTCGCCGAGCTTTTTGAAGTTCTTGTAGCTGGTTTTTTGCTGTTCAAGGGTGTCGCCGATGATGCCGTCGAGGGTTTTCTTGTCGTTGGGCGCGACGTTGAGCCCGGAGGCCAAGGGCGTTTCGGTGACGATCACCACGCGCTTGGCCGGCTTGTTCATGTACAGCGAGCCCGTCACGCCTGCTGCTTTGGCCTTTTCATCGATCTCGGGCATCGGGCCCTTTACGTATTCTTTGGGCAGGTAGAACACGAACTTGCCGCCCAGCATTGACACCTTCTGGCCCGTCGGGGCTTTTTTTGCGGGCGCGTGTTTGGTGGCGGCGTAAAGGTTTGCGCTGGTCAGGCCAAGGGTGAGTGCGGTGAAAAGCACAACGGTTCGGAGGCTGAAAAACCGCATGAGGTTTCCTTTGAGCTGGCGTACGAGAAGAAAGTGGGCGATCTGGATGATCCAGATGCAGCGCCGTAGTTTGCCTTAATGGCGCCGGTTTCTGTAGGAAAGCATTACTGGTTGCGTAGGGTTATTCCCTGCAATCACTTCACCGACATCGGCGTAAAAATCGCCCGAATGCCCCGACACTTTGGATAGTCCGAGCAACCCCAGAAGTTTCCCCCGGCATTGGCGCCCGTACGTGCCACCCTGATGACCATCTGCTTGCGGCAGTGAGGACAGGCTGGTGCTTGAGGTACAGCAGGTGTTTGCGAAGCTGGCTCGGGCGCAGGAGGGTTCACCGTTTCAGGTTCGATAACCGGCTCGACTCGCTCCTTAACCAATACAGTCGAAAGCGGCGGCGCAGATTTCTGGGTCGCTGCAATCCACTTGTTCAGTATTGCGCCGTCCACCAGTTGCAGATTGCGCCCCGACGCGAACTCGCGTGCCGGTTTGGTGAATTGCCCACTGGTAATTACGAAACCACCGACAGCACCTTCAGCCGCCATCGCACCATAGAGCTCGCGCACCACCGGCACGCCCACTTGCACCGAACGCCATTGCTTGCACTGCACCAGATATTTTTCGCCATCTTTGTTCGCAATCAAATCGATGCCGCCGTCCGGACCGTTCGCGCCGGTTTCCTGCACCGTGAACCCTTGGCGCCGTAACGTCTCACCAACCAACAGCTCAAATTCGCGCCAGGTAATACTCGCGAGTGTGTTGCCGCCTGGGGTGGTAACTGAGCTGAGGAGATTGCGCCGTTTGTGTCGGGCCAGGAGCGACGCGAGGGCGCCGCCGAGGAAGATGATCGGTACAAGGAATTGGCCAAACGTTGCCATTCCCCGGAATGCTCCGCCCGCAAGCACCGACCCGAAGTTGCGTACATCGACGGTCGTGGGCAGCGGTGCGCTGGCGATGGAATGTAGATACAGCGCTGAGGCGATCGCCAAGACGAGGCTGATCCACCAGGGCAGTTTGGCAGCAATGAAAAATAGGTCGTTTATGAGGGAGGTTTTCTTGGCCATGTTCGTCGCTTGCTAAAAAATAAGAGGCATCCGATGCTCCTGCGATGGTCAGTGAAAGGTGGCGCTGAGTAAAGGCTATTTGCCACATTATTGCTGATCGCTGACAGGCAGCCGTATCGATACAGCCTCGGACGGGCTATGGGTATGCCCCGATACGAGCGAAGGCTTTAAGCCGAATCGGCTGTGTAGCCTCTTTAAAATGACCGATATGTGAAGATTCAACGCCTCAAACGTCACCATTGAGGCCGCCCGCTCCCGCACAATTTTGTCATCCGTTCGCAACCGACGATGACTCATGCAAACCACTTCGACCGTTCTAATGGTTCGCCCGGCGCACTTCGCGTTCAATCCGGACACGGCGGGCAACAATCCGTTTCAGCATGATGACCTGCCTGCTCTTCACGTTCAGGGTCGAGCGCTACAGGAGTTCGATCGATACGTCGACGCGTTGCGCAGCGCTGGCGTGCAAGTGTGGGTGATGCAGGACACGCCTGATCCGCATACGCCGGATTCGATTTTCCCGAATAACTGTTTCAGTACCCATGTCGACGGCACGTTGGTGCTGTACCCGATGCAGGGCAGCAACCGGCGTCTGGAGCGGGACAAACTGATGCTCGCCGGGCTGTCAGCGTTCGCTGTGCGCCGCACTCTGGACCTGACTGGCCATGAGCAATGCCAACGCTACCTGGAAGGCACCGGCAGCCTGGTGCTGGACCGCATCGCGGGTATCGCCTACGCCTGCCGTTCGATCCGAACTCACGATGCGTTGCTGGATGAGTTCGCCAGCTGCCTGGATTACCGCGTGATCGCCTTTGATGCGGTTGACCGGCAGGGTGTGCCGATTTATCACACCAACGTGATGATGAGTGTCGGCACCTCGCTGGCGTTGGTTTGCCTGGCGAGCATCGCTGATGGTCAGCAGCGCCGGATTTTGCTGCAAACGTTGCAAGCCAGCGGCAAACAGGTGGTGGACCTGAGCTGGGAGCAACTGGAGAGTTTCGCCGGCAATATGCTTGAAGTGCGGGATGCTCAAGGCAGTGCCTTGTTGGTCATGTCACGTCGCGCGCAGGCTTCGTTGAGCCCGGAGCAGTGGCTGCAAATCACTGATTATGCACGTCCTGTGGTGGTGGATATCGACACCATCGAGCGTGTGGGCGGCGGCAGCGCTCGCTGCATGTTGGCGGAAATTTTCCTGCCGCCGGTGGGCGTCCAGCCATGAGCCGCCATGCCGATTTCGACAGCCAATGGATCGTTCGTCCCGCGCGTCTGAGCGATTTGTCAGCGCTGCACGCACTGGCCCAGCAGAGCCTGGTGGGCGTGACCTCATTACCGGACGACAAAAAAAGGCTTGAACAGCGCTTGCGCGATTCAGAGGCGTCGTTCTCCAGTGACGTCGACTACCCCGGCGAAGAAGATTACCTGTTCGTCCTGGAGCACAGCGCTACCGGCGAGTTGTTGGGGTGTGCCGGGATTCAGGCCAACTGCGGTTTCAGTCAGCCTTTCTATAGCTTGCGTCACGATGTGTTCGTGCATGCCTCGCCAGCGCTGGGCATCAAGCACAAGGTGCATGCGTTGTCGCTGTGTCATGACCTGGGCGGTAACAGCCTGCTCAAGGGATTCCATGTTGTCGCGCCATTGCGGGAGGGGCCTGCCGCGCAACTGATTTCTTGTGCTCGATTGTTATTCATCGCCACCCAGCCTCGGCGTTTTGCATCGCGTCTGGTGGCAGAAATGGTCGGTTGCGCCGATGAGCAGGGCAACTCGCCGTTCTGGGATGCTCTCGGCCAGCATTTCTTCGGCATGCCTTACGCGCAAGCCGAAGCCTTGGGGGCTTCAGGGGATCGCACTTACCTGGCCGAGTTGCTGCCGCATTATCCGATTTACGTGTCGCTGCTGCCGGAGCAGGCACAAGGGGTGATGGGGCAGGTCCATCCGGGTGCCAAACGACCCTACGACATCCTCCTGAGCGAGGGCTTCGAGAGCGAGCGCTATATCGATGTCTACGATGCAGGGCCAACCCTTGAAGCTAATACGGCGCACGTTCGCAGCGTTGTCGACAGCCAAGTGGTGGCGCTGCGCATTACCCGTGAGGTCGTCGCCTGGAATGCGCCCGCCTGGCTGGTGAGCAATCAGCGTCTTGCCGGTTATCGCGCCATGATCATCCGCAGCAATTGGCTGGCCGGTCGGCCGCTGACCATCACCGCCGATCAGGCGGCCGCTTTGCAACTGAACGAGGGCGACTCTGTGCGCCTGGTCAGGTTGTAGGAGAGCACCATGATCGTACGTCCTGTTCGTCAAGATGACCTGCCGGCATTGCTGGCGCTGGCGCGTAGCGCCGGGTCCGGCCTGACCACGTTGCCCGCTGATCCAGAGCGCTTGGCCCACCGGGTCGGTTGGGCGCAAAAGACCTTCGCAGCAGAGGTCGAGCGCGCCGACGCCGACTACCTGTTCGTGATGGTCGACGATGCCGGTCAGGTGGTTGGCATCACCGGCTTGGCGGGCGCCGTCGGCCTGCGCGAGCCTTGGTACAACTATCGTGTCGGCACCACCTTGAGTGCTTCGCCCAAGCTGAATATCTATCGGCCGATTCCGACGCTGTTTCTGGTCAATGACCTGTGTGGGCTCTCTGAGGTGTGTTCATTGTTTCTGCGTGCCGACCAGCGCATTGGCGATAACGGCAAGCTGTTGTCCAAGTCGCGGTTTCTGTTTCTTGCCGAGTTCGCTCATCTGTTCAGTGAACGAGTGATTGCCGAGATGCGTGGCGTGTCGGATGAAGACGGGCATTCGCCGTTCTGGGAGGGGCTGGGCAAGCATTTTTTCAAGATGCCGTTTGCCGAAGCTGACTACCTCACAGGTATTGGTAACAAGGCTTTCATTGCCGAGCTGATGCCGCGCTTTGCGCTCTACACGCCTCTGTTGCCGGAGGCTGCACGCAATGTGATCGGCAAAGTCCATCGCCACACCGAAGCGGCGCTGCGCTTGTTACAGAGCGAGGGTTTCAGCCATCGCGGCTATGTCGACATCTTTGATGGCGGGGCGGTGATCGAGTGCGAGACCGCGCAGATCCGCGCAGTGCGTGACAGCCAGATACTGGTGTTGGCAATCGGCACGCCTGACGAGGCTGCCGAAGATTATTTGATCTTCAATCGCAGCCTGGCCGATTGCCGGATTACCTGCGGCCCGGCTCGGGTTGCCGCTGGCAGCCTGGTGGTCAGCCCGATCACTGCCAAGCGTCTGGGTATGGTTGCAGGTGCCAAGGTCCGTGCCGTGCCGCTTTGTGCTCCGACATCTTCTGTCCGTTTCAAGGAAACCGCCTGATGACCACCCATTACATCGACGGTCAATGGCTGGCCGGTCAGGGCGAGGTGTTCACTTCGCTCAATCCCATGACCCAGGCTCCGTTGTGGCAGGGCCGGGCAGCCGATGTGGCGCAAGTGCGCAAAGCAGTGAGTGCCGCGCGCCAGGCATTCACGGCCTGGGCGCAGCTTTCGAGCAGTGCGCGTATCGCGTATCTGCAACGATTTGCCGAGGTGCTGGGGCGCAACGCCGACGCTCTGGCCATTGCCATCGGTGAAGAAACCGGCAAGCCGCTATGGGAAGCCCGCACCGAGGTGGCGAGCATGGCTGCCAAGGTGGGTATTTCCATCAACAGCCAGGCCGAGCGAGCGGGTGAACGCGTCACTGAACTGGCCGATGGCAGTGCCTTTTTGCGCCATCGGCCGCACGGCGTGGTTGCGGTATTCGGGCCTTACAATTTTCCGGGTCACTTGCCCAATGGGCATATCGTCCCGGCTTTGTTGGCGGGTAACACGGTGGTGTTCAAGCCCAGTGAGCTGACACCGCGTGTGGCTGAGCTGACCGTGCGCTGCTGGCAAGACGCGGGGCTGCCCGCGGGTGTGCTCAATCTGTTGCAGGGTGGCCGAGAAACCGGCATTGCGCTGGCGGCGGCAGACGATATCGACGGCCTGTTCTTTACCGGATCGAGTGCGACCGGGGAAGCACTGCACCGGCAATTTGCAGGTCGGCCGCAATGCATGCTGGCGCTGGAGATGGGCGGCAATAATCCGCTGATCGTCGAGCCGGTCGCTGACCTGGATGCGGCGGTCTACACCATCGTGCAGTCGGCGTTCATTTCTGCGGGGCAACGCTGTACCTGTGCCCGACGCTTGATCGTGCCCGGCAGAGGGTGGGGCGACCGCTTGCTAAACCGGCTGATCGAGGTGGCCGGGCGACTCAGGGTTGGCGCTTTCGATGACGTCCCTGCGCCGTTCATGGGGGCCGTGGTGTCCCTGAGTGCGGCGCGCCGGTTGCGTGAGGCACAACTGGAATTGATCGGGCGGGGCGCCACAAGCCTGTTGCCTATGACGCAACCGGATATGCAATCGGCGCTCCTGACGCCGGGCATCCTGGATGTCACTGCGGTGGTTGAGCGTGCCGACGAAGAGTTGTTTGGCCCGTTGCTGCAAGTGATTCGATATGCCGATTTTGACGAGGCGATCAAGGAGGCTAACAACACTCGGTTTGGCCTCGCTGCGGGGCTGATCTCTGACTCGCAAGCCTCTTTCGAGCGTTTTCTGGCGCTGAGCCGTGCGGGCATCGTCAACTGGAACAAGCCGTTGACGGGCGCATCGAGCGCCGCGCCGTTTGGGGGTGTTGGTGCTTCCGGCAATCACCGACCAAGCGCTTGGTATGCCGCTGATTACTGCGCTTGGCCGATGGCGTCGCTACAGACCGAGCAGCTTGCCCTCCCGACGACGCTGATGCCGGGGGTGAGGCTATGACGCCGACCCGCCTGATTGTGGTGCAAAAGAGTGTTTGGTGACTGCAAATGGTGCAAAAAGTAACAGGCTGGGATTGCCTATAGGTTCAACGGCTCGATTACTTGTTGTGTAATAAGCAACTGAATGCAGCGGTTTATGGCCATGTTTCATTGTTGTTTTCGTCAAAATGCAAGCTGGCCTGTTATTTGCTGGTTCATTTTTAGTTTCTTATTAGGTAACTGGCAACCACCATGGTCAAACCCCCGAAAGCCCACAATCGTGTCATCGAGGCTCCGCCCCTGAGCATCGAAGGCTTCAACGTCGGCAGTCGCTTGCGAGCGGCCCGTCAGGCTAAAGGTCTGTTGATCGACGATGTGGCGCAACGCGTCGGTGTCAGCAAATCCTTCATCAGCCGCTTCGAGCGCGACGTCGTACAGGCGTCGGTCGCAACCTTATTGCGGGTCTGCGATGCCATTGGTATCAAGCCAGCCGAGCTGTTTTCGCCGCCCTCAACTGCTTACGTCCCGGCAGGCGAGGGCACGCCCATTAGCCTGGGTGGCGAGAAGATGCGTGAGTACATTATTGGCGGTGCCGGTAACGAACACATGATGGCCCTGTATTCGGTTATCGAGCCGGGCGGCGGGTCGGGCACCGAGCCCTACACGCTCAACGCCGACACCGACATGGTCCATGTGCAGAGTGGGCAACTGGAAATGCGCGTCGGTGAAGACACCTACCTGCTCAAGGCTGGTGACACCCTGACATTTCCGCCGAGCATCCCACACACCTGGCGCAACCCGTCCAGCGATCAAACCTGCACCGCGCTGTGGGTGATCGTGCCACCACCGTCCTGAATGGCTCGGTTTTCCCATCCATTTCAACCGAGAGAGCACGATGTACAAGTTAACCGTCACCGACCTGCACAAGCGCTATGGCGCCCATGAAGTCATTAAAGGCATCAGCCTCAAGGCCAAGGCCGGTGATGTGGTGAGCATCATCGGCTCCAGTGGATCGGGCAAAAGCACGTTCTTGCGTTGCATCAATCTGTTGGAGCGTCCGCATCAGGGCCAGATCTGCGTGGGCGACGAGCTGTTGGCAACCGTCCGTGACCGCCGCACCGGCGAGCTGCAAGCCAAGGACCCAGGCCAGTTGCAGCGGGTTCGCGCACGTTTGTCGATGGTGTTTCAGAACTTCTGCTTGTGGTCGCACATGACGGTACTGGAAAACGTCATGGAGGCGCCGATGCACGTACGTGGCTTGAGTCGCGCCGAGGCCCGTGAGCGGGGCGAGGCCAATCTGGCCAAGGTCGGATTGGCGGCGAGCACCTTCAACCAATACCCGGCGCATCTGTCCGGGGGGCAGCAGCAGCGCGTCGCCATTGCGCGGGCGCTGTGCATGGAGCCTGAGGTGATGCTGTTCGACGAGCCGACCTCGGCCCTGGACCCGGAGCTGGTGGGGGAAGTGCTCAAGGTCATGCAGACCCTGGCCGAGGAGGGCCGGACCATGGTGGTGGTGACCCATGAGATGGGCTTTGCGCGCAACCTCTCGACCCAGACCCTGTTTCTGCATCAGGGCTTGATCGAGGAACAGGGACATCCAAGGGAGCTGTTCGCCCGCCCGAAAAGCGAGCGTCTGGCGCAGTTTCTTTCCGGCCGATTGAAGTGAGCGAGTGATTATCGATGACCACGACTTCTACTACGTCGACTGCCGGTCTGGACCGTATCGATCTGGCGATCATCGAGGTGCTGCGCCATGAAGGGCGCATCAGTTACCAGAAGCTCTCCGAGCGTGTGCATCTCACGCCGCGCCCGTGCCTTGAGCGTGTGCGCAAGCTGGAACAGCGTGGCTTCATTCGCGGCTACAGCGCGGTGGTCGACGAGCAACTGATCGCTCCCGGCATGTCGTTGCGGGTGATGGTCGCGCTCTCCAACCAGAGCGGTCGGGCGGCGCAACGCGCGTTCGAAACCTGCATGCGTGAATGCGCGCAAGTGACTGAATGCCATCTGGTCAGCGGCGCTTTCGATTACAGCCTGCGCATGCATTGCCGGGACATGAACCATTACCTGCAAGTCACCGAGCAGTGGCTCAACGATCCGGCGCTGTATATCGACAAGCTGGTGAGCCACCCCGAGTTGACCAGCATCAAGTCAGCTATCGGACCGCCAGCGCGGCCGAATCCGCTGTAAGCGGTCGATCAACGACCGAACAGGCTGTTTATCACCTGTGTAACGACCGGTATTCCTGCGTCTGCGACGGCATGCTGGTAGCCATAACTAGAAAAGCATCACGTGAATTGACTCTGCCCCAACACACGAACCGACAGGAAATGCTTATGACCTCTTCTTACAAAATGCTGGTAGCCGCCGTCGCTTTGGTGATCTCGGGCACCGCAGCGGCCAAAGACACCGTCACTATCGCCACCGATGCGACCTTCCCGCCTTTCGAGTCGGTGGATGCGTCCGGCAAGCTGGTTGGCTATGACATCGAACTGGCCGAGGCCGTCTGTAAAGAGGCCAAGCTGGACTGCAACATCATCGGCGCTGCCTGGGAAGGCATGATTCCAGGTCTGATCAGCAAGAAATACGACGCGCTGATTTCGCAACTGACCGTTACCGAGGCCCGGCGCAAGGTCATGGCGTTCAGTGACATTTACGAGCTGCCCACATTCCGCTTCGTCGGTCGCAAAGGCGCCAACCTGACCATCACGCCCGAAGGCCTGAAGGGCAAGACCATTGCCGTGCAGACCGGTACGCCGATGGACGCCTACATCACCAAGAATTTCCCTGGCAGTACCATCAAGCGCTACGCCGGTGGCAGCGAGCCTTATCTGGAACTGGCGGCTGGCCGCGCCGATGTTCACCTGAGCTACGAAGCGCAAATCCTCTACAGCTTCCTGCGCAAGGAAGATGGCAAGGACTTCGAACTGGTCGGCCCACGCCTGACTGGCAAGGACGCGCCTGAGTTCGGTGAAGGTGTGGCGATTGCCATCAACAAGTCGAACACAGCGCTGCTCGAACGCATCAATGAGGGCCTTAAGGCTGTGCGTGACAGTGGTCAGCTCGATGCCCTCGACACCAAGTATTTCGGTCACTGAGAGTAAGCCACGATGCTGAGTGACTACATCGCAACCGTCCTGGGTGCTGGCTGGATCAGTCTGCAACTGGCCTTCATTTCGCTGGCAGTGGCGGTGGTGCTGGGGTTGCTTGGCGCACTGGGTAAACGCTCCGGCAGTCGTGCATTGCGTTTGCTGGTTGGGGTCTACACGACCCTGGTGCGCGGCGTTCCGGATCTGGTGCTGATGCTGCTGGTGTTCTACAGCCTGCCAGCATTGCTTAATCAGGCTTTCGAGGCGATGGGCTGGGATTACAGCGTTGAGTTCAGCCCCTTCGTTGCCGGTTGCGCGACGCTGGGGTTGATCTTCGGCGCGTACATGACCGAGACCTTCCGTGGCGCGCTGCAAGGTATTCCATACGGCCAGATCGAGGCGGCACGCGCCTATGGTCTGGGGCCTGTGCGCACCTTTCGCAGCATTGTGCTGCCCCAGATGATTCGTTTGGCGTTACCGGGCTTCACCAACAACTGGCTGGTGCTGGTCAAGGCCACGGCACTGGTGTCGTTGCTCGGCCTGCAAGATTTGATGTTCCGCGCCCGCGGTGCGGCAGAAGCCACCGGCAAACCGTTCACGTTCTACCTGTTGGCGGCCGGTTTTTATCTGGCGATCACCGTGGTATCGCTGGGGGCGCTGGTCTGGGTTGGGCGCCGTTACTCGATGGGCGTCAAGGAGTTGAGTCGATGAGTTGGGATGTCATCTTCGACAACATCGGTCGTTTTGCCGAGGGGGCGCAGCTCACGTTGCTGCTCACCGTGATCTCGCTGGCGATTGCTTTTGTGCTGTCGATTGCATTGGCGTTGCTGCGTAATTCGCCACGCTGGTGGCTGCGCAATTTGATAGGTGGCTACACGCTGATATTTCGCGGCACGCCGCTGCTGATTCAGTTGTTCCTGATTTATTACGGTCTGGCGCAGTTCGAGTTACTGCGTCAGAGCTTTGTCTGGCCCTGGTTGTCGAGCCCGTTGATCTGCGTGCTGATTGCCTTCGTGCTTAACACCACGGCCTACACCACCGAAATTTTCGCAGGTGGCCTGCGCCATCTGCCATCTGGCGAAATCGAGGCCGCCCGCGCCTACGGCATGTCGCCGTGGACTCAGGCGCGGCGGATTCTGTTGCCGGCCATGCTCACTCGTTCGCTGTCGTTGTACGGCAACGAGACCATCATGATGCTGCACGCAACCTCGCTGGCCAGCACGGTGACGCTGATGGAAGTCACCGGTGTGGCCCGCAACATCACCCTCAATTACTACATCCAGTTCGAGCCCTACGTCACTGCGGGGGCGATCTATCTGGTGCTGACCTTTGTCCTGGTCGGCTGTTTCCGATTTGCCGAATGGCGCTGGGCTGCCTATCTGCAACCTCGGCGTGGCTAATTTCAACCTTCTGCAGGAGTGACTTTTCATGAGCAAACGCGGTTTCGATCTTTTGGGCGTTCCTTTCGATGGCGAGTCCACCCTCGGCTGGCCGGGTTCGCGTTTCGCACCGGCCAAGGTGCGCGAGGCGGCCAAGTGGATCAACATGCGCATCCAGCAGGGCAAGGTGTACTGCCTGGAAACCGACAGTTTCATGGACGTCGGCGAAAACCTGTTCACCGATTGTGGTGATGTGGCGGTGATCCCCCACGACACGCAAAAAACCTTCGATGCCACCAGCGCTGCGGTACAGCAATCCATCGCCAACGGTCGTGTGCCAATCGTCATCGGCGGTGACGACAGCCTGTTGTTCCCGGTGGCTCGCGGTGTTCACGATGCCCTGCCTGGGCGTATCGGCATCATCCACTTCGATGCCCATTTGGACCTGATGGACGAAAGCCCCAAGCAAGGCCGTTACAGCCAGTCGAGCGGCATGCGTCGCGCGCTGGAACTGGACCGCATTCAGGCCGCCGATTGCATTCAGGTGTGCGAGCGTCATTTCAACTTCCCGGCGTCCGGGCAGTTCAAGCACGACCACGATCTGGTCCACATCTCTGCCCGCGAAGTCTTGCGCCTCGGACCACAGGCAACAGTGGAACGCATCCTTGAACGTGTGAAAGGGGCTGATCACATTTACCTGTCGTTCGACATTGATGCCATCGACCCTTGCTACGCGCCAGGTGCCGGCGCCCATGAGCCGGGTGGCATCAGCTCGGACGAAGCACTGCAAATGATCGAACTGCTGGCGCCCCATTGCGCGGCAATGGCCATCACCGAAGTCAACCCGACCACCGACGTCGGCACCATGACCTCGACACTGGCGGCGTACCTGGCCTTTACCTTCGCGGTGTATGGCAGCCAGAAGGCTTGATGGGTATATCCCCATCCATCGGGCCATGATGGGCCGTTGAGCAAGAGCTTGACCTCGCTGTCGTTATTTACGTCGCATCCTGGGCTCGATTCCGGTGAGTAATCGGCGGCTACAGGCCCAGGCAAGGTGCAGCGCCACTCGTAACGCCACGCTGTCGGTGGTCATCATCCGTACGGACACACCACAGTCATTGGGCAACGCACTCACCCCTGCGTAACTGTCAGGCAGGCCTTTGAGGGTTGCGCGTAACGCACTTTTGAAGCAGTCGACTGGCAAGGTGTGGCCCAGCACCATGAAGGTTGCCAGTGCCAGTGCGCGATCACTCATTCCGGGAGCGTGCCTTGGCAAGTCTGCACCCGTCACCGCCAGACGATCTCCCGCCAACAAGCGACCGGCCGGGCAGCGGACTTCCAGATCGGCGCGGTAGCGGCTGAATACCCCGTCATCGCCTTGCGGCGCATGCAGGCTGAAGGCATCGCAAAGCATCACGCGTGCGCCTGGGTGCAAGGTCACGCAAACCTTGCTGTGCAAGTGTGCCTGGGGGAACAGGATGGTCGCCATCGGCAGGTATTCCAGCAGTGCCTCGGCTTCAGCCTCCAGCGTGAAAGTCTGGCGCGCAGAGCCTTCGTACATGCTGTGGGCAACCGTGGCCGCTCCCGTGCTGACGTGTACCTGGCTGCCGGGTCCGGCGTGCAGGTGCGCCTGCAAGTGCTCGCCAGCAAAGATCCCGCCTGAGCACGATTGCAGGTACAGCGCGGCCATGCCGACCGGGTCATCGGGCAGGCTTAAGGTGCGCCCTACATGGAACGGATACCCGACATGCTGACGGGAAATGTAACTGGCACCTGACGGCGAGCGACTAAAACTGATCCGCGCCTGGACCGGCGCCTGCTCACTGCATGTCAGAAGAAGCGATTCGGGCGCGCTCATGGGCAGTCGAACAACACGGCCTGACAAATGGCGTCGACCACCGCTTCGACGCCTTCGCCCGTGGCACAGTTAGTAAACAAGACCGGTCGCCCATCGCGGGCCTGATTCGACTCCCGGCGCATGCGGTCCAGATCGACCCCGACATAGGGCGCCAGGTCGTACTTGTTGATCACCAGCAGATCGCAACTGAGCACGCCGGGGCCACGCTTGCGTGGAATGTCATCACCCCCGGCCACGTCGATGACGAAGATCCAGTAGTCAACCAGGTCCAGGGAAAAGGTCGACGCCAGGTTATCGCCGCCGGACTCGATCACCACCAGATCCAGATCCGGGAAGCACGCTTCCAGTTCGTCGGCCATTTGCAGATTGAGTGTCGGGTCTTCGCGGATCGCGGTGTGGGGGCAAGCGCCGGTTTCTACGGCGCGCACCCGTTGCGGATCGATAAGCCCGCTGCGTTGCACGCGTTCGGCGTCTTCGCGGGTGGCCAGATCGTTGGTGATCACCGCCAGTTCAATGCCACGCGCGATAAAGAGCGGGATCAATTGCTCCAACAGGCGGGTTTTGCCGGAGCCGACCGGGCCGCCAATGCCGATGCGTGCGGCGCCGGGTTTGGGCAGGGGGTTAATGTCAAGCAGTGCCAGTGTGTTCATTCACAGATTCCTCGGGCAGAAAGTGGCATGTCATTCAGCGCAACATATAGCGTTGGGCCAGGGGTACTTCGCTGACCGGCTCGCAGGTCAGGCGTTGGCCGTCGGCATACACATCAAAGGTTTGCGGGTCGACGCGGATATCCGGGCAGGCATCGTTGTGCAACATGTCGGACTTGCGCAGGGTGCGCGTGCCGAACGCGGGCAACAGTTGTTTCTTCAAGCCCAGGCGGGTCCCGGTGTCGGCCTCGACGGCCAGGCGATTGACGAAATTGACCGACAACGCTTGCTTGGCGTCGCCGAACGCACCCCATTGGGGACGCATAATCAGTGGCTCACAGGTGTACAGCGACGCCGCCGAGTCGCCCATCACGCCATGCACAATGAAACCGCCCTTGACCACCAGTTCCGGCTTGATACCAAAGAACGCGGGCCGCCATAGCACCAGATCGGCCAGCTTGCCCGGCTCCAGCGAGCCGATGTAGCTGTCGATGCCGAACACCCGCGCGGCGTTGATGGTGTATTTGGCGATGTAGCGCTTGATCCGCTCGTTATCGCCTAGCACGGTGCGTTCCTGGGGCAGGCGACCCCGTTGGTCTTTCATCTTCGAGGCCAGTTGCCAGGTGCGGCAGATCACCTCGTTGATGCGCCCCATGCCCTGGCTGTCGGAGCCCAGAATCGAGATCGCCCCGGTGTCGTGCAGGATGTCTTCGGCGGCGATGGTTTGCGGGCGTACCCGCGACTCAGCGAAGGCGACGTCTTCCGGCACGTTCGGGTTCAGGTGATGGCACACCATGATCATGTCCAGGTGTTCGTCGAAGGTGTTAACCGTGTACGGGTTGGTCGGGTTGGTGGAGGACGGGATGCAATTGGATTTGCCCGCCACGCTGATGATGTCCGGGGCATGGCCGCCGCCAGCGCCTTCGGTGTGATACATGTGGATGGTGCGGTCGCCGATGGCTGCCAGGGTGTCCTCAAGAAAGCCCGATTCGTTCAACGTGTCGGTGTGCAACTGGACCTGGAAATCATATTCGTCGGCCACCTTCAGGCAGGTGTCGATGACCGCTGGCATGGCGCCCCAGTCTTCGTGAATCTTCAGCCCCAGGCAGCCGCCACGCAGTTGGCCGAGCAATGACTCGGGCTTGCTGGAGTTGCCACGGCCAAGGAAGCCGAAGTTGATCGGCCACGCTTCGGCGGCTTGCAGCATCTTGCCGACATTCCATTCGCCGCCGCAGTCGATGCCGACGGTAATCGGCCCCAGCGAACCACCGATCAGGGTGGTCAACCCGGCTGCCAGGGCATGATCGCAGAGTTGTGCCGAGTCGAAATGCACATGCACATCGATGCCGCCTGGGGTAACGATCAGCCCTTCGGCGTCGCGTACCGTGGTGGCAACCCCGCAGATCAATTGCGGGTGTACGCCGTCCATGACCTGCGGATTGCCCGCCTTGCCGATGGCAACGATCTTGCCGTCCTTGATGCCGATGTCACCTTTGACGATGCCGATCACCGGATCGATGATCAGCGCGTTGCAGATCAGCATGTCGAGGGCGCCGTCTTCACTGTCATGTCCAGGCATCAGCCCCATGCCATCGCGCAGGGTCTTGCCGCCGCCGTGCAGGCATTCATCGCCAGGCACCGAGTAATCGAACTCGACTTCGGCCAGCAGCGAGGTATCCCCCAGGCGCACTGCGTCGCCGGTAGTGGGGCCGTACATGGCCGCGTAGTCCTTGCGTGTCATCGTTGCCATGGTTCAGGCCCCCTTGAACTGTTGAGCCCGTGCCCGGCTCAAGGCTTGTGCCTTGCAGGCCGGGTCGTGCAGATTGCCGTTGGTCAAACCGCTGAAACCGTGGATGTCACCGCTGCCGCCGAACATCACTAATTGCACTTCGCGCAGCTCGCCGGGCTCGAACCGCACGGCGGTCCCGGCGGGGATGTCCAGGTGCATGCCGAAGGCCCGCTCCCTAGGGAAATCCAGGGCCTTGTTGACTTCAAAAAAATGATAGTGGCTGCCGATCTGGATGGGCCGGTCGCCGGTGTTGATCGCTTGCAGCGTGGCGCACGGGCGGCCACCGTTGAGCTGAATATCGCTCTGGGGCGTGATGATTTCTCCGGGTGTGGGCATTGCCACCAACGGCAACCTGCCGGGGCGGATCGGCTGGTGGACGGTGACCAGTTTGGTGCCGTCGGGGAACGTGCCTTCCACCTGAAGCATCGGCAACAGCTCGGCAACCCCCGGTAACACGTCATCGGTAGTGAGAATCGTCGAGCCGAAACCGATCAGCTCGGCCACGCTGCGTCCTTCACGGGCACCTTCTAGAATCTCGTCGGCAATCAGCGCCGAGGCTTCTGGAAAATTCAGGCGCAGACCTTTGCTGCGTCGTTTGCGCGACAGCTCGGCGGCGGTGTACAGCGTGAGGCGTTCCAGCTCCGTTGGGGTCAGTAGCATGGCGGGGCTCCTGTGGGTAAAGGTTACGCTCGGATCAATTGGCAAAAAGGCGCAAGGCCTGGGTTTCGTGACGCATCACGGCAATCTCCGCCATGGGCGTAAAGCTGGTGGCGTCGTTGAAATCCGGTGGGTTTTCGGTGAGCAGCTCAAGCAGCAAGGGGTGGATATCGGTGAGCACCCGTTGCGCATCCAGATGGCCGATCAGCCCCAGGCGTAGCGCCGCGCTGACCAGCCCGGTACACAACCCGTACGCGGCTGCCAGATGACAGTGCTCGCACTGCATGCCCAACTGCCGCCAGAGCAAGCCCTGCACCACCGGCAAATGCCCTGATGCCAGGCCCGCGGTGACCTGTTGCAGGTATTGGGTTGCGCCGGGTGTGTCGAGTTGGCTATGCACGCCCAGCAGCGACTGACCGACACGGCTTGAACCCAGGCGTAATTCTTGCGCCAGGGTCAGTGCTTCAATCTGTGCATCCAGCTCAAGCAGGGCTGGCAGATCGTCAGCCCGATGCCAGGCCGCGTGCAGAAATGCCCGGTCGAAACTGGCCCAGCGGTGGCGCAACTGATCCTCGACAAAGGCTCGTACCCTGGCGCTACGATCATGCCGGGCACCGCGCAGGCGACGCCGTGCCGCAGGGTCTTGAGCTGACGTGTCGTGGGTTTCCAGGCGGGCATCGGCCATCAGGGTCTCAAGCCCCCACGACCAGGCCCCGGCGCCACTGGGGAAAAAACTGTCGGCTTGTTGCAGCGCGGATAAGCAACTGCTCAGGCTAAGGGTCATGCGCGGCTCACTCGACCGTCGGCCAACATCGGCGCCAGACGCTCCAGATAATCGGCTTGCGGGCCGTTGAGCGGGATTTGCAGGACGGTGCCGGAAAACCGAACGGCCCAATGCATGTTGCCGGCGAAGTAACCCAACTCCAGCGCTGCTGCCGTGTCACGCGGCTGTAAGTCGAGGTACGTCTGGGCTTGCATCTGGACGACGATGGCGCGCTGATTGTCGAGCATCAGCACCGAGCCATTGCTCAACTGCTGATGGCGCTCCAGGCGGATCGCACAGTCGGTGCCATGGTCGCTGTTCAAGCGCAGGCGATGGCGCTGGATGTCACTGCCCGACAGGCTCAGTGTTTCGACCTGGCCTGCATGACTCAATTCATGCAGTCGGTCTGCCAGCTCAGGATCGCTGGCCTGACCCACAATACGGTCGAGTATCAGCATAAAAGGCTCCGTAAAACGGCTCGGGTCTCGGGGTTTTGGTGCATGTCTGTTCTCCAGAAATAAAAAAGCCCGACCTCCCGTCGAGTAACCGGGGAGTCAGGCTTTTGTGCCGAATCTGGTGGGACTTCGTTGTCCGATCCAGTCATACGCGGGACTTTCCATACTTGCCGAGAGGGGGCGTATGGCAAACATCGAGCGTGGTGTGGGTGTCGCGTTTCGATCAGGTGCGACGGGTCACTCAGGGCAAGGCCCTAATGGCCGTTCAGTCGCTAGGGTTGTCATCCTTGGGGGTGGGCAATTGGTAGAACTCATGGGCACGAACAATGGCCTCGGCGATTTTCTCCAGCGGTTCACGCTTAGCCATCGCTTGTGCGCGCAACGCGTTATAAGCGTCGCGCTCGGAAAGCTGGCGGGTCTCGGTAAGGATGTGGGTGGCTTTTTGCACGATACGGCTGACCATCAGTCGACTTTCCAGGCGTTTGACGTGCTTCTCACGTTCTCGACTGCGCTTGGCCTGATTCAGCGTAAGCACCATTGCGGTCATCACGCCGAACGACTTGATCGGCGCGGGCAACATGGCGCATGCATTGAGGGTCAACAGGGCCTCAACGAGCAGTGGATTTTCAAAACTGATCACCGGCAACACCGGTGGGTTGCCTCGCAACAACCACGGTGCATTGACTGCAAGCGTTTGCGGGGTCACTGCCAAAATCACCAGATCGGCCTCCAGCGGCGGACGTTCCGGTATGGGCCACTGGGTGCGGATCTGACAACCGATGCGTTGCAGTTGAGCGGTAAGATTTTGCCCGTCCTCGTTATCGGGATGGATCACCAACACCATCAGTTCGCGCAGGTCCTTTAATGGCGAAATGTCGGTTCGATCAGCCAATCGTTTCTTTTTGCCTGCACGCATAGTCATGTTTTGCGCCGACTGTGGGCCCAGGCACCTAGCCTGGGCGAGATGAGGTAGGGGTCTGAAGGGATGTTGCCGGGGGTTTCGAAGAGGATGTCGAATTGTCCTTGGGCATTGGCCCGGCCGATTCGGGCATACAGGTGCGCATGGTGATTGCCGCCATCGATGCGGATCGTGCCTTGGGGCGCGGCGTACTCGATCAGTGGAAGTGTGCGTCGGATGTCGTCGACCTCAAGGGATTTGGCCCTGCGCATGGCCATGGCCAACATGTGGACCTGCACATAAGCGGCTTCCCAGCACATGTCGGTGACCTGATCTTCACCGAACATGGCCTTGTACCGGGCGATGGCCTGATGGTTGATCGGGTTATCGACCGACTGGAAGTACGAGGCAGCGGTGATGTGCCCGGCCACTTTTTGCGCACCGATGCTGCGAATTTCCGTTTCACTGGTCGTCAGGCTGGCAATCGGCATTTGCTCAGGGTTAAAACCCATTTCGGCGTATATGTCATAGAGATGACGCAGGCCATCGCCGACCACGGTGCAGAAAATGAACGACGGTCGGTCTTGTTGAATGTGGTCGAACAGTTTTTTGTAATCCTCGCGGGTCGCATCGAGCGGGACATAGTATTCGCCGAGTTTCTCTCCACCTTCTTCATAGATCAAATCACTCATGACCCGATTGGATTCATAAGGGTAGATATAGTCGGTGCCGACCATGATGACGCGTTTACCGTAGTGTTCGAACATGTAGCTTGCCAACGGCACGTTATTAAGATGCGAGGTGGACCCTGTACAGATGACGTTGTCGGAATATTCGAAGCCTTCATAAAACACCGGGTAGAACAGCAGGGCGTTGTAGCGTTCAACCACCGGGATGACCTTTTTGCGCATCCTCGACATATAGCAGCCCAGCAGGAATTTCACGTTACGCTCAACGATCAATGCCTGTGCGTATTGAACATACAGGCTGGTTTTCGATTCGAGGTTGCTGAGCAACAATTTAAAGGGGCGCCCATTGATACCGCCTTCGGCATTAATTTCGGCGATGGCCATTTGAGTGCCGCGACGCATGGATTCTTCGATGTCGGTAATAGGGCCGGACTCGGAAAATAATCCGCCCAGAAGTATGGGTTCGATGGACATTACTCAGCCTTGAGTGGTGAATGACAACCAGCAACTTATCGCGCTGTGGTGTGCGATCACACAGCAAGATGGGTGCCAGAGATGCCGCTGCGACTCATTGAAAGTGGTTGCCCAGGCGCTTCATGGCTGATGCGGCCACGGACCTTGCTGGTGCATGCGGTGCCTGCATTCGCCCGTCTGTAGTGCAGGTGGTTCAGTATTTTTTGCGGTCGGTTAATAGCAAATAATTGAAAATTAAAGAATTTATTGTTGTGGCGTGAATATTGCTGAAATCTCGTATGCACACCCGCGTTCATCCTTACGCCCCGTTTGGCAGGTAAGGAAGCGCCGGTGATCGACTGGGTCGGACAAAGCCGTCTCCCCAGACAAGGCACATAAGCCTGATACCTGCACGCTGAAAGCGTCGCTGGGTGTTGGGCTTTTTTTATGGCTGATACAAAACGGGGCGTGGTCCTGAACTGATGATGGGATTAACGGAGGTCATGCAATGAGAGGGTAATGACGAACCTCATATTAGAGATTTTCAATTCTACTGTTGATAAGTAGAACGTTGTGCTGCGTGTTCAATAATACTTGTCTGTGCCCTTGATAAAGTATGAGTTCGGCTGCCTGTTATTTGGGATGTCGAGCGAAGCTGGGGGAGGGGAGATAATAGGCAATTGAATGTTCGGCCCATCAATGGAACTCCAAATCCAGGAAGGATGAGTGTTGTCTTTAATATAGTTTCTATTTGTTTTACATGCATTGAATCAGTGCATATCCGCTCCACAATGAGGCAATTTATAAAGTTAATTTTTTTAGAGTAACGAAGTGGACTTTTCAAAATTAATCGCCTACATTCGAAATTCTTCTAGGGAAAATAAAATTATTTATAGGAAATTTTTGTTTGGCGCAGAGACTGCAACCGACAGCCTCCAAGTGCCAGATAGAACGGTTTTTCTGGATTGAGAAGTTAACGAAAACCAATAAACGCACCCATAAAAGTCGACGGTAGAAGAGGGGATAGACATGAGCATCACCCGACGTAGGTTTATTCGTAATGCATCGATTTCCATGGCCGCTGCCGCAGCGGCTCCATCGCTGTTGCTACCCACGTCGCGTGACGCCTGGGGGGCTACTTTAAGCAAGGGCAAACCGATCAAGGTCGGCATATTGTTCTCGCTCACGGGTGGGCTTGCCGTACCGGAAGAAGATTCGGCGCTGGTCATGCAATACGCGATTGATGAGATCAACGCGGCAGGCGGGATCAATGGCTCACCCATTGAGCCGGTGATCATCGATGCGAAGTCCGATATGAATGTGTACTCGGAAAAAATGCGTGAGTTGATCCTTCGGCACAAGGTCATCTCGGTGTTCGGCTGCTACACCTCGGCCAGCCGCAAAGCGGTATTGCCGACCGTCATGAGCCAGAACAACCTGCTGTTCTATCCCACCTGCTACGAGGGCGCGGAGTGCTCACAGAATGTGATCTGCACCGGGCCTTTGGCCAACCAGCATTCTCGGGATCTTATCCCGTTCATGGTCAAGAACTTCGGTAAGAAGGTGTTCTTCGTCGGCTCCAATTACGTATGGCCCAAAGAGTCGAACAAGAACGCCAAGTTGTGGCTAGAGCAGGCTGGCGGCGAATTGCTGGGCGAAGAATACATTCCCCTTGGCAGCTCCGAGTTCGGTCCGATCCTGAACAAGATCCGCGCCGCCAAGCCCGACTTCATTTTCTCGACTGTGGTCGGCTCCTCCGATATCGCCTTTCACCGCCAATTCAAACAGGAAGGTTTTAGCGCCGACAAAATGCCGATTGCCTCACTGACCACGGGTGAGATCGAAACCCGCGCCATGGGTAACGAGTTCGGCGCCGGGCATTTTCTGTCGGCTCCTTATTTCCAGGCACTGGACAACCCGACCAACCACCGTTTTGTCGAAGGCTTCCTGGCCAGCAAGTACGGCAAGAACGGCACCACTCACTACAACATGGAGGAAACCTATACCTCTGCCTACGTGTTCAAGGCCGCGCTGGAAAAAGCCATCGCCAGCCATGGCATCGAGGACGTTACGCCACCGATGATCCGTGCCGCTGCCGCCGGGATTCGCCTTGAAGACAGCGTCTCGCCTGAGGGCGCGATCTGGATCGACCAGAACAACTTCAATACCTGGCTGGTTCCCAAGATCGGCCAATGCCAGGCCGATGGCAGCTTCAAGATTGTCAGTCAGGCGCCCAGCCAGGTGGCTCCCGATCCGTTCTCGATCTATCCCGATGCCGGAACCTGTACGGCTGAAGGCCTGAAAGCGGCGAACGGCTCGATACGCAAGAACGTCATCTGATCGGCAGGCAGCCCCGGCTGCCTGCGCAACCCTTCAAGGCTGTTCGTGGCAAGGAAACAATTATGGATTTCTCGTGGGTGACGTTTGCCAACTCATTAGTGTTGGGCTTGAGCATCGGCAGCATTTGGCTGATCGCAGCGCTCGGGCTGACCATCATCTATGGCACGGCGGGTGTGATCAACATGGCCCATGGCGAGCTGATCATGCTCGGCGCTTACAGCGCTTATTGCCTGCAGCATTACCTGGGCGTGCCGTTCCTGATGTGCATCCCGCTGTCGTTTGTGATCGTTGCGCTATTGGGGCTGGTGATCGAGCGCGTCTTGATCCGCTACCTGTATGACCGGCCTCTGGATACCTTGCTGGCGACCTGGGGCGTGTCGCTGGTGTTGATGCAAGGCGTGCGCATGATCTTCGGCAACGACCCCAAGTACATCAACATGCCGGAGTTTCTTTCCAACAACCTGACGCTGGGCGGGGTCAGCCTGTCGGCTTTCCGATTGCTGATTATCGCCATGACGGTTCTGATGGTCGGCGCGTTCTGGTTCCTGTTCTACCGTACGCACTTCGGCATCAAGATCCGCGCGGTAACCCAGAACAAAGAGATGGCGGCCTCGTTCGGTATCAACGCCGAGCGCATCTATATGTACACCTTCGCACTGGGCGCGGGCCTGGCGGGGTTGGCCGGTTCGCTGTTCGCTGCGCTGAGCATCGTCCTGCCGGGCATGGGCACTGGCTACATCGTGCAATCGTTCCTGGTGGTAGTGACAGGCGGTGGCAGCCTTCTGGGCAGCGTCGCCGCCAGTGCGTTGACCGGGGAGATCCAGTCGGTGTTCGCGTTCATCTTCAACGACACCTTCGCGCGCTTTCTGCTGTTCATCCTCATCGTGATCTTCTTGCGTTTTCGGCCTCAGGGGCTGTTCTCGGCGGGAGTGGCCAGGCGATGAAACAAGCCTCGATCCGATCACTTTCAACAGGGCTTCATGGAGACTTCCCGGATGCCGAATAACCTCTATCACGACAAGCGCTGCCAATGGCTCGTGTACGTGGTGTTCTTTGCTGCGATTGCGATGATCCCGGTGTTCATCGACGATGCCTTCTTGCTCAACCAGTTCGCGTTGTATGGCGTATTCGGTTTGCTGGCAGTGTCGATCAGCCTGTGCTGGGGCGCTGGCGGTATCCTCAATCTGGGCCAGGGCCTGATGTTCGGGCTCAGTGCCTATGGCATGGCGATGACCATGCAAATGCAGTCCCAAGACCCGGTTAACAGCCCCATTCCGCCGTTCATGCTCAATAACGGCCTGGATCATCTGCCCTGGTTCTGGAGCCTGTTTGCCAGCACGGGTGGCGGCATCTTTACGGCCTTGGTCGTACCGACGCTGTTTTGCCTGTTGTTCGGTGGACTGATGTTCCAGGCGCGGGTTTCGGGACCGTTTTTCGCGATCATTTCACTGGCCATGCTCAGTGCGGTTGGCACGCTGGTGCTTGATGTCCAGCCCTACACCAACGGCGCCAACGGCATCAGCCCGCCCATGCCGCTGCAAGTATTTGGCGGCACCCTCGATCCTTACTCATCGACCATGTTCTGGCTGGTCTTCATCCTGCTGGCCGGGCTTACGGTCATTGGAAAGCTGCTCACCCAAAGCAAGTTCGGACACGTTGTCCAGGCGTTGAAGAATGACCCTGAGCGGGTGCGTTTCCTCGGCTACAACGTGGCCCTCTACGAAACCCTGATCTACACCATTTCCGGCTTTATCGCCGCGGTGGCCGGCTGCTGCTTCACCTTGATCGTGCAGTACGTGTCGCCTGCGCAATTCGATGTCGCGTTCAGTATCACCATGGTGATATGGGCGGGGATTGGCGGTCGCCTGTCACTGCTGGGCTCGATCATCGGCGCGCTGCTGATCCAGGGTGGCCAGAGTTATCTGGGCGACAGCTTCCTCAATAGCTGGATGTTGATCCTCGGCCTGTTCTTCATCCTCGTGGTGCGTTTCCTGCCCAGCGGTCTGGCCGGGCTGCTGGAAAGTGGGCTGGGTCGGCTGGGCTCACGTCCGGCACCGGTCGAGGTCGAGCAGGACGACGCTGTAATGACTACCAAGAGCGGGAGCTGAACATGGCTGGCGTGTTGGAAATTCGTGATCTACACAAGCGCTTCGATACTCATCATGTGATCAAGGGCTTCACCCTCGATGTTGCCGAGCAGACGCTGTCTTGTCTGGTCGGCCCCAACGGCGCTGGCAAGACCACGCTGATGGACCTGATCAGTGGGCGCTTGAAACCGAGCGAGGGCAGCGTGCGTTTTTACGGCGATGAAATGACCGGGCTCAGCGAAAACGAAATCGCACGACGCGGTATCGGACGCAAGTTTCAGGTCCCGGCCGTGTTCAGGAACCTCACCGTGCGCGACAACCTGCAAGTGGCCTACAGCCGTCAGGTCAATCCGTTCATCAACATGTTCACCTTCGCGGACCCCGGCATGCAGCGGCGTCTGGACGAGGTGTGCAATCAGGTGGGCTTGCAGGATCGCCTACAAATCGAAGCCGGTCTGCTTTCCCACGGGGAAACCCAGTGGCTGGAGATCGGCATGGTGCTGATGCAAGAGCCGCGTCTGCTGCTGCTCGATGAGCCGATTGCCGGGATGACAGAGGTGGAAATCGAGAAAACCGCGCGTCTGCTCAAGGGCATTCGCCGCAGCGCCACCTTGATCGTCGTCGAGCACGACATGGGCTTTGTTCGAGAGATCGCCGATGTGGTGACCGTGATGCACATGGGAACGCTGTTGGCCCAAGGGCGGATTGATGAAATCGAGGCGGATAAACGAGTCCGTGATGTTTATCTGGGTACTGAAGAAGAGATCGTCTGATGCTGATGAATGTCGAGAAGCTGTCTTCCTGGTACGGCAAGACGCAGATTCTGCGGGACATATCCTTTGAGTTGAAACAGGGCCAATGCGTGTGCGTGCTGGGCCGTAACGGGGTGGGCAAGACCACCTTGATGCGCAGCCTGATGGGCCTTTGCGACCGCACCACCGGCAGCATTCGCATGCTCGGCGATGAGGTGGTGGACGTGCCTACCTATGAGCGTTGCAAGCATGGCATCGGCTACATCCCCCAGGGGCGGCAGATTTTCGGCAAGTTCACGGTCCGGGAAAACATTCTGCTGGGATCGTTCGCCAGGGCTGACGGCAAGACCGAAGTACCTGAGCTGTGCCTGTCGCTGTTTCCTTACCTGGCCGAGAACCTTGATCGTCGCGCTGGCCTGCTTTCCGGGGGGCAGCAACAACAGTTGGCGATTGCCAGGGCCCTGGCGGTAAACCCCAGGATGCTGCTGCTCGATGAGCCCACCGAAGGCATTCAGCCCAACATCGTGGCCGAGATCGGCCACAAGCTGAAAATGCTCAACAAGGAAATGGGCATCACCCTGATCCTCACCGAGCAACACATCAAGGTGGCGCGCGCCTTGAGTGATGCGTTTCTGATGATGGACAACGGGCGCATCGTCGCCCACGGCAGCATTGATGAATTGACTGATGAGATGGTCGAGAAACACATGACCGTGTAACCGCCATGACCTGAAAGGCCAGGCAACCACTGGCCCAACTGAAGAGAGGAGTGATCGATGATATCCATACCTGCAAAAGGAACCCCCGAGCGCGACGCCCTGATTGCCGAGCATCGTCGTTGCGTCGATTCGATGAAAGGGGTGGCCGGATTTTCGGTGCTCTATTGTGCGACGCCCGGCGATATCACGGATGTCAGTGGCGGTGTCAATGCGTACCCGGACTTGCGCCGTATCCTGTTGCGCATGCGTGGTGAAAGCCCTGCGGGCAAGTTGGTGGTGGTCTGTACCCAGATAGAAAAGGAATGGCGGATTGCCCGGTTGTCCGGAATCCGTGGGGTGCCTCCGACCTTCGTCAATGACGTGGTGTACGACGATGAGCAGGAGATCCAGCACGATATTTTCCTGATGCGCCTGGATGAACTGCCCGCCGACGCCGGTATGCCCGAGCACTACCACGATGGCTGGAAACGCAAGGACGACAACTGGCCGGTGACCTGATGGCCTGATGCACCGTTTGCGTTAACCCCCTTATTTCCCCTGTCCTGACAGTGGCGTGAATACGCCGCACGGGCAGACTCGCGCCAAAATTCTGGAGATATGCAAGATGTCCACTATGAAACTGGCCGGATACGCCGACAAATTCAGCGTGCATCCTGGCGACACCATCAAGTTCTACGTCAACTGTGACGGGCCGGCGCAATTCGACGCCGACATCGTGCAAATGATCCACGGCGACACCAACCCCCGTGGGCCTGGCTTCATCGAAAAACAGGTGCCTGGTGCATTCAAGGCCACCCTGGAAGGCCGCAAGCAGATCATCCACGGTGGCTCTTATGGCTTTGTCGCCGACGCACCACCCTTGCATGTCGAAAGTTTTACCTTGCAGTGCTGGGTCTGGCCTACGGCGCCCAAGACTCACCCGCGCTACTGGAAGCATGGCCCGCAAGGGCTGCTCACCAAATGGTCGGGCGAGCAGGGCTATGGCCTGTTCATCAATGAAAACGGCTGTGCGGAACTGCGCATCAACGGGGAAAAACTCACCACCGAGCTGCCGTTACGTGACCATGCCTGGCATTTCCTGGCAGCCACCTTTGATGCCGCCACCGGCGAGGCGATTCTGTATCACGAGCCGCAGGTCATGTACGCGCTGGACCCAGTGATCGCGCCAGTCACCCGCACCTTGTCCACCACGTTGATCAATCCACCGGTGCCGTTGGCCATCGCGGCGTATGTCGAGGCGCTGGACGAAGGGCCTTTGGCGCGTTCCTCGTTACCTGCCGGTGTGGTGTTCGCCGGCAAATACAACGGCAAGATCGACTCCCCACGCGTGTGCAGCCGGGCCTTGTCGCGGTTTGAGATCGAAACCATGAAACAGGGCGCGCAGCCCGGCCTCAGCGAGCGCCGCAATACCGGGCCGACCGGCGAGTTGGCCAAGTGCCTGGTTGCCGCCTGGGATTTCGGGATTGGCATCGATACCCTGACCATCAAGGACTGCGGCCCTTATCGCCTGGACGGCCGATTGGTGAACTGCCCGACGCGGGCCCTGACCGGTTACAACTGGTCAGGCACGGTTTTCGATTGGACCAAGGCACCGGCTCAGTACGGCGCCATCCACTTTCACGATGACGACGTGGATGATGCGCGCTGGGAGGTCAGTTTCGAGTGGCAGGTGCCGGTCGATGCCAAGAGCCGTTTCTATGCGGCCAAGCTCACCACCCGCGATAACGACGAAGACTACATTCCATTCTGGGTGGTCCCGGAAATAGGCAAGCAACAATCGAAGATCGCGGTCATGGTGCCGACCATCAGCTACATGGCGTATGCCAACGAGCATGTGGCCTGCAACGCCGGTGGTGCCGAACTGTTCGTCTATCGTGTTCCGATCATGCAGCACCAGAACATGTTTCTGGCCGAGCATCGCGAGTACGGCGGATCTATCTACGATACGCACACCGACGGATCGGGCATCTGCCTATCGTCGCGTCTGCGTCCCATCCTATCGATCCGGCCGAAGTACGACCACTTCCTCGCCCAGGCGCCGTGGCAGTATCCCGCCGATCTCCACCTGATCTATTGGCTGGAGACCATG
>NZ_DASWOT010000065.1:0-11100 GCF_036404235.1 Pseudomonas sp.
TCTCGGTCGAACCGTTGAAGTTTCTGAATCAGTTGAACATCCTGCAGCAATACAGGACCGCTGGCGCCCGCAGTCTGCGAGTTTTGATTGTCACCGACAACAGCACCGTTATCCCGGGTGAGGTCTGCGGCGTGGACACTAACCGATAACAGAGTGGCTGTTATAAGGCTAACTGTCATCACGCTCAATGACCTGCCACTTGAAATAACGCCTAGTGAAATGTTGGCACGCATGTATACAAATCCCTTTTGTGTTTTCTATGTGCGCTCAAATGCGCCGAAGAAGCCTAAAACACTTTGGGCCGATTATTCGTAAACGGTCACCTGCAGAAACACAAACTGAAAATCGTTAATTTTCAAAGACTTAATAAAAAACAACAGTAACCCGACACTCTAGGTAAAACTTACTTGGCAATCCTCTGTCGATTACAGGCATTTCGCACAATGCGTAGAGCTGACATACACTGAAATACACCCCACCCTCATGTGTAACAAAGGAAGAAAACCTATGGGCGTACTAAGCGAGTTCAAAGCCTTTGCCGTCAAAGGTAACGTGGTCGATATGGCCGTCGGTATTATCATTGGCGCGGCATTCGGCAAGATCGTTTCGTCGTTCGTCGGCGATGTCATCATGCCACCCCTGGGGTTGCTGATTGGCGGCGTGGACTTCAGCGATCTGGCGGTTACCCTGCGGCCTGCCGAAGGCGCAGCTGCGGCTGTGGTTCTGTCTTATGGCAAGTTCATTCAAACCGTTATTGACTTCATCATTGTGGCGTTCGCGATCTTTGTGGGCGTGAAGGCGATCAATCGTCTAAAGCGTGAAGAAGCCAAACAGCCGACGCTGCCGCCGACACCGACCAAGGAAGAGTTGCTGTTGGGCGAAATTCGCGATCTGCTTAAAGAGCAGAATGGCAAACCCGCCGCCCCCATTACAGTGGACCCTGCGCGCCCGGTCTGACAACGCTGAAACGTCTGTAGGCGCCACGTGATGGCGCTTACAGACACCTGCGTTTGCCGGTAAACAGCATCTACCAATAATTCTCCACCGCAATCTGCCCAGGTTTGCGGCTCAAATTCAGGCGCATGTCGCGCTGTTTCAATACGGCGCGCGTGTCGTCGATCATTTGTGGGTTGCCGCAAATCATCACGCGTGAATGCTCAGGGCTAAACGCGACACCCGCTGTTGTTTCCAATTCGCCGTTTTCGATCAGCGTAGTGATCCGGCCATTCAACGCGCCAGGGTATTGCTCTCGGGTAACGGTGGCGATGAACTGGAATTTATCAGCATACTCAGCCAGGTAATCGCGCCGGGTGAGTTCAGCGATCAGCTCCTGATAAGCCAGCTCTTTACCCTCGCGCGCGCTGTACACCAGAATGATTCGCTCGAATCTCTCCCACACCTCAAAGTCCTGCAGAATCGACAGGAACGGCGCGACGCCTGTCCCTGTTGCCAACAACCACAAGTCGCGCCCGTCGACGAAGCGATCCGCCGTCAGGTAGCCCACAGCCTGTTTTTCAACCATCAAGGTGTCGCCTTCACGCAGGCGGCTCAGCTCGCTGGTAAATTCCCCGCCCGGCACCACGATAGAAAAAAACTCCAAATAGTCATCGTGAGGCGAGGACACCATCGAGTAAGCGCGCCAAGCCGTACTGCCATCGGCTTTAGTAACACCTAAACGTGCGAATTGGCCGGCGCGAAAGCGAAAACCCGGATCGCGGGTCGTGCGCAGGGTGAACAAACTGGGGGTCAGCGGGGTAACGTTCAGCAACGTTTGCCGGGTGAACTTCTCAGCACTGGCCGTCATGAGCGCTCCTGTCTCCTGTCGCGGGGTAAGGACCCATAGTGTCCCGCAAAGCAGCCGCGATAAACACCGCAGATTTGTAGGTTTATCCGCTCAGCACATGAGGATCGAGGCTTAGCGTTATTGGCTATAGGCTTTATCGCAATCGACTAAACGGCGCTGTGCAGCAGACATTTAAACTGTTGAAAACCCTGAAAGCCCCCCCTGGCAACCCGATTGCCGAGGGCATGGTCGGGTGCGCCTCTCGTCCGAAGCCTTCCAACGCGTCAATCGGGGAAACATTTTTTTTTCTAAACTTCAGTGAGCCGATATTACAAACGCTCAAGCACGGAGGCTTGCCATGGAACACGGACAATCAAACTTTCTACCCAGCACACGCACTGGCGTCGAACCAATAAGCGCCTTGACCCACCGCGAAGTTGAAATCCTGAAGTGGTGTGCAGCCGGCAAAACTGCCGCCGAAACAGGAACGATCCTGAACCTGAAATGCCGCACGGTGAATTACCACATGAGCAGCGTCATCCGTAAGATGGGCGTCAGCAACAAGACGTCTGCGGCTGTCCAGGGAGCGCTGAGCGGGATTTTCTGAAGGCGCAATGGCTGAGATAACAAGACGCGCAGTCAATCGGTCGCAAAGGTCAGGTGCCAAAGCCTGAAAAGCACGTAAAATCGCCCGCTTCCGCAAGCTTGGCTGATACGGTGCCTAACCTGACATCCGCCGACTGCTCGCCCGCGTCGCCAAAGAATGGATTTTCCAGCTCATGCCCCTGCTTGACAGCCCTTTTGCCCAGCTCGATCTGATTCGCCAGCCAGAACAATCGGACGAGCCGTTGCAAGCGTTCGATGCCGCCGACGAATACTTGCTCAATTACGTTGCCGAGCATGGACTCACCCTGCAATCCCGGGTGCTGGTGCTTAATGACAACTTCGGCGCGCTGGCCGTCAGCCTCGCACCGCACGCCAGCGTATTGAGCAGCAGCGATTCGTTTCTGGCTGTTCAGGCGCTGGAAAAAAATCTGGTACGCAACGGCCAGGCATTTGACACGGTTCCTGTGATTGCTGCCAGCGAGCCGCTGACCGGTCTGTTCGACTGGGTGTTGATTCGCGTCCCGAAAACCCTCGCCTTGCTCGAAGAACAACTGATTCGCCTACAAGGCAAACTGGCTCCCGGCGCGCGGGTAATTGCCGCGGGCATGATCAAGCACCTGCCCCGCTCCGCTGGCGAGTTGTTGGAAGAGTACATCGGCCCGGTGCAGGCTTCGCTGGCCGTGAAGAAAGCCAGGTTGTTGTTCTCAACACCTGAAGAGAAACCTGTCCAGCCTTCGCCGTTTCCTACCCGATACACGTTGGACGCCCCAAAGATCGAGCTGGTGAACCACGCCAATGTCTTTTGCCGCGACGGGCTGGACATTGGTACGCGCGCATTTTTGCCGTTTCTGCCGAAAAACCTGGGTAACGCACGCGTCGCAGACCTGGGTTGCGGCAACGGTGTGTTAGCCATCGCCAGTGCCTTGGCCAACCCGCAGGCCCATTACACGCTGGTGGACGAGTCGTTCATGGCCGTGCAATCGGCACAAGAAAACTGGCGCACAGCGTTGGGTGAGCGGGAGGTTGTCATTCGGGCTGCCGATGGCCTTGCCGGACAAGCGCCCGACTCACTGGACGTGGTGTTGTGCAATCCGCCGTTTCACCAGCAACAGGTAGTGGGGGATTTCCTTGCCTGGCGGATGTTCCAGCAGGCCCGCGAAGCGCTGGTGACCGGCGGGGCGTTGTACATCGTCGGTAATCGACACTTGGGTTATCACAGCAAATTGGCGCGGTTATTCAGAGGCGTCGAGCAGGTTGGCGCGACGCCAAAGTTTGTGATTCTTAAAGCCAGGAAATAATCGACAAGCTCAATAACGTGACGTCATCAGTGGGTGGTCAAGCCTGCCGCGCTCATGAACATGCGCATCAGGCTGGCTACGATGAACAGCGCAAACACACTGCCTGCCCAGATGCCGATCAACCAAGCCACACGTTGCCAGAGCGGCTTTTTGAGTGCGGGATCTTCGTCGTGAAAAGACTCTTTGCCAGACATAGCGAATCTCCTTTAGAGCGTTCGGGCCCCGGCGTCTGACGCCGGGGCGGCTTCAACTAGTGATAACCGTGCTCGTGGGTAACCTTGCCCCGGAACACGTAGTAGCTCCAGAAGGTGTAACCCAGAATGAACGGGATGATGAACAGCGTGCCCACCAGCATGAAGCCCTGGCTTTGCGGCGGCGACGACGCATCCCAAATCGAGATCGACGGTGGCACGATGTTCGGCCACAGGCTGATGCCCAAGCCGCTGTAACCCAGAAAGATCAATACCAGCGTCAGCAGAAACGGCGTGTAGTTGGCGTTGCGCGCCACAGCCTTGAACAGACCGTACACCGTCAACAACACCAGCGCCGGGACCGGCATGAACCAGAACAGGTTCGGCAGGCTGAACCAGCGATGTGCGATTTCCGGATGCGCCAACGGCGTCCACACGCTGACCACGCCGATTACCGCCAAGGTCGCGAGAATCAGCGGACGTGCGAGATCATGCATTGCCTTTTGCAAACTGCCCTCGGTTTTCATGATCAACCAGGTACAACCGAGCAACGCGTATGCGACGATCAACGCCAGTCCACAGAACATCGTGAACGGTGTCGCCCAATCCAGCGAGCCACCGGCGAATTGGCGATCGACCACCGGAATGCCGTCGATGAACGCCCCCAGCGCCACGCCCTGAAAGAAGGTCGCGGCCAGTGAACCGCCAATAAAGGCTTTGTCCCACAGATGACGTTTCTCGGCGGTGGCCTTGAAGCGAAACTCGAACGCCACACCACGGAAAATCAGCCCAACCAACATGAAGATCAGCGGCAGGTACAGCGCCGACAGCACCACCGAATACGCAAGCGGAAAGGCGCCAAGTAATCCGGCGCCGCCCAGTACCAGCCACGTTTCGTTACCGTCCCAAACCGGGGCGACTGTATTCATCATGATGTCGCGGTCTGACTCTGCCTTCATGAACGGAAAGAGAATCCCGATACCCAGATCGAAGCCGTCCATCACGACGTACATCATGATGCCGAAGATGATGATCACGGCCCAGATCAGTGGAAGATCAATACCCATGGCTCAAATCCCCTTTGCCAGGCTGTCGCGATTGTCGCCATCTTCACTGCCCTCTTGGGCAGCGGAGAGCGGACGGGCGGGAGTGCGTTTCTGGCCGGGACCACCTTGTTTGGGGTTATCGCCTTCGTGTGGAAGTGGCCCTTTGCGCACCAAGCGCATCATGTAGCCCAAACCCGCGCCGAACAGCACGAAGTACACGACCACGAACGTCACAAGGGTGATGCTCATTTGCGCGAAGCTGTGCCCCGAGGAAGCATCCGCCGTGCGCATCAGCCCGTAAACGACCCAAGGCTGACGACCGATTTCAGTGGTAAACCATCCGGCGAGCAGTGCGATCAACCCCGAAGGCCCCATCCACAAGGCCACATACAAAAATGCACGGGACGTGTAGAGCGTGCCGCGTTTACGCAGCCACAGGCTCCACAATCCGGTAACAATCATCAACAAGCCCAAACCCACCATGACTCGGAACGACCAGAAGACAATGGTCGAGTTAGGACGGTCTTCGGGTTTGAACTCTTTAAGCGCCGGGACTTGTTTGGTCAGGCTGTGAGTCAGGATCAAGCTGCCTAGATACGGAATCTCGACAGCATATTTGGTCCGTTCTTCTTTCATGTCTGGTAGGCCGAACAGGATCAGCGGAGTCGGCTCGTCGCCTTTGTTCTCCCAATGCCCCTCAATGGCGGCGATTTTCGCAGGCTGATGCTCAAGGGTATTGAGGCCGTGGAAGTCACCGATAACCGCTTGAATCGGCGCAACGATCAGCGCCATCCACATGGCCATCGAAAGCATTTTGCGGATCTGCGGATTATCGCGACCCCGCAACAAATGCCACGCCGCCGAAGCCCCCACAAAAAACGCCGTTGCGACGAACGCGGCGGTCGCCATGTGCGCCAGGCGATAAGGGAACGAGGGGTTGAATATCACCTTGAACCAGTCGACTGGCACTATCCGGCCATCAATGATTTCGTAGCCCTGAGGGGTCTGCATCCAGCTGTTGGACGAGAGAATCCAGAACGTCGAAATCAGCGTACCCACGGCAACCATGACTGTGGCGAAGAAGTGCAGGTTGCGACCTACGCGGTTCCAGCCAAACAGCATCACGCCAAGAAAGCCCGCTTCGAGGAAGAAGGCCGTGAGCACTTCGTAGGCCAGGAGCGGCCCAGTGACAGCACCGGCGAAGTCAGAGAAGCGACTCCAGTTAGTGCCGAACTGGTACGCCATGACCAACCCTGAAACGACGCCCATGCCGAAGTTGACGGCAAAGATCTTCGACCAAAAATGATACAGATCCTTGTACACATCCTTATGGGTTTTCAACCACAGGCCTTCCAACACCGCAAGGTAACTCGCCAAGCCGATGGTGATGGCAGGGAACAGGATGTGAAACGAGATGGTGAACGCAAACTGAATTCGGGCGAGATCAATAGCCTCTAAACCGAACATAGGTCTTCCTCTATCAGGTGATTCCGGCTTCAGACCAGGGCCTGCAGCGACTGCCCCCACGGGTATTGAGTACGACGCCTTGGAGTTCGTTCTTTTTAATTTCGTAGCATGGGGAATCTGTCAAGTGGATCCATCAATCAGAGCACCTTCAATGATTGACGCAGATCAACCAACGCTCAAAGAGTAGTCCCATTTCGGCACATGGCCCGCGTGGCCTTTTGTCGCGTGGCGAGTTGCCTCACCTGTTGGTGCAGAGCAGTTGCAGGGAAACCGGATCAGTTTTTGAAGTGCATGGCAGGTTTCGGGCAACCACGGATGAGGCGAGGGGCTGAAGCGACTCCAGCCCACCCACGAATGTGGAGGGCTGGGCAACGATTGCGGGGGGACGATGCTTATTTATTGACCGCGACTTGTACCGCTGCTGCGGCATCCTTGCCATCGAAGGTGGTGACCCCCGACAACCAGCGTTTGAGGTCTTCAGGGTGGCCTTTGAGCCACGCTTTAGCTACGTCATTTGGTGCTTTGCGATCCATGATCGGCACCATCATTTCCGATTCCTGGGCTGCCGTGAATTGCAGATTGCTCAGCAATTTGCTGACGTTGGGACACCGAGTCGCGTAATCCGGCGCGGTCACCACCGATACCGTCGCCGCGCCTTCGTTTGCACCGAATACGTCTTCGCTGCCGGTCAGGTACGCGATTTTCATGTTGATGTTCATCGGGTGCGGGGTCCAGCCAAAGAACACCACCCATTCGTTGCGTTTGATCGCGCGCTGCACAGCGGCGAGCATACCGGCTTCACCCGATTCCACCAGTTGGAAACCACCCAAGCCAAACTGGTTCTTTTCGATCATCTCTTTTATACCGGCGTTGGCGCCGGTGCCGGGCTCGATGCCGTAGATTTTGCCACCGAGTTTGTCTTTGAACTTGGCGATGTCGGCGAAGGTTTTCAGCCCGCCCGCAGCCACATAATCGGGCACCGCGAGGGTCGCTTGGGCGTCATTCAGGCTCGGGCTGTCGAGGACCTTGACCTGGTTGGCGGCGATAAACGGCGCGATATTCTTGTCCATCGCCGGTTTCCAGTAGCCAAGAAACACATCAAGACGGTCATCGCGCAGGCCGCCAAAAACGATTTGCTGGGCCGCAGTGGTCTGCTTGACCTCATAGCCCATGTTCTGCAGCAACACTTCGGCGACCGCACTGGTGGCGATGACATCGGTCCAACTGACCACCCCCATGCGCACGCTTTGACACTTGGCGGGCTCGGCTGCCAGCAACGCTGTACTGCTCAGCATCAATACACCGCAACTGATGTGACGGATAAATCTTTTCATGCGTGCTCCTCGGGTCGGCTCGTTATTTTTTTCAGCTCTTTTTGGCAGTTTTCCAGGGCTTCAAGACCCACGGCAGTACGAATGCTGCCGCGTCGATGCAAATTACGCAGCAGCACTGCGCATGAAACGCACCAGCGCGACGTGTGCTTGCACTGGGGCGACATTGATTGGGGCAGCGGTAGCTTCGCTCAGGTGTACGAGCTTGCCCACGATGTAGATACTCTGTTCCCGGTCAAGCTTTCAGTAGGTGCTTTTTGCTGAAAAGCGTGGCCGTATCAAAAGGGCCAGAACGCAGTTCAGGGGATGCTTACCTGAGCCGTCATCGCAAATGCTTTATGGGGGCGCCAGAACGCATTGTAGGCGTGCGGCTTGTCCCGCGACCTGGCGCGCAGCGGCAGTAAACCGGTGCGCGCGGTTTGCCTGTCACACCGCGTGCGCAGGTTTTACGACGGGTTCCCCGCCGGTCGCGGGACAAGCCCGGCGCCCTCATCGGACTTCATGGCCAGAACGTACTGAGAGTAGTTGTCTGTTGCTGAGCATTCCCGCTGGCTCCACCGATCAGCACCAGCAGCCATCGCTCAAAGCTGCTGGTATGATGCGCGGCTTTTTGCGACTGGCAGAGTTTGTGCAAGCTGTTTAGGCAGGCTGTGCTTTGCTGTTTAAGTCGATTCATAAATGGCGCGAATGCGCCACCGGGGAGCCACACATGCTGGAGCGGCTGTTTCAACTCAAGGCACATAACACCAATGTGCGCACCGAAATCCTGGCCGGGGTCACGACCTTTCTGGCAATGGCCTACATTCTGTTCGTCAACCCGAGCATTCTCGGCGAGACCGGCATGGACAAAGGCGCCATTTTTGTCGCGACCTGCCTGGCAGCTGCCATCGGCTCAACCGTCATGGGCCTGATCGCCAACTACCCGATCGCCCTCGCGCCGGGCATGGGGCTCAATGCCTTCTTTACCTACACCGTTGTGCTGCACATGGGTCACACCTGGCAAGTGGCATTGGGTGCGGTGTTCATTTCGGCAGTGATGTTTTTCCTGCTGTCGATCTTTCGCATCCGGGAATGGATCATCAACAGCATTCCGCTGCCGTTGCGCTCGGCGATTGCAGCGGGTATCGGTCTGTTTCTGGCGCTGATCGCGTTGCACAACGCAGACATCGTTGTGAGCAACTCGGCGACCATGGTCGGTTTGGGTGATCTGGCCAAGCCTGCGCCTATACTCGCGACCCTGGGATTTTTCCTGATCGTGGCGCTGGAGGCCCTGAAAGTGCGCGGCTCCGTGCTGATCGGCATTCTGGCGGTGACCATTGTCTCGATTCTGCTGGGTTTCTCGCCGTTCGGCGGTGTGATGTCGATGCCGCCTTCGCTCGCGCCGACCTTCATGCAACTGGACATCGCGGGCGCGCTGAACATTGGTCTGGTGAGCGTGATCTTCTCGTTTCTGTTCGTTGATCTGTTCGATAACTCGGGGACCCTGATCGGCGTCGCCAAGCGCGCCGGGCTGATGGGCAAGGATGGCCACATGCCGAAAATGGGCCGCGCTTTGATCGCCGACAGTACCGCAGCCATGGCGGGCTCACTGCTGGGGACCTCGACCACCACCAGCTACATCGAATCCGCTGCCGGCGTGAGTGCTGGCGGACGTACTGGCCTGACCGCCGTTGTGGTTGCCGTGCTGTTCCTGCTGGCACTGTTTTTCGCCCCATTGGCCGGCAGCGTTCCGGCCTTCGCCACGGCCCCTGCCCTGCTGTTCGTGGCGGTGCTAATGACCTCAGGGCTGGCGGAAATCAATTGGGACGACATCACCGAAGCAGCGCCTGTGGTCATCACCGCACTGGCGATGCCGTTCACTTACTCCATCGCCACCGGCATCGCCTTTGGTTTCATTGCATGGACGGCGATAAAGCTGTTGTCGGGGCGCGGCCGTGAGCTGAATTCGGCGCTGGTGATTCTGTCGATCCTGTTCGTGATCAAGTTGGGCTTTTATCCATGAGTTCTGTTTTCGACCCCGCAAGCTACAGCCTTCAGCTCAATGAAAAAGCCCATCGTCTGAGCGAGTTGCTGGCTCCGTTCGATGCACCCGAGCCACAGGTTTTCGGTTCGCCGCCATCACATTACCGTCTGCGCGCCGAGTTTCGCCTATGGCGCGAAGACGGCAAACGCCACTACGCGATGTTTGCGCCGGGGGACAAGCACACGCCGATTCTGATCAACGAGTTCCCCATCGCCAGCCAGCAGATCAACGCGCTGATGCCGGTATTGCGAGAGCGTTGGGAAGCCAGCAAACCCCTGAACCATAAGTTGTTCCAGGTGGATTTCCTGACCACGCTTTCGGGTGACGGCATGATCACCCTGTGTTACCACCGCCCACTGGATGATGCCTGGAAGCTTGAAGCCGAGCAGTTGGCAGCGGATTTAAACGTCAGCGTAATCGGTCGTTCGAAGGGGCAGCGTCTGGTGATAGGTCGCGACTACGTGACTGAAACCCTGGAGGTTGCCGGTCGCACCTTCACCTATCGCCAACCAGAGGGCGCGTTCACCCAACCCAACGGCAGCGTGAATCAAAAAATGCTGGGCTGGGCCTATGACGTACTGGGCGATCGCAAAGACGATTTGCTGGAACTGTATTGTGGCAATGGCAACTTCACCCTGCCGCTGGCGACCCGCGCGCGTAAAGTACTGGCGACCGAGATCAGCAAAACCTCGGTCAACGCGGCGCTGAACAACCTGACGGACAATGCTGTGAACAACGTGTCGTTGGTGCGGCTGTCGGCGCAAGAGCTGACCGAAGCACTGAATGATGTGCGCCCGTTTCGGCGTTTGGCGGGGGTGGATCTAAAGAGCTACAACTTTGGCAGCGTGTTCGTCGATCCACCGCGCGCGGGCATGGACCCGGACACCTGCGAGCTGACCCGGCGCTTCGAGCGCATCCTGTACATCTCCTGCAACCCGGAAACCTTGGCTATCAACATCGCGCAGTTGCACGACACACATCGGATCGAGCGCTGCGCGTTGTTCGATCAGTTTCCGTATACCCATCACATGGAGTCGGGGGTTTTGTTGGTTCGGCGGTAACGTGTAAGGCGCAGCGGCAAAAACCGTCGCATGCGCCGTGCCAGTCATACCGCATACGCAGCGACGGGTTCCGCGCCGACCGCGGGACAAGCACGGCGCCTACATGAAGGGGCAGAGCGAACTTATTCGCGAGGCGGCGTTTCAGACCCACCGCATTGACTGCCTCGCCAACACGTTGGCTCCTACAGGATGGGTGTTGCCCCAATGTCTGGCGAACAGAAAAACTGACAGGGCGCCCCGTCGCCCACCATTAAATTTCTGACAGCTGCGACATTTGCACGCAGGGTTGGGGTA
>NZ_DASWOT010000066.1:0-34507 GCF_036404235.1 Pseudomonas sp.
ATGCGCGCATGGGCTGCGATGTACTGCTCAACGCCGTCATTGAACGACTGCAACGCTGAAAATCCTCAAACGGCGCCGCCGGAGCGCTGCATGAAGGGCCCATAGAGGCCCGGAACTAAAATAATCAAGCGCCCGGACGCGGGCGCCCGCACTCCTCACATCTGCCAACCAAAAAACACTATCCGTTGAGCACATGCTCATTTTGGAGATATAAGGCATGAACAGTTCTGCGTGCATCCCAGACCAGGCTCCTACTCAGGAAGCGCCGGTCAACATGAAAAAAGTCGCGGTCGCCAGCGTCATCGGCACCACCGTCGAATGGTACGACCTGTTCGTTTTCGCAACAGCATCGGCGTTGGTCTTTAACAAAATATTCTTCCCGGCCTTCGACGCCTTGGTCGGGACTCTGCTGGCGTTCGGCACCTTCGCTTCAGCCTACGGTGCAAGAATCGTTGGTGCTGCCTTGTTCGGCCATTTTGGCGACAAACTTGGGCGCAAATCGATGCTATTGATTTCGCTTCTGGTGATGGGCACCGCGACGTTTGCCATCGGCCTGCTGCCGGACTATGCAACTATCGGTGTATGGGCACCGATCCTGCTACTCACTTTGCGCATCATTCAAGGCTTGGCGCTAGGCGGTGAATGGGGTGGCGCGGTGCTTATGGCAGTCGAACATGCCCCGGCTAACAAACGCGGACTGTACGGCTCATGGGTGCAGATCGGTGTACCTGCCGGCACAATGATCGCCAACCTGGCTTTTCTTGCGATTGCCACCTCGCTCTCTCCTGAAGACCTGTTGGCCTGGGGCTGGCGTGTGCCCTTCCTCGGCAGTGCGCTGTTGATCGCGGTAGGCTTGTACATTCGCCTCAACATCACCGAGACACCGGCCTTCAACCAAGCGAAAAAAACTGAAGAGCAAGTCAAGCTCCCGCTGGCCGAAATCTGCCGCAAATACTGGAAGCAAGTGCTACTGGGCGGTATCGCTACCATGTCCACGGGCTCCTCGTTCAACATCATCGTGGCTTTCGGCTTGACCTACGGCACCCAGACGTTGGGCTTCACCCGTCCGGTCATGCTCAGCGTGGTACTTGCATCCTGCGCCTTGTGCATCTTCATGCTGCCGGCCTTTGGCGCGCTCTCGGATCGCATCGGGCGCAAACCGGTGATCATCGGCGGCATCATTGCCGAGGCGCTGGTGGCGTTCCCAATGTTCTGGCTGATGGACACCCGCGAACTGCCGATGGTGTTCCTCGGCTACATGCTGCTGATGACTGCTTTCGCTGCCAACTACGGACCAATTGCGACCTTCCTGGCTGAACTGTTCGGCACTAAGGTTCGCTATTCAGGGCTGTCGGTGGCCTACATGCTCTCTGGTCTATTGGGTAGCGCCGCAACACCAATGGTGACTACCGCGCTATTGAACTGGACGGGCAAAGGCTCTTCGGTGGCCTGGTACATGATCGGTTCTGCTCTGCTCTCGCTGATCGCCCTACTGCTGCTCACGGAAACCTTTAAACGCGACCTGACCCGGACGGATGCACAGCATGCCTAACCCGAACCGCGTATTGCTGAAGCCTACCCTTATCGCTGCCGGAATCCGTAAAATGAGCAACGCGTCGACTCTGCTAGGCATGAGCACCAGCGCTGTATTGATGACATTGAGCACCACCGCGTCAGCGGACTTCTTAAGCGACAGCAAGGCAACCTTGGGCCTGCGTAACTTTTACTTCAACAACGATTACCGCGACCGTGCAGGTAGCGCTGGCCAAAGCAAGACCGAAGAGTGGGCGCAAGCGTTCATGTTCACGTACATCTCAGGATATACCGACGGCACTGTCGGCTTTGGCCTCGATGCGCTGGGCTTACTGGGCGTAACACTCGACAGCGGTGGCAGTCGCCATCTCGGCAGCTCCATGATCCCTAACGACGGCGACGGTGCGGTCGATCAATGGTCGCGCCTGGGTCTCACTGGAAAGGTACGCTTTGCCAAGACTGAAGCCCGAGTCGGTACCCTGACACCTAAACTGCCGATTCTGCTGAGTAACGATGGACGCCTGTTGCCACAAACCTTCAATGGCGCGATGGTCACCAGCAACGACATCGACAACTTAACCCTGACTGGCGGTCGCCTGAACCAGGCTACCAGCCGTGGTTCGAGCGACCGTACAGGTTTGGCAGTCAGCGGTGGCAGCCGCGCTAGCAACGACTTCGTCTTCGCGGGTGCTGACTACAAAATCGGCAAAGACCTGATCTTGCAATACTACGCAGCCAACCTGGAGGACTACTACACCCAGCAATTCTTCGGTCTGCTGCATGTGCTGCCACTGGGCGATGGACAGTCGCTGAAAACCGATCTGCGCTATTTCGATACTCGAGCCGCAGGTGCCAATGGCAGCACCTCGGGCCGTAGCCGAGGTTACAAGATCGGCGGCTACACCGATGACAACGATGGCAAGATCGACAATCAGACGTGGAGTGCGATCTTCACCTACAACCTAGGTGGCCATGCGTTGACGGCGGGTTACCAGAGTGTTTCGTCGGGCAGCAACTTCGCCCAGCTCAACCAAGGTTCGATCACCGACAAGGGCGCTGGTGGATCGAGTATCTACCTGTTCACCGACCGCATGCTCGCCAGCTTTAACCGCGCCGGCGAACGTACCTGGTTCGGCCAATACGCCTACAACTTCGCCGCTTTGGGCGTACCCGGCCTCAGTGCTTCGATGGTCTACCTTAAAGGTGACAATATCCAGACGACCGGCGGTAACAATCAAAGCGAATGGGAACGTGATGCGGCACTGGATTACGTGATCCAGAGCGGCACGTTCAAAGGTCTTGGGCTAGGTTTGCGTCAGGGGGTTTTCCATTCCCAGGCCGATGCCAACCAAGATCAAACCCGCGTAATCCTCAGCTACAGCCTCGCACTGTTCTGACTACCCGCTCGCCCGTTCGAGTAGCGGGCGAGCCTTGTTCTATAGAGGTATGACATGAAGCGTATTACTGCGGCCCTTGGCGCCATTGGTCCCGTCGGCCCCTACTCCCAAGCGGTGGTCAGCGGCAATCTAGTGTTCACCGCAGGACAGATTCCGGCCCGCAACGATTTCGAATCGCAACCAGAGGGTTTTGAGGAACAAGTACGTCAGACCTTGCGCAATCTGGAAGCGATCCTGATTGCTGCAGGCTCGGACTTGGACCATGTGATTAAGGTCAATGGCTATCTGACTGATCCGGCGCAGCTTGAGCCATTCAACCGCGTGTATGCGCAAGTCCTTGGCCATGCTCCTCCAGCGCGGACCACTGTCTGTGTATCGCTCTGGGGCGTAACACTGGAAATCGACTGCGTGGCCGAATTGATCAATCTCGAGGACGCCCCAGCATGATCGACGAACAGCAACTGGAAGAGAAACTGCAGCGCGTTAGCTTCGCTACACTTGGGCACTTCCTGGAAAGCGGCTTTGTCAGCCACGTCATTCGTTCGCAACTCACCGATGTGAAAGTGATCGGGCGTGCCAGGACATTAAAGGTCGTCAATGCTGACGCCTTCGCAGTCAATCACGCGCTCGTCGACCTGAAAGAAGGGGATGTACTGGTCATCGAGATGCAAGGCGATCACCAGCATGCCTGTGTCGGGACAGTGACTTCGTGCGCCGCATCGGCCAAGGGTGCTCGGGCCATTATCGTCGACGGGGTAGTGACCGATATCCTAGAGCTGCGCGCGGCAGGCCTGCCGATCTTCGCACGCGGTACCAGCTTGCTGACTACTAAGTTACGTAGCGATCCCGCCAGTGCCCAGAACGTCGAAATTCGCTGTGGTGGTGTCAGTGTCATGCCAGGTGACTGGGTGTTGGGCGATGACAACGGGCTGCTGATCACCTCAGCGCAGGCACTTGAAGCGGTTATCGATATCGCCTTGGCTAGCGACGCCGCTGAACCTGCCCTGCTGGAACGCATGAAAAATGGAGAACCTGTCGAGCAGGTGTTGCGACTTTTGACCTGAGGCCTTGATTGCGCAAGGCGCCTGGGGTTGTACACCATTGGCCAATAAAGAAGAGTGAGAGACACGACCACAGTGCATCAATTGCATGAAAATACTGCCGGGCGTGTACGGCGTCGGCGACTTTCTTCCAGGCAGCGCCCTGCTCAAGGGAAACTGGGAGCAGACCTTTACCTTTCTGCGCCGTCAACCGGCGTTGATCTGGGATGGTTCACAAACAAGCGCCCTAAAGCATTGTTGGTGAGTTTCGTCTTGGTTAAGGAGGTGCCTTCCAGGCGTCACCATCACTCGTGGAGAATAGATATGTTCCGCCCTGTTGTAGCATTGGTTGCATTGACCCTTTCCAGCGCCGTCTGGTCAGCCGAACAATGCTCGGTCGACATCCATGGCACCGACCAGATGACCTATGATTTGAAGACGATTACCGTGCCCAAAAGCTGCAAGACTTTTACCGTGAACCTGCTGCATCCCGGCACTCTGCCGAAGAACGTCATGGGGCATAACTGGGTTCTGGCCAAACAGGAAGATATGAAAGAAGTGATCGATGATGGCGCCAAGGCGGGTGAGGCCAATGACTATATTCAGCCGGGCGATAAACGCGTACTGGCCCACACCCGTCTGATTGGTGGCGGTGAGAAAGACTCGACAACGATAACCACTGCCACCTTAAAGGCTGGCGATCACTATGCGTTTTTTTGCTCCTACCCGTTCCACTCCACAATGATGACGGGAACGCTAACCGTAGGTGGTTAAAGCATTAATGCCTGTGAACACTGTCACGAGCTCACAGGTCATTTAGCTTATTGCAACTGCAACACTTCCCGCTCACCGTCTGCCTTGATCTGCTCAGGTGTGAACGGCAATGGGCGCCATTGCTGCGCCGAAAACAGTAAGGTCTGGTCCTGGGAATGTCTCGATGCCGGGTCACTGGACTGGGACATTGCCAGTAATCCTTGGGCCACCGGGCCCCGGTCGTCGAAACGAACCAGTTGGATATAGCTGCTGCCACCGCCGACATCGAAGCGCTCACCGTCTTGCTGGGCAGTGATCGCGTTATAGACGCCCAGCTTGCCATCGCCACCCGGGATCGCGATGCGTTGCGCGCCCCTGTGTACGGTTTGCAACTGCCCCCAATGGGTGTCCGGCGCAAGGTCCAGGCTGGCGACATGAGCGCCGGCATCGGCCAGGCTTTTGTGCAAGCGCTGGGCAATGTCTGGCTGGTCCCAGGCAATGCCGCTGGGCGTATGCACCGGATCACTCACCGCGAATGGCTGACGCCAACTGTCGCCCCCAGCCTGCAACGCGGCCATGGTCAGCTGGAAATAAACCAGCCCAAGGCCGCTGTCAATCTGCGCCTGACGATCCCAGTCGCGCAACGCCGAACACGCAGGCTGCACCGCCCTGTCGCCGCGCGTTTTACAGAACGCCAGGATGTCATCCAGCACTAAGTTAGCCAGGTACACGTGATTGCCGGTCACAAGGCCTGCCAGGAAGGCCGGCGAAACCGGCCTGTTGCCCCCTTGCTGCAACTGACTCAGGGCGAAGCGCGCGCGCAAGCCCAATGGCCGATCACTACGGCTGATCAGCGGCGAGAAACCCGTGAGCGGCACAGTGGGCTGAGTCATCCAGGCACTGTCATTGGAGTTTTGCAGTACATCATTGCGCAACAGCTGTGGCAGGTGTCTGGCCGCGACGATACCAGCTTGCTGCGCACCGGGGTCGTTCTGCCAGTTGCAACCGGATTGGCTGCCATCCAAACCCGGCAGTCCAGCCTTGACCAGCTCCGGATCGGCGCATTTCGCCAGTTGCGCCAAGGGGACATTCGGCACCACCGAAGCGTTCATGTACAACGCCGCGCCGCTGTCATCCACCGCCAGGGTGTTGACCCACGGGATGCCCTGATGCGCCTCCACCGCCCGCTGCAATTGGGCAACGCTGTGTGCCCGGTTAATAGCATCCCACTGCGCCAGGATTCGATCATTGTTTAGGTTGGCATCCTGCAGCGCATAAGCGCGATGCACGTCCCAGGGCAATAAACCCGGAACACTCACCAGCGGACCGAGGCTTGATTCGTACACATCATGCTCAACGGTGACGAGATTGCCATCAGCTTCGCGTACCTGAACGGCGATGTGGCGCTTATGCAGGGTCTCACTGCGCCCATCGACCCTATAGCGCAGCGGGTCTTGCGCATCCAGCGTCAGGCGGTGAAGGGTGAAATGACTGGACTGGTCGACCGTATGGGTCCAGGCCACGTGCTGGTTGAAACCGATATTTACCAGAGGCAGGCCCGGCAGTGCCGCGCCCATGACGTCCAATTGCCCGGGGATGGTCAAGTGCATCTGGTAAAAGCGCAAGCCACCGCTCCACGGGAAGTGCGGATTTGCCAACAATAGGCCTTTGCCGTTCTCACTGCGGGCACCCCCGACAGCAATAGCGTTGCTGCCCCGCATCTGGGCAAACGTCTGCAATTGCACCTGAAACTGCGCGGCGCTCTGATTTGCCGCCGTAGAGACACCTGCCACCGGCGGTGCAGCATCCACCAGAGCCTTGGCGAAACGACCTATACCGCCTTCAACCAGCAGACGCCGTGTCAGCCGCACCACATCTTGCGTCACTAATGGCCGCAGCCAGCCTGCGTTACGACACTGTTCGGGCTGCTGATTCAGCGGGGTCTGCGCAATATATCGGTTAAACCCCGCCACATACCCGCTGATGCGCTGCTGCATACCAGCAGGCTGCGCACGCCAGAACGCCTGCACCTGATCGTCGCTGTTGAGCCAGCGGAAAAAAATATCTGAGCTCAGGTTATCCAGCCCGGCAGAGGACTGCCCTTCACGTCCGAGAAACTGTGCGCGCTGGCCGTTGACCGTCAGCACCTCGTCGGCAAGCAGACACAAGTTGTCACGGGCATAGGCATAGCCCACGCCATAGCCAAGGCCAAGCTCGTCACCGGCCTGGATATGAGGCACACCCAGGGAAGTCCAACTCAGGCTGACCCCGCCCGGCGACGGAGCCGCCTGAGCCCATCCTGCGGCAAACCAGGCCACGACGAAACAACAGACAGCCCTGACAACAGCGGGTGTAGTAATCCGATGCACTTGCACTCCTTCAATTCAACTGAAACGAGCCGCTGAAGCAGCTCGTGAATCGTTGCTCAAAAGACGGATAAGGCGGTGCACGATTTAGTAGGCGGGAGATGATCAAAAAAAGAATTACTGGAAGCCGGAATACAAAAAAACGGTGCTTTTGTCGGATGTAATGACCTTTTGCTCATGACAAAAAACGCATTGTCTTAACAAAAAAAGAATAGAGATAGGATTAATTCCCATTTGACATCGATAATCAACAACTCTAAGGTCGTCGCAGTCAAAAGGATTACCCCCCTGTCAATCCCGACCGCATAGGTATCGCCATGCAGGAATCAGGCACCACAGATTTCCACTCAAATGGACTGCCATCGCTTCTTCAAACCTTAATCTCCAATCGCGCAAGCCTGATCAAAGCAGCCGCTCGCATCACAGGCTGTCACAGTCGCGCCGAAGACGTCGTCCAGGACGCGTTCCTGAGAGTGTCAGACATGAAAATCGATACACTGCCCTTCAACGCGCGACTCAACTATGTGTTCCGGATCGTGCGCAACCTTGCGATCGACCACTACCGCAAGCAGTCGATGGAGCAGAAGTACTTTGTTTACGATGAGCACGGCCTCAACTCAGCACCCCAGGTATCCAATCCGGAGTCGATCAACGTGGACCGTCAGACATTGGGCAGTGTCAACGATGCCCTGTTGCAATTGCCGGAGCGAACTCGCTATGCGTTCATCATGTATCGAGTGCATGGCAAACAGCAGAAAGATATTGCTGCAGAGTTAGGGGTTTCCCCAACGCTGGTTAATTTCATGATCCGCGATGCATTGGTGCATTGTAAGAATTCTTTGGCGAGTGCTCAGCTTCACTGAGCACTGCGGCCCATCGAATACTGCTGGCCGGGACTGACCTTACAGGTGCCAGACGTACTCCATCCGCTCTCTAAAGCAAGCCTTACACCCGCATCATCTTATCGGATGGGCGCCATTATGACTGATGGCACCGGGACACCCAGTCGCTATACTGCTTTATGTTTAGCTGTATACTAATTCTCATACTCATTAAAACTTTCTTCACAGCAGCGCCCTAAGACTGCTGCATAAAATATCAAGCTCAGCCCGACCGGTAGCCCGCGATGTCCATCCCCAACAGCCCCGATCCATCCAAATCCCGCCTCAGCGATGAGGCGGCGCATTGGTGTATGCGGGTGCATGAAAGCGACTTTGGCGACCAGGAACGCGAGCGTTTCGATCATTGGTTAGCCAGCGATCCGGCTCACAAGCGAGAATTCGACGCCATGATGGAAATCTGGACGCTCAGCGAGTTCTTGCCTACCGCACCCTTGCCGGTCCCGGAGCCCGACACTCGGCGTCGATCCAGACGGCCACTCCTGGCAGCGGCGCTGCTGGCCCTTGGATTGCCACTCATAGGCTTCATTGGTTGGGAGCAAAGCTGGATCCCCAGCAGCTATCAGCGCTACCAGAGTGACGCGAGCATACACACAGTGACCCTGCCAGATGGTTCGCGAGTCCAACTGAACCTCGCGAGCAGCCTTTCCTTCGCCAACTTCAAGGATCGCCGTAGCGTCACCCTGAACCAAGGCGAGGCCTATTTCGAGGTCACCCACGATGCCAACCATCCGTTCATAGTCAACGCAGGGCAAGGCCAGATCCGTGTGACAGGTACGCATTTCAACGTGTGGACTTACCGCGATCAAGTGGTGGTCACTCTGACCGAAGGCTCGGTCAAGGTCATCAATGACCGAAACCGACCCGATCAGGCCGCCGATCTTTCACCCGGCATGCAAGCCAGTTATGACCTGCGCAACAACCCGCCTCAGATCAGCGTCGCCTCCGCCGCCACGGCACTGGCGTGGCGCGACGGCAAGCTGATACTCGACGACCTGACACTGAGCGACGCCCTGCCACGCATCAACGCCTACCTGAACTCACCGATTCGCATTGCCGACCGCAACACTGCGCAGTTGCGTATCGGTGGCATCTATAACACCAGCGAGATTGCCGGGCTGGTACAAAACCTGCCCAAGGTGCTGCCAGTGTCGTTAAATCGCAACGATGAAGGCGAGACGGTGATCCGCAGCAATCCGCGCTACGCCCCCTGATCGCCTGCCATCAACTCAACATCCCACTCGCGCATACGCAGGCGGCAGTGCTTCATGGCATTGACGATATGCTTTTCGACCATGTGTTTGGAAATGTTGAGTCGCGCGGAAATTTCCGGGTGCGACAGACCTTCGAGCTTACGCAGCAAAAAGCATTGTCTACAGGTTTCGCCAAGCTCTTCCAGGGCACGCTGAAGCAGATCGAGGCGCTCGTCCTGGGATGAACGGGTGTCGCTTGGCGCTACGAAGAAGCGCTCGTCGTTGTCGAGCACTTCCAGCGATTCGACGCGGCGCACGCGGTTACGTCGATGGCCGTCGACGATCAGGTTGATCGCTGTGCGATAGAGAAACGCCCGCGGGTGAGTGATCTGCACCTCGTTGCGATGCTCTAGCACCCTGATATAGGCATCATGGGCAATGTCCTCAGCGTCGTGGCGACTGCCGACTCGCGCACGCAAATAGCCCACCAACTCACGGTAGTAGTGTTCCAACAAGATACCGGGGGCAGACATTGACCATGCCTTCCTTTGCTTATGTGATCGTGGGAAACGCGACAGAGGCCATTTGACATGACCATGGGAATCTAAACTATAGCAATTATCATAAAGATTATAGAACTGTTACATTTTCGCCGGACACAGCCCTCTGTGTGAAGCTAAATTTGGCCGTCCCACCTTCGTCTAAACGGCAGCTTCCCGCGCTGCTCCCTGTTGACAGCAGAACCCCTCTGGCCGGAACCCTGCATGACTTCTCCTCGCCTCACTCGCCGTGTTGTAAGCGCATTGGTCTGCCTGATAGGTGTGGTCGCACTGGCGGCCTGGCGGCTGATACCCGAAGACTCCGGTCAACGGCCTTTCGTCAGCGTCGTGCGCGGCAATATCGAATCAAGTGTCACAGCGCTCGGCACTTTGCAACCACGCCAGTACGTCGATGTCGGCGCCCAGGCTTCGGGGCAGATTCGCACCTTGCATGTCGAAGTCGGTGACACAGTCAAGCAAGGTCAGTTACTGGTTGAAATCGACCCATCCACGCAACAGGCACAACTGGATGCCGGCCGGTATGCCATTGAAACGCTTAAGGCACAGGTCAAGCAGCAACAGGCCGAGCACCTGCTGGCCGAGCAGCAACTGCGCCGCCAACAGCGCATGGCCAACGACGGCGCCACCCGCGACGAAGATGTGCAAACTGCCCAGGCCAAGGTGCTCACCACCCAGGCACAGATCGACATGTTCCAGGCTCAAATTCTCCAGGCCAAGGCGAGCCTGCGTAGCGCCGAAGCCGAACTCGGCTATACACGCATCTATGCTCCCATGAGCGGCACCGTGGTCGCCCTCGATGTCCGTGAAGGGCAGACTCTGAACGCCCAGCAGCGCACGCCGTTAATCCTGCGCATCGCCAAATTGTCGCCCATGACAGTCTGGGCCGAGGTCTCTGAAGCCGACATCGGCCGGGTCAAAGCCGGCATGCCTGCCTACTTCACCACGCTGAGCGGCGGTGGCCGTCGGTGGACCAGCACCGTACGGCAAATTCTGCCAATCCCGCCCAAACCGCTTGAGCTAATGAGCCAGGGCGGTGGCAGCCCGGCAGCCGCCAGCGGGGGGACCGGCAGCGCCAGTGGCGGCGGCGGTAGTGGTCGCGTGGTGCTTTATACCGTGCTGCTGGATGTGGAGAACGCCGACAATGCCTTGATGGCAGACATGACAGCACAGGTGTTCTTCATCAATGCCAGCGCCCAGAACGTACTGACCGCACCGATTGCCGCGTTTCAGGGACCGGGCAATGCCGGGGGTGAGCAACAGGTCCAGGTCCTCGCCGCGAATGGACAAGTGCAACGACGCCAGGTGCGTACCGGTATGAACAACCGACTGCGCATGCAGATCCTTGATGGTCTTGAAGAAGGCGACAAGTTGCTGGTCAACCCTGCCGGCAGCGCGGCTGAATGAACACTGCGCTGATCGAACTCTGTGGCATCCGCAAATCCTATGGCGGCGGTGACAGCCCGCGAGTCGAGGTGCTGCGTGGCATCGACCTGGCCATCCATGCCGGTGAATTCATCGCCATCGTCGGCACCTCGGGCTCAGGCAAATCAACCCTGATGAACATCCTCGGCTGCCTCGACAGACCCAGCGCCGGGCAGTATCGCTTCGCCGGCGAAGACGTTGCCAACTTCAGCAACGACGAGCTTGCCTGGCTGCGCCGCGAAGCCTTCGGTTTCGTGTTCCAGGGCTACCACCTGATCCCCTCGGCATCGGCTCAGGAAAATGTCGAGATGCCTGCCATCTACGCCGGCACTCCGGCGGGTCCGCGAGCGGAACGAGCAACGGCCCTGCTGCAGCGCCTGGGTCTGGGTGAGCGTACCGGCAATCGGCCGCGGCAGTTGTCCGGCGGCCAGCAACAGCGGGTTTCCATCGCCCGCGCGTTGATGAACGGCGGCCACATCATCCTCGCCGACGAACCCACAGGAGCACTCGACAGCCACAGCGGCGCCGAGGTGATGAACCTGCTTGATGAGCTCGCCCAGCAGGGCCACGTGGTGATACTGATCACCCATGATCGCGATGTCGCCGCTCGCGCCCAACGCATCATTGAGATACGTGACGGAGAGGTGATCAGCGACAGCGGCTGTGGTCCAACCGATCTGGCGCCGCCGCCAGGCGCCTTGCAAGCCGAAGACCTACGCCAGCGCCGAGGCCGCGTCCACAACGACCACGGCGACTGGGTCGGCGAAACCCGCGATGCCTTGCATGCGGCTTGGCGGGTGATGTGGAACAACCGCATGCGTACCGCGCTGACCTTGCTGGGCATCATCATCGGCGTCGCCTCGGTGGTGGTCATGCTCGCCGTCGGCGAGGGCAGCAAGCGCCAAGTCATGGCGCAAATGGGTGCCTTCGGCTCCAATATTCTCTATATGAACGGCTCATCACCGACACCCCGCACGCCCCCAGGCGACATCCGCCTGAGCGACGTCCAGGCCCTGGCCGAACTCCCGCAAGTGAAGAGCATCATGCCAGCCATGACCGTATCGGCGCAGGTGCGCTACGGCAACCGCGACATGACCTCGACCATCGGCGGCTACACACCAGCCTTCCCTACGCTGCTGAACTGGCCGGTGAGCGAAGGCAGCTTCTTCACCGACACCGACATGGCGACCGGCGCCGCAGTCGCGGTGATCGGCTCTGAAGTGCGCAAGAAACTCTTCGTCGAGGGTCAGAACCCCATTGGCCAGTACATCCTGATTGAGAACGTGCCATTCCAAATCATTGGCGTGCTGATCAGCAAGGGCTCCAGCGGCGCCAACCAACGCAACGACCTACGTATCGCCATTCCCTATTCGGCGGCGAGCATTCGCCTGACCGGCACTCAATACCCTGAATACGTGATCATCGGCGCCGCTGACAGCACCATGGTCAATGAAGCCGAACAGGCCATTCGCAACCTCATGCTGCGCCTGCATAACGGCGTGCATGATTTTGAAATTGATAACAGCGCCGCGCTGATTCAGGCCGAAGCCCAGACCCGCAACGGCCTGTCGCTGATGCTTGGCGCAATTGCTGCGATCTCGCTGCTGGTAGGCGGCATCGGCGTCATGAACGTGATGCTCATGACCGTGCGCGAACGCACCCGCGAGATCGGTATCCGCATCGCCACCGGAGCGCGCCAGCGCGATATCCTGCGCCAGTTCCTCACCGAAGCAGTGGTGTTGTCGCTGGTGGGCGGGGTCATTGGCGTCGCGCTGGCGCTACTGATCGGAGGCGCCCTGACCCTGGGCAATATTGCCGTGGTGTTTTCCATGCTAGCCATACTCGGCGCCTTCGCCTGCTCGGTCGCCACCGGCGTGATCTTCGGATTCATGCCCGCCCGCAAAGCCGCCAGACTCGACCCCGTGGCCGCCCTGACCAGTGAATGACCATGACTAAAGCTCCCCTGCTCCCCCTTCTTGTATTGGTCAGCGCCTGCAGCCAGACACCGGCACGCCTGGACAGTGGCATTGCCGCACCGCCGAGTTGGCAGACCAGCACCGCCAGCAGCACCGACGCGGCCAGCAACCGACAATGGTGGGCCACCTTTGGCAGCCCCCAGCTTGTCCAACTCGTCGATCAGGCACGCCAGGGCAGCTACGACCTCAAGGCTGCCATGGCCCGCATCCGCCAGGCCCGCGCCGATGTGCGCATCGCTGGCGGTACGCTGCTGCCCAAACTTGACGCAGGGGTCGACGCCTACCGACAGCGTCTGCTCAAGGGCCAAGGCTACAGTGAGCTGGACACATCCAACAGCGAGCGCACCTACAAGTATTTCGACACGGGCCTGACTGCCAGCTACGAGGTGGATTTCTGGGGTGGCAACGCCGCCGCCCGCGACAGTGCGCGCTTTGGCCTGGAGGCCACGGGCTTCGATCGCGACACCCTGGAACTGAGCCTACTGGGCAGCGTCGCCGACACCTACGTCAGCGCCCTCGCCGCCCGCGAACAGGCACGCATCGCCGAGCTCAACCTACGTAACGCCGACGACGTGCTGCGGCTGGTGCGCAACCGCTATCAAGCGGGCTCCGCCACTGCGCTGGAGCTGGCGCAACAGCAGAGCCTGGTGGCCAACCAGCAGCGCCAGTTGCCGTTGTATCGACAGCAGGCCCGCGATGCGCTAATCACCCTGGCCACCTTGCTGGGTCAGCCGGTCCAGCAGTTGCAACTGGTCGAGCAACCCTTCGAGCAACTTCAAGGCCCCAGCATCGATGCTGGCATCCCCAGCCAGTTACTGACTCGACGCCCGGACATTGCCAGCGCCGAAGCGCGTCTGGCGGCGGCGCAGGCAGATGTTGGCGTCGCCCGCGCCGCATTGTTCCCAAAATTGAGCCTGACTGCCACCCTGGCCACCGGCGATCAACAGGCCATCGACCTACTACGCAACCCGGTTCTCAATCTGGGCGCCGGTCTTACAGCGCCGATCTTCAACAATGGCCAACTGCGCGCCGAGCGTGACAAGGCTGTCGCCCGTCAGGAAGAACTATTGGAAAGCTATCGTGGGGTGCTGATCACCAGCTTTGGCGAAGTGGAAAAAGCCCTGAACAGCGTTGATGGCCTGGATCGCCAGGCCCGCTGGCAGGCCGAGGAACTGAATCAGGCACAACGGGCGTTCGATCTGGCTCAGAGTCGGTATCGCGCGGGAGCGGAGGATTTACTGAGTGTACTGGAGGCGCAACGAAGTCTATTCGCGGCGCAAGCTGACCGAGTGCAACTGCGACAACAGCGGTTGCAGGCCAGTGTGGCGTTGTACAAGGCGTTAGGTGGAGGATGGAATGGCCAAGAGGCCGTTACAGCCAACGCACACTAGCCTATGGTCTAAAGCACCATCCGTAGCGAGGGGCAAACGCCCTCGCTAGAAGGTTAAGGTCACCCCTGAAACCCAAAACCGGCACGCATCAAAGATGATCCTTGGTTGGCCCGGCTGCCAGGTGACGGCCATACCACGGCCGACGCGGTAGCCGTCCGGTGAGACGATCAGCCTCTTGGTCCGGACTGAAAATAATCTGCAACGCCAGCTTCATCGTCTCGATATCGAGCTTGTCGCTACCACCGCCGTTGCCCAACCCCCAAGCGCCACAGCCTTCACTGGACGGCCCCAGCCAAGGTTCGGCGACACGCACCCAAGGCCCCGGCGCGAACCAGGGAATACCGTTGACGGTCTTGTGCTGCACCTCACCAGGATGAGCCTGTTGATGGGCCAGAAACCAATCATTGAGACGATCATCGATCCAGCCATGGAAAGCCCAGAACACCGGGTTCACATGGGAAGAAAACGGGTCACCTAGAAAGTCGTTTTCCGGACGAAACCAGCGCTCGGCAAAGTCATAACTGCGCCGTGCATAAACCATCGGATAGCCCGAGTCCGGATCGCGTCCCAGCGCTGCCCAGCGCATGTGCAGCCAGTCGTGAATACCTAATTCAATACGTGAGCCCAGCTCTCCCAGGCACAAGGTGCTGAGGTACTGTGGGTCGTGCAGTTGCGCTTCCCACAGTTGGAAGTTCGCGTAAAGTCCTTCGCTACTCTTGATGTAATACAACCATTGGCTGAAGTGCTCATCATCGTCCGCCACCCAACCGGGCGGCACGCTGTAGCCATCGCGGTTGCTGAGGTAATCGACAAAGGCCTGCACCCCCTGGCCGATAGCTGGACGCGGCGGCGGGATGCACGCCCAAGAGCGCAGATCCTGAACCTGGCGCACACCCTGCAGCATGTGCCGGTGCATGAACAGAAAGTCCTCGCCCGAACCATTGCCATGACGATCATGATCACGCGCACTGCGCTCCTTGCCGGGCACCCCGACCTGCCAGCCCAAGGCACGAATGGACTGGCGCCGCGTCTCGTCGAGGCGATGCCAGCGATCACGGCTGGCGTGCCACAGTTGATGAAAATAGCGGCGCTGCGGCGAGATCAGATCCTCGTGCAGTGCAGGGGCGTAGGGTAGGCGCTCAAGGGCCTGCACAAAGCCGCGACGCACCACCACAAAACGTGCTTGCGGCCCCGAGAATCCAGCCTGCGTACCGGCGACACGGATCTGCCCACTGATCGTCGCACCACCGCCACCTTCGCTCCACACACCCCATATCTCATCAAGCACTGCCTCGCAGTCATAAGCTTGTCCCGATGGCGAGATCATCTTCCAGCGCAGCGTCGGCAGCTTATCGGCCTCCAACCGCCCATACACCTGCAAGCCTTCATCTCCATAGGGCGCCCGCCCTAAATAACCGCGTACGGCCCGCGCGTTTTGCCCTACATCGAGAATCAACTCCAGCGGCTGCGCCAGCTCCGGCAACAGGTGCGTATCGCCCACCAGCTGCCAGTCCCAGATGCCTACAAGACGCTCACCCAGCAAGGCGTTGGGCAAATCGGCAACCGGCACCCCGGGCTCGTCGGAGTTCAATTGCGCCTCCTGCTCCTGCTGCCACTGCCGGCGAGCGTAATACCCGGCCGGCAGCACTATGCCAGCGGCCACTAGGCCGGCCAGCATCCTTCGACGCGACACCTTCATTCACTGTACTCATTACGTGACTACTGCAGCAAAAACGAATGGTTGCCGAGGCGATTTAGCCACTGGGTAAATTCTCTGCGACACAGCTCGTCTCATCCAACAAGTTCGAACGGCATAGGGCTGTCGGCAGGCGGGTCGAGAAAGCAATGACGAAACACCCTCTTCTATCGCGCAAATGGCCGTGGGCAGTGGCGCTCATGATTCTGCTGGCGCTGGTCGCCGGGGCTGGCACCTGGTGGTACTGGGTGTACCGCGAGGCGCATCCGTATAGCCGCGAGATCGAACAGCGCGCCAACGCCCTGCAGGAACGCATCCTGTCGCTGGATGGACACCTCGACGTGCCCCTGACCTACGGCAGCGACGGCGAAGAAGCCAACCGCGATGGCCCTACTCAGTTCGACTTGATCAAGGCCGGTAAAGGCCGCCTGCGCGGCGCTTCAATCGCCATCTGGTCGTGGCCGGAATTCTGGAGCGGCCCCAACTGGCCGCACCGCCCTACTCCCGGTTTTCAAGCAGCCATGGCCAACGAGCTGGAAGTGCGCTACCGCATCATCACCAGCATCGCCAAGGACTTCCCCGACCAGGCAGGCATCGCCTACACCGCTGCCGACTTCCGACGCCTGGCCGGCGAAGGCAAGTTCGCCATTGTCTTGAGCATGCTCAATGCCGCGCCGCTGGGCGACGACATCGACAAGCTCGACTTCTGGGCCGCCCGCGGCGTACGGGTATTCGGCCCCGGCTACGTCGGCAACAACAGCTGGACCGACTCGGCAAGGCCACTGCCGTTCCTCGGCGACTCGGTCGATCCTCTGGGCGGACTCTCCGACCTCGGCCGCCGCGCCGTGTCCAGGCTCAACGACCTGGGCGTGGTCATCGACGTCTCGCAGATGTCCAGCCAGGCCCTCACCCAAGTCACCCACCTAAGTCGCGCCCCGGTGCTCGCCTCGCACACGGGCGTGCAAGCCATGATGGACATCCGCCGCAACCTCAGCGACGCCGACCTTGCCAACATCAAGGCCACCGACGGCCTGGTCAACATCGTCGGCTACTCGAAATACCTCAAGCCGTTCTCCCGCGAGACCATCGCCAAAATGAACGAACTGCGTGCCCGCTTCCATCTGCCCGACGTGCAGAACCAGACGCAAATGGGTACGACTACCGACCCGGTGTTCTCCATCTGGTCGGAGAAAAAGTTCGGCGAGTACCTCACGCCGTTCTACGACATCCTCGGCCAGGAGCCGGAAGCCACCGTGGCCGACTACGTCGACTCCATCGATTACACGGTAAAGAAAATCGGCATCGACCACGTGGGCATCAGCTCTGACTTCAACGACGGCGGCGGCCTGATCGGCTGGCAGAACGTCGGCGACAACCGCAACGTCACCGCCGAGCTGATGCAGCGCGGCTACTCCGACGAAGACATCGCCAAGCTCTGGGGCGGCAACTTCCTGCGCGTATGGGAAGCCGTCCAAGCGGCGTCGAAGCCGGCCAACCCCGTCGCCCAACACCCTTAAGGACCTTCATGAAACGCTTGAACGCACTCGTCGCCCTGGCTTGCCTCTTGCTCTCGGTCAAAGCCTTTGCTGCAGACCCGACCGAGCCCGGCAAGGTATTCAAGGACTGCAAGGATTGCCCGGAAATGGTGGTGCTGCCGGCTGGCAGCTACACCATGGGCGTCCCCGACGACGAAATGGGCCGCCAGTCCGACGAAGGCCCGCTGCATGAGGTGACGTTCGCCGAGCCCTTCGCCATCAGCCGCTTCCATGTCACCGCCGAACAATGGCAGGCGTACACCCAGGACACCGGTGTGGTGCTGCCAGACGGCGACGATCGCCCTGGTCGCCTGTGCAAGAACGGCAAACCCAGCTATCCACAGGGTCCTCGCCAGCCAGCGGTGTGCATGACCTGGGAAGAGGCCCGCAGCTACATTGGCTGGCTGGCGAAGAAAACCGGCCAGCCCTATCGCATGCTCAGCGAGTCCGAGCGCGAATACGCAGCCCGAGCGGGCTCCACCGGCCCCTTCCCGTTCCCATTTGACAAGGCCGGCGGCTACCAGATTACCGAGCACGCCAACGGCTACGGCCCCAAGGATGGGTATACCTACACAGCCCCAGTGGGGAGCTTTGCGGCCAACGCGTTCGGCGTTTATGACATGCACGGAAACGTCTATGAGTGGCTTGAGGACTGCTGGCATACCGACTACATAGGCGCTCCCAACGATGGCAGCGCCTGGACCACAGGGGGTACCTGCGAGCACCGACAGATTCGCGGCAACGACTGGATCGAACCGCCGATTTTCTCCCGCTCGGGCAACCGCAACGAACGTGAACCACAAGTGCGCGGAGACTGGTTGGGCTTTCGCGTGGCTCGCAACCTCAACGGTGCCAACAAGGACTGAACACGAACAAGGAGAGTCACCCATGACCGACTTCAGCCGCCGCCATTTTGTTACCGCCGCGACCCTAGCCAGCCTGGCGTCCGCCTTACCCGCCTGGGCCAAGGATGAACGCCAACATAGCAACGTCGACCCGATCTTTGGCGATGATGTCATCCGCCTGGACTACAACGAGAGCCCCTATGGCCCCTGCGCGCCTGCGGTGAAAGCCATGGAGCTGGGCGCCCGGCAGAGCGGGCGTTACTACTACGAACAACAGGTGCGCCTGATCGAACTGTTCGCCGAGCAGAATCATCTGCCCAGCGACCATGTGGCGGCGTTCTGCGGTACGCGCTCGCCATTGCAGTACGCCCTGGCACGTTATGCCGGGGCGCGGAGCGTAGTCACCGCCGCGCCCACCTACGACTCGGTGGGCAATGGCGCCGAAGACGTCGGCGCCAAGGTCCACGAAGTCCCGTTGGATGAAAACCATGCCCACAACGTGCGCGGCATGCTCGCGGCGGACGTTCAGGCTGGGGTGATCTACCTGTGCAATCCGAACAACCCTACCGGCACGCTGACGCCATACGCCGATATCGAGCACCTGGTCAGCCACAAGCCCCCGGGCTGCCTGGCGATCATCGACGAAGCCTATATCCATTTCTCCGATGCCCCACCTTGCTTGAACCTGGCTGTCGAACACGACAACGTCATGGTATTGCGCACCTTTTCCAAGCTCTACGGCATGGCCGGCGCGCGGCTGGGCCTGGCAATCGCCAAGCCTCAGGTACTCAAGAGCCTGGAGATACTCAACGGCCACAACTTCATTTCAGTAAGCGCCAGCCTTGGCGCAATCGCCAGCCTAAAGCAATCAGGCCTGGTGGCCGAACGCAAGGCCACTAACCAACACATCCTGCGCGAGACCACCCAACATTTGCAGGCGGCCGGTTACCGCTGCACCGACGCTCGGGCGAACTGCTTCATGATCGACCTCGGGCACCCAGCCGCGCCTGTGATCCGCGCAATGGCTGAGCGTGGCGTCAGGGTGGGCCGAGTATTCGAAGCGTGGCCCAACTGGATGCGCGTGACCGTCGGCACCGCCGAACAGATGAAAGCCTTTCTCGACACCTTTTTTACTGTCATGCAGCACGCATGACATCGAATCCCGTCCGTCAAGGAGCCTCGCGATGAATACCCTCCACAACAAGACCATACATGACGTCATCGGTGTGGGTTTCGGCCCCTCCAACCTGGCCTTGGCCATCGCCCTGGAGGAACTTGCACAGAGCGAGGGACGTATCCTCGACAGCGTGTTCCTGGAAAAGCAGGCCGATTATCGCTGGCACGGCAATACGCTGGTCAGCCAAAGCGAAATGCAGATTTCCTTCCTCAAGGATCTGGTTTCACTGCGCAATCCCACCAGCCCGTACAGTTTCGTCAACTATCTGCATCGGCATGGGCGCCTGGTGGACTTCATCAACCTGGGAACTTTCTATCCATCGAGAATGGAGTTCAATGACTATCTCTGCTGGGTCGCCAGCCACTTCGACGATCAAGCCCATTATGGCCAAGAGGTACTGCGCATCGAGCCGTCCGAGAATGGCGATTACCTACGCGTAATCACCCGCGACCGGCAAGGACGCGAGCAGGCTCGTCATACCTATGCGGTGGTGGTCGGCAGCGGCGGGACACCGCGCATCGTCGAACCCTTCACAAGCCTTAAGGACGACCCTCGCGTATTCCATCATGCCCACTACCTGAACCGGATCCAGACGCTGCCCTGCACCAGGGGCGTACCGACCCGCATCGCTGTGGTCGGGTCCGGACAAAGCGCTGCGGAAGCCTTCATCGACCTGCATGATAACTACCCTGCCGCCAGCGTCGACATGATCGTGCGCGGCTCTGCGCTCAAGCCTGCCGACGACACCCCGTTCGTGAACGACATCTTCTCGCCCGTCTATACCGACCTGGTTTTCGATCAGCCGCCGCAGCAGCGCAGCAAACTGCTGCAGGAGTTCCACAACACCAATTATTCGGTGGTCGACCCGCAGTTGATCGAGCGCATCTACGGCATTCTCTACCGCCAGAAAGTGTCGAAAAACTATCGCCAACACGTACTTTGCCGGCAGCAGATCGACGCGGCCTGTGCCACTGAACAAGGTATCGAACTGATCTTGCAAGACCTGACCACCGGTGACCGATGCCAGCACCGTTACGATGCGGTGATCCTGGCTACCGGCTACGACCGCCGCTCGCACCGCGATCTGTTAGCCCCGGTGGAACAGCACCTCAAACAGTACGAAGTCGATCGCCATTACCGCGCACTGACCAGCCCGGACCTCAAGGCTGCGGTCTTCTTGCAAGGCTTCTGCGAAGCCTCCCATGGACTGAGCGACACCTTGTTGTCCGTGCTGCCTGCACGCAGCGAGGAAATTGGGCGGGCGTTGTATGCACTTAACGCCAGTCATCACGTTGAGCAATCAATGCCTGCATTGGCGAGCCTCTGAGCGCAACGATGACATCCCCCACTGATCGGCTCACCGAGACTTCGATATGACCATTACTGTGAACAGTCTGGCCCACGAGACTTGGCGCATTCTCAAGCCTTTCTGGCTAGCGGTGCTCGCCTCCATCGTGATGGGCGTGGTCAGCGGACTGAGCGTGACCGCGCTGCTGGCGACCATCAACCGCGCGATGAACGAGCAAGCTGGGGCGACCGCCCTGCTGGCGCTACAGTTCGCCGGCTTCTGCTTGCTGACGCTGGTGTGTTCGACCGGATCGCGTCTTTTGACCAATTACGTCGGTCAACGGGTGGTGCGCAACCTGCGCCGGGAGCTGGCGGGCAAGGTACTGGCAGCGCCGATCGAACAGTTGGAACGTTTCCAGAGTCACCGACTCATTCCGATCCTGCTCAACGACGTCACCACCATCAGCACCTTCGCCTTGTCGGTGGCGCCAATGGTGATCGCCTTTACGGTGACCCTGGCCTGCCTGTGCTATCTGGCCGTGCTGTCGTGGCAAATCCTGCTGTTGACGGTGATCACCGTGCTGATCGGTGTGGGCGCCCAATACGTTGCCCAGCGCTTCGGGAATGTGTGCCTGACCCAGGCACGTGATGGTGAAGACGAGTTGCAAAGCTACTACCAATCGATCACCGATGGGGCGAAGGAGCTGCGAATCCAGCGACCACGCCGCTGGAACATGCGGGATCAGTTGATAAACGGTGTCACCGAGCGGATTGCCCAGGCCAATATCCGCGCGGCGAACATCTTCATCAGCGCAGAAACCTTTGGCTCGATGCTGTTTTTCGCGGTGATCGGCCTGGCCATCGCCTTCCAGGTGCTCTGGCCTGCCGCGGAGCGCACAGTGCTGGGCGGCTTCGTGCTGGTGATGTTGTACATGAAAGGGCCCCTGGAACAGTTGGTGATCAACCTGCCAATGGTCAACCGGGCATGCATCGCCCTGAGCCGAGTGGCTGAGTTGTCCTGGCGCTTTTCCTCCCCCGAGGCCCAGGGCCAACCTGGCGAACCCCAGAAGCCATCGTCGTTCGACTGCATCCAACTGCACAATGTGCGTTACGACTACCCGGTCGTGGAAGGTAGCGAACCCTTCTGCCTGGGCCCGGTGGACCTCAAAGTGCAACGTGGCGAGATTCTGTTCATTGTTGGCGAAAACGGCTGCGGCAAGACGTCTCTAATCAAGCTGTTACTGGGCCTCTATCCACCGCAAGCCGGCGAGATCCGTCTGGACGGGCAATGCATCGGCGATGTCCAGCGTGACGACTACCGGCAACTGTTCACCACCATCTTCGCCGACCACCACTTGTTCGATGATCTGAGCCCCGGCGCACAGGACAAACCCGAGTTGGTCAGCCGCTATCTCGAACGTCTGGATATTGCCCATAAGGTCAGCCTGGTGGATGGCGGCTACAGCACCACGGCGCTGTCCACCGGTCAACGCAAACGCCTGGCCCTGGTCAACGCCTGGCTCGATGAGCGGCCGATCCTGGTGTTCGACGAGTGGGCCGCCGATCAGGACCCGGCATTTCGACGCGTGTTCTACACCGAGTTGCTGCCAGAGATGAAACGCCAGGGCCGCACCGTGATCGTGATTTCCCACGATGACCGTTATTTCCATATCGCCGACCAATTAATCCGGATGGACAAGGGACGTGTGGCTGCCGAACGCGTCGACCCTTCAGTCCTGCAGCCGGTCTGACACCCCTTTTCTCAAGGACACTCACCATGAGCAAAAAGAAAATCGCTTACCTCTGGTCCCTGCGTAACGCCGCAGCCGACAAGGCGGGACAAGCTGTTGTGTATAAGAACGAACAGCGCTATATGAAATCGGTGCTGGAGTACCTTGTCGAACAGCTCAACGAGACCGACCTGGGCGAACTCTATAGCCTGGAAATGGTGATCTACGACGACGATGCAGACTCCCCAAGAGACCGCGAAAGCCTCGCTGAGTATGGTTTGAGTAGCAGCGAGGGACAGGGTTGGTTCTACCCGCCTGAACTCAAGGTTCAAGGACGCAGGGTGAATGATCTGCTTATCTCGATCCCTTCGACGTATCGGCGCTTGCCACTCAATTCGCCCGAGCGCCCTGCCGGCAAGCATGATTTCGAACAACGTCTGCTGCATCAACTACAAGCCATGCAGATTGAACTGGTCGTGGTCGATGGCTTGCTGGTCATCCTCGACGAACTGGTACGCCCTGGTAGCCCGTATTACCGCAAGATGGTCAACATTCACCCCGGCATAACCCGCCTTGAATCCCCGTATGAACGGCGCGGCGCGTACGCAACCTGGGATGCCCTGTACGGCGCCCGGGGGCGCAAGGTCATCAATTGGAGCACTCGCCAGGAAATCGAGGCGCCAGTCCTGGACATGACCGGTGCATCCTTCCATTACATGGACAACGGTATCGACTCCGGAGAGGTCATCCATGACGTACTCAACACGAGGATCGAACCGCAGAACACTATCCTCGAACTGCGCTGGAACAACTTCAACCGCAGTCTCTTTCCCGCATTGAGCGAGGGGTTGGTACGGCTTGCGGACGTTGAATTCAATGTGCTTTCACCGGACTGAAGCGCCTTTGCGCAACCGGCGACTGTTTTTTTGGTACAGAAACACGAAAGCGAGCCATTCTCGTTCCGGTTTTCTCAGTCTGGTGCGTCCAATGGATACTTTCGCTATCCCTTCCAACATTAGAAACGCCACCACACATAGAGAGCACCCATGTCAACCAACCCACTGAGCCCGATTGCTCGGGCCTTAATTGTGTGCCACACCGTGCGCAAACCCCGACTCTTCGCCCTTGCCGGCCTGACCACGATGCTTGTGGCTGTTACCGCGCAGGCCCAACAAGTGGCCTTCGATATTCCCGGGCAATCGCTGAGCACGGCGCTGACCGAATTTGGCCGGCAAGCCAACATTCAGGTGCTGTACAGCCCCAGCGTGGTGGAAAACCGCCGTAGCACAGCAGTGAAGGGATCGATGGAACCTGAAAACGCCATCGCCTCGATACTCGGTGGAACCGGCATTTCGTTCAGCCTGCAGGGTAATACGCTGACCCTGACACTGCCTGGCGAAGGCGCGGCGTTGGAACTGGGGGCCACCCATGTCACCGGAGCCGGGCTGGGCGCGAACACCGAACAGACCGGTTCCTACACCACGGGCAGCATGCAGACCGCGACGAAGCTACCGTTGTCGCTGCGCGAAACACCCCAGTCCGTGACGGTCCTGACGCGCCAGCGTATGGACGATCAGCATATGACCAACCTGAACGATGTGGTGAAAAACACCCCCGGACTGATACTCAATAAAGACGCCCCACAGCGCCAAACCTATTTCTCCCGCGGCTTTGAGATCGACAACATCATGTACGACGGCTTGCCGTCGAGCATCTCCACCTCGTACCTGTCCCATGACCTGTTGATGGCTGACCTGGCGATCTACGACCGCGTCGAAGTGGTGCGCGGTGCTACCGGCTTGATGCAGGGCGCGGGTAACCCGGCCGCCGCGATCAACCTCGTACGCAAGCGCCCGACCAAGGACACCAAGGTCAGCATCACCGGCAGCGCAGGGTCCTGGGATCGATATCGCACGGAGTTCGACGCCTCGGGCTCGTTGAGCGAAAGCGGTAACGTACGCGGCCGACTAGTGACGGTGTATCAGGACAACAAAAGCTTTCAGGACAAGGTCGATAACGAACGCGGGCTGTTCTATGGCATCGTCGAAGCCGACCTCACGGATGACACGACCCTGACCTTGTCGGCCTCCAGCCTCAATGACAACAACACCAACTCCTGGGGTGGCCTGCCCATTGCCACGAACGGTAATGACCTGAATCTGTCGCGCTCGACCTACCTGGGCAACGACTGGGAATACTGGGACAAACACAGCGACACGGCCTTTGTCGGACTTGAGCACAACCTGAACAACGGCTGGAAAATCAACGCATCGGCTACCAAAATCTGGTCGCGGCTGAATTACCTGGCCAGCTACCTCTATCGATCCACGACTGACGATACCAGCGGCTACAACCAGTCCACCGGCGACTACAGCTACGTGGACGATCAAAGCAGTTATGACCTTTACACCAGTGGCCCTTTTCAATTGCTGGGTCGCGAGCACGAGTTAGTGGTCGGCGCCAGTCAACGCAAAGGCATGTTTGACGGCCACGGGGGGGGAATCACCACAGCTACCGGGCTGAATATCGATACCTGGAGTTCCAGCACCGTCGCGCGCCCCTATCCGAACAAGAATGCCTGGTTCCTGACCAATGAGGAAAACCAGAAAAGCGCTTACGTCACCACACGGCTAAGCCTGGCAGACCCGTTGAAACTGATACTCGGCAGCCGACTGGATTGGTATGACTTTGACGGTCATTCGTTGTACTCCGATGACGCCTATAAAATCACACGGCATGTTACCAAGTACGCGGGGCTCATCTACGACCTGGATGACCACCACTCGGTCTATGTCAGTTATACCGATATCTTCAAGCCTCAGAACTACCTCAGTGCCGATAACAAGATACTCAAGCCTATCGAAGGCAAGAACTATGAGATCGGTATCAAAGGCGAATACTTCGACGGTGCGTTGAATGCCTCGGCGGCGATTTTCCAGATCGATCAGGAAAACCGTGCCAAGGCGACAACTTGCGGCGCCGGGCTATCAAGTGATCTTGAATGCTACGAGGCCTCCGGCAAGGTCCGCAGCAAAGGGATCGACCTGGAATTGCAAGGCGCTATCACGCCTAACTGGGACATCGGAGCGGGATATACCTTCACCGAATCCAAATACGTAAAAGACGACGATCCGGACAACGAAGGAACCTTGTTCGACACGTCCCTACCTCGTCATATATTTAAAGTCGCGACCACTTATCACCTGCAGGGCGACCTGGAACGCTGGCGTGTGGGCGGTAACTGGTACCGTCAAAACACCATCTACAACAACTTTACCGGCACCGATGGAGAGCAGCACCGCACAGAACAAAAAGCCTACAGCGTTTTCGACATGATGGTCGGCGTAAAAGCCACCGAACACATTGATGCACAACTCAACCTGAACAACGTGTTCGACAAAACGTACTACAGCGGTATCAGCGACCCCGCCAGTACTCGGACCTTCTACAACTATTACGGCGACCCTCGTAACCTGACGTTAACGGTTCGATACGACTTCTAAGTAGCCCTACCAGGTCTGTCGCCGTTTGGTTGCGCACAATCAAACGGCGACAGACCCTGGCTTTTTAACCCCGCCTCGTTTGCGGGGTTTTGTTTTATGAGGCGCCAAGGCCCAAGGCTATTCTCGCGACAACAGGATCGAATAGGCGGTCGATTTGTATCCGCCGCGCTGGCGCACCAAAGAAAAGCCCGTCCAGGTTTCCCATGGACGGGCTGTTCAGTTCAGGCCGCTTGCGCAGCCCGAGGCCTGGTTCATATCAGTGCTTGCACATCACGATAGAACTGCTCGCTTTGCAGGATGCTGTAGTGGTCGACATCGCGCACCACGCTATCCTGCCTGCACGGTGCCGTCTGAGCCACGAACGCCGCCCGTTCCAGTTCACGCCCCTCGATCCACCAACAGGCCGCATGAGCTTTCAGCCGTGGGTACGGGCCTTGTTGCCGGGCCAGCGACTTGAGTTCGAGCATGACCCGGAACACATTCGTCAGCTCCTCGACCGTCAAGCCCAGATAGTCAGAGCGAGGTACACCATCCACCGAGCTGTCCAAGCACTTCTTAAGCTGCGCCAACACCGTTTCTTCAGAATAACTCTGCTCGGTGAGTGGCCCGTAAACGGCATCCGGCGCCACCAGTTGTACAAACCTTTTCAGGTCTTGCTCCCAATCATCCGGGGCGCTGGCAAACACTGGATCAGGGACAAAACCGTCGACAATTCCCAGGAATTGGACCTCCTGCCCTTGAGCCTCCAGCTCGTATGTCATCAACATCGCCAGCGCACCGCCCAGCGACCATCCAAGCAGCGCATACGGGCCTTCTGCCTGGTAGCTGCGAATCTGCGCTACGTACTGCCGTGCCATGGCCGCGAGCGACACTTCGCGCCGAGCCGGGTCAAACAGCATCCCCGACTGGACCCCTATCACACGCCGCTTTCCATCCAGGCGTCGGGCAAGGTGATCATAATCGAACACTGTGCCGTAGCCGCCGTGGATGCAGAACAAAGGCGCACCCTGGGATACCGCCCGGTTCATCGGCAGCAGGTTTGTACACGTGCCTCCTGTATCGAGTAGCTGGACGATCGTCGGCCTTTGCAGCAAGTCCGCCATGCGCGGCGAGACGCCTGGAATATCCAACGCATTGATCAACGAAACGACCCGCATACCGAGCATCGAATCGCCACCGCACTCGAAGAAGTTATCGGTTACACCAATAGGGCTGATCTGCAGTACCTGTTCCCATACGCTCACCAACTGGCGCTGTGCTTCGTTTTTCGGCGCCTGATAGGCGTGAGAGCTGTTGGTCGCGGACGGCTCAGGTAAACCCCGGCGATCCAATTTCCCGTTGGGTGTCAGCGGTAACCGCTCAAGGAAGACATACCACGAAGGCATCATATAAGCCGGCAACACACGTTGAAGGGCTTGGCTAAGAGCATCGCGCAGCGAGTCCTCAGGCACCGAAGCTTTCTCTGGGTCCATGACCAAATAGGCTGCCAACTGCTTGCTCCCCGCCACGTCCCGAGCGACCACTACCGCCTCGCGGACATCCGGTTGATCCAATAACCGCGCCTCGATTTCGCCAAGCTCGATGCGAAAGCCACGCACCTTGACCTGGTAATCAACACGCCCCAGGTACTCGACCAGGTCATCCGAGCGATAGCGGGTCAGGTCACCGCTGCGATAAAGCCGGCTGCCATCGGTGGTGAACGGGTCAGGTACGAAACGCTCCGCCGTAAGCCCCGGGCGTCCCAGGTAACCACGGGCAACTCCGTGCCCACCCAGGTACAACTCCCCGCAAACGCCGGTGGGAAGCAGGCCAAGATCGGTATCGAGGATGAACCCACTGCGGCTGCCCACCAGTTCGCCTATCGGCGCGTAAGCGGCTCCACAATTGTCGTCGCGCCCAGCCTTCCAGATCAGCGGAGTCACAACGGTTTCGGTAGGTCCGTAACCGTTGAAGATGTATTCCGGGTCCAGCACTTCACGGGCCAGGTTGTAGCTGGCCTGAGACACCGCGTCGCCGCCGAAGCAGTACACGCGTACGGCAGGCCGATTGCCCACCCGTTGCACGTGCTCAGCCAGTTGCTGCAGATAAATGGGCGGGAACACCCCGACAGTGACGCCATGACGGTGCATCTGTTGGTAGGTCTGCTCCGGCGTCCAAAGCTCGTCGTCGCGGATAAGCACGCTGGCACCGCTGATCAGCGGGTGCATCCACCCTTCGTGGGCACCATCAAATGCAAATGACATGTAGTGCAGCTCACAATCGGCCGGGGTCATCTCGTAACGTTCACCGGTAGCCAGACTATGGGTAGCCAGAGGTCCATGCTCAACGGCCACCCCCTTGGGCAATCCTGTCGAACCCGAGGTGTAAATGACATAGGCCAGATTGCGCTCAGCTATTTCAACCTGCGGATTGTATTCAGGGAAGTTGGCGAACGCGTCCGCGTCATCGAACAGCAACACGTCAAGTGCGGGATCGATGACCATGCGGTCAAGCAGTGCTGTCTGGGTGATCAGCAACGCAGCCTGACTGTCGTTCATCATGAACGCCAGTCGATCCTCGGGGTACTCGATGTCCAGGGGGACATAAGCGCCGCCAGCCTTGAGTACGGCCAGGAAGCTCACCATCAGCTCGGCGCTGCGCTGCATCGCGATAGCCACGCGAACTTCCGGCTTGACGCCCATGCTCATCAACCGATGGGCCAATCGGTTAGCCTGGCGATTCAATACGTCGTAGCTCAGGCTTCGCTCACCGAAGATCAGTGCGCGCGCCTGCGGCTGTTGCGCAACCCGCGCCTCGAACAGGCGATGGACACTTCGGTCGCTCGGATGGGTAAGCCCCTGGTGTTGCCATACCGCGCAACGTGCGGCCCGCTCAGCGGGCGTCAGCATTTGCAGTTCGCCAAGTGGGCGTTGCGCGTCGACGCACAGTTCGTCGAGCAATTGCACGAAGTGTCCCATGACCTGTGCAGACGCCTCGGCGCTGACCAACGCACGATCATGCAGCAAGCTGACCTCCAGGCATTGTTCGAGGGCGACCAGCAGTGCAATCGGATAGTTATCACGCGCCTCGTTACGTACGTTGGAGAACGTCAGGCCCGATCCACCCGATTGTTCAAGCGCCTCGGCAACAGGATAGTTTTCGAACACCAGCAAGGTATCGAACAGCGATTCGCCTCTGCTGCCGGCCCAGCGCTGGGTGTGATACAGCGGCGTGTGCTCATGCTCCCGAGACTCCAGGTTCCATTGCTGAAGCGCCTGTAACCATGGCCCAACCTGTTGCTGGGCTACCACCTCGGACACAACGGCAATGGTATTGATGAAGTTGCCCATTTGCTGTTCTGCACCGACCAGATCAGTCGGACGCCCCGCCACCGTGGCGCCTAGCGCGACGGTGGCGTTGCCGGTGTAACGGCTGAGCAGGATCAGCCAGGCGGCCTGAACCAATGTATTGACAGTGACCCGCTGTTCGCGGCAAAAAACCACCAAACGACGGGTCTGCTCGGCGCTCAAGGCGTGGCGCAGCCGACCCGGCACATCGGACAAGCTGCTATCGGCCGGCTCGCCTTTAAGGCTATGCGTCAGGCGTGTCACTTCACTCAACGAGGCAACGCTCGCGCGCCAGAAAGCCTCACTCTTGTGCGATGATCGCTCGGTGAGCCAATGGATGTAATCCCGGTACCGTGTAACCGGCGCAGCTACCGTTGCTCCTGCATAACGTTGCAGCACTTCGCCCAATAGTTGGAAGTTGCTCCAGCCGTCGAGCAGAATGTGATGGAAGCTATACAACAAGTGGTGACGATCCGGCCCCATGCGTACAGCGTGCAGGCGCATCAGAGGCGGCTGCGCCAGGTCGAACCCTCGTTTGCGGTCATCTACGCACAAGGCATCCAGGGCGGCTTCGGGCATGTCCCAATCACGCCCGTCGTATTCAAAAAATGCCATCGTCGCCTGGCGATTGATGACCTGCAACGGCTCCTGCGCCGATGCGCTCCAAAGGTAACTGGCACGCAACACTTCGTGATTGTCTATAGCGCCTTGCCAAGCCATTTTGAAGCGTTCTATGTCCAGGCCCTGCACATCAACCCTCATGTGGTTGACATACTGGCCGCTGCCTTGCGCATCCGCCGTGTGGAAGAACATGCCCTTTTGCAGTGGGCTCAGCGCATAGAGATCTTCGATCGTATCGAAGTCAATCGGCAGGCTGTCCAATTGGGTCTGGGTAACTTGCGCCAGCGGGAAGTCAGTCGGTGTCGCGGCCAGGCAGCGCCCGCCGCCGCAGTGTACGACAATAGCCTGCAACTCCAGCTCCAAGGCACGGGCCAGCCCTTGGACAGTGCTCGCTTCAAAGCACTGGTCGCTGTAGGTCCAGGTCAGACTCAAGCAGCCGTTGTAGACCTGCCCATTAATGCACAACGCGTTCTCCATCGGGGCGGCCTCACTCATGTCGCCGCCGATGTCCTCACTGGCCGGTCGCAGCAAGCTGTTGTCATCGAACGCCTGGTCGAACTGCCCCAGGTAGTTGAACGTGATCAACGGTTCGGCAAGCTCATCGAGCACCTGACGCGTAGCAGCATCACCCAAATACTTAAGCACGCCATAGCCCAGGCCCTTGAGGGGAATGGCGCGCAACTGCTCCTTTATCGCCTTGATCGAGTCGCCAACATCGGCGCAGGGCGTCAGACAGACTGGGTACATCGTGGTGAACCAGCCCACCGTCCTGGACACATCGATTGCGCCAAAGAGTTCTTCACGCCCGTGCCCTTCCAGCTTGATCAGCGAACGGTCGTTTCCGGTCCAGCGGCAAACAACCCGAGCCAAAGCCGTCAACAGCAGATCGTTGATCTGAGTGCGATAAGCGGCGGGGGCTTGATGCAGTAGCTGGTGGGTGTCGGCCTCAGTCAATTGACAGGTGACATAGCGCGCATGTTTGTGTTGCAGACTCCCGTTCGGGTTGTCGTAAGGCAGACCTCGAGGGGCATCTTGAAGATGGGAAGTCCAGTAGGCCTGCTCCTGGCGCAGCGCAACGCTGCGCGCATAGTCAGCCAAATGCTCAGCCCAGGTTTTGAAACTGTTTGAGGTGTGCTCCCAAGCCGGTGCCACACCGTCGGCAAGGCACTTGTAGGCAGACTGCAAATCATCGAGCAGGATGCGCCAGGAAACACCGTCGACCACCATGTGGTGAATCGCCAGCAACAACCGCTGCTCGCCCTGCTCCAGATCGACCAACAACCCCCGTAACAGCGGCCCCTGCTCCAGGCTCAAACTGCGTTGGGCCCGCTGCGCATGGTCACGAAGCGCGCTAGCATTACCCGCCCGCTCGACCCAAAGCACAGGATCGCTCGCCCACATCCGATGCTGCTCGGCCTCACTGACGTATTCACTGGTCCATTCCTCGCCTTCACGTACATAACGCGTTCGCAACGATGGATGCTGAATCACCAAGGCACACAAGGCCTTTTCGAGCAGCACCGGGTCCAGCGGCTGTTGCACCTGGAACATCACTGACTGGTTCCAGAAGTGACGCTCGGGTATCGACGCCTCGAAAAACTGGCGCTGAATGGGCGTCAGCCCGAAGCGCCCGCTGGCGTCCTTGTCGTCGACACATTGAGATACCCCATGCTTGGCCACCGTCGCCAGGGCCGCAACAGTCTGGCGCTGGAAGAGATCTTTGGGCGATAACTGGATGCCTGCCTTACGGGCACGGCTGACCACCTGGATAGCGACGATCGAGTCACCGCCCAGTTCGAAAAAGTTGTCATGCCGACCGACACGAGGCACCTTCAGTACCGAACAAAGAATCTGTGCAAGTTCGTGCTCCAGCGGGGTGACAGGCGCCACGTAGCGGTCAAGCAGCTCATGCACCTCCGGCTTGGGCAATGCTTTTCTGTCCAGCTTGCCGTTGGGTGTAAGCGGCAAACGCTCAACCGCCACGAAGTACGCTGGCAGCATGTATTCAGGCAAGGTTTGCCCGAGAAACTCGCGAAGCACGGACACCTGCGTTGCGGTTTCCCAAACCTCTGGGCGTACCACTATATAAGCGGCGAGCTGGCGCCCGGACGGTCCCTCGACATCCACCACCACGCAGTCCTGAATGCCCTCATGTGTACGAAGACGAGTTTCGATTTCGCCCGGCTCGATCCTGTAGCCTCTGATTTTGACCTGATGATCGGTCCTTGCGATGAACTCCAGCACTCCGTCTGCCCCTCGCTGGCGAACCCGGTCGCCGGTACGGTACAGGCGCTCACCGCCAGCCGTGCCATAGGGGTTGGGCACAAATGCCAGCGCCGTACGCACCGGATCAGCCAGGTAACCGCGCCCTACCCCGACACCGGCGACATGCAGCTCACCGGTGGCACGCCGGGGAATTGCCTCCAGCCTGTCGTTGAGGACGTACAAGCGATTGTGGTCTGTCGCCAGGCCCACCGGTAAATGCAGCGCATCACAGTCTTCAGGCACAACCCGGTGCAAGGCTACATCGTCCGAACATTCGGCTGGCCCGTAAGCGTTGACCAACACAATGTCCGGATAACGCTCCAGCCACCGTGCGGCCAACGCCGGGGCCATCGCCTCACCTGTGGTCAGCAGATAACGCAGGCTGGGCAGTTCCAGCGGCGGCAGTTCCAGGAATGCTTGAATGAGCGACGGTACGCTTTCCAGAAGAGTGATTCGATGCCTGGCGACATGTAGGAGTAAAGCCTCGGGGTCTTGTGCAATTACCTGCGGCACGATATCGACCGTTGCACCGCACAAGCCTGCGGTCAGCAGTTGCCAGACACTGATATCGAAACTCTGCGAGGCGGTTTGGGCAATGACGTCATGCTCATTGAGCCCAAAATAAGGAATTTTGCTCAACTGGTTACCCAGCATCCCTGCCTGCTCGACCATCACCCCTTTGGGAACGCCCGTCGAACCCGAGGTGAAGATGACATAAGCCAATCGCTTGCCCATGTCGCCCTCAACCGGAGCTGTGCTCCAGGGCGCCTGGGATTGGGCAAGGAGTTGCTCCCAGACCAACAACTGCGGCCGCGGCGCCATCATCTGTCCCAGTAGCGCTTGTGCAGACTCAAGACTGGCCTGAGCACAGATCAGCCAGCGCGTGGCGCTATGGGTCATCACCTGCGCCTGCCGCGCCAACGGCAGTGCTGGGTCCAGTGCCAGGTAACCGGCTCCAACCTTGAAGGTGGACACCACCATGCCCAGCAACGGGAGATCACGAGGCGCAAGAATCGCCACAGGCTCATCCGCCACGACACCCGCATGGTGCAAGGCTGCAGCACAATGATCGCTCAGTTCATCGAGCTGCCCGTAACTCCACTGCCGATCCATGCAACGGGCGCCTACCCGCTCGGCAAATCGCTCCACAGTGCCTCGAAAACGACGGGCATAGCCCGGTTCATCACAGAGGTTCCGGTCATCCTGTCGAGGCGACTCCAGCGCCACAGGCGTGCAGTCCTGTAGCCCGTGGAAAGACTGATCGAGCCCGCCGGCGAGGGCCAGTACGATCCGCCTGAACTCATCAAGCATCGCCTCAATCGTCAACGCATCGAAGAAGCGTTCATCGTAGGACAGATGCAAGCCGAGGACCTGGCCGGGGTAGATCACCACGGTAATAGGGTAGTTAGTGTGAGTACGCGAATCGCCTGCTTTGATATTCAGCTCGCTGGCGCCCTGTTCGACACTGTCTTGAACGGGCGCATTTTCGAACACGAAGAGGCTTTCGAACAACTGCTGGCCCTTGCCCACCTCACTCAGGCTCTGGATCGTGACCAGAGCCAGATGTTCATGCTCGCGTAGCGTGACGTTGTGTTGCTGCAAGGCTTGCAGCCACGCCTTGACCGTCATATCGACCTGCACGTCAGGCAGGCGAACCCGCAGCGGCACGCTGTTGATGAACAAACCAACGGTATTGTGCATCTCAGGGAATTCGACCGGTCGGCCTGCCACGGTCACCCCGAACACCACATCCTGCTCACCGCTGTATCGGCTGAGCAGCAGCGCCCATGCGCCTTGAACGAGCGTATTGACCGTGAGCTGATTGGCCTGCAACGTGCTTTGCAATTGACGAGTCTGAGCCTCATCCAGGCATAGCATGCGGTCGCCAATCACGGAGTCCTGCCCTTCCCGGGACGGAGTCCGGTCAAATGGCAACCTCGTCGGCTGCTCGAAGCCCGACAGCTCGTTGCGCCAGAACGTCTCCCACTGGCT